>NZ_JAWLSB010000010.1:0-213616 GCF_033142445.1 Rhodococcus sp. IEGM 1330
ACACCCCGGCCCGCATCGAGCGTGGGAATCAACGACAACCGACTCCAGACAGCTTGACATCGAGCGTCACCGCGGTCGGTTGCACCCGATTTCGGGTTCACGGACGAATTCATCGATGAGCGATATCAATGTTTCGGGTCGGTCCTCGGAAACCCAGGTGCGGGAGTTCTCGAGCAGGACGAATCGGGAGTGGGGAAAGTCCCGTGCCAGGCGTTCACCGTGTTCGAGGGGGAAGAACTTGTCGTCCGAGGCCCACACGACAAGCACAGGTCGATCGACTTCCGGAAACGATGGGGCAGCGTCGAGCGTGTAGCTCCGGTCCACCGAGCGCAAGAACCGCACAACATCGCGTCGAATTCCACGCTCGAGCACCGGTGTGAAGTAATGGTCCAGCAGCTCGTCGTCGATTTTGTGATGGCTGAGTCCGCCGTAGCCGATCGGTGACCGCCCGAGCAGTCGGCGCAGGAGAGGAACCCGCATCGCAGCACTGACCAGCTCGAAGGTCACCGGAACGCGGGCCATCCAGCACAGGTACGCAAACATCGGAGGCGGGAAATTCTCATACGCATCGCACGGGGTCAGCACGATGCGGGCGATGCGCTCGGGATGACGGGTGATCGTCAGCTGGGTGAGCATGCCGCCGCCGTCGTTGCCGATGAGGGTGACGTCGCGTAGATCCATGGCCTCGATAACCTCGGCGACGATTGCGGCGAGACCGGTCGCAGTCAGATCGGCATCGGACTTCATCGGTAACCTGTGGCTACCGAACGGCCAATCCGCAGTGATGCATCGATAGTTTTCGGCGAGTGCGGGTACGACCTTGCGCCACACTGCTGCGTTCGCGAACAGCCCGTGGACGAAGACGAGCGTGGCACCGGAACCTTGCTCGTACACGCGGACAGGTCCGGAGTCCACGGTGATCGTCGTCGATTCACCGAGTTCGTTGCGGAGATCCATAGTCTGCAGCCCCTCTTCGAGTTTTGTGTCGGAAGCCCTTCCCCTGCGCGGGGCGTGGTGACAGCATGGCGGGCATGCCGGCTCGAGCGCTTCCAGAAACGTGCTGTTCCTCAGCGACACTGTGGTTGTGGGCCGGGCATGCCGTCTACCTCGGACCGTCGCTGCAGCTCGACTTTCATTCCGGATCGGTATTGTGCTTCGCGGCCGGGGTCGACGCGCCGTTCACGTTGCGCGACAAAGCATCAGGACAATGGTGCGTTCGCAGTGCTGCCGTCGCGCCGCGGACAGTCCACCGAATCGAGTCGCATGGAGACCGAATGTTGTTCGCGTACTTCGATCCCGGAGCTTCTCGAGCGCAGGCGATACTCGATCGCACGGTGACGAGGCACGGCGACTTCGGGCTCACCCTCGACACCGAATCTGCGCTGATGGAGTTGGCGTCGTTGCCCGAACCTGACCCGGTCGCGATCTCGGAATGCATACGCGGTCCGGAACTGTTGGAGATCGACGAGCGAATTCTGGACGCGATGGAGATGGTGCGCGGAAAACCCGGAGCCGTTGGGTCGGCCGCCGATCTGGCTGCTGCAGTGAACTTGTCGACGTCACGATTTCTGCACGTGTTCGCTGCCGAGACAGGAACCAGCTTTCGCCGATATCGATTGTGGGCGCGGATGCTTCACGTCGGTGCCGCAGTTGCCGCTGGCGATGACTTGACCCGGGCATCCATCGAGGCAGGCTTCGCCTCACCATCGCACTTCAGCACCGCCTTTCACGCGATGTTCGGTCTGTCAGCGGTGACGTTGCTCGGCGGCGGTGCACAGGTGATCGTCATGGAATCCTGATGTCCTTGCGGCACCGTCGACGCGGTGGCCTGACTGCGATGCAACGTGCTGCAACCCTGGCGGTTGTGCTCCGGGTCACATAGACCTGTGTGCATATCCAATCCAGTCAGGAGTGAAAACCGATGCGCGCAGCTGTGTACTACGGACCCAACAAGGTGGAGATCACCGACGTTCCCGAGCCCCATCCCGGTGAAGGCCAGGTCAAGATCAAGATCGGGTTCAACGGAATCTGCGGAACCGACCTGCACGAGTACTACGCAGGCCCGATCTTCATTCCTACCTCTCCGCACCCGCTCACCGGTCAGGAGATGCCGCTGATACTCGGGCACGAGTTCTCGGGAACCGTCACCGAGCTCGGCGCAGGCGTGACCGGCATCGCGGTCGGCGACCGCGTTGCCATCGAGCCGTTGTACCGCTGCGGCCACTGTGGACCGTGCCGCGCGGGCAACTACAACATCTGCGCTCAGATCGGCTTCCACGGACTGATGTCCGACGGCGGAATGGCCGAGTACACCGTGGTGCCCACCGACATGATTCACGCCTTGCCCGACAACGTCTCCCTCGAACTCGGAGCCCTCGTCGAGCCGATGTCGGTCGCCTATCATGCTGCGACACTGGGGGATCCGAAGCTCGAGGACACCGCTATGGTGTTCGGGGCCGGCCCCATCGGCATCGGACTGTGGTTCGCGCTGCGCGGCAAGGGACTCGACAACGTCTACGTCGTCGAACCTTCGCCGACGCGTCGCGCATCGATCGAAGCCCTCGGCGCGAAGACTCTCGATCCGACGGCTCTCGACATCCCCGCCTACATCGCCGACCTCACCGACGGCAAGGGTGCCGACGCCATCTACGACGCGGCAGGCGTGCAACCTGCTGTCGAGGCCGCGCTCGGCTGCATCGGTGCGCGCAAGCCGTTGGTCAGCGTCGCGATCTACGAAAAGCCCCTGACCACACCGCTGCAGAAGCTGGTGATGAACGAATCCCGAATCCAGGGCTCGCTCTGCTACACCGCCGCCGACTACGAGGCCGTCATCGATCTGATGAGCCAGGGCCACTACGACACGACGGGGTGGGTCGACAAGATCGCGCTCGACGGGGTCATCGACGACGGGTTCGAGGCGCTGCACGCAGGCACGAAGATGAAGGTTCTGGTCGATCCTTCGACAGAAGCAGTCTCATGAGCGCGGTATTGGTGACCGGAGCGGGACAGGGCATCGGCCGGGCCATCGCGTTGCGGTTGGCGAACGACGGTCACGATATCGCCCTGGCGGATCTGAACGAGCACAAGATTGCAGGCGTGGCCGACGAGGTACGTCGAACAGGCTCGAAGGCAACGACATTCGTCGCCGACGTCAGCGATCGCGACCAGGTGTTCGCCGCCGTCGAACACACCCACGAGGCGCTCGGTGGCTTCGATGTCATCGTCAACAACGCGGGCATCGCGCAGGTCGCCCCGATCGACGATGTGCGGCCGGAGGACGTCGCGAAGATCTGGGCCGTCAATGTCGACGGTGTGCTGTGGGGAATCCAAGCTGCCGCAGCGAAATTCAAGGCGCAGGGCTCGAAGGGCAAGATCATCAACGCGTCCTCGATCGCCGGGCACGACGGGTTCGCGATGCTCGGGGTCTACAGCGCAACGAAATTCGCCGTTCGAGCGCTGACTCAGGCCGCTGCCAAGGAATTCGCCTCGGACGGCATCACCGTCAACGCGTACTGCCCCGGCGTGGTGGGCACCGACATGTGGGTGACC
This sequence comes from Rhodococcus sp. IEGM 1330, assembly GCF_033142445.1. Taxonomy (NCBI): domain Bacteria; kingdom Bacillati; phylum Actinomycetota; class Actinomycetes; order Mycobacteriales; family Nocardiaceae; genus Rhodococcus; species Rhodococcus sp. IEGM 1330. The sequence continues at coordinate 3,550 of NZ_JAWLSB010000010.1, forward strand.
ATCGACAAGCGGTTCGCCGAGTTGACCGGTGCCGCGGAGGGTGAAACCTACGACAAGTTCGTCGGTGGCATCGCGCTCGGTCGTGCGCAGACGCCCGAGGACGTGGCGGCGTTCGTCTCGTATCTCGCCGGACCCGACTCGGACTACATGACGGGCCAGGCACCGTTGATCGACGGCGGTCTGGTCTATCGGTAGCCCCCGTTGATGTCGATCTGTGAGCTGGAGCACAATTGACTGTGATGACGCAGTCGACAGGTCCCGAACCTGCGCTGGCGGCCGGCGAAGACCCGCGCCGCTACGCGCAGATTCTCACTGCCGTGTACGACGCGACCATGACCGGCGGCAAGTCGCCCGCACGCCCCCGGGAGGTCGTGGGCGATTCGTGGCGACGGCTGCAGACCTTGGGTATCGACCCCGAGCTGGGGAACCCCGCCGAAACGCAGATGGATGTCTCCGACCTCGAGCTGAGCCGTCGGGAATCGGGGTTGTTCGACATCCTCGACGATCTGGCTCGCGGCCTGGAATCGGTGGTGCAGGACGGGGACAACATCCTTGTCGTCGCAGACCGTAACGGCCGGGTGCTGTGGCGCAGCGGATCGACCTCGGTGCTGGACCGGGCCGACGGCCTGGGTTTCGTCGAAGGAGCCAACTGGGCCGAGGATTCGGTGGGCACCAACGCCATCGGAACGGCCCTGGTCTCACGCCGTGCGGTGCAAATCTTCTCGGCCGAACATTATGTGCGCAGCCATCATTCGTGGACCTGCGCCGGAGCGCCCATTCGTGATCCGCGAACCGGTCAAGTACTCGGAGCCATCGACGTCAGCGGACCGGCCAAGACAGTACATCCCACCACCATCGCGCTGGTCGACGCCGTCGCACGGTTGGCCGAATCCCAACTGCGCGAAATTCATCGGAGCACACTCGATCGACTGCGTTCGGTGGCCGCACCGATGCTCGCGCGACTGCAATCCCCGGCCCTGGCCGTCGACGCGAACGGCTGGGTCGCGGCAGTCGAATCGGTGGCGCTGCGCAATCGCATCCTGCTGCCCGAGGACCTGGCGACGGGACGCTTCTGGCTGCCGACCCTCGGCGTGTGCGACTTCGAGCCGCTGCCGGGCGGATGGCTCGTCCGACCGACCAGCACAACGGATTCCGGCGTCGCCGATGTGGGATCGACGAGAATTCGCATCGACCTGCGCAATTCGCAGAAGCCTCGCATCGAAGTGCGCAGCGAGGTGGGGGAGTGGACCCACGAGCCGACGCCTCGGCACGCCGAGATCCTGTACCTGCTCGCCACCGATCGCCAGGGGCGGACTGCCGCGCAGATGGCGGCGGATCTCTTCGGCGACGACGGCCGCGCGATCACCGTGCGGGCCGAGATGTCGCGGCTGCGCAAACACCTCGCGGGCATCATCTCCACGCAGCCGTATCGGTTGGACGAATCGGCGATCGTGGAGGTGATCACGCCGTCGGACATGAGTCGGTTGCTACCGCATTCGTCGGCCCCTGCGATCCGGGCGGCACGAGGCTGAGCCGTAGCGCAGAATCGGGGAATGAAGCGCCTCGCCCGAATCCTCGACGCCTCGGATCCGGGGCAGGTACGGCTGCGCAGTGCGTCGGCGACGACGCTGACGGTGCTGTTGGCGATGGTGACTCTGGTGCTGACCACCCGCGCCATCGGCCAACCGGTGACGGTCGCGATGCTCGGAACCGTCGTTGCGATGCAGGCGTCGGCGGCGGTGAAGGACAGGGATCAGCGCGGTCGGCTGGTCACCACCGCGCTGATGGCGCTGCCTGCATCGGCGGCAGTGACGTTGGCGGCGTTGCTCTCCGAGCTCGGCAAGGTGGCCGATGTCGGATTCATCGCGGTGCTGTTCGCGGCGGTGTGGGTGCGCAGATTCGGCCCTCGCGGCACGGCGCTGGGGATGGTGTCGTTCATTTCGTACTTCTTCGCACTGTTCCTGCGCGCGACTCCGGGGCAGCTGCCGATGTTGATCGCGGCCATCCTCGGCGGCTTGGTCATCGCCCTGTTCGTGCGAGCCGTCATCTTCCCGGACCGGCCGGTCGTGGAGGTGCGCCGGCTGCTGTTCGAGATGCGGGCGGTATCGGCCTCGGTGCTCGAGGCGGCGTCGGCAGGGGAGAGCCGCGACCTGAACCTGGTGCGCCGCAGGCTCGATCGGCTCGGCAACACCGCGTTGATGATCGACGACTGGCTCGACCGACACGATGCCGGGCAGCTGCTCAGCGTCACCAGCGCCGATCTCTCGCTCCGAGTGTTCGACGCCCAGATCGCGACCGAGCAGCTCGTCAGCTCGCTGTGGGCTCTCGATCCCGCCAAACCGTGGCCGACGGCCCTGGGGCAGGCGACCACCGCGCTCGGGTCGTGTCTGCAGAACACACCGTCCTCGGAACAGTTGCGGGCGGCTCGCCGATTGGCGGCGGCAGCAGCTGAGCGGGCCGACCCGTCCACCCCCGCCGGAATCGCGACCGTTTCCGCGCAGCGAGCCGCGCAGGCGCACATCGCTATTCATCACATCACCACCAATGCAGTCTCGGCATCGGCGGACCCCGATATCGAGCCGTCCGACCCCGTGGTGAAGGACGCGCCGAGCGGACTGAACCCCAGCACCAAGGCCGCGATCCAGGTAGCCGTCGCGACCAGTGCCGCAACGGTGCTGGGTGAACTCGTCTCTCCCGACCGCTGGTACTGGGCGGTGTTGACGGCGTTCCTGGTGTTCACGGGGGCGTCGACGAGAGGCGAAATCCTCACGCGGGCAGGCCAACGCGTCCTCGGAACCATTGCGGGCGTGCTCGCAGGCGTGGTGATCGCCGCACTGGTGGGCAGCAACCAGCCCGTGCAACTGGTGCTGATCGTCGTCTGCGTCTTCTTCGCGTTCTACCTGGTGACGGTCGCGTATGCGCTGCTGTCGTTCTTCGTGACCATCCTGCTCGCGATGCTCTACGGGCTGTTGGGCACGTTCAGTATCGAGGTGCTCGAGCTTCGCATCGTCGAGACCGCTGTCGGCGGTGCCGTCGGAATGGCCTCGGCCTACTTCATCTTCTCGACGAGCACCCGAAAGACACTGGTGGGCAACGTCGACACCTACCTCGAACAGTTGGACGCGTTGATCGACACGAGTGTCGAATCGGTTCTCGCGCCGGGAGGTGCGACCGACCTGGTGGCGTCGACGCGCACACTCGACAATGCCCTGAAAGACGTTCTGACGTCCGGAAAGCCGTTGGTACTCGGGCCCACGACCCGCAGCAGACGCGGCGCGAAGCGACTGCTGCGTGTGCTGGCCGTCAGCAGTCGATCAGCGCACGCACTGGCCCGAGCCGGTGTGCTGGCGTCACGCGCCGACCCCGACACGGCACCCTCGGCAGAGACCGCCCGAGCTCTGCGCGACGCCGCGGCCCTGGTGCGCGACACCGTACGCCAGGTGGAGGCAGTTGTCGCCGGGGAGCACGTCGATCCGCCCGAGAAGATCACCGAGACAACGGTGTTGGACGTGATGCTCACCTCGACCAATGCGCCCGGCCCGCTGCGGGGCGCGGTGCGGGCACTGAACACGATGAACCGAACACTGGCCGATGTGCTGGGTGGGGCTTGACCTTCACACCGTGACAAGGTCTTGGCTGACCGTCATGAACCAAACACTCCAGCACGGCAATCCGTCGGTCCGTCTCCGGGCTGCACTCGACATCGGGACTTCACCGGACCCGCGGTATCTCGACGCCCTGTTGCAGCGGTGCGCTGTCGAACCTGATTTTCAGGTGCGGGAAATGTTGACCTGGGCGTTGATTCGGCTTCCCTCGCCGCTGACGGTTCCGCGGCTGATCGATCAGGTGCGCACCGGAGGAGTCCTCGCTCGAAGCCAGGCACTGCACACGTTGTCCAAGGTCAAAGATAAAGCGGCGTGGCAGGTCATCACCGAGCCGTTGATTGCCGACTGCGACGACGAGGTGGCACGAAGCGCATGGCGGGCAGCGGTGGTCCTGGTGCCGGCAGGAGGTGAATCAGCATTGGCGACGATGCTGTCCACTCAACTCGGCCGAGGTGGGCACGACGTTCAGCGAAGCCTCAGCCGCGCGCTCGTGGCGCTCGGATCGGTGATCGAACCGATGCTCCTGCACGCCTCGTCGAGCAAGGACGTTGCCGTGCGCGCCCACGCGCTGGCCACCGAGGCGCTGCTCCGAGATCCGGACGCGGGGTTCGCAGTGTTCGAGGCCAAGCGTGTCGATGCCCTTGGCGTAGTCGACACGGCGGGGTGAGATGGAACAATGTTGATCGGTGAGGTGGCGCAGCGGTCGGGCGTCAGTGCGCGCATGCTCCGGCACTACGACAGGTTGGGGCTCGTGTGCCCGACCTCGCGCAGCAGCACCGGCTACCGCGAGTACGCCCCGGAGGATGTTCGACGCCTCTTCCACGTCGAGTCTCTTCGTTCGCTCGGGTTGTCGCTGAACGACGTCGGTCGCGCGCTCGACGACCCGAGTTTCGCGGCCTCCGGACTCGTCGACGAGCTCGCCGCCCGTGCCGAGGAACGCATCGCGCGAGATACCGAGTTGCTCACGCGGTTGCGTCGAATCGGCGACCCGCGGCCCGAGGACTGGGAGGATGTACTCGGCACCGTCGCGCTACTCGGTGATCTCGAGTCGGTCAGTGCGGGGAAGCGCCAGTCGGCGGCGCTGTCTGCCGCAGGAGATCGGCCCATTCCGGCGGACGCGTTGGCCGAAGCGGTGCTGCGCGAGCCTGCGCCCAATGTGGCAGGCGCACTTCGGTGGGCCCTCGCTCGGACCGGAGGCGACGCCGTCGTAGCGCTCCGGGAAGGCCTGGACTCACCGGATCCCGAAGTTCGACGCCGCGCCGTGGACACGCTCGTGGAGATTCGACATCCCGCCGCGGCCGACGTGCTGCGGGAGGCGCTCTCTCACGACGACGATCAGGTCCGGCGGGTCGCTGCGCTGGAACTCGGTGCGCGCGGGGTTGCCGATGCGGTCCCGACGCTGATCGAGATGGTCTTCGAAGGCACCAACGATGTGGACGCCGCCGATGCCCTTGGCGCGCTGGGATCCGCTGACTCGATCGTGGCGGCGCTGATGGACGGGCCAGGAGATGTGCCGACGCGACTGCGAGTGACACAGGCGCTGGCGAGCATCCCGGGGTCGGCGGCATCGAAGGCTTTGCACGGACTGGCGCAGGACACCGACCGCTCGATTGCACTGACGGCCGAATACATCCTCGGCCGGCGGGAATGAGCCCTTTGGGTACCGTCGGGGACATGAAGGCATTCGGACTCCTCGCGGCACTGATGATCACGTCGACCCTGACTGCCTGCTCCACCGCAACCACCCCGGCCGCACCCGCCGAACCCGTCGCCGAGAACCAGGTGACCGTCGCCGATCGGATGTACTCGCCGAAAACGCTGACTATCTCGGTGGGAGAGACCGTCACCTGGGTGTTCGCCGACCGCGGCATGGCCCACAACGTCGTGGCCGACGACAACTCGTTCCGGAGCGCAGTGATGGAGACCGGACAGTTCACGCACACCTTCGAGACCGCGGGCACCTTCACCTACCACTGCACCCCGCATCCGGACATGACGGCATCTATCGTCGTCGAGCCCTGAAACTCCTAAGCTCAGGGGCATGACGGCACCGACGCGAGGACGCAGCATCGCCGCACCCCTCGGCGTGGCCACTGCCGCTGTCGGTGGGGCAGTCCTGCTGCACGTCCGTGACCCACGAACCTCGACGTATCTCCCCTGCCCGCTCCACGCTCTGACCGGACTGTGGTGCCCCGGATGCGGTACGACCCGGGCTCTCGGCGACCTCACCCGCGGAGATGTCGCCGCGGCCGCGTCGAGCAATGTCGTTGCGGTTGTGTGCGTTGTCGTGGCCGTCGGGTTGTGGGGGTTGTGGCTCCGGGCGCGTTGGACAGGAACTCGGCCGGCACTTCCTCGACCGAGTCGCCCCAGTGCAGCGGTGCTCGTTGTCGCCCTGACCGTCTTCACCGTGGTGCGCAACACCCCGTGGGGCACCGCGATCGCCCCGACCTGACACGACTAGGAGTAGCTGTGCTGCTGGAAATTTTCTCGATCATCGTGCTGCTGGGCGTGCTCATCGCGCTCATCCCCACGGCCCGCCGCGTGTTCAAGAAGGGTGACGACGAATGAGCGACACACTGAAGGATCGCGTCCGCGCGAAACTCCTCGCGCAACTCGCCGACGACGGAGGCACCGCCGCCGAACAGGCGGAAGGGGACGACCCACGCCTGAACGCCCTGCGCGACGACCTCGACGCACTCGACGCGGCGCAGGACGGTGACCCGATCATCGACGACATCGCCGCACGGCACTGGGTGCCCTGACCGACCCCTTTCCTCGGCACGGTTTGGTGCGCAGTTGAGGTGCATCTAGTATCTATGTTGTGTCCGAGACGAAGTCTGCTGCCGATACGGCGTATGCGACGGTCAAGGAGCTCATCGTTTCGGGAGAACTTCCCGGCGGTGAGCTTGTCAGCGAGGGTGAGATCGCGACCCGGCTCGAGATCAGTCGCACACCCGTACGCGAGGCTTTTCTGCGTCTGCAAGTAGAGGGGTGGATGCGGCTGTACCCCAAGCGCGGGGCACTGGTGGTGCCGATCGCGGTGGGTGAGGCCGAGAGTGTCGTCGACGCGCGTCGACTCGTCGAGGCGGGCAGTGTCCGCGCATTCATCGACGACGCGAAAGCCCGCGAATCTGTGGTCGCCGCGCTGCGCGAGAACTTGCAGCTACAAGAACAGCTGGCCCTGGACGGTACCGCCGCACAATTCAGCGCTGTCGACGCCGACTTCCATCGCACCGTCGTCCGTGCCGGCGGCAACCCGTTGCTCGACGCGTTCTACGACGGACTTCGCGAGCGTCAGCGGCGGATGACGGCAGCCTCGGTGACGCGTGATCCGGGTCAGATCTCGCGCATCGTCGACGACCATCGCCGACTCACCGACCTGATCGAGGCGGGCGACGCAGACGGATTCGAGCGGGCCGTCGAACAACACATGCTCGGGGTGCACGGCCTACGACCGGACAGAGGGGGATCGCGATGAGTGAAACGATCACGAACGATCGAGATATCGAGCTGACTGCACGACGCTGGCTGCTGGTCGCGTCGGGCATGTTCGCCGTGGCGTGGGGCGGTAACGAGTTCACGCCACTATTGGTGATGTATCGGCTCGATCATGGCTTCTCGGCCGTGGTGGTCGATACGTTCCTGTTCGCTTACGTCCTGGGCATCATTCCGGCGATGCTGGTCTGTGGGCCGCTCTCGGATCGGCTCGGTCGACGCCCGATCATGTTGCCCGCCCCCGCAATTGCCGCGGCCGGGTCCATCCTGATCGCGCTCGGACCGGACAACGCGTACCTGCTCTTCGGTGGCCGCGTGCTCAGCGGAATCGCGCTCGGAATCGGCATGGCCGTGGGCGGTAGCTGGGTCAAGGAACTCTCCAGCCGCGATGCCACTGCCAAGCCCGGTGCCGGAGCGCGCCGCGCCGCGATGTCCCTGACCGCGGGCTTTGCCCTCGGCGCCGGAGTTGCCGGTGTGCTCGCACAGTGGGCACCCTGGCCGACCCACCTCGCCTACAGCGTGCACGTGCTCATCTGCATCGTCGCCGGTGTCGGCATGCTCTCGGTTCCCGAAACACGTACGACCACAGTGGCATCGAAGAACAAGCGCCTGCTCGACGACCTGAGGATCCCGTCCGCATCCCATCGGCGGTTCCTGTTCGTCGTGCTGCCGTTGGCTCCGTGGGTGTTCGGTGCGGCGAGCGTCGCCTACGCGGTGCTGCCGTCGCTGATGGCCGACGCATTGGCCGACGAGCCCGGTGGCGGCTACCCCGTGGCCCTCTCTGCTGCGATGGCGGTGATCGCTCTCGGCTCCGGCTTTGCGATTCAAGCCGTCGGGCGGCGGATCGACACACCCGCCAATGCGCGAGGGGCTCTGGTTGCGCTGACTCTGCTGGTGGTCGGTATGGCTGTCGCGGCATGGGCTGCGTCAGTGCTGACCATTGCCGCGGCGTTGATCGCCGCAGCGGTGCTCGGATGTGGGTACGGCATGGCGCTGGTGTCGGGTTTGCAAGAGGTGCAACGCATTGCGGGCCCTGATGATCTCGCCGGCCTCACTGCGGTGTTCTACTCGCTGACGTACCTCGGCTTCGCGGTGCCCGCTGTGCTGTCGGCGCTCACCGAGACCTGGCCCGGCGTGGTGACCTATCCGATCATCTTCGGGTTCGGCGCGGTGATGGCCGGAATCTGCGGACTGGTGGTGCGATCGAAGACGTCTGCTCACTTGCCGTAGGACGGAGGTTGGATCTGTGCTGCGCTCCGAACTGCTTGCGCCGCTGGCGGATCAACACCGCGGCACCCACGATTCCCGCTGCGACGAGGACTACGCCTGCGGCGACACTGGCGACGCGCTCGGGCCACGGCAGTATCGTCGGCACGCTGAACATGCCCCGAAAGAACGGCTCGATCATGGCGCCGGCGGGGACGACCAGACGCGCGATCAAACCTGACGCGCTGCCGCCTCGTGCTGCGACCCCGATCAGACCCAACGGGCCGCCCATGACAAGGGCGAGAGCGAACCACATTCGGTTCCCCGCCCACACGGTCACGTCGAACATCCCGAGCAGCTGCCCGACACCGTAGTGCACCACCAACGCCAGCAGACTCGCGACGATCCCTGCCGCGAATGCGTGCAGTGGACGGCGGACCAGCCAGCCGGACAGGATAGGCAGGCCGGCCCACACGGCACCCGAATTCACCAACTTGCTGAGGGTCGAGCGCACGGCCAGCACTGTGTTTGCCTGAGCAGACAACTGGCTTTCGCTCGTGATATTCGACGCGAGCGACACGAGAGCCACGGTGATCGCGGCTGCAATGACAAGTCCCCACCACCGTTTCGACATCAGTGGATGGTACGCAGGCATCGTGCCATTCTCTGAATGGACAGAGCGCTCCGTGCGTGGGTGCACGCTGACCGGTTCGGCTCTAGGATCAGCGGCATCATGCTGCAGTCCTCGCGCACGGTCCCGCCGCATCGGGTACCTCCGACGGTGGCGCTCGCGGGTGCGACCGTATGGAACCGACATGAGGCGTACTGGTTTCTGATCGCCGTGATCGTGCCGGCCGCAAGCTGGTCGAGATATCCCGCTCTGGTGCCCTATGTGTTCGCGATCGTGCTGCTGGGTGCATCGACATTCCGCGTCGGGACGATCGTGCGGTGGATGTCGATGTTGCGCTGGGGAGTGATCGCCGACGTCGAGAGCGTGGACACCGCACTGCGCGGCGACCGCAACCTTCGCCTCGCGCACGCCACCGGTTGGAACGTCCAACGGCGTTGGTACACAGGGGTTGTCACCGAATCCGCAGTGCGCTACCGGGCCGGGGACGCGCGCGGTCACCTGTTCGTTCGGGGACTGCCGTTCACCACCGGGGTGGTGCTCGCGCACTCGAAGCACCCGTCGTCTGCCATGGCCATCAGCGACTTCCCCTGCGATCTGCAACTGGACGGCAAGGGACGCTGGGCAGCGTCGTTCCCGAGAGGGTTCTGGCGCCAAGCACTGGCAACGACGGCGCTGTACGGCTACGCGATTGCTGGGTTGACGGTGTCGCTCGCGTAGCGCTGAGCAGGCGTAGTCGGTAGGTACGGTGGACCGCGTCAGCCTCGAACGACGGGAGCGAGCGTGAAATACAACTACTCCGGACCCTGGCCGATTTTCGCTGTGCTGGGCGTCATCGTGTTCTGGGTGCTGTTTCAGGTCGTGGCACTCGATGCGAGTGTCGGCCGTGCGATCGCGTCGCCGATCAATCTTTTCGCGTCGATGTCAGCGGGCTTCTTGACCATCGGCTACGCGCAGAAGCGGCGCCGGCGGGTTTGACCGGCAGATCGGCTCCCCAGACTTGGATTCAGGCCTCCGATTGCAGGCTGATATCCGAAACTGGGGAGCCGATTTGCAGCCGGGAATCTACGGCAACGACGGCAGTCGCTTGTCCACAAGCCATGCGTCCCAGAGACTTCGGGGGCAACCGAAGCGGGAAGCGAGGTCGGTGAAGTCCGACGTTGCGACCGTCGAGTAGCGGTACTTGGAGGTCCACTCCTGGATCAGTCCGAAGAAGCGCTCGTCGCCGATGGTGCGTCGTAGTGCGTGCAGTGCCAGTGCGCCGCGCTTGTAGACGCGGTCGTCGAAGATGCGAGCAGGCCCCGGGTCGGTGAGCTGCATGTCCATGGCCAAACCGCGCTGAATGGTGTGCGCGCGCTTGGCCTTGTCGTGAGCCGTTGCGCCGCCGGAGTTCTCGGCCCAGATCCACTCGGAGTAGCAGGCGAATCCCTCGTGCAGCCAGATGTCGGCCCACTTGCCGAGGGTCAGCGAATTGCCGAACCACTGGTGCGCCAACTCGTGCGCCACCAGACGCTCGTAGTACCGGGAACCGGAACAGTGATTGGCACCGAAGATCGACAGCCCCTGCGCCTCGATCGGAATCTCGAGATCGTCGTCGGTCACCACCACGGTGTACGACGCGAAAGGGTAAGGGCCGTAGAGCCGTACGAATGTATCCATCATCTGCGGCTGACGGCCGAAGTCGTGATCGAACTGCGCTCGCAGGCGCGGCGGAGTGATGGCCTTCATCGGCACCGGCCCCGGGCTGACGATGCGATGCTCGTACGGACCGATCTGGATGGTCGCGAGGTAGCTGGCCATCGGTTCGGGCTGCTCGTACACCCACGTGGTGCGGCTGGCGCGAGTCTGCTTGCGCACCAACGTTCCGTTGGCCACCGCATAGTACGGCGAATCGGTGGTGATGGTGATGCCGTAGCTGGCCTTGGACACCGGATGGTCGTCGCACGGGAACCACGACGCGGCACCGTTCGGTTGACTCGCGACGATCGAGCCCTCGGTGAGCTCGTCCCAGCCGACCTCACCCCAGAAACCGTTGATGGGCTTGGGTGTTCCGCCGTACGCCACCGTGACCACCAGTGCCGCACCCGACGCGATGGGCTTGGCGGGCGTGATCTTCAGCTTGCCGCGCTGGTGGCTGAACTTCACCGAACGTGAACCGTTGACCGACACCTTCGACACGTTCATCGCCGGGCCGAGGTCGAACGCGAACTTCGACACCGTCGCTGTGGTGACCGCGGTGATCTTCGCCTTGCCCGTCAACCGGTTGCTCTCGACCTTGTACTCGAGGTCGAGTTCGTAGCGCGAGACGCGATAGCCGCGATTGCCGTTCTGCGGAAGATACGTATCGATCGGATTGTCACTGGAGTCGACGTCGAACACCGGTGCCACAAGCCTGTCCGGCATTGAAGATCACCCCTCGTTTCGGTCGTCGCGAATACGCGGAAAGGGATCACCCTTGGCCCACGGCGCGATCGGATTGCCCTGCCAACGAGTATGCGCGGGAACCGTATCGCCGCGCATCACCAGGGAGGCAGGCCCCACCGTCGCACCATCACCTATACCCGATGCAGGCAAAGCAACACAGTGTGGTCCCAGGGTTGCGCCTCTGCCGAGATCGACCGTGTCCATGGACATGATCCGATCATGGAACAGGTGCGTCTGCACAACGCACCCTCGGTTGACCGTCGCACCGTCGGCCAACGTCACCAGATCGGCCTCGGGAAGCCAGTACGTCTCACACCAGACCCCGCGGCCGATATCCGCACCGAGCCACCGCAGCCACATGTTCAGCACTGCGGTGCCCTCGGCGGCGCGCGCGAACCACGGCGCGGCAACGGTCTCGACGAACGTGTCTGCCACCTCGTTGCGCCACACGAAGGAACTCCACAGCGGATGATCGGTCTTGCCGATCCGGCCCACCCACAACCACTTCGCCAACGCCGACACCGCAGCAGCCACGAAACCGGCGACGAGCAACACGAGACCACTGACCAACGCAGCCAACCAGTACCCGACGGCGTCGGCGACGGCGGTCAGCCCGAACAACACGGCCAGACCGATACCGAACGTCACGACGACGGGAATCAACCGACACGTCTCGACGAGTGCACGGGCGACCTTCAGCTTCCGCGGCGGATCGAACGTGCGCGACGAGTCCGCACTACCGGCGGCACGACGCAGCCGCACCGGCGGACTGCCGAGCCACGACGAGCCGGACTTCGCCTTGTCCGGAGTCGCGGACAGCACAGCGACCAAGCCGTTCTTCGGGACGGTTCGCCCGGGCCCGGTCATGCCGGAGTTACCGAGAAACGCCCGCTTGCCCACCTTGGCGTCGCCCAGATGCATCCAGCCGCCGCCGAGTTCGTAACTGGCGACCATGGTGTCGTCGGCGAGGAACGCGCCGTCGGCGACGGTGGTGAACTTGGGAATCATCAGCACCGTCGACGCCTCGACGTCCTTGCCGATCTTCGCGCCCAGCAACCGCAGCCAATGCGGCGTCAACAGTGACGCGTAGAGCGGGAACAAGAAGGTGCGCGCCGAGTCCATCAGGCGCTCGGTGGCCCACACCTGCCAGCCGATGCGGCTACGCACCGGGTGGTAGCCGCCGATCAGCCCGATGCTGAGCAACCGCACCGCGACGACGGTGATCACCGCGAACACCGCCAACGACACCAACGTCGCGACGGGCAACATCACCAGACCACGTACGAAGGCGTCGAACACGGAGTCCGCGGTGTGAATCCACCAGCCCATCAGCACCAGGCTGACACCGATCGAGAACAGTGCCATGCCGGACAGGAACAGAGACGCGACGCCGTACGCGAACACCCACTTCGTCGCGCGCGGCGGCGTTTCCGCGGGCCACGGGTGATCGGCCTTGCCGACCTTCTGGGCCGGCGAACCGGACCACATCTGACCGGCCTTCACTCGACCGACGACGGCGGAGCCCGCGGTGACGACGGCATTCTTGCCGACCTTGGTTCCGGGCAACAACGTCGAGCGGGCGCCGACGGTGGCGCCGGCACCGATCTCGACGCCGCCGATGTAGACGAGATCGCCGTCGATCCAATGCCCGGACAGATCCACCTCGGGCTCGATGGAGCAGCCGTCGCCCAGTTCGAGCATGCCGGTGACCGGCGGCATCGTGTGCAGGTCGACACCCTTGCCGATCTTGGCACCGAGAGCGCGCGCGTAGTAGACCATCCACGGTGCGCCCGAGAGGTTCGACGCACCACTGGCATCGGTCAATCTCGTTGCCGCCCACAGCCTGACGTGCATGCTGCCGCCGCGCCTGTACGCGCCCGGTTTCAAGCCCGCCAACAGGATGCGAGATCCGATCACCGAGATCGCCATGCGGCCGACCGGAGTGATGAACAGGATGAATGCGACGAGCACCCACCACCACGACAGCGTCGGAGCCCAGGGCACGTCGCCGAACCACGACATGACGTTGAACAGCAGCCCGAGCCAGGTGACCCACTGCAATCCGGTCAGGGTGGTCAACGGAACCGTTGCCGCGATCTGCGCCCATTGCGCGGTGCGCGACGTCGGTGCGACCTCACGAGGAATGGCCTCGACGACAGGCTCGAGGTCGTCGAGATACTGTGCCAGCGAACCCAGTCGCGGGTGGTCGTAGAGCTGCGCGACGGTGATCTCGGGGAACCGCTCGCGCAACGCCGTCACCAACTGAGCAGCCGAGAGCGAGCCACCGCCGTTGGCGAAGAAATCGGCGTTCTCGTCGGAAACCTGCGCGCCGAGGATGTTGGTCCACAGTTCGGCCACCCACCCCGCCGTGCCGCCGAGCGAGGACGCGCCCGCCATGCCGGGCAGGGGCCAGGGCAGCGCATTGCGGTCGACCTTGCCCGAGGTGCGCGTGGGCATCTCGTCCACCAGAGCGAGCCGCGGAACCAGCGCTGCAGGCAACTGCTCGGCGAGCAATTCGCGAGCGGCTTCGAGATCGAAATCGGGGTTGGTGCTGGCGAGATATCCGACGAGCACCGAGTTACCTGCGGCCGTCTTGCGGATGGCGGCCGCCGCACCGCCGACGCCCGGAAGTGCTTGCAGCGCATTGTCTATTTCGCCGAGCTCGATGCGTCGGCCGCCGAGTTTGACCTGATCGTCGGCGCGACCCTGGAACAACAGACCTTCGAGCTCTAGCTTGACCAGATCGCCGCTGCGGTACGCCCGGTCCCACCCGAGGGACGGCATGGGCGCGTACTTCTCGGCGTCCTTGGCCGGATCGAGATACCGAGCGAGCCCGACGCCGCCGATGACCAACTCGCCGACTTCACCGATCTGCACCGGAGTGCCGGAGGCGTCGACCACAGCCAGGTCCCACCCGTCGAGGGGGAGCCCGATCCGGACCGGACCCGTGCCGTCCATGATCGCCGCGCACGCGACGACCGTCGCCTCGGTGGGGCCGTACGTGTTCCAGACCTCGCGGCCTTCGACGGCGAGGCGCTCGGCCAACTCCGGCGGGCATGCCTCGCCGCCGAAGATGAGCAACCGCACCGCTTCCAGCGCCACCGCGGGCCACAGCGACGCGAGCGTGGGCACCGTCGAGACGACACTGATGTCGCGGGAGACGAGCCACGGGCCCAGATCGAAACCGGACCGCACCAACGACCTGGGCGCGGGAACCAGACACGCACCGTGCCGCCACGCCAGCCACATCTCCTCGCACGACGCGTCGAACGCGACCGACAGTCCGGCCAGCACCCGATCGCCCGGACCGAGCGGGTCCTTCTGCAGAAACATGCGGGCCTCGGCGTCGACGAACGCCGCCGCGTTGCGATGACTGACCGCAACGCCCTTGGGTGTGCCGGTGGAACCGGAGGTGAAGATGACCCACGCATCGTCCTGCGGGGTGGGCGGTCCGGCATTGTGTTCGGAAAGGTCGTGCTGAGGAACGTCCTGCTTCGGGGCAGTACCGGCGGCGATGCCGCCCGCAGTGACGATGGCCGTCACCTGTGCCTCACCGAAGACCAACTCGGCGCGCTCCTCCGGATCGTCCGCATCGACCGGAACGTAGGCGGCACCGACGTTCAGAATCGACAGGATCGCGACATAGAGGGAGAACGACCCCGACGGCATGCGGATGCCGACGCGATCGCCGCGCCTGACACCGGCGTTGGCGAGCCACTGAGCGCCCTCGGCGATGTCGTCCAACAACTCCGAGTAACTGACCGACACGGTTCCGTCGTCGATGGCGGGGGCGTCGGGAAAGCGATGGGCCGTGTCGTGGAGAACGTCGATGAGCGTCCGGGCGGGTGGAGCCTGGGGTGAGCGAAGAAACGCCGCCGGTGCAGGTGCGATGTCCGCGCTCGAACCCGGCAGATCGTTCTCTTGATGCACAGACAACCGGGCGTCCTTCTCATTCGTTTTGCATGTAACTCTGCGTTGGCAAATGACTCTGTGGTGCTGACGAACAGCAGCGCCGTTGGTTATCTCACGTTCTGTTTGCCAGCAGGTGAACGAGCGCGCCTTCCCACCGCGGGAATCCTACTGCTGCCTACGTGTGAGTCCCGGCTTGACAAAACCGCAGCGAGTTTGCGATCGTCTTCCCCACGGTCACGAGTACCAGCATCAAGCCCCGGCTAGCTGGTCGGCAACCCTCCTCCGCGGTGGGGTGCTCCGGGTGACGACCAGGCTGACGCCGGAAAACCGGCGCGGCAAGCGCGGACTCGTTCACCACATCCTTCGGTTGCGGGTCCCTCGAACGTGAGGGCTTGATCTGTCATGACATCTGTACTTTCCCGCCCCTGTGCTCCTTTTGCCCCTGTTTCGGGCACGGATCTGCAGGTACCGCTGGTGCAGGGCGGCACATGCACATACGCAAACTTCGATTACGCCGCCAGCGCGCCGGCACTGGGCGCGGTGACCGATCGGATCGCGGAGCTGTTGCCGTTCTACTCGAGTGTGCATCGCGGTGCCGGCTACGCCTCACGGGTCTCCACGGCGGCGTACGAGAAGGCTCGGGTGACCGTCGCCGATTTCGTTGGTGCGCAGAAGGACTCGGTGGTGGTGTTCACGCGGAACACCACCGACTCGCTGAACCTGCTGGCCGCATGCGTGCCGGGTGAGACCGTGGTGCTCGACATCGAACACCACGCGAATCTGCTCCCGTGGCGTGATCGACGAGTGGTGGTGGCTGCGTCGACCCTGGCCGAGACCATCGCGCGTCTCGACGCCGAACTCGCCGCGAAACCTGCTGCGCTGCTGGCGATCACGGGTGCATCTAACGTCACCGGTGAGGTGCTGCCCATCGCGGAACTCGCCGCTCTTGCACATCGGCACGGCGCGCGCATCGCGGTGGACGGTGCTCAGCTGGTGCCGCATCGTCGGGTCGACATCGACGCACTCGGCGTGGACTACCTCGCGTTCTCCGGGCACAAGCTCTACGCCCCGTTCGGCGCGGGAGTGCTTGTGGGAAAACGTGATTGGCTCGACCTCGGTGAGCCGCACCTGGCCGGCGGCGGCGCGGTGCGCAGCGTGAGCATCGAACACACCGACTGGGCTCCGGCACCGCAGCGGCACGAGGCAGGCACGCCCAACGTGCTCGGAGTTGCCGCACTCGCTGCGGCCTGCGAGGCCATCGCCGGGTTCGACGACGCAGAACTACAGGAACACGAGCACGAGCTATCGTCCCGCTTGCGCGACGGGCTGGCCGCACTGGACGGCGTCGAGCAGCTCCAGGTGTGGGCCGACTCACCCGACAGTGTCGGCATCGTCACCTTCACCGTCGCCGGACGCGATCCCGGTGAGGTCGCTGCGTACCTGTCCGCCGAACACGGAATCGGCGTGCGCGACGGAAAGTTCTGCGCACACCCACTGCTGAGCAGGCTGGGGCACGCGGCCGGAGCGGTTCGAGCCAGTATCGGCCTCGGCAGCTCGTCGGCCGATGTGGATCGACTCGTCGACGCCCTCGCCGCCCTGGTCGAGTCGGGACCGAACTGGCACTACGCGGAGGACGCCGGCTGGTGGAACCCCGTACCCGACCCGCGACCCTTCCCCGAGCTGGCCGGACGGGTGGACGGGGTGGGTGGGCACAGCGCCGCGTGGGTTGGATCCCCGTGCACCCCCGCAGACAGTTAGCATGGCGTCATGACCGTGAGTGTCGTGTGGACGGGCAACCGCCATTGGTGCAACAGATACGTGGATCTGTGCCGCACTGCGTCCGGGTCGTGTTCGAGTTCGGCTCCGCTCCGACCGAATGCGTTCACCGACTGAAGAATCAGGACCATCACTCATGTCGCACAACTTCACCCGCGTCGCCGTCGAATTCACTGCGGGTTGGACCGAACTGACCGCCGCTCCCGAGACGGACGTAGTCCGAATCCAGGCCTCCGACCTGCGGGAATCCCAGCAACATCGAGCCCGGGTGCGGGCCGAGGCCGTCGACCGCGGCGAATCTGCCGACAGCACGGCAGTGTTTCTCGACCTCGAGATCCACATCGCGGCCGATGCCCGGACGGCCCGTCGGGAATTCTCCGCACTGGATGCGCCGACCAGCCCGTCGTCGATCCGCTACGTCGGAACGCCGGCGGGATTGGCCAGTTTGATCTCCGATGTCACTGCGGCCGATGTGGCCGACGGCGTGACGTTGACCGTGCTCGGCGATGTCGCTCGCCAGTCGGGTCTGATCAACAACGGAGTACTGCCGCTGCTCGAATCCCGCGGCACCCGACTCGACATCGACGTCGTCGACGCGGTCCTCGGCGCACCGATCGCCCCGACTCTCGCGTCCTGAGCTGACGGTCAGGTGACGTCGATCGCCAGACCTGCGGTGATCCGCACCAACTCGGTGAACGTGGACCGAAATATCGTGTTGGTGTGACCGGCGGCCGCCCACACCTCGGCGTATCCGGCCAGATCCTGGTCGACGAACGTGTCCAGGTTGGTGGGGTGGCCGACCGGGGCGATCCCCCCGATCGGCTGCCCGGTTGCATGCTTGGCCGTGTCGAGAGGCGCGCGCATCAACGTGCCGCCGAGACGCTCACCGGTGTGCTCGAGATGAACGTTGTGGGCACCGGAGACCAGTAGCAGCACCGGCTCGTCGCCCAGCAGAAACACCATCGACTTCACGATCGCGCCCACCTCGACGCCCAGTGCCGCAGCGGCATCGGCGGCAGTGTGTGTGCCCTCCGGACTGTTCACCACCACCCCGTGATGACCACGTGAAATCAGAGTGTCGGCCACATGGGCTGCATTCGGATGAAGTAGCCGGGACATGGTCCAACCCTATTGCCCCGCGACCGTTTACGCAGAAGGCTTGCCCATCTGGTCATTCCGCAGGCTCCACTCCCGCGAGATCACCGAACAGTCTCAATCGCGCCATGCCGCCGTCGGGAAAGATGTCCATTCGCACCTCGGAGACCGGGGTGTCGTGGGTGAGTACGAAGCGATGCCGGGTGTCGGGCTGCAGCGTCGTTCGCGGCAACAGTTCGATCCATTCGCCGTCGCCGAGCCGGCCCCGCAGCGATGCCGCACCTGGCGCGTTTCCGAGGAAGCAGGTGGTGTCGAGTTCGGCGAGAGAGATGTGCCCGGTACCGGCGAGCTGCACCTGAACCCAGTCGTTCGCGTCGTTGCGTCGACGCGAGGTCTCCCAGCCCTCACCCATCGACCGCGGGGGACCGGGGAAGAGCAGGTTGTTGGGTGAGCTGTAGAACATGTTTGAGCACGCCGAGACGTACGCACCGTTCTCGAGTGCAGCCAGGTCGACCGGACCGGCAGCGAGGAACTTGGGGTCGGGCTTGCCGCGACCCAGCACCCGCAACCGCGCCACTCCGCCGTCGGGATAGATCGACAGCTTCACGTGCGTCCACCGCGCGTCGGAGGCAACAGCGAACCTGTTCTCGCTGTCGCCGTTGACCGGGCTGCGCGGGACGATGGTGGTCCACTCGGTCTGGGTGTGAAGCTCTTCCGGTGATGGAAATCCGTCGACCTCGGCGGCCTCGATCGAGATCTCCGGCGGATAGTTTCCGGTGAACCACGCGGTGTCGACGACGACAGCCGAGACGACCCCTGGCGCTCCGAGACGCACGATCGCCTCGTCGTACCCGGCCTCGCGTCGGCGTCGCGTCTCCCACCCGTCGTAGATCTGACCCTTGTGTCCGAACGTCGCCGTCGAATAGTCGGCTTTGCCCGGCCGGACGAGATTCTCCTTCTCCGCGAACGTCTCGTCGTTCGCCCACACGACTGCGCCTCCGAGTGTGCGGACGGCGAGATCGGGCAATGGCAGAGGGAAAGTGGAGGTCATGGAATCACACTTTACTGGTTTCGCGTCGGCTCACCGGGTTGTGCACGGACCGGCGACGCACTGCGGCCGCGCCCATCAGCAGTGCGCCGATCGCGATGTAGAGCGTCAGGCCGAGTGCGGGTTGCCCCAGCCCGGTGCCGGAGAAGTACACGATGCTGCGAACGCCCTCGGTGCCGATGCCCGGGGTGATCCACCGACCGATCGAAGCATAGAGCGACGGTAGGACGTCTGCCCCGAAAGCACCTCCTGCGCTGGGGTTTCCGAGGATCACGAACAGTACGATCGCGGCGGGAACCGCGGCAACGCCGATCAGTGCGCGCAGGCCCATGGTGAACAACCCGGTGGCGAAGACCACCGCGGAACCCAGCAGGGTGAGCGGAAACCAGTGGCCGGCAAAGGTTTCCAGGACATGGGTGGTGAGGAAGGCTCCGAGCGCACCCGATGCGGCCGCGTACACCGCGAGAATGCCGACTTGGACGTAGGTTTCGCGGCGGGAGGTCGGAGCGCCGATGAGCAGTCCGAAGGCGGCAGCCAGCAGGTACCCGCCGACGACCCAGCCGACCGAGAGGTAGAAGCCGGACAGCCCTCGGTTGTCGTGCACGCCGACCGGAATCTCGTCGCGGACCACGAACTGGCGACCCTGCGCGGCGTCGACCTCGGTGAAGATCGATTCCAGCGCGGTGGCCACGGAACTGCCCGCCGCGCTCGCGGTGATGAGGGTGTCCGTTCCGTTGGCGCCGATGACGTACGCCCCGAGAATGTCCCGATCGCGGAGCAGTGAACGGACCTCCGCGGTGTCGGCCGCGGTGCGTGCCTCGAGCGGGGTGCCGTCGATGGCGTCGAGACGGTCGGCGGTCTGCTGGTCCAGCCCCTCGGGGAGACCGGCCTCGGTCACCACCGCGATGGGGATCGCGTGCGGAGTCGGCTGATGGAACGCCGAGACGTAGCTGAGGATGAAGCCGAGCTGAAGTACGAGCACTGCGGCGGCGAGCAATGACATCTTGCGCATGGGTGACTCCTGAATCTTGTCGATACCCGAGGTATTCAATACTCTAGGTATCGTGAATGCCGACGAGCAAGAAAAGTGGGGGTCGACACAGGATCGGCGACGACCTCAACGCACCGACGTACGGGACCGACTGCTCGCCGCGGCAGCCGAAGAATTCACCGAACGTGGCTATGCCGCAGCCAAACTCACCGATATCGCAGACCGGGCCGGCTTCACCAAGGGGGCTGTCTACTCCAATTTCGAGTCCAAGCAAGCGCTGTTCGCCGAACTGCTCGCCCGGCGTTCCCTCGACCTCGCCGCCCGCGTGCTGGCCCACGTATCCGATCTGGACTCGCGTGCAGCGGCCGGAGCAGGCGGCGGAGAAATCGCGTCCTGGGTGGTGGCCGAACCACGCTGGCCGCTGCTGACCGTCGAATTCGGCATCCTCGCCGGACGCGACCCCATCGTCGCCGAGCGCTACCGCACCGACCGTCGCGCGTTGCGCGGCGAACTCGAACGCCTCATCGCCGAGCGCGCGGACCAGTGGGGCGTCGGCAAGAACTTCGATGCCCGACGCCTCGCCACGTCTTTGGCGGCATTGATCTCCGGATTGGCCGTCGAACATTCGGTGGATCCGGAGGAGATCGACGAGGGAGTCATCGCCGACGCGGTGTCCGAACTGTTCGCGGGAGCGATAGCTAGGGCACATCTCGATTGAGCGACACCGCACCGGGTAACCGGGGCAGATGAATGCTCAGAATCCGGATCCCGACGTCACCGCAGGACTCGAAGCGGGAGGCGGCGTCACGCCAGGAGACACCCCGCCCGCCGAAACGGGAATCGGCGGGCCGAACCACGAACCGCCGCAGCGCAGCCGCGTGATGCCGATCGCCATCATCTGCGTGGTGGTGTTGTTGGCCATCCTGATCGCCGGTGGACTGATCGGTCGCGTCGTCGGTCTGTTCGGCTGATCCCGGGTCGCCGGAGAGTCAGTATTGCGGCCGACGGTCAGTACCGCGGCCAACCGCCCTCGGGCCCCAGCAGGCGATCCAATCGAATGTGATTGATCTTCGCCAGCTCGTCGCGCATGATCTTGCGCTCGGTCTGGTCGTCGTTGTCGAGTCGATGGCCCAGATCCACCAGGATGTCGCGCGGCTCGAAGCCCTGGGGCTCGAACAACCGACTCGACACGTACGGGTAGCCGAACCGATCGTCGTATGCCCGGGCCGCGGTTCCCAATGCCCCGCGAGTGTCGGAATCCATGGCCGCGCACACCTTGCTCGGCTCCGGCAGCGTCGCTGCGAGCGAATCCACATCGCCGTCCGAGAGTTCGGTCAGTTCGGCGTCGGCTGCCGAGAACAGGTCTGCTCGAGAGCGATACCTGCGGCCGTCCGCCACCCTGGACGCCCACGCCACCGAGCAACAGCACTCGTACAGCGCATGCACCGCCTTGCGGCGCGGCAGATCGTTGAACGTCTCCAGGCCGAGTCCCTGATGCATCAGCATGAGTCGATGATGGGCCCGATTCGGCGTATGTACCAGAGCTGAGCAGGGACTTAGCGCAGACGTTACGCGCCGTAACATGCGGTGCTGGAGTGTGCGAGGCTGCCGCTAGGCTCGCAGGCATGACGGAACGAACCTGGAAAGCCTTCTCCGTGGAGATCGCGGACCACATCGCGCAAGTGACACTGCTCGGACCCAACAAGGGCAATGCCATGGGCCCGGACTTCTGGAGCGAAAGCCCCGAGCTGTTCGCGCAGCTCGACGCCGATCCCGAGGTTCGTGCAGTCGTGCTCGCGGGCTCGGGGAGGAACTTCACCTACGGACTCGACCTCGCCGCGATGGCAGGCACGTTCGGTCCGCTCATGGCAGACAAGGCACTGGCCGGTCCCCGAACGTCGTTCCACGACACCATCAAGACGATGCAGAAGGCCATCAACGCGGTTGCGGACTGCCGCAAACCCGTCGTCGCGGCGGTTCAGGGCTGGTGCATCGGCGGTGGCGTCGACCTCATCACCGCAGCGGACGTGCGCTACGCGAGCGCCGACGCGAAGTTCAGCGTGCGCGAGGTGCGGGTTGCGATCGTCGCGGACATGGGCTCGTTGGCCCGACTGCCTGCGATCATCGGCGATGGCCACATGCGTGAGCTCGCACTGACGGGCAAGGACATCGATGCCGCGCGCGCCGAGAAGATCGGCCTGGTCAACGACGTGTTCGAGGACCACGACGCCGCCCTGGCCGCTGCTCGCGAATGCGCCGCCGCCATCGCTGCCAATCCGCCTCTGGTGGTGCAGGGCATCAAGACCGTGCTGGATCATTCCCGATCGTCGAGCGTCGACGATTCGCTGCGCTACGTCGCGGCCTGGAACGCCGCCTTCCTCGCCTCGCACGACCTCACCGAGGCGATCACCTCGGTGTTCGAGAAGCGACCGGCGCAGTTCACCGGTAACTGACGTGGTCGAGTTCGCCGAGGAGTTGGGCACCCAGCTGGTTCGCCTGCAACGCCTGCGTGAGCGCAACATCGCTGCGATCTCGTCTTCGGGCGGTGTCGACGGTGCTGCGTACGTATGCTTGTTCCGGCTCCTGCGCGACGGACCGATGCGGTCCAGTGAACTCGCCGCCATGGTGAATTCCGATCCGTCGACGGTGAGCAGGCAGGTGGCTCAGCTGGTCGAACGGGGGCACGTCGAGCGGCTGCCCGACAAACTTGACGGTCGAGCGTTCGTGCTCGCGGTGACTGCGTCGGGTCAGGAAGCGGCGGCGGCGATCCAGCAACGACGAACCGACAATCTCGGACGGGTGATCGAGGGGTGGACACGGGAGGACCGGGAATCGCTCGTCGCGTTGCTCGATCGTTTCTTGACCGATTACGAAATGATCAGGCCGGACCTGCCCGAGCGGCGCGCCGGTAACGTCTGATGCGCAAATGAACGATCGCGCTACCTGACACGCTCGACGACCGGCCGCTGCACAGGTCCGCATGCTCGCTCGAACAGTCAGACGGACGGACGGAGGGAACGCGGTGCCATTCGATCGCGATCGACCGCCGCACAGTCTGGCGAACGGGCCGCGATCGGGCTCGGTGCGGCTCGAACGTTTCGTCGCCCGGGGAATCGCCGCCTTGGTTCCGTCGTTCGGTCTGATCGGGGTCATCGCGATGCTCTCCGCCGACGGACCCGGAGGCACAGCAGCGAAAATCCCCTGCGCACTAGTGCTGATCTCGACCATTCCGGTGGGGGCGTGGTGGCTTCTTCGCTCGGCGGACGCGTCGCACATGCCCGGATGGTTCGTGGTGTACGCCGACGTTGGCGTCGCGGCGATGCTGCTCACCTTCGCCGGACGCGACCTGGCCCTGAACGTGGCGGCACTGTTCGCGGTGATCGGGATCTACATCGTCTACTTCTCTCGGCGGCGAGTGCTCGAATTCCACATGCTGTTCGTCAACGCAGTGGTCGTGGTGCTGGCAGCACTGGCCTTCGCCGAAGACTCGCACGATCTGGCCTCGACCGTCGCCAGGACTCTTGTCACGCTGCTGGTCGTCAACTCGGTGCTCGCGTTTCGGGCAGTGATCCAGCGCCAGCTCGATCTCGCCAACACGGACTCGCTGACCGGACTGCTCAACAGACGCGGCCTGGAATTGCGGCTCCAACGCATGATGAACTCGCTGGACGAGGAACGCTCGGTCGCGCTGATGGTGGTCGATCTCGACCAGTTCAAACGGGTCAACGACACCTACGGCCATGCAGTGGGTGACCGAGTTCTGCGCCGTACGGCCCGCAGGCTCAACGCGGTCACGGGCGGACGGCCGTGCGTGGCGCGTACCGGCGGTGAGGAGTTCACGATCGCGGTACCGGTCGACGATGCCGCTGCGCACAGGATCGCCCACGAGATTCTCGAGTCGATTCACGACCCCGACGACGACGTGCCAGTGACCGTCAGTGTCGGGGTGGCCCTGCTGGACGGCGGCCGATGGTTCACCGCCGCCGAGTCCGGTGACGGTGCCGACCTGGTCCACAACGTGCTGCTCGACGCAGACACGGCAATGTACGAGTCCAAGCACGCGGGCGGAAACAGAGCAACGGTGTACGCCGGCGAATGATTCGCCGACGTACACCGTTCGTCGTTCGGGGAAGAACGTGTGCCGTGCGTCAGCGCAAGGCGCTCTTGGGGTCGTTCCACAGCTGATCGGTGAAGTCTTCCAACGCGACGAGCACGATGGTGTCCTCGGTGCGTCGCAGGATCGACTTGCTGGCGCGCACCTGCACGATATCGCCGGTCTTGTCGGTCATCCGCCACAGGGAATCGGCGCGTGTGGCCACCGTCGTGAGGAACATGTCTGCGACATTGACGCCCTCCGGTGCCCGGTCGGGAAAGATGTCGTGCAGGTGGAAGTCCTCCCGCTCGGTGCGGTCGAGACCGAACAGATCGTCGAAGGCCTCGTTCGCGAACACGATGGCACCGGTGGGATCGACCGCGAGGATCGGCACCGGGATCCGGTCGAGGACGACCGTCACCGGCAGATCGGGAAACTGCGTCGGATCCGAGATCGGTCGCGAATCGAGATTGCGCCGATCACCGTTGGAAGTGCTGTCGGTCATACGTCTCCCCAAACTATGTTTCGTCGGCGCTCGGCCGAGACGAGGTGTGTGATGCCGAAACGATCAGTGACCCGGATTGTCTGCCAAGCGCTTGAATGATGCAGCGATTTCGGCCTCCGCCTCTGCGCGCCCCACCCAGTCTGCCCCGGTGACGTGCTTGTTGGGTTCGAGATCCTTGTAATGGACGAAGAAATGCTTGATCGCATCGAGCTCGAACGTCGAGACGTCGCTCAGATCCTGGATGTGGTCCCAGCGGGTGTCGCCTGCCGGAACGCACAGCACCTTGTCGTCGCCGCCGGCCTCGTCGACCATCTTGAACATCGCCACGGGGCGTGCTTCGACGATGACGCCGGGGAACACCGACTCGGGCAGCAGAACCAGTGCGTCGAGCGGGTCGCCGTCCTCGCCGAGCGTGTTCTCGATGAAGCCGTAATCGGCTGGATACGCCATCGCGGTGTAGAGGTAGCGGTCGAGGCGAACACGTCCGGTGACGTGGTCTACCTCGTACTTGTTGCGCTGCCCCTTGGGGATCTCGATGGTGACGTCGAACGGCACGTGCAGTCCTCACTGTCGTCGTCGAGCCGGAACGGCTCGAGTCTTTGCGAATGTGTCGATGGTGGCGGCGCAAGGCTACCGAACCCGAGGATACTGTTGACTGAACGATCATGGGTACGACCACGGCAGTTACGGAGGAACGGTGGCGGGGCTGACACGGCACTTCCTCGGCCCCACAGCGGGTCGACGGCGCAGGAAGAAGCGCGTGATCCTGACGCTGTGCGCTCTGTTCGTGGTGATCCTCGCGGTGACGACCGCCGCGCTGGTGCTGCCGTCGGTGTCCGACGGAGCCGAGACCGCAATCGAGCCCCCACCCGAGACGGTGCTGCCCAACCCTGCGATCACCCCGTTCCCGGAATCGGCACCGATGCCGAACGCGGCAGGTCTGGCAGCTGCGCTGGCCCAAGTGGTCGACGATCCCGCCCTCGGCACGTTCACCGGAACCGTCGCCGACGCGCAGACCGGGCAGGTGCTCTGGTCCCAGAACCCAGACACTCCGATGACGCCTGCCTCGACCACCAAGGTGCTCACCGCTGCGGCGGCGATGCTCGGGCTCCCGGCGGATCACCGCGTCACCACCCGCGTGGTCCAGGGCAGCGGCGAGGGCAACATCGTGCTGATCGCGGGCGGCGACCCCACGCTCACCGCGCTGCCGGTCGGAACCGACGGGTTCTATCCAGGCGCGGCACGCATCGACGACCTGGTGGAGCAGATTCGGCGCAGCGGAACGGTCGTGCGCAGCATCGGCGTCGACACCTCGATCTACTCCGGTGACACGATGGCTCAGGGCTGGTTTCCCGCCGACATCGCCGCCGGTTCGATCACGCCGATCGAACCGATCATGCTCGACGGCGGAAGATCGGACCCACTCGTCGACGAGTCGCCGCGTAGCACCACCCCGGCACTGGACGCGGGCCGCGCACTGGCCGCTGGGTTGGGCGTCGACCCGGCAGCGGTGACGACCGGCAAGGCGGCCGACGGGGCCGATCAGATCGCATCCGTCGAATCCGCGCCGCTGCGAAACCGCTTGCAGCAGATGATCTATCGCTCCGACAATGTCCTCGCCGAGGCCGTCGGACGCGAACTCTCGCTCGAGATGAACACGGCCGCAAGCTTTTCCGGTGCAACGGCGTCGATCGGGCAGACCCTGTATTCCGCAGGCTTCGACATGGCCGGACTCGCGCTGGAGGACGCCAGTGGGCTCTCGGTCGACGGCAAGATTCCGGCCAGGCTGCTCGATCAGGTGTTGACCTCGGCAGCCGGAACCGAGCAGCCGACGCTGCGTCCGATGCTCGACTATCTTCCCGTTGCCGGCGCTACCGGAACCCTGACGGATCGGTACGCCTCGGGGAACCGAACCGGAGCGGGATGGGTTCGGGCGAAGACTGGAACTCTTTCTGCTGCAAGCGCTTTGGCAGGATATGTCGTCGACGTCGACGGCCGAATCCTGACCTTCGCACTGATGTCCAACGACCGGCCACCCGATGTCAGTCGCCCCGCCCTCGATGCCGTCGCATCGACCCTGAGATTGTGTGGTTGCCAGTGAACACGGACGCAGCAGCGAAGGCCGACGACAGCGAAACCACCTCCGGTTTCGCCGGTGCCGTCGACTGGTCCGTGGCAGCGAAGACCGGAGCGAAGCTGGCCCGCAAGGGCCCGGCCACGTCTCGATACACCGCCGCGGCAGCCGTGGAAGAGCTTGCCGCCGCATCGATCAGGGCCGAGGGACCGGTTCGCGAGACCACCGGCCTGGCCGATGGACTCCCCGTGCCCGACGCCCAGGTGGTCGACCGCGCCGGCTGGATCGCCGCGGCCGCGTCGTCGATGAAACACCTGACCGGAGACGACGACGGTACGCCGCCGTCCGGTCTGCTCGGCGGAAAGCCGGCCGGACTGCAAGCCGGGGCGATGCTGGCCTTTCTGTCCAGCGCCATTCTCGGACAGTACGACCCGTTCACCGGCGAGAACGGAACGCTGCTCCTGGTCGCGCCCAACGTGATTGCCGTCGAGCGTGCACTTCGCGTGTCTCCCGGTGACTTCCGGTTGTGGGTGTGCCTGCACGAGGTGACGCACCGAGTCCAGTTCTCCTCCGCTCCCTGGCTCGGCGGCTACATGCGCGAGAACGTGGGGGTGCTCTCCGACGGCACCGACGAGCCGCTCTCCGATGTCGCCAACCGGCTGACCGGCGCGCTGAAGGCCCGCAAGAATCCGAGCGGGTCGTCCAAGTCCGAGGACGCAGGCATCGTCGGACTGCTGCGCGCCACCCAACCTCAGCCCCAGCGCGACGCCATCGACCGACTCCTGGTGCTGGGCACCCTGCTCGAGGGCCACGCCGACCACGTGATGGACGCCGTCGGACCGGCCGTCGTGCCGACCGTGACACAGATCCGCGGTGCGTTCGATCAGCGCCGCCTACGCAAGGTGAACCCGCTTCAACGCGTCATTCGGGCACTGCTCGGCATGGACGCGAAGATGGCGCAGTACGTGCGCGGTAAGGCATTCGTCGACCACGTCGTCGCCACGGTGGGGATGGAACGCTTCAACACCGTGTGGACCGGGCCCGACACCCTGCCGTTGCTGTCGGAGATCGAGGACCCCGACGCCTGGATCGCCCGAGTTCTGGGCTAGTGCTCTTACCAGAGGGGCCTGCCCTGCTGGAGATCAGGCACGCGGTTCGGGGTTGGTTGTCCGTGCATCCCGGGCCGGTGGCCGTCGCGTTGTCCGGTGGAGCGGATTCGTTGGCCTTGACCGCAGCGACCGTGGCCGAGGCTCCGGGTGTGCTGGCGTTGGTCGTCGATCACGGTCTGCAGGCCGGCTCGGCTGAGGTGGCCTCGACCGCGGCGGCGCGTGCCCGCGCGTTCGGCGTCGATGACGCGCGTGTTCTGACGGTGCAGGTGACCGGTTCCGGTGGGATGGAATCGGCCGCCCGCCGAGCCAGGTACGACGCGCTGAACCGGGCCCGCGGCGACGCGTCGGTGCTGGTGGCGCACACGCTCGACGATCAGGCCGAAACAGTTCTGCTGGGGTTGGGGCGCGGATCGGGACCGCGGTCGATCGCGGGCATGGCGGCCTTCGATGCGCCGTGGGGTCGGCCGCTGCTCGGAGTTCGACGCAGCGTCACCCGGGCTGCCTGCGTCGAGTTGGGGATCGAGCCGTTCGAGGATCCGCACAACACCGACACCGATTTCACTCGGGTGCGGTTGCGTCACGAGGTGCTGCCCCTGCTCGAGGCTGTGCTCGGCGGTGGTGTCGCCGCAGCACTCGCGCGGACCGCCGAGCAGTTGCGCGAGGACGGTCGGGTGCTCGACGCAATGGCCGAATCCGTCGTCGACGCCCATGCCCCCGACCTCGAGGTGGCGGCGCTCGACCCGCTCGATCCCGCCGTTCGCCGGCGAGTACTGCGCCGATGGTTGCTCGGCCGGGGTGTGACGTCGCTGACCGACCGGCAGATCCGGTCCGTCGATGCCCTCGTCGGACGGTGGACGGGTCAGGGCGGAGTTGCGCTGCCAGGAGGAACGCCCGGCGCCAGGTTGGTGTGCTCGCGTCGGCATGGCAGGCTGAGCGTCGGCCTGGAGAACGAATGAAGGGAAACCCCGTGTACGAGGGCGACATCGAATCGGTTCTCATTTCCGAGGAACAGATCAAAGTGCGCACTGCGGAACTCGCAGAAGAGATCGCCAAGCGGTATCCCGAAGGCTCACCGGAAGGTGACCTGCTCCTGGTCGGCGTCCTCAAGGGCGCGATCATGTTCATGACCGACTTCGCCCGGGCCCTGCCCATCCCGGCGCAGCTCGAGTTCATGGCGGTCAGCTCCTACGGGTCGTCCACCTCGTCCTCGGGCGTCGTCCGGATCCTCAAGGACCTCGACCGCGACATCACCGGACGCCACGTGCTGATCGTCGAGGACATCATCGACTCCGGTCTGACGCTGAGCTGGCTCAAGCGCAACCTCGCGACCCGGTCGCCTGCCTCGTTGTCGGTGGTGACGTTGCTGCGTAAGCCCGACGCGATCAAGGTCGACGTGGAGGTCGCGAACGTGGGCTTCGACATCCCCAACGAATTCGTCGTCGGCTACGGCCTGGACTACAACGAGCGCTACCGGGACCTGCCGTACATCGGCCTGCTCGATCCCAAGGTCTACAGCTGAGTCCGTTCCTTCGGTCCACCCGGTTCGCGTGAGTGGACCCGCGTGAATGGACCATTGCCGCGCCGAGACGTATGCAATGGTCCATCGATGCGGATAGGGTGCCCGAGAGGTGGGGAACTGCCGGGGGAGTGCAGTCGTTGGAGGGGAAGAAGCGTCGACGCAAACAGGTGCGTGGACGCACAGCGCCAGGTATGAGCGAGTCAGATGTCCGAGTCTCGCGCTAGCCTGGAGCATCCGGCGGGCAGGGAGCAGCCAGCGCGCGGGAGCGGACTGAAAGGACACGGCCGACTCGGCTGAAGCTGTATGAATCGGAAGACAGTAATACGAAATCTTGCCATCGTTTTCGGCATTCTGTTGGTGATCTATGCCTTCAGTTACTTCGGTAACGACACGCGAAACTGGACGACGGTCGACACGTCTGTGGCGATCGCCCAGCTCGACGACCGTAATGTCGCGTCCGCGCAGATCGACGACCGTGAGCAACAGATTCGGCTGACCCTCAAAGAGGCCATTGACGCCACGGACAGTCCGACGCAGATCATTGCGAAGTATCCGGACTCGGCGTCCGAGCAGATCTTCGACAAGGTCGACTCGCAGGGTCTCGACAGTTACAACACCACCGTCACTCAGGAGAGCTGGTTCAGCTCGTTCCTGCTGCTGATCCTCCCGATGGTGCTGATCCTCGGCGTGATCATCTTCGTGATGAGCCGCATGCAGGGCGGCGGACGCGGTGGCGTCATGGGCTTCGGCAAGTCCAAGGCCAAGCAGCTGACGAAGGACATGCCCAAGACCACCTTCGCCGACGTCGCGGGCGCGGACGAGGCTGTCGAAGAACTCTACGAGATCAAGGACTTCCTGCAGAACCCGGCGCGCTACCAGGCGCTCGGTGCCAAGATTCCGCGCGGCGTGCTGCTGTACGGCCCTCCCGGAACCGGTAAGACGCTGCTCGCGCGTGCCGTCGCAGGCGAGGCTGGCGTGCCGTTCTTCACCATCTCCGGCTCGGACTTCGTCGAGATGTTCGTCGGCGTCGGTGCGTCCCGCGTGCGCGACCTGTTCGAGCAGGCCAAGCAGAACAGCCCCTGCATCATCTTCGTCGACGAGATCGACGCCGTCGGTCGTCAGCGCGGCGCAGGTATGGGCGGCGGTCACGACGAGCGCGAACAGACGCTCAACCAGCTCCTCGTCGAGATGGACGGCTTCGGTGAGCGCACCGGCGTCATCCTCATCGCCGCCACCAACCGCCCCGACATCCTCGACCCCGCGCTGCTGCGTCCGGGCCGCTTCGATCGCCAGATCCCGGTCGGTGCCCCCGACCTGGCAGGCCGTCGGGCGATCCTGAAGGTGCACTCGGCAGGCAAGCCCGTTGCGCAGGACGCCGACCTCGAAGGTCTCGCCAAGCGAACCGTCGGAATGTCCGGTGCCGACCTGGCCAACGTCATCAACGAAGCTGCACTGCTCACCGCTCGCGAGAACGGCACCGTCATCACCGAGGCGTCCCTCGAAGAGTCGGTGGACCGCGTCGTCGGTGGCCCGCGCCGCAAGAGCCGCATCATCAGTGAGCACGAGCGCAAGATCACCGCCTACCACGAGGGTGGTCATACTCTCGCGGCATGGGCGATGCCCGACATCGAGCCCGTCTACAAGGTCACCATCCTCGCTCGCGGTCGCACCGGCGGCCACGCGATGACGGTGCCCGAGGACGACAAGGGCCTGATGACGCGGTCGGAAATGATCGCTCGCCTCGTGATGGCCATGGGTGGCCGCGCGGCCGAGGAGCTCGTCTTCCACGAGCCGACCACCGGTGCGTCCTCGGACATCGACCAGGCCACCAAGATCGCTCGCGCGATGGTCACCGAGTACGGCATGAGCAGCAAGCTCGGAGCCGTCCGGTACGGGCAGGAACAGGGCGACCCGTTCCTCGGCCGTTCGATGGGCCAGCAGTCCGACTTCTCGCACGAGGTCGCCCGCGAGATCGACGAGGAGGTGCGCAAGCTCATCGAGGCTGCGCACACCGAGGCGTGGGCCATCCTCAACGAGTACCGCGACCTGCTCGACACCCTTGCCTCGGAGCTGCTCGAACGCGAGACGCTCACCCGCAAGGACCTCGAGAAGATCTTCCACAGCGTCACCAAGCGGCCGCGCATCACCCTGTTCAACGACTTCGGTGATCGCAAGCCCTCGGACAAGCCGCCGGTCAAGACTCCCCGCGAACTCGCCGCCGAGCGCGGCGAGCCGTGGCCTCCGGTACCCCCGGCCCCGAAGCAGCTTCCGCCGCAACAGTTTCCGCAGCCCAGCTACGCCGGTTCGCCGCAGCTGAGCAAGGGTGGCTACCCGAACGGAAGCAACGGATACAACGGCGCTCCGACCAACGGTGCGCCCACCAACGGTGCCCCCACCAACGGTGCCCCATCGAACGGCGCTCCGACCAACGGTGGCCCGGTCAACGGATCGCCGAGCACCGGCGACGTCGATGCGCCGAACACCGGTGGTGGTCGACGCAGCGCCCCCGCAACCGGCGGTTTCAACGGCGGTGGCTACAACGGCGGGCCCAACGGAGGTTACGGCGGCCCGGTCAACGGAGGTGCTCCCAACGGGGGCGGATACTCCGAAGGCTATCGCCGGCAGGAACCTCGCCCGAGCGGCCCCGGCCAGGGCTCGCGCCCCGATTACGGTGCCCCGGCAGGATGGTCGGCTCCGGGATGGCCGCCGCGTGACCAGTCTTCGGTTCCCCGTTACCAGGGACCGACCACGCCGCCGGCTGCGAACCAACCGAACCGCGAACAGCCGGAATCGGATCGACCGGATCAGAATCGGTACGAGCCGCCGCAGGGACAGCCGCCGACGTACCGACAGCACCCCACCTATCAGCAGCCACAGGCATATCAGCCGCCGGCCGCTGCGCCGTCGAACCAACCGCCGTCGAACCAACCGCCGGCGAATCAACCGCCGGAATATCAGCAGCCGCAGTATCAGCCTGATCCGTTCCGGCCGGACGCTCGGGACCAGGGTCGTACCTCTCGGCACGAGCCCCCGTACGGCCAGAACCAGGACGATGCCGCACCGGCCGAGGTGTCGCCTCCCACCTGGGAGGTTCCGACTCCATCGCAGAGCTACCCGCTGCCCGGAGACGATCGTCCCTCCAGCAGCCCGTCCGAGGACTCGCGGCGAGACGAGCGAGCCGAGGACGACGGCGACGAAGGTCCGCGGACGCAACGCTGGGAAGGGCCGGGCGGTTCGTACCGCTAGGTCGATCATTAGGCTGGCTGGGTCGACCCTTTCGGTCGGCCCAGTCCGTCGTTCGAACCGTGCTGAAGGTCGGCGCAGCTGCTCTGTGAAGAGCAGGTGCAGGTCGGCCCAGCTGTCACATTCGCGGAGCCCAACCGGAGGTACGTTCTCGTGTCAGTCAACCGGACCGACGAGTCGGCAATCGACTCGGCAGAAGTCCCAGCAGCGCAGCAGCGGGCAGTGGAACAAACAGTGGCCTACGCCACCGGCGCGGTCTTCGACCAGCCTCGCGCCGAGGCCGCCGTGCGTGAGCTGTTGATCGCCGTCGGCGAGGATCCCGACCGTCCAGGTCTGCTCGACACCCCGGCCCGCGTCGCGCGTTCCTACCGCGAAATCTTCGCCGGGCTCTACACCGACCCGGACACGGCGCTGAACACGACGTTCGACGAGGGGCACCAGGAACTGGTCCTCGTCCGCGACATCCCCATGTTCTCCACGTGCGAGCATCACCTGGTCTCGTTCCACGGCGTTGCACACGTCGGCTACATCCCGGGCAAGAGCGGCAAGGTCACCGGCCTGTCGAAGCTGGCGCGCGTGGTGGACATGTACGCCAAGCGCCCGCAGGTGCAGGAGCGTCTGACCAGCCAGATCGCCGACGCGTTGATGCGCAAGCTCGACCCGCGCGGTGCAATCGTCGTGATCGAGGCCGAACACCTGTGCATGGCCATGCGTGGGATTCGCAAGCCGGGTGCCAGCACCACCACGTCGGCGGTGCGGGGTCTGTTGCAGTCCAGCGCGGCATCGCGTTCGGAAGCTCTGGACCTGATTCTGCGGAAATGACGCGTCCGGTCGATTCTCGATGAGCCCGATGCGGAGTATCCCCCCGGCACCCGTCGTAATGGGTGTCCTCAACGTCACTGCTGATTCGTTCTCCGACGGCGGTCGATACCTCGATGTCGATGCTGCCGTCGAACACGGGCTGGCGATGCATCGTCGCGGAGTCGACATCGTCGATGTCGGTGGTGAGTCGACGCGTCCCGGAGCAGACCGGATCGATCCGACCCTCGAGGCGCAGCGGGTAGTCCCGGTCATCGCCGCCCTGGCCGAAGCGGGGGTGGTCACCAGCGTCGACACCATGCGCGCCTCGGTCGCCGAGGCCGCGATCGAGGCCGGGGTCTCGATCGTCAACGACGTCTCGGGCGGTCGGGCAGATCCGGCCATGGCCGGGGTGATTGCGGACGGCGGATTGCCCTGGATCCTGATGCATTGGCGGGCCGCCGGATCCGAATACCGGCACGCCGGTCCGGCCGATCGATACGACGACGTGGTCGCCGACGTCCGCAGCGAACTGCTCGAACAGGTCGATCATGCAGTGGCGGCGGGAGTGGACACGGCGATGCTCGTGCTCGACCCCGGCCTCGGATTCGCCAAGAATGCCGAACACAACTGGCAACTGCTACGTGGCCTTCCCGACCTGGTGTCGGCCGGCTTCCCGGTTCTCGTAGGTGCTTCCAGAAAGCGTTTTCTCGGATCGCTGTTGGCGGGCGACGACGGTTCTCCGCGACCGCCGGACGGGCGCGAGATCGCCACGGCCGTGGTGTCGGCGCTCGCCGTCGCCGGGGGAGCCTGGGGTGTTCGCGTGCACGACGCTCGAGCATCACTCGACGCGGTCGCTGTCGTACGGGCATGGCAGGGTGATCGGGCATGAGCGAGATCAGCAGCCGCGTCGGTGCCGGGACGCGTCGCAGCGACCGCATCGAACTGCGTGGCCTGACGGTGCGCGGCAATCACGGCGTCTTCGACTACGAGAAGCGAGACGGGCAGGACTTCGTCGTCGACATCACCGTGTGGATGGACCTGCGGCCCGCGGCCGAGACCGACGACCTGAGCCGAACGCTGCACTACGGAGAACTGGCCGAGCGCGCCGCGGCCGTTGTCGCGGGCCCGTCCAGGGACCTGATCGAGACGGTCTCGGCCGAGATCGCCGAGGTCGTGCTGGCGTACGACTCGCGCGTCGACGCGGTGGAAGTGGTGCTGCACAAGCCGTCGGCCCCCATCCCGTTGACGTTCGGTGACGTTGCCGTGGTGGCGTACCGGGAGCGGCCGTGACCCGGGCGGTGCTGTCCATCGGCAGCAACGTCGGTGATTCACTCGCCCACTTGCGCTCTGTCACAGCCGAATTGGGGTCGCGGCTGGTGGCCTGCTCGCCGGTGTATCGCTCCGCTCCGTGGGGTGGCATCGAGCAGCAGGACTTCCTCAATGCCGTCGTCGTGGCCCAGAACGATGCCTTCGACGCCTGGGATTGGTTGCGCCTCGGCCAGCGCCTCGAGGAGGCGGCCGATCGCGTTCGGGTGCAGCGGTGGGGGCCGCGGAGCCTCGACGTCGACGTGGTGGTCTGCGAGAACCTGATCAGCGAAGACCCTCGTTTGATTCTTCCGCACCCGCGCGCGCACGAGCGGGCGTTCGTCCTGCTGCCGTGGCTGGACGTCGAACCGGACGCCACCCTGCGCGTCGGTGACGACGACGTTCCGGTGACCGAATTGCTCGCGCGACTGAGCCCGGAGGAGCGTGCGGGAGTGATCGAGCACAAAGGCGTCGGTGATGGCTTGTGGTGACCAATCCCACCAAGGTCTGGGATGTCTTGGGTCTTTTCCTCGTCGCCTCGATCGGTACGTGGCTGCTGGTTCGGGTCTTCTACGGCTCGCTGCCACCGATTCCGGTGTACGCCGGGGCGTCGTTGTACCTGGTCGCGGTGGTGCAAGTGGTGACTGCGGTGATCGTTCGCAATCGCATCGCCGAGCATCGGGTGGGCGGCGGTCTGCATGACCTGCACCCGTTGACGGTGTTCAGGGCGCTGGTGTTGGCGAAGGCATCGATGCTGGTGGGAACCGCTGTCGTCGGAGTGTGCGTCGGATTTCTGGTGTACGTGATGCCGCGCGCGGCGACGGTGCGGGCAGCGTCGTCGGATCGGGCCGGAGCCGTCGTCGCGCTGGTGGCAGGACTGGCCGTCGTCGCTGCCGCGATGTGGCTCGAACAGTGCTGCCGTACCCCGAAAGACCGTGACGACGAGCGTTCTCGGTAACGCTCGAAACATTTGATTGTTACCTCGGTTGTGTAAGTGATCGGTCGAGGATGACTATTTGCGAACGATTTGCCAGTTACCCTTGTGAACATGACAGATCAGACTCGCGCAAAGAAGGGGCGCCGTAAGAGGCGTAGTGCGAGCCAGCTGTTCCTCGCGGCGCTCGTCGTGTTCGGCATCATCGCCAGTGTGTTGTTGCTCTTCACCGAGAGCGTGCAGTGGATGAGGGTCGGTGTTCTCTCGGCACTGTGGGCTGCGGTGATCGGTGCGTTCGCGATGACCAAGTACAGGCGCGAGGCGGCCGCCGATCAGACCAAGGCCAAGGACCTGCAGACGGTCTACGAGCTGCAGTTGGCCCGGGAGATCTCGGCGCGACGCGAGTACGAGATGAGCGTCGAAGCTCGGGTTCGCGGCGAATCGCAGCTCGAGATCGACGAGGTCGCAGCGTTGCGCACCGAACTCGCTGCCCTTCGCCAGAACCTGCAGGTGCTCTTCGACGGCAATCTGCCCACCGAACGTGTCGCACTGCGTGCCGAAGCCATGAGGATGCAAGAACTCGGCGGACGCGGCTACGACAGCTACCAACCTGCGCCGTCCGGCCTGTACGTCCCCGGTCGCGGGAACGGCAACGGCTCGATGGGACCGGGAACCGGCCTCAACGGTGTCGGAACTCCCTACGACGAGCCGGTCACGGCCGAGACGTCGGTGGTGTACCCGGAGGATCCGGACGAGATGCCGCAGGCCACGGCTTCCGCGCCGGCACCGGCGGCTGCCGAGTCGGCTCAGGATCCGTACGCCGAGGATTCGTTCGAGGAGACGAGATACGACACGGACGCGTCCGTTGCGGACGAGGACCCGTACGAGCGACCTGCAGCGCAGGCACGTCCCTACGGCGCACCGAGACCGGCGGGGCGCGTCACCCCGCCCAGCTCGCCTTTCACCGCATACGACTTCGAGCAGACGCGTCGACCTGCTGCAGAGCCGGAACCGGCGGCGGAGTTCGAGCCGCAGGCCACCGCCGAGACCTACGAGACCGGGCATGCGGAGGCCGATTCGGCCGGGTCGTATTCCACGGAGTCGTATTCCACGGAGTCGTATTCGGCTGAGCCGTATGCGGCGGAGTCGCACTCGGAGCCGGACGAACAATACGCAACCGAGCCTGCCGCGGACTACGGGTCCGAGCCTGCACACGGATCGGACGCGGACCGCAGCGGCGACGCCTTCTCCGCGTCTCGCGCCTCGTTGCGTGAATCGGCGGATGCGTTCTTCGCGGCCGATCACGACTACGAGACACCGGCCGAGGAGACTTCCGTCTCGCCCCGACGCGGTCGTAGGCGCGCGGAGTCGGCCGACGACGAGGATGCGTCGGGCGCACACTCGAACGGTCGATCCGTTGCCGAGATCATGGCCGGACTGCAAGGCGGAGGATCCGGTGATGCGGCCATGACCGATCCGGGTACCCGTCGCCGTCGCCGTCGCGCAGACTGAGAACCAGATCACACAGCTCTCCCATGGCCTGCGAGGGGTCGCGGTCGCTATTGTTCCGTGCAGGACGTCTGGTACCCGCAGAGCGGGACTGGAACGAACGAGAGGAAATTTTCGGTGACCTCATCTGGGTTCACTGGTGGTCTGTCTCCGGCTCGCTTGACGGTTGGTGTCGTCTCGGCGGGACGGGTCGGTACCGCATTCGGTGAGGCGCTCGAACGCGTCGGGCATGTTGTCGTCGGTGCCGCTGCCGTGTCGGATGCATCCATCGCGCGGGTGCGTGAGCGGCTCCCCGAGTCCCAAGTTCTGCCCGTCGACGAGGTTGCTCGTCGCGCAGAACTGCTCGTTCTGGCCGTACCGGACAGCGAGTTGGCGTCGATAGTCGCAGGCCTGGCGTCCACCGGGGCGGTTGCACCGGGAAAGTTGGTGGTGCACACCTCCGGCGCGAACGGGATCTCGGTGCTCGAGCCTCTGGCGGCTCTAGGGGCCGTGCCGTTGGCCATCCACCCGGCCATGACGTTCAGCGGCGGAGTCGAGGACACCGACCGGATGACGGCTGCGTGCTTCGGCATCACTGCAGGCGACGAGATCGGCTACGCGGTGGCGCAGGCTCTCGTCCTCGAGATCGGCGGCGAGCCCGTGCACGTGCCCGAGAACAACCGGGCGCTCTACCATGCCGCGCTCGCGCACGGCAGCAATCACCTCGTCACTCTGGTGGTCGACGCGGTCGAAGCGCTCCGAGTTGCATTGGCCGGACCGGGTTTCCCCGGTTCGGACTCCGAACGCGGTGTGCCCGAGCGTGTTCTGGCTCCATTGCTCGAAGCCGCGCTGGACAACGCGCTGCGCAACGGACAGTCGGCGCTCACGGGGCCGGTGGCCCGCGGCGACACCGCTGCAGTCGGCAAGCATCTCGACGTGCTCGAGTCCGTGGATTCGCGGATCGCAGCCGGATACCGCGCGCTGTCGTTGCGATCGGCGCAGCGCATCGGTGCCAAGGCAGACCTGATCGAACTTCTGGAAGGGAATCGATGACCCTCGCGGGCAGCTACACCAAGGGGCAGTTGACGGTTCACCACGATCCTGCGGTGATCACGTCGGTGTCGAAAGCGCTGCGAGGCGTCGGAAAGCAGGTCGCTCTGGTCCCGACCATGGGCGCGCTGCACGCCGGGCACCTGCAGCTGGTGCGGCAGGCCAAGCTCACCGGTGCCGTGGTGATCGTGTCGATCTTCGTCAACCCACTGCAGTTCGGTGTGGGCGAGGACCTCGATGCCTATCCACGGACCCTCGACGCCGATGTCGCGCTGCTGCGTGACGAGGGCGTCGAGCTGGTCTTCGCGCCGTCGGCGTCGGACATGTATCCGTCGGGTCCGCGCACCACCGTCAATCCCGGTCCGCTCGGCGCAGAGCTCGAAGGTGCAAGCAGGCCGACACATTTCGCAGGAATGCTCACCGTCGTGGCCAAGTTGCTGCAGATCGCCGCACCGCATCGCGCGTACTTCGGCGAGAAGGACTACCAGCAACTGACGTTGATCCGGCAGATGGTGCGCGATCTGAACTTCGACGTCGCCGTCATCGGGGTCCCGACGGTGCGCGAGCAGGACGGTCTCGCACTGTCCTCGCGCAACCGGTATCTCGATGCCGAGCAGCGAGACGCCGCGATGGCGCTGTCGGCTGCACTGGTCGCCGGCGCGCACGCTGCGGCCGGCGGCAGCGAGGCCATCATCGCCACGGCGCGGGCCGTTCTGGAAGAGGCACCGCTGGTGCAGGTCGACTACCTGGAGGTGCGCGACCCGCATCTCGGCCCGGCTCCCGAGCGTGGAGACGGCAGACTGCTCGTGGCAGCCAAGGTGGGCACCACGAGATTGATCGACAACGTCGGTGTCGCAGTCGGCACCGGCTTTCTGGAATACCCGGACGATCCGAAAAGTGGAGAGTGACACGATGTTTCGTACCATGATGAAGTCCAAGATCCATCGCGCCACCGTCACGCACGCAGATCTGCATTACGTGGGCTCGGTGACCGTCGACCAGGATCTGATGGAGGCGGCCGACCTGCTCGAAGGCGAGCAGGTCACCATCGTCGACATCGACAACGGTGCTCGACTCGAAACGTACGTGATCACCGGCGAGCGCGGCAGCGGTGTCATCGGAATCAACGGAGCTGCAGCACATCTGGTGAACCCGGGCGACCTGGTCATCCTGATCGCCTACGGGGTGATGAACGAGCAGGAGGTTGCCGACTACGCACCCCGGGTGGTGTTCGTCGACGACAAGAACCGGCCTGTCGAACTCGGCAGCGATCCGGCTCATGCGCCTGCGGGCTCGGGTCTGATCACGCCGCGTGATCTGCGGGCCGATTCCGTGCTGGTCTGATTCGATGCTCCTCGCAATCGATGTGCGCAACACCAGCACCGTGGTCGGTCTGTTCACCGGCACGGGGGATCACTCGAAACTGCTGCGAGATTGGCGAATTCGAACCGACCCGCATGTGACGGCCGACGAACTGGCCCTGATGTTGCGCGGTCTGCTGGGTGAGGACGCCGAACGGATCACCGGAGTGACTGCACTGTCGACCGTGCCGTCGGTGCTGCGGGAGATGCGGACGATGCTCGCGCGCTACTGGGATCACGTGGTGCACGTGATGGTCGAACCCGGTGTGCGGACCGGAGTGCCGTTGCTGGTCGACAATCCCAAAGAAGTCGGTGCCGATCGCATCGTCAATACCCTTGCTGCACATGACTTGTACGGCACGGCGTGCATCGTGGTGGATTTCGGAACCACGACCTGCGTCGACGTCGTCTCGGCCAAGGGGGAATTTCTCGGCGGTGCCATCGCTCCCGGTCTCGAGATGTCGGCGTCGGCCATGTCGACTCGCACTGCCACGTTGCGTGAGGTGGAGATGATCCGGCCTCGTTCGGTTTTGGGCAAGAACACCGTCGAGTGCATCCAGTCGGGCACCATCTTCGGGTTCGCGGGTCTGGTGGACGGCCTCGTCGGGCGAATTCGACGAGAGGTTCCCGAGGTGTCCGGCACGGATGTCGCGATCATCGGCACCGGGGACATCGCCGCGTTGATCCTGCCCGAGTCGACGACCATCGAGCACCACGAACCCGACCTGACCCTCGAGGGGCTGCGTCTGGTCTACGAACGAAACATGGCCAAACGACGCCCGCGTTGAACGACTAGCGCATCGAGCGGGGGTGTGCCAGAATCGTGGGCGTGATGACATGCATGGCCACCCAGGAGTGTTGTCGAGGCTGAACCCTGCCTCGTTCGTAACACACCCCTGGAGTAGAGCTTCATGCTTTCCACACCTGTATTTTCTGCACCCACGCGTCCCAGATTTTCCCCACGGTCGATCTCGACGCTGCCGACGCGGCTTCGTCCACCCGACCTGCTGCGCATCACCGATCAGGGCGCATCCGACGTCCTCGAAGGTCGTTTCGACCATCTGCTTCCCGGCGGCGGTCGCTGGCCGACCGACGAGCGTTGGGCCACTCGCCTGCACTCCGACGACGATCTGGACGTCTGGTTGATCAGCTGGGTTCCCGAACGCTCCACCGAACTGCACGATCACGCCGGGTCGCTCGGTGCATTGACCGTTCTGAGTGGATCGTTGCTCGAATACCGTTGGGCAGGAAGCGAACTGAAGGAGCGTCATCTCGACGCCGGAGATCAGGCGGCCTTCCCGCTGGGATGGGTGCACGACGTGATGCACGATCCGGCGTCCGACACGACCGGCCCCACTCTCAGCGTGCACGCCTACTCGCCACCCTTGACGGCGATGTCCTACTACGAAGTGACCGAACGGTCCACGCTGCGTCGCACCCGTAGCGAGCTCACCGACGAACCCGAGAAGGCCACGCTGTGACCATCCAGACCATGACCATTGTCGAAATGCTCGAATCCGCACGCGAGACCATCGATCGAATGACCGTCTTCGAGCTGCGCGACGCCGTCGACCGCGGCGCCGTCGTCGTCGACATCCGCCCGCAGGCGCAGCGCGCAGTCGAGGGAACGCTGCCCGGGGCTCTGGCCATCGAACGCAACGTCCTCGAATGGCGTCTTGACCCGACGAGCGATGCGCGCCTGGCGATCGCCGTCGACCACGATGTGGAGTGGATCGTCATCTGCTCGGAGGGCTACACCTCCTCACTCGCCGCCGCATCGCTCAAGCTGCTCGGTCTGCACAGGTCCACCGACCTGGTCGGCGGTTATCAGGCGCTGAAGTCGGCTGGTTTGCTCGGTGTGTTGACGCAGGCCAAGCACTGCGTCCGTGAGGCCGAGGCCGTCGCAGCGCACTGATCGTTCTTGCGGACTCGGTCTGTAAAGTGTGTGCGCGTGAGTGACACAGCTTCTCCCCAGCAGGCCGACGACACCCCGGAGCAACTACGGATTCGTCGTGCCAAGCGCGCCGCGCTGCTCGAGCGCGGGGTCGAGGCATATCCGGTGTCGGTCCCGCGGACCCATTCGCTGCTCGAGATTCGCACCGAGTTCCCCGAACTCGAACCCGATACGACCACCGGCCTGATCGTCGGAGTCGTCGGCCGCATCATCTTCGTCCGCAACACCGGCAAGCTGTGCTTTGCCACTCTGCAAGAGGGTGACGGCACCCAGCTGCAGGCGATGATCAGCCTGGCAGGCGTCGGCGAGGACGCACTCGCGGAGTGGAAGTCCGATGTCGATCTCGGTGACTTCGTGTTCGTGCACGGTGAGGTCATCAGCTCCCGACGCGGCGAGCTCAGCGTGATGGCCGACGCCTGGCAGATCGCATCGAAGTCGTTGCGTCCTCTGCCCGTCGCGCACAAGGAACTGAGCGAAGAGACGCGGATCCGGCAGCGTTACCTGGATCTGATCACCAACCCGACCTCACGCGAGACCGCCCGCAAGCGCATCGCCGTCGTCCGGGAGCTCCGTAACGCCCTCGAACGTCGTGGATTTCTCGAGGTCGAGACGCCGATGCTGCAGACGCTGCACGGCGGCGCAGCGGCTCGCCCGTTCGTCACCCACTCGAACGCGATGGACACCGACCTGTACCTGCGGATCGCGCCGGAGCTGTTCCTCAAGCGCTGCGTCGTCGGCGGCATCGAGAAGGTCTTCGAGATCAACCGCAACTTCCGCAACGAAGGTGCCGACTCCTCGCACTCGCCGGAATTCGCGATGCTCGAGACGTACGAGGCCTACGGCACGTACGACGATTCGGCGACGATGACGCGTGAGCTGGTCCAGGAAGTGGCCATGGCCGCCCTCGGATCCACGGTCGTAACGCTGCCCGACGGCACCACCTACGACCTCGGCGGCGAATGGACGACGCTCGAGATGTACCCGTCGCTGTCGGAATCGCTCGGGTTCGACGTCACCCCCGACACCACCGTCGACGAGCTGCTCGCGATCGCCGACAAGGTGGGCGTCGAGGTGCCGCGCAAGGACGGTGTCCCGATCTACGGTCACGGCAAGCTCGTCGAGGAGCTGTGGGAACACCAGGTGGGCGACGCGTTGACCGAGCCCACGTTCGTCCGCGACTTCCCGGTCGAGACGTCCCCGTTGACCCGTCAGCACCGCAGCAAGCCCGGCGTCACCGAGAAGTGGGATCTGTACGTCCGTGGATTCGAGCTGGCCACCGGCTACTCCGAGCTGGTCGATCCGATCATCCAGCGCGAGCGTTTCGAGGACCAGGCGCGCCAAGCCGCTGCCGGTGACGACGAGGCCATGGTTCTGGACGAGGACTTCCTCGCCGCGATGGAACAGGGCATGCCGCCGACCACCGGAACAGGCATGGGGATCGACCGTTTGTTGATGGCGCTGACCGGCCTCGGCATCCGCGAAACGATCCTGTTTCCGATCGTCAAGCCGTCCCAGGCCTGATCGGTAGGTAAAGCGCTGTTCGCCAGCAGCGGACAGTGAATGGGAAACGTTTTGCATTGTGCCTGCGTTATGAACAGTAAGCAGGCAAGGCAGTCCGCATTGGTGGGCCGTTGCGCAGCATTTCAGGGGTGGAGGGTCGGCGTTCGTAACGTCGGCCAACTACAGTGAGAAGCAGTCTTACCTTCAAATGCACAAGCGACCCGGCGTGTTGGACACTGCGGCGCTAGAAGAACTGGTGGGCGAGCTACCACCCGCCAAGAAGTGAGGGAGAGCGATGTTCGAGAGGTTCACCGATCGCGCGCGGCGTGTTGTCGTCCTGGCTCAAGAAGAAGCCCGGATGCTCAACCACAACTACATCGGCACGGAGCACATTCTGCTCGGCCTCATCCACGAGGGCGAAGGCGTCGCCGCCAAGTCTCTCGAGTCGCTGGGCATCTCCCTCGAAGGAGTACGCAGCCAGGTAGAGGAGATCATCGGGCAGGGTCAGCAGGCTCCGTCCGGTCACATTCCGTTCACCCCGCGCGCCAAGAAAGTACTCGAGCTCAGCCTGCGTGAAGCGCTGCAGCTCGGCCACAACTACATCGGCACCGAGCACATCCTGCTGGGACTGATCCGCGAAGGCGAAGGCGTCGCAGCTCAGGTTCTGGTCAAGCTCGGAGCCGACCTCAACCGCGTGCGCCAGCAGGTCATCCAGCTGCTGTCGGGCTACCAGGGCAAGGAACCGTCCGAGAGCGGCAGCGGCCGTGGCGAGGCGGGTACCCCGTCGACGTCCCTGGTCCTCGACCAGTTCGGTCGCAACCTCACCCAGGCCGCACTCGAAGGAAAGCTCGACCCGGTCATCGGACGCGCAAAGGAAATCGAGCGCGTCATG
Source organism: Rhodococcus sp. IEGM 1330 (assembly GCF_033142445.1). Lineage (NCBI taxonomy): Bacteria > Bacillati > Actinomycetota > Actinomycetes > Mycobacteriales > Nocardiaceae > Rhodococcus > Rhodococcus sp. IEGM 1330. The sequence continues at coordinate 47,558 of NZ_JAWLSB010000010.1, forward strand.
CAGGTGCTCTCGCGTCGTACCAAGAACAACCCCGTCCTCATCGGTGAGCCCGGTGTCGGTAAGACCGCAGTCGTCGAAGGCCTGGCTCAGGCCATCGTCAACGGCGAGGTCCCCGAGACGCTCAAGGACAAGCAGCTCTACACCCTCGACCTCGGCTCGCTCGTGGCCGGCAGCCGTTACCGCGGTGACTTCGAAGAGCGCCTGAAGAAGGTGCTCAAGGAGATCAACACCCGCGGCGACATCATCCTGTTCATCGACGAGCTGCACACGCTCGTCGGCGCAGGTGCCGCCGAAGGTGCCATCGACGCAGCGTCGATCCTCAAGCCCAAGCTGGCTCGTGGCGAACTGCAGACCATCGGTGCCACCACCCTCGACGAGTACCGCAAGTACATCGAGAAGGACGCGGCGCTCGAGCGTCGTTTCCAGCCCGTTCAGGTCGGCGAGCCGACCGTCGAGCACACCATCGAGATCCTCAAGGGTCTCCGCGATCGCTACGAGGCTCACCACCGCGTCTCGATCACCGACGGTGCCCTCGTCGCGGCCGCCACGCTGGCCGACCGGTACATCAACGACCGGTTCTTGCCCGACAAGGCAATCGACCTCATCGACGAGGCGGGCGCGCGGATGCGCATCCGCCGGATGACCGCGCCGCCAGACCTGCGCGAGTTCGACGACAAAATCGCCGACGCGCGCCGGGAGAAGGAATCGGCCATCGACGCTCAGGACTTCGAGAAGGCTGCGAACCTGCGCGATAAGGAGAAGACCCTCGTCGGTCAGCGTGCCGAGCGTGAGAAGCAGTGGCGCTCGGGCGACCTCGACGTCATCGCCGAGGTGGACGACGAGCAGATCGCCGAGGTTCTGGGCAACTGGACCGGCATCCCCGTCTTCAAGCTCACCGAGGAAGAGACCACTCGTCTGCTCCGCATGGAAGACGAGCTGCACAAGCGGATCATCGGTCAGGTCGAGGCAGTCAAGGCCGTCTCCAAGGCGATCCGTCGTACCCGTGCAGGTCTGAAGGACCCGAAGCGTCCGTCGGGCTCGTTCATCTTCGCCGGCCCCTCGGGTGTCGGTAAGACCGAGCTGTCGAAGGCTCTCGCGAACTTCCTCTTCGGCGAGGACGACGCACTGATCCAGATCGACATGGGCGAGTTCCACGACCGCTTCACCGCCTCGCGTCTGTTCGGTGCTCCTCCCGGATACGTCGGCTACGAAGAGGGTGGCCAGCTCACCGAGAAGGTCCGCCGCAAGCCGTTCTCCGTCGTGCTGTTCGACGAGATCGAGAAGGCCCACTCGGAGATCTACAACACTCTGCTTCAGGTCCTGGAGGACGGTCGTCTCACCGACGGCCAGGGACGCACGGTCGACTTCAAGAACACCGTGCTGATCTTCACCTCGAACCTCGGTACCGCAGACATCTCGAAGGCTGTCGGTCTCGGCTTCTCCTCGGGTGAAGGCACCGGGTCCAACTACGAGCGGATGAAGCTCAAGGTCAACGACGAGCTGAAGAAGCATTTCCGCCCCGAGTTCCTGAACCGCATCGACGACATCGTCGTGTTCCACCAGCTCACGCGAGACGAGATCATCCAGATGGTCGATCTCATGCTCAACCGAGTCGAGGGTGCGCTCAAGAACAAGGACATGGCGATCGAGGTCACCGAGAAGGCCAAGTCGTTGCTGGCCAAGCGTGGATTCGACCCCGTACTGGGTGCACGGCCACTGCGTCGCACCATCCAGCGCGAGATCGAGGACGCGTTGTCGGAGAAGATCCTCTTCGGCGAGATCGAAGCCGGCCAGATCATCCTGGTCGACGTCGAGAACTGGGACGGCGAAGGCGCAGGCGAGGACGCGAAGTTCACGTTCCGCGGCGAGAAGAAGGCCATCATCGTCCCCGACGAGGTCCCGGTCGACCTGGCCAAGGCCGCCGGAGACAGCGACAGCGAGTAAGTGTCACCAGCTCCACACAACGGGCGATCCTCTTCCGAGAGGGTCGCCCGTTGTCGTATGCCCACCCGCCCCACACCCCACCCCCCGCCCGTTCGCGCCCACCCCCCGCCCGTTCGCGCCCACCCCCCCGCCCGTTCGCGCCCACCCCCCCGCCCGTTCGCGCCCACCCCCCCTTTGTGGATCAATGTGGACTTCAGTCACTCAGACTGCAACAAAGGCGCATTGATCCAGACCCGAGCGGCGAGGGCAACAGCGATGACCGCAAGTTCGGCGAGCACGATCCAGAACAGCAGAGTCACATCAGGCGCCCAATGGGCAAGGGTCGAAATCGGTGCCCCGGCGACCATCGGCGTCGCGAAGTACAGCACACCTCCGGCAATGGTGGCCATCAGGATGTGCGCAGGGGCCCATCGACCCGGGGCAGTTCTGAAGCCGAACAGGATTCGTATCGCACAGAGCGCCAGCAACACCGCGAGTGTGGTCGACGCGATCAGCGCTGTTTCGTACCGACCGAAGCCGGCGGCACGAGGCTCGTCGACGCCGAGTCGGGCGAGCACGAGGGAGCGGGCGGCCGAGGCGAGCTTGTCGGCCTCGAGTTCGCCGTATCGATTGGTCGCGAAGACTACGGCCAGGTGTCGTTCCGGAACGAGTGCGACGTGAGTGAAATAGCCGGGGACCGCCCCGGAATGCCATCGCATCTCGGTACCGTCGGGCAGTGTTTCGACGTACCACCCGTATCCGTACGCCGCGCCCGAACCCGTCGGCACCGTATCGGGACTGTTCGACGCCGGAGCGCTCAGTTGCCGGGATGCGTAGCGTGAGAGCTCGTCGATGGATCCGCTCAGATAGCCGTAACCCATTCCAGCGGAGTCGATTCCGGTATCGATGCTTCGGGGGAAGGTGAAGAACGGTACGTGGCCGGGTGTGACGGTGGCGGCGGTGTGCACTCCGGTCTCACGGGCGGCGACGTCGGCGAAGGGTTCGGCGGTGACCTTCTCGACGATCGCCTGCAGCAGTAGGTAATTAAGGCTCGAGTAGCGGAAGGTGCCGCGGTCGGCGACGGTGACGTGCAGGGTGGGAACGACGTCGAGCGCTCGCTCCGTGCGCCCCCACACGTCCAGTTCGGTGACGTCGTGGGGGAGCCCGCTGGTGTGGTGGATCAGGTCGTGGATCGTGACGTCGCCCGGAACGATCGAGTCGCTCTCCGGGAGAATCGAATTCACGGTTCCATTCAATGTGAGGGCTTGATGTTCGGCGAGTGAGTACACGGTCGCCGCCGTCACCGACTTCGAGACCGAACCCCACACGAACGACGTTCTCTCGTCGATCGGCGCACCGTCTCCGTCCAGCCCGTACTCGAGGTTCTCCAACACCTCGTGCTCGGAGACGACGCGGAACGCGACCCCCGGCAGTCCGAGTTCTTCGGCGACAACTTCGATGTCCGACGCCACGCCGGGGTCCGGTGGGGTGGGGGAGCCTGCGGTCAGGACGACTACGACTGTCAGCAGGGCGTGGACGATGCGCATGGATGGAGTGAACCAACCTCAGCGGGGTCGACGCCTCGGTGAACACCCTGATTTCCTACCTGAGATCAGTATCGGTGAATCAGGCCGGCGATCCACGGCATCACGTCGTTGTAGGCCGCCAGGGCCCCGGGTAGGTGGTTCGCACCCTCGACCGGGATGGCCGGGAGGTCGTATTCGCGGTAGGTGATGTCTGCGCCCAGATCGCGCCAGCGCAGAAGCAGGGTGCGGCTCTGCTCGATGGGTACGGTGTCGTCCTCGACTGCGTGCGAGAGGTACACCGGCATGGCAGGGGCGATGCGCCCGACGGTGTTCGTCTCGGTGATGTCGGCCAGAGCCGGGTTGCTCAAATGCTCGGTGAGTGGTCGGCCGTCGCGGGTCAGCTCGGTCGTTCGCACGGTCTCGGTGGCCGCGGGGTCGGTGGTGCACCAGTTCTGTGCGGCGTCGAGCGCGGCGATCCCGTCGGAGTCGAAGAGGTCGCGGATACCCGCTGCTCGTTCCGGGTAGGCGTTGATCATCCCGTCGACCGCGAAGAGCACGGCGCTGCCGAGGCCGGTGTTGTCGAGTGTGTCGATGTTGAGCGTCGGATCTGCCGGTGGTGCACCGACATACGCTCCCCGGATATCGAGCTCCGGGGCGTAGGTGGCGGCGAGTTCGGCAGCGGACGCGGACGCGAACCCGCCTTCGGAATAGCCGAACAGCACCACCGGGGTGGTGGATTCGACGTCTGCGGTTCTGGCGGCGTCGAGCAGAGCTCGGCCCGATGCGATCCGGTTCAAGTACGTATGGCCGCCGGGGGTGCCCAGTCCCTGGTAATCGGTTGCGACGACGCGATATCCGGCCAGTAGCAGCGGCAGGATGGCCGGGGACGAGCCGACTGTCCCGAGAACTGCCGATCCGGCGCAGCGGTCCGCCATACCGGAAGTGCCGGGCGCGTACGCGATCACCGGCCGGGGTCCGGGGCCGGTCCACGGAGCTGTGGGGGTCATGGTGTATCCCGATACGACCATGGGGTGATCGTGCGTGTCGCTGGACCGATAGAGAATCCGTTCGATGTCGAATCCGAGTCCGAACCCTTTGGGCGAGTTGACGGGCAGGCTTCGGACCACCTCGCCGAGTGTGCCGGTGCCGACCGTCGCCACCGGCGCGTCGTAGAAGTCCGCCAGGGGTCCGGCGACGGCCGTCGGCGTCGAGAATCCCACGATCGACAGGATCGCGGTTGCCGCGATCGTTGCCGCGCGCGAGAAGTTTCTCGATTGTCGCAGCTGTCGTGTCGACATTTTCGCACTCGGTAGCCCGGTCACCCCGCTGACGTTAGCCTGAGAAACAGGCCTACGTCAGGGTCGACAACGAAAGGAATCGGTTCGATGCCAACTCGTACTTCACGCACAGCTTGGAACGGAACGCTGGAACAAGGTTCCGGCCAGGTCGAGCTGTCCAGTTCCGGCGCAGCGACTTTCGATGTGTCGTTTCCCAAGCGCGCCGCCGAGAATGCCGACGGCACCACCAGTCCCGAGGAATTGATCGCCGCGGCTCATTCGAGTTGCTACGCGATGCAGTTGTCGGCGCTGATCGCCGAGGCGGGCGGCACCCCGCAGAGCCTCGAGGTCACTGCCGATGTCTCGCTCGGTCCCGACCAGCCGGGGTTCAAGTTGACGGGCATCAAGCTGACCGTTCGAGGAGAGGTGGACGGCCTCGACGCCGATGGCTTTGCGAAAGCAGCCCAGGCGGCAAAAGAAACCTGTCCCGTCAGCAAGGCTCTCACCGGCGTCGACATCACACTGGACGCAGCTCTCGAGGGCTGAACGAACAAATCACCCGATGTGAGGCTGGCGAACAATCGTCAGGTTTGAAATAGTTCGTTCCTTGACCCATCTGCAGGGTGATTCGGTAACGAATCGTGTTCAAACGTCGGGTTCGATCGGCTGATGCGTACGTTCGGGGTATGCGCCGACCGGCCTAGGAAGGATCTGCCCCACTATGTTGTGGACGCGCTTCCTGGGCCTCGGTGCACTCGCAGTCGCGGCGTACGCACTTGCCACGCCCGGTATACCCCAAGATGCGATATACGCAATCGTGCTCCTGGCCACAGTCGCTGCATTCGTGCACCGCTACCTCCGTGAACCCGGTCCGGACAAGCGAACGTGGAAGTACATGGCCCTCGGCATCGGCGGCTGGGGAATCGCCGATGCACTGATAGCTGTGATGGAAGCCGGCGGTGGTCGGGTGCCGACCTTCTCGGCCGCGGATGTGTTCTACATTCTGGGATACGCACTCATCGCTGTCGGCTTCGCCCGTGCCGCCGACGAGAACGGCTTCGTATTCGGGCGCGAAGAGCTACTGGAGTGTTTGGTCATCGCGGTCGGTGTCGGACTCGCCACCTGGATGTTCGTCATCTCCGACGATTCGGCACGGTCGTTGTCGTCGGCGATCGCCACGTTGCCCGCCACGGCGTACCTCACCGTCGATGCATTCTTGCTGACGCTGGTCGGAAGCCTGTACCTGCTGACGCGCTCGACCACTGTTCCCTTCCTGGCTGCCGCGTCAGGCATCGGGTTTCTCGTGCTGGCGGACTTCGCGACCTATGCCACGGTCAGCAGTTCCGAGCTCTACCGGTCGACGCTTCTGAACACGCTGTGGCTGGCGGCCTACGTGTGCTTCGGAGTGATCGCTCTGCACGTTCCGGACGGGACGGTCGCGCGCGTCGATCGGGCCAGCCCGTTCGCATTCGGACGGGCGAGGCTTCTCAGCCTTGCGCTCGCGGTGGCAGTCACGCCGCTGGCGATGGCAGTGCAACTGGCCCGCGGAGTTCCCGTCGGACAATGGGGTTGGGTGATCGTGGCGTCCTCCGCACTGGTCATAGCTCTCGTCGGGTGCCGGTTGGCATGTTTCCTGGCTACCTTGCGTCGGCAGGCCGCCGTACTGGAGGACGTCGCTCGGACGGATGCAGTCACCGGACTTGCCAGCCGTCGACTGCTCCGGGAGCGATTGGACACGATGCTCGCCACGAGAGGCGACGCGGACGTTTTCACGTTGGTGGTGGACATCGATCGCTTCGCCCAGATCAACGAGACCTTCGGGTACAGCGTGGGCGACAGTGTGCTGCGCGAGATCGGTCATCGCCTTGTCGCATCGGTGCGATCCGACGACCTCGTGGGACGGCTCGGTGGGGATCAGTTCGTCGTCGCCATGCGCCGGCGTCCGGCCCAGATCGACGTATCGGACACCGCCGAGCGGCTCCAGCTCGCAGTCAGTAGAACGATGTTCGTGCACGACATCAACGTGGCGCTCGATGCGGCCGTCGGAATCGCGTCGACCGAGGAGCCGGAGCCGAGTCGGATCGACATCGAGGAGCCGGAGGTGAGTCGGATCGGCATCGAGGAGCCGGAGGCGAGTCCGGTCGACGGTGAGGCGATGCTTCAGCGCGCCCACGTGGCGTTGACGGCAGCGAAGGCCGGCCACACCCGCGTCGGTCGTTACGAACCCGACATGGATCGCGACCGCCACGATCAGATGCGGTTGCTGGGGGAACTCGACACGGCCATTCGTGACCACCAGCTTCGAGTGTTCTTTCAACCGTGTCTGGATCTGGAATCCGGCAGTGTCGATCGCGTCGAGGCGTTGCTGCGGTGGCAGCACCCACGTGAGGGTTTGATCGGACCGTCGATGTTCCTGCCCGACGCCGAGCGTACCGGCATGTTGCCCGCCATCACCGCCCTCGTACTGGACGAGGCCTTGGCGCAGTGCAGCGAATTACGTCGACGCGGCATAACTTTGTCTGTCTCGGTGAATCTTTCGGTGAGAAACCTCCTGGACGAGACACTCACCGAACAGGTCGCCGCCGTGCTGGCGAAGTATTCGGTTCCCGCGCACGCGTTGGAATTCGAGGTCACCGAGACGACTGCGATGACCGACCCGGTGCGCTCGGTGAACGCGTTGACGTCCCTGCGGAGCCTCGGCGTCACCATCGCGATCGACGACTACGGCACCGGCTACAGCTCGTTGGCCTATCTGCAGACACTGCCGGTGCAGACTCTCAAGATCGACCGCTCGTTCGTGTCGAAGATGAACACCGACGAGACCGACGCATCGATCGTGCGCTCGACCATCGACTTGGCTCGAAGCCTCGGGGTGCGGGTGATGGCCGAGGGAGTCGAGGACGAGGGCACGTTGGATGCGCTCCGAGAGTTGGGCTGCGACAGTGCTCAGGGCTACTTCCTCGGTAGGCCGATGCCCGCCGAGTTCCTGGCCGATGTTGTGGCGAAACTGGATTCGGAGATGCCGACGAAACTCGAATGGGAGCTCGCCCGCGAACGTATCTGAGCAGCGTTGCTCACGATGTGGCAGGCACGTCCAGTACGACCTCGAATTCGAGCAGTGATGCTCCGGACGAGACCGGTTTGCCCTCACCGGAACCGGCGTGTGCCTGACGAGACGGTCCACCGGACCACGCCTGGAACGACTCCTCGTCCTCCCACTGGGTGACGACGAAGTAGCGTGACTCGCCCTTGACCGGCCGCAGCAGTTGGAATCCGAGGAAGCCGGGGGAGCCGTCGACCGACCCGGCGCGCGCGGCGAAGCGCTTCTCGAGTTCGGGGCCTGCGCCCTCGGGTACGTCGATCGCATTGATCTTCACAATGGCCATGCCCGCGAGATTACTCCGCCGATATGCTCGGCGGTGATGCTCTACGACGAGGGTGGATCCGGCCGTTCGATTCTGCTGCTGCACGGGCTGATGGGCAGCGCCGCCACCTGGCGACGGCAGGTTCCGTGGCTTCGAGAGTTCGGGCACGTGCACACCTACGATGCGCCCGGGCACCGTCGCCCCCCGCCGCCCGAGCTCACGACCGAGTTCTTCGTGGCCGACCTGCTCGAGCATCTCGACCGGTTGGGTCCCAGTGTGCTGGTCGGTCATTCGATGGGCGCACTGCACGGTTGGTGTGCGGCCGCCCAACGACCCGACCTGGTTACCGCCATGGTGGTCGAGGACATCGCCCCGGACTTTCGGGGCCGCACCGCAGAGCACTGGGCCGCGATGATCCGGGCGTGGCCGCAACCCTTTCCCGACGCCGATGCGATGCTCGCATTCTTCGGAGATGTTGCAGGACAATACTTTCTGGATTCCTTCGTGCGAAACGACGACGGCTGGCGCCTGCACGGTGAGGTGGACTTCTTCGAAGCGATCTCGCAGGAGTGGGGGACCCGGCACTTCTGGGACGAGTGGGATGCCGTTCACGCTCCGGTGTTGCTGATCGAGGGTGAACACACCATCACCCCAGCCGGTCAGATGCAGCAGATGCACTCGCGCAAGCCCGGATCGGCGTACGTGCGGATCGATAAGGCGGCCCATCTGATTCACGACGAGGCACCCGAGCGGTATCGCACGGCGGTCGAGGAGTTCCTGCGCGCACTAGGATGATCCGAATGCCGCTCGCGAAGCTCAACGGAATCGACCTCAACTACGACGTCACCGGCGACGGTCCGCTCGTGGTGTTGGTGATGGGCACCGGTAGCCCGGGACGAGTCTGGCGAACACATCAGGTTCCGGTGCTGGTGAAGCAGGGGTACCGGGTCGTCACCTTCGACAATCGCGGTATCGCACCGTCTTCCGAGTGTGCGAGCGGGATGACGCTGGACGACCTGGTCGGCGACACCGCTGCCCTCATCGAGCACCTCGGGGGCGGCGCAGCACGCGTCGTGGGCACCTCGATGGGTGCCCGCGTCACCCAGGAATTGGCTTTGGCCAGGCCGGATCTGGTCTCGCATGCAGTGATGATGGCCACCTACGGGAAGTCCGGTACCTTCCGCGAGCAACTGTCGAAGGGGGAGAAAGATCTTCACGACGCTGGAATCGAACTCCCCGCGTCGTACCGGGCGGCGATGACTGCAATGCAGAACTTTTCACCGAAGACGCTGGCCGACGACTCGGCGATCGGTGATTGGCTGGCGATCCTCGAATACTCCGGTGGCAGAAAGACTGCGGGCATGCGGGCGCAGATCGGACTCGAAATGCGCACCGGGACAGATCGATTGGCGGCGTACCGGAGAATCGCGGCCAAGTCGCTCGTCATCGGATTCACGGACGACCGCATGATCCCGGTGCATCAGTGCCGCGACGTCGCCGACGCGATACCGGGTGCGCGCTACGTCGAGATCGCCGACACCGGTCACTTCGGCTACCTCGAACGCCCGGATGCGGTCAATGCGACTCTCGTGGAGTTTCTGGCGTCCTAGCCGTCCGAACCCTCACCCGCGAGTGCGAACAATCCCGACTCGGTTTGTTCGATCAATCCGTCGGTCAGCAGTGAATCGAGAGCTCGGTCGCGTTGCGTCGGGTCGGTGGGCCAGACGATGTCGAGTTGGGCGCGCTCGACCGGGCCGGTGCTCTCGCGCAGTACCGACATGAGCTTTCCTCGCACCTGACGATCCGTCCCCGCGAACTTCTGGACCTTCTTGGCAGGGCCGGTGTGCGCGGGCCTGCCGGCCTCGATCCAGGCGCACTCCGGGAGCGGGCACAGCAGGCATGCCGGATTCTTGGCGGTACAGATCAGTGCGCCCAGTTCCATCAACGCCGCCGAGTAGCGGGCGGAACGCGGGACGCTCTCCGGGAGCAACTGTTCGACGTCGGCGAGATCCCGTGTCGTGGATGGATTTCCAGGCTCGGCGTTGCCGTGCATCGCACGCGCGACGACGCGTCGAACATTGGTGTCGACCACCGGAACTCGCTGACCGTAGGCGAAACACGCCACTGCGCGCGCGGTGTATGCCCCGATGCCCGGCAGGCCCAACAGTGTCTCGACGTCGGCGGGCACCTCGTCGCCGTACTCCTCGGCGAGCACGCGGGAGCATTCGTGTAACCGCAGTGCTCGACGCGGATAGCCCAACTTGCCCCACGCGCGGAGTATCTCGGCCTGCGAGGACGCGGCCATCGCGGAAGGCACCGGCCAACGCTGAACCCACTGCTCCCAGATGGGCGCGACCCGCACCACCGGCGTCTGCTGCAGCATGATCTCGCTCATCAGGATCTGCCACGCGCTGACGCCTGGCCGCCGCCACGGCAGATCGCGTCCGTCGGTGTCGAACCACCCGAGCAGAGCGTCGGCATCGATCGGCAAGTGGTCGCCCTTCTCGTCGTGTCTGTGATCGGCCCCAACAGTAGTCAACCCGACTCGCCGGTAGCCCGATCCACGTGATCCCAACTCGCTGTGCGCCCGCTGCGCGTGCACAATGGAAACCATGCCTGCTTCGAATCCCATCGCTGCCTGGAAGTCCCTCAAGGAAGGCAACCAACGGTTTGTCTCCGGAGAGGTCCTGCACCCGTCGCAGGGCATCGAGGACCGTGCTCGCCTCGAAAGTGCTCAGCATCCCGGCGCCATTCTGTTCGGCTGCGCCGACTCGCGTGTTGCTGCCGAGATCATCTTCGACCAGGGTCTCGGCGACATGTTCGTCGTCCGCACCGCTGGTCACGTCGTCGATTCCGCCGTTCTCGGATCCATCGAGTACGGCGTCGCGGTGCTCAATGCGCCGCTGATCGTGGTGCTCGGCCACGATCACTGCGGCGCAGTCCAGGCGACCGTCGATGCACTCGAAAGCGGAGACGTCCCGGGTGGATACATCCGCGACGTCGTCGAACGCGTCACCCCGTCGGTGCTCTCGGCCCGACGTGACGGTCACGAAGCCGTCGACGAGTTCGAGGCACGGCACGTACAGGAGACGGGCAATCTGCTGATGCAGCGCTCGCGAATCATCGCCGACAAGGTCGAAGCAGGGGAACTCGCGATCGTCGGCCTCACCTACCAACTGTCGAAGGGCCATGCGCAGTTGCGAGAGGTCATCGGCGACATCGGTGAAATGCCTGCCTGAACCAACTCGGACCCCACCTCGGTGAGTTCAACGACGCGACACGCCGCGTGGGCTCAGGGATAGCGTGGCTTCGGCCGCATACGGTTGATTCGTGTTGGAACCGACCGGGCCTTTGCCTCCCGAAATCTACTGGCGACGCCGTGCGCTAGCCATCGGTGCGGCCGTTGTCGTCCTCGGATTGATCGTGTGGTTCATCGCCTCGCTCAGTGGTGGTTCCGACGACACCGAGGCCGCCCCCGCAGGCGTTGTTGCGGCTCCGGCGACGTCCTCGGCTCTGCCGTCACCCAGCTCTTCTGCCACCGACGCCGATTCCGGCGGCGCGGGTGGCTCCGGCGGCGGTTCGGGTGGTTCCGGTGGAGCCACCGACTCCGCTGCCGGTGGTGGCGCAGCTGCGACCACCAGTGGCGCGCCGGCCCCGGTGATCTCCAACCAGTGCCCGGATCAGTCACTCGCAATCAAGGTGACGCCGGACAAGGCCACCTACCGTCTGGGCGAAGAGCCCGTGTTCACCGTGGTCATCACCAACATCAGCTCCACCGAATGCCAGCGCGATGTCGGTGCCGGGTTGCAGCAGGCGCTCGTCTACACCCTCGACAATCAGCGCATCTGGTCCAACATCGACTGCTTCCCCAACGCCGCGTCGGATCTGCGCACTTTCAAGCCCGGCGAACAGGCCGGCTTCACCGTCAAATGGTCCGGCACCAACTCGGTCCCAGGCTGCGGCGAAGAGCGCATCCCGGTCGGCGTCGGTGCCTACCAGACGATCGCCCAGCTCGGCGAGCTCAAGAGCGTGCCGGAGCCGTTCAACATCACCGGCTGAGTACGTTCGTATCTCATGACCACCTCGACAGCTCTCGCCCGCGCCGCCTACCAGACGCTCGAACCCTTTCACGTCACTGCGTACTTCAATCCTGAACTGGGATCGGCGTACGAGGACACCGGCCTCGACGGGCACGCCTGGTACGTCGGGGCTCGGGCGGCACCGATGGGTCCGTGCGCGCCGAGTGTCGTCGCAGCTGCGTTCTACAACTTCAATCCGGCACTGATCGAGCGTGCGTGGCCTGCCGCCGTTGCCATCGGCCTGGAGGCGGTGTCCGATCGTCGGTTGACCCTGCTCGACTCCGTCCTCGGAGCGGCTCTCGGCTCTTTGGCGGACGACCCTGCGCTCGCCACGTTGGCGGGCCGTCTGGGCGACATCGGCGACACCGCCTCGTTCGCGGGCCGACCGCTCGCGGCCGCGTGGCACTCCGCCGCTCGACCCGAGGTACCGCATCTCGCCCTCTGGCACTCGATCACCGTGCTACGCGAATGGCGCGGTGACGGACACCTGGCCGCACTGATCGACGCAGAACTCGACGCGGTCGAGGCCGCCGTCTTCCACGAGGCCGACCGGCCGACCCCGCAGCCCGGCCGTCGGGCGCTCGGCAAGCGCATCACGCAGCTGACCAGGCAGTGGTCCGAGAGCGAATGGGGTTCTGCTGCAGAGCGACTCGCTGTTCGCGGACTGCTCACCATCTCTGCGGAGGGCGAGACGTTGACCGTTGACGGCGTCGCGCTCGATCAGCACATCGAGGATCGCACCGACATCATGGCGTCGGCCGTATGGAAGAACGTTCCGGACGCAGAGCAGTTGATCACCAGTGCCCGGCCGTACGTGAAGGCCGTGATCGACGCAGGCTTCCTGCCGGGGACGAAGAAGAAGTCCTAGTCGTACGGACCCGAGATCGAGGCCTCGGCCAGTCTGGAGAGGCCTTCGCGGATGTGACGAGCCCACAGTCCACCGATGCCGTCGACGGACTGCAGGTCGGCTGCGGTGGCCGCGAGCAGACCCTGCAGGGTGCCGAACGCGCCGACCAGTCGGTGAATCTGGCTGAACTGCAACCTCGGAACTCGGGTCAGTACCCGGTACCCGCGAGGGCTCATCGGGGTGTCGAGGGCCTCGATGGTCGCGGGATATCCGAAGGCGCGGGCCAGCGTCGTCAGATCCAGCAGATCGACGTCGGTCAGCTTGTCCAGTGCGGCGAGCGCTTTCTCGACTCCGGTGGTGCTCGACGGTTCGTTGCCGGCGAGGTAGTCGCGCACGATCAGTTGGCGATCGACGTCGTTGTCGCCCAACAACTCTTCGAGCTGAAGCGCGAGCTGCCTACCGTCTGTGCCGAGTTCGAGGACGTTCTGCTCGATCTCCACCGACACTCGCCGCACCATCTCGAGGCGCTGCGCGACAGTCAGGGCGTCGCGCAGGGTCACGAAGTCCTCGATCTCGACCACCGAGAGTTGACGTGTGTTGTCGTCGAGCCTGGCCTTGTAGCGTTCGAGGGTCGCGACGGCCTGATTGGCGCGCGAGAGGATGGTGGCCGAGCCTTCCACGACGTGCCTGATACCGCCGATGTAGACGCTGACGATGCTCATCGATTGGCTCACCGAGACGACGGGATAGCCGGTTTGCATGGCAGTTCGCTCGGCGGCGCGGTGTCGGGTGCCGGATTCGACGGTGGGGATCTTGTGGTCGGGGACAAGCTGCACATTGGCGCGGACGATTCGCTTGCCGTCGGTCGAAAGCACCACTGCGCCATCCATTTTCGACAACTCGCGAAGTCTGGTCGGCGCGAACTCGACATCCAGCTCGAACCCGCCGTCGCAGATCGCCTCGACCTCGTCGTCGTATCCGAGGACGATCAGGCCGCCGGTGCGGCCGCGCAGAATTCGCTCGAGACCGTCGCGCAGGGCCGTTCCCGGTGCGAGCCGCGCGATGGTTTCGCGCAACGCTGGGGACGGCGTGGTGCCCTCCATGGCCAACCCCCCTCGTGTCGTTCAAGCGCGGCCGAGTGTCTGCTCGTGCGGTGGTTATGTTCCGTGCGGATAGAGAGTACTGCGCTGCCGCATGTGGGCAGCCCGACAAAGAATACTGCCCGGTGTCATACCGGCCGCATACGCGTGTAGGTCAACGCCTCGCCGACGTTGGTGACGGTCTTGACCTTGATGCCGTCCGGTATGGGGCCGGCGTCCTCGGGGACGATGGCGTAGTTGAACCCCAATCGGGCGGCCTCGGCGAGACGGCGACCCAGCCCGGCGACGCGGCGCACCTCGCCTGCCAGACCCACTTCGCCCAGAATCACCATGCCCGGGGGAAGTGGTTGATCGCGGACCGCAGATGCGACCGCCGCAGCCAACGCGAGATCAGCGGACGGTTCGCTGGTGCGCATCCCGCCGACCGTCGCCGCATAGACCTCCGCCTTGGACACCTTGACCCCGCACCGGCGTTCCAGCACGGCCAGGATCATCGCCACGCGGGAATGATCCAGCCCGCTGACCGCGCGCCGGGGCGACGGCATCGCGGTGTCGACGATCAACGCTTGCAGCTCGGCCAGCAGCGGCCGTTTGCCGTCCATCGTGACGGTGACGGCGGTTCCGGGCACGGCGTCGCCCCGATGATGCAGGAACAACCCGGACGGGTCACTGATACCGACGATTCCGGTTTCGCGCAGCTCGAAGCAGCCGACCTCGTCGGATGCGCCGAACCGGTTCTTGACGCCGCGGATCATCCTCAGAGTGGAGTGCTTGTCGCCCTCGAAGTTGAGCACCACGTCGACGAGGTGCTCGAGCGACCGCGGACCTGCCACCGCGCCCTCCTTGGTGACGTGCCCGACGAGCAGCACCGCAACCCCGGTCGTCTTGGCCAGCGTGGTCAGGGCGCTCGTGATGGCGCGAACCTGGGTGACGCCGCCGATGACGCCGTCGACGTCTGCGGCGAGCATCGTCTGCACGGAATCGACGATCAGCAGGCTGGGCTTGACCTGCTCCACGTGGCCGAAGACGGTGGCGAGGTCGGACTCGGCGGCGAGGAAGACGCGCTCGTGTACTGCGCCGGTGCGATCGGCCCGCAACCTCACCTGTCCCGCGGACTCCTCGCCCGTGACGTAGAGCGCACGGCGATCGAGTGCCGAGCGGGCCCACCGATGCACCACCTCGAGCAACAGCGTCGACTTGCCGACTCCGGGCTCGCCGGCAAGGAGCACGACCGAACCGGGGACGAGGCCGCCACCCAGAACACGATCGAACTCGTCGATCCCGGTGGCGTTGGCCTGGGAGGTGGCACTGCTGATGGTCGTCAGAGCCGCAGCGGGCGTCGTGGGAATCATGGCCCCGCCGCCCGAACGCAGGGCCGATGCGCCTGCGCGTGTCGCGAGCGGAGCGGCAGTGGCCTGGACCTCGTCCATCGAGCCCCAGTCGCCGCATTCGGGACAGCGACCGACCCATTTCGCGACCGAGTGACGGCACGCAGAGCAGCGGTAGCTCGACTTCAGTTTGACCACGTCGGAAGCCTAACGATCGGCACCGACAGGGTCGGGGCGGCGGCTACTCGCCTTCGCTGTGCTCGGATACTGCGTCTTCGGAGCGCTCGAGCTCGTGACCGGCGTCGACCGGCACGTTGACGACGACCTCGCCTGCATTCGCGAACTCGAACGTGATCGGCAGGGTCAGGCCCGGTCGAACATTCTGGCTGATGTCGGCCATCTCGACCTTGATCAACTGGATCGGCAGAAGCGGATCGTCGAGCTGAACGTCGGCGGGCGAACCTGCGCCGAGCGCGGTCTGTGGAGCGATCTCGTTGCTGCCCGATTCCGCCTCGTCGACGATGGTGACCTGGGCCTCGGGGGAGGAAATGCCGGTCAGTTCGTCGGCGACGGCGGGGCTGGCGTTGATGGCTGTGAAGCCCAGCTCGACGGTGCCGCCGGGCTCGATGCTGTACTCCTGCGAATCGGGGTACACCACGTGCACGTTGCGCAGCTGGATGTCCCCGACGTCGGCGGAGTTGCCGTTGACGGCTGCTACCTGAGTAGCCGTCTGGGAGATCTGACCAGCGCCGCACGCGGTGAGGGCGAATGCGCCACCGGCGAGAAGGGCGAGGGCGGCGGCCGTCCTGCGATGGCGGCCAAGCGGTGTCACAGCGTCGATTGCAGTCACTTCGGTCGTCCTCCATGTGGTGCCGGGCCGGCTCGGTCCATCTCGTCCACTAGGCAGAGTAGTAGTTCTCGTCCACCGGCCGCTCGTGGGGTCTGCCAGCGGCCCGATGACGCCAGGTGAGGGTGCCTGTCAGGCGCGGGGACCGCGGAACGACCCACGGGAAAATGTGGCCCCGGATACACGTCGATCCGTCTGTGTCAACCCCTGATTCGGCACCGCTATGCCCCTGACCTGCACCGTTGATATGAGCCGTGGTATTCTGGGTAAATCGAAAGGGGCACTTGTCACATGATTTTCAAGGTCGGAGACACCGTCGTTTACCCCCATCACGGAGCGGCGCTGATCGAAGCGATAGAGACACGCACCATCAAGGGTGAACCGAGAGAGTATCTGGTTCTCAAGGTCGCGCAAGGCGACCTCACCGTTCGAGTTCCCGCGGACAACGCAGAGTACGTAGGCGTTCGCGACGTCGTCGGGCAAGAAGGCCTCGACAAAGTCTTTCAGGTGCTCCGCGCGCCGCACACCGAAGAGCCCACCAACTGGTCGCGCCGGTACAAGGCCAACCTGGAGAAGCTTGCTTCCGGTGACGTGAACAAGGTTGCCGAGGTCGTCCGCGATCTCTGGCGACGTGAGCAGGACCGCGGACTGTCGGCAGGCGAGAAGCGCATGCTCGCCAAGGCTCGGCAGATTCTGGTCGGCGAGCTCGCACTTGCCGAAGGAACCGATCAGGCCAAGGCCGACACCATGCTCGACGAAGTTCTCGCAACAGCTTCCTAGAGTGAACGGTACTGCCGGCGACGTGGTCGCCCTGGTACCCGCTGCAGGCAAAGGCCTTCGGCTCGGATACGACGAGCCGAAGGCATTCGTCTGTCTGGGTACCGACTCTCTTCTGAAACGGTCCGTCGACGGTCTCCTGGCGTCGGGTGCCGTCGATCGCATCGTCGTCATCGTGCCGGCCGAGCTGCTCGACGCGGCCCGCTGTCATGTCGGCGACGACGTCACCGTCGTGGCCGGAGGGCTCGAGCGCACCGATTCGGTGCGTGCCGGTCTCGCCGCTGTCGGCGACGCAGCCGTTGTGCTCGTCCACGATGCCGCCCGCGCCCTCACCCCACCGACGCTGATCGCCCGCGTCGTGGCCGAGGTACGAGCCGGACGCTCCGCCGTCATCCCGGTTCTCCCGGTCGTCGACACCATCAAGGAAGTCGACATCATGGGCGCAGTGGTCGGTACCCCGGACCGCGCGAGTCTGCGCTCTGTGCAGACCCCGCAGGGCTTCGACGCCGACGTCCTGCGTCGCGCCTACGACGCAACATCCGATATCTCCACCGACGACGCAGGCCTCGTCGAGCGAATCGGCGAGACGGTGCACTCCATCGTCGGCGATGCACTCGCGTTCAAGATCACCACTCCACACGACCTGCTACTGGCAAAGGCCCTGCTGTGAACAGTCGAGACGAGCCATGAGAGTCGGCATCGGCACCGACGTCCATCCCATTGCACCCGGTCGGCCTTGTTGGCTGGCCGGTGTGCTGTTCGAGGACGCAGACGGACTCGACGGGCATTCCGACGGCGACGTTGCCTCGCACGCCCTGTGCGACGCGCTGCTGTCCGCGGCAGGACTGGGCGATCTCGGATCGGTGTTCGGGACCGGTCGTCCGGAATGGGACGGGGTCAGTGGAGCAGCCATGTTGACCGAGGTCAAGCGGCTGCTCGACGCGGACGGATTCGCGATCGGCAACGCTGCGGTGCAGATCATCGGCAACAGGCCCAAGATCGGACCGCGCCGCGTCGAGGCCCAGGAAGTTCTTTCGCGGGTGCTCGGTGCGCCGGTATCGGTGTCTGCGACCACCACCGACGGGCTCGGGCTGACCGGTCGCGGCGAAGGAATCGCGGCCATCGCGACCGCACTTGTCATGACGAGGTAAAACCACCGGTAGCATTGCTGGTCGTGACCCTTCACCTACACGACACCGAGACGAGGGCCCTGCGGGAATTCACCCCCTTGGTCCCTGGCCATGTATCGGTGTACCTGTGTGGGGCGACGGTGCAGGGTGAACCCCATATCGGCCATGTTCGCAGCGGCGTCGCGTTCGACGTTCTGCGCCGCTGGTTGCTGGCGCACGATTACGACGTCGCCTTCGTTCGCAACGTCACCGACATCGACGACAAGATCCTCAACAAGGCGCGTGATGCCGGCCGTCCGTGGTGGGAGTGGGCTGCTACCTACGAGCGATCCTTCACCTGGGCGTACGACCGCCTCGGGGTGCTCCCGCCGTCCGCGGAGCCGCGCGCGACCGGGCACATCACCCAGATGGTCCAGATGATCGAGCGGTTGATCGAACGTGGCCATGCCTACGCCGATTCGTGCGGGGACGTCTACTTCGACGTGCAGAGCTTCCCGAGCTACGGCGCGCTGTCCGGGCACAAGCTCGACGACGTGCACCAGGGCGAGAGCGTCGCCGAGGGCAAGCGTGACCCGCGCGACTTCACGCTGTGGAAGGGCGCGAAGCCCGACGAGCCGTCGTGGCCGACGCCGTGGGGCCCCGGCCGTCCGGGCTGGCACCTCGAGTGCTCGGCGATGGCGGAGAACTATCTCGGCGCGGATTTCGACATTCACTGCGGCGGGCTCGATCTGGTGTTCCCGCATCACGAGAACGAGCGCGCGCAGTCCATGGCGGCCGGAGACGGCTTCTCGCGGTACTGGCTGCACAACGGGTGGGTGACGATGGGCGGCGAGAAGATGTCGAAGTCCCTCGGCAACGTGCTCTCGGTACCGAACGTGCTGAAAAAGGTTCGACCGCAAGAGCTTCGGTACTACCTCGGCGGAGCACACTACCGCTCGATGCTGGAGTACTCCGATACCGCACTCGAGACCGCAGCCGTGACATACCGGGGTATCGAAGGGTTCATCCGACGAGCCGTCGAACGCACCGGTGAGGTACCGATGGGCAAGTGGACGGCCGGATTCGCCGAGGCCCTCGACGACGACCTCGGAGTTCCCAAGGCGCTGGCCGAGATTCACGCCACCGTCAAACTCGGCAACACCGCACTCGAATCCGGTGACCTACCGGCAGCGGTGGAGTACGCCGGCAGCGTGCGAGCGATGCTCGACATCCTCGGTGTCGACCCGCTCGATCCGCATTGGAGCAACGACAGTGGTTCCGACGCAGCAGCTCTGGACGCACTCGGCGTCCTGGTCCAGGCCGAGCTGGAGCGTCGAGCAACGGCGAAGGCGACCAAGGACTGGGCCGCCGCCGACGACATTCGCGATCGACTGGCCAAGGCCGGAGTCGACGTGACAGATACACCCAACGGGCCCGAATGGTCGCTGGGTACGAGCAAGACCGACGAAGCAGGTTTGTGATGGCAGGCAATTCGAGTAGGCGCGGCGCGATCCGCAAGGACGGCACCAAGAAGGGGCAGGTCGCCGGTTCCGGCGGCAAGCGTCGTAAGGGCCTCGAGGGCCGTGGCGCGACGCCTCCCGCCTCCGAGCGCACCAAGCATCCCGCCGCGCGTCGGGCCAAGCTCGCCGAGAAGTCCGCAACGAACCGCGGCGGCACCACCGGTGGCCGCGCGGGTGGACGACCGGCCGGACGCAAGGCCGAAGACGGTCCCGAGGTGGTACTCGGGCGCAACCCGGTCGTCGAGTGCCTGCGTGCAGGCGTGCCCGCCACCGCACTGTGGGTTGCCGTCGGTACCGACAGCGACGATCGACTCAAGGAAGCCGTGCAGCGCGCAGGCGATGCGCGGATCTCCATCCTCGAAGTTCCCCGTTCGGATCTGGACAAGCTCAGCGCCAACGGCCTGCACCAGGGCCTGGCCCTGCAGGTTCCGCCGTACCGCTACGCGCATCCCGACGATCTGATCTCGAACGCGCGCACGCACCAGGAGCCGGCTCTGCTCGTGGCGCTCGACAACATCACCGACCCCCGCAACCTCGGTGCCGTCGTGCGATCGGTGGCTGCCTTCGGCGGCCATGGCGTCGTGATTCCGCAGCGGCGCAGTGCCAGCGTGTCCGCAGTGGCATGGCGTACCAGTGCCGGTGCCGCAGCTCGCCTGCCCATCGCGCGAGCAGTGAATCTGACTCGTACGCTGAAGGATTGGCAGTCCAAGGGCGTCACCGTCGTCGGCCTCGACGCCGGTGGCGACACCGAACTCGACACCTTCGACGGCAAGGGTCCGGTCGTCATCGTCGTCGGATCCGAGGGCAAGGGCCTGTCGCGTCTGGTCAGCGAGACCTGCGATCACATCCTGTCGATCCCGATGGCAGGGCCGGTGGAATCACTCAACGCATCCGTCGCCGCGGGCGTCGTGCTGGCCGATATCGCGCGTCAACGCCGCGGGTAGCAACGGTCAGCGGGCCCGGAAACGTATCTGCGTTCCGGGCGTCAGCTGCGCGGCGGCGGATACATCGGCCGCAGTGACGACGGCGATCACCGGGTAACCGCCTGTGACGGGATGGTCGGCGAGAAACAGCACCGGCTGGCCCGACGGCGGAACCTGCAACGCCCCGAGAACCATTCCCTCACTGCTCAATTCGCTGTCGATTGCGCGAGTCAGCGGTTCGGATCCATCGAGCCTGATTCCGACGCGATCGGTGTCCGGTGTGACCGTCCACGGCTGCTCGAGCAGAAGCGATCGTGCGCGCTCGGTGAACCAGTTCTCGCGCGGCCCGAACGTGACATGCAGTGTGGCTCGGCTCGATGGCGGCGGAATACCGAAATCCGCGGCGGGCCATCTACCGCTGTCGTTGCCGACGGCGAGCACAGTGCCGGGGGAAAGTGGTTCGGGCCCGAGACCGGACATCGTGTCCGTCGCACGGCTGCCGAGGACGGCAGGGACGTCGATCCCACCCCGCACGGCCAGGTAGCTACGCAGACCCCATGTGGGCGCGGACAATTCCAGTTCCTGTCCGGCTCGGACCACGAGCGTCGAATTCAGTCCCTGCACGGTGCCGTCCACGCGGCAGATCACGTGCGCCCCGGTGACGGCCACGACGGCGTCGAACTCGGCGCGTAGCTTCAGGCCACCTAAGGTCACCTCCAGGGTCGCGGCGTCGGAGTTGTTGCCCACCAATCGGTTCGCGGCATCGTGTGAGTGCCGGTCCGCGGCACCCGAGCAGCCGACTCCGATCGACGCATACCCTGGGCGACCGCGATCCTGGACGGTACACAGTGGTCCCGTCTGCAGAACGGTCACGGCTCTCATGCCTGCTCGAATCGGACGGTGGTGCCGGGCCGCAGCAACGCGGGTGGGTCACGGTCGAGGTTCCACAGTGGCGCGTCGGTGCGTCCTATCAGCTGCCAGCCGCCCGGGGAGGAGCGCGGATAGATGCCCGAGAACTCACCTGCCAGTCCCACCGAACCGGCCGGAACGCTGGTGCGCGGTGACGTGCGCCGCGGAACGTGCAGTCGCGTGTCGGTGCCGACGAGGTAGCCGAAGCCGGGTGCGAAGCCGCCGAATGCGACGGTCCACGCTTGGTCGATATGTGCGGCAACGACTTCGGTGGTGGACAGGCCGGTCAGGCGGGCAATCTCGTCGAGATCTTCGCCGTCGTAGACCACCGAGATGGTCACGGTGTCGGACCGGTCGTCGTCTGTGGTGACTGCGGGTTCGGTGGCCGAGATCCAGTCCAGTATCGGCTGCTTCGGCCCGTCGAACATCACCAGCACGGTGCGGGCGGCGGGAACCAGATCGACGACGCCTGCCGGTGTGTGCAGTGAAAGCGCACGGTAATACGCCATCGTCTCGTCCAGACCGTCGAACTCGACGAGTACCGCATTCTCGCCCGCCGGCACAATGCGCATCAGACGAAAGCGGTGATATCGATACCGTTGGCGCGCAGCAACTCCGAGACAGCCGTGGCCATCGCGACCGCGCCGGGGGAGTCGCCGTGCAGGCAGATCGACTCGGCCACGACCTCGATGCGCGAGCCGTCGACCGCCAGTGTTGTGCCCTCGGTGATCATGGTCAGCACGCGCTGGGCGACGGCGTCGGGATCGGACAGCACGGCACCGGGTTCCGAGCGGGACACCAGCGTTCCCTGCGGGGTGTACGCGCGGTCGGCGAAAGCCTCTGCGACGGTGCGCAATCCGGCTCGTTCGGCTTCCTCGAGGAACACCGAACCGGGGAGGCCAAGTACCGGCAACGTCGCGTCGTACGCGGTGACGGCGTCGACCACGGCCTTGGCCTGGCCGCGATGGTGCACGATGGCGTTGTACAGCGCGCCGTGCGGTTTGACGTAGGCGATGGCCGAACCGGAGACCCGAGCGAGGCCGTCGAGTGCGCCCATCTGATAGATCACGTCGGCGGTGAGATCGACAGGGGCTACGTCGAGAAAGCGTCGGCCGAACCCGGCGAGATCCTGATAACCGACCTGCGCTCCGATTCGCACGGCCGCTTTCGCGGCGGAGCGGCACGTACGCAGCAGAGTGGTGGGATCACCGGCATGGAAGCCGCACGCAACGTTGGCGCTCGACACCAGGGCGAGCATCGCGTCGTCGTCGCCGAGAGTCCATGCACCGTAGCTTTCGCCGAGATCGGCGTTGAGGTCGATGGACGTCACCCTGGACATCCTAGGCGGCGACGAGCCGTCCGGAATTGGCCTTGCGGGTTCCGCCGATCGCGCGGCAGACGAGATAGATGACGAAGGAGATGGTGGTGACGAACGTCGACACCGGGAGTCCGGGGGCGAGGGAGAGCAGGATGCCTCCGACGGCGGCGATCTCGGCGAACAGGATGGACAGCAGCGTCGCCTTGAGTGGGCTGGCCGTGACCCGTGCGGCGGCTGCGGCCGGGGTGATGAGCAGCGAGAGCACCAGCAGGGCTCCGACGATCTGGACTCCGAGTGCACAGGCGACGCCGACGAGTACGGCGAAGACCACCGAGAGTGCGCGGACGGGGACGCCGCGGGCCAGTGCCACCTCGGGGTCGGTGCTGGCGAACAGCAGTGGCCGATAGACCACGGTGAGGACGATCAGCACCAGGACGGCGCACACCAGCAGCAACTGGATGCCGCTCTGCCCGACGCCGACGATCTGGCCGATGAGCAGTGAGAAGCTGGTTCCGGTTCGGCCGGGATAGAGCCAGATGAACAACACCGACAGGCCGAGGCCGAAGGACATGATGACGCCGATGACCGAGTCACGGTCGCGGGCCTTGCTGCCGAGCAGCGCGAACATCACCGCCGCGACGACGGACCCCACGATGGCCCCGAGGCCGACGGTGATGCCGACGAGCAGTGCGGCGGACGCACCGGTGAGCGAGAGTTCACTCGAACCGTGCACCGCGAACGCCCACTGGCGGCTGACGATCAGCGGGCCCAGTGCGCCGGCGAGCAATCCGAGGATCGCGGCGGCGAGCAGTGCCTGCTGGACGAAGTCGTAGGTCAGCAGATTGGCGGTGGTGTCGAAGTCGAGCATCTTCGAGAATGCGTCGAGAACCTTCTCGTTCATGCCTTGTCTTTTCTTTTGTTCGGCACGGGTGGGTGGTGTGCGCCTGCCGAGCCGAGTGCATCGATGGAGTCACCGGTTCCGACCACGATGAGCCGGCCGCGAACCTTCAGCACCTCGACCTCGGTGCCGTACAGCTCGGAGAGCACCTCGGTGGTCATGACCTCCTCGGGAGTTCCGATGCGGAATCGGCCGTCGACGATGTAGACGATGCGATCGACGAGCGGGAGGATCGGGTTGATCTCGTGCGTCACGAACAGCACTGCCGTGCCGTGCTCCCGCCGTCGGCGATCGATGAGGCTCGAGACCAGAGACTGGTTGGCGAGGTCGAGGCTGAGCAGGGGCTCGTCGCACAGCAGCACCGACGGATCGCCGACGAGTGCCTGGGCGATTCGCAGCCGCTGCTGTTCACCGCCGGACATCGAGCCGACGGGCGCGCCCGCGAAGGAGTTGGCGTCGACCTGATCGATCGCGCGCTGCACCGTTTCCTTGCGCTGCCGCATGCCGCGCAGGCCCATGCCCCAGCGGTGGCCGTCCCAGCCGAGCCCGACGAGATCGCGTCCGCGCAGGGGTAGATCGTCGTCGATGTTGCGCTGCTGGGGCACGTAGCCGACGCCCGACTGGCCGCGACGGACGGGATTGCCGTCGATCGCGGCTGTGCCGGACGTGAGCTGATTCTGGCCGAGCAGCACCTTGAGCAGAGACGTCTTGCCCGACCCGTTGGGGCCGAGAACGGCGACGAACTCGCCCTTCTCGACCGCCAGATCCAGGTTCTGCCACAGCGTGCGCTCACCGAACGCCAGTCCGGCATCGCGCAGTTCTACAGCAGGCATGTACTACAGCTTTCCATCAGCCGGTCCGAGATCAGGAGTCGGATCGGCTCAAGGGGCGGTTGCGAGGGCGGCCTGCAGATCCGTCGCTGCCTTGGTCTGCCATTCGATGTACGTCATCCCGGCGGGCAGAGTTTCGGTGACCTCGACGATGGGGATGCCCGCGGCCTCACTGGTGGAGCGAATGTCCTGGGTGACGGCATCCTCGGTCTGGATGTTGTAGACAAGCGCTCGGACGGAGTTCGAGGTGAACAGATCACGCGTTGCGGCGATCGATGCCGGAGACGGGTCGTTGCCCTCCTCGATGGAGTCCTTGAAGTCCTCGGGGGTGCGATCGTCGAGATCGGACTCTTCGATGAGGTAGTGCGCGATCGGCTCGGTCTGCGCCACCGGTGCGTCGGGGTGATCGGCAGCGATCTTCGCCGTCACGTCGGTGATTCCGTGGACCTGCTCGTGGAACGTCTCGGCATTGGCGGTGTACTGCGCAGCGTTGTCGGGATCGAGCTGACCGAGCTTGTCGGCGATCTCCTCGGCGGTGTGCGCTGCCACCTCGGCGTTGTACCAGACGTGTTCGTTGACCTCGCCGTGCGAATGGCCGTCACCGTCCGTTGCTTCTGCTTCCGGCGTCGCTTCGTCGGAGGCGGGCTCGGAGTCGTGATCGTGGCTGTCGTCGAGCAGGGTGAAGGCATCGACCGACGGCACGTCCTTGCCCTCGGAGCCGAGGATGTCCTCGATGAACTGGTCGTAGCCACCGCCGTTGTAGACCACGAGCGACGCCTCGGCGACGGCAGCGGCGTCGGCGGGGCT
Source organism: Rhodococcus sp. IEGM 1330 (assembly GCF_033142445.1). Classification (NCBI taxonomy): domain Bacteria; kingdom Bacillati; phylum Actinomycetota; class Actinomycetes; order Mycobacteriales; family Nocardiaceae; genus Rhodococcus; species Rhodococcus sp. IEGM 1330. The sequence goes on from NZ_JAWLSB010000010.1 coordinate 72,941, forward strand.
CGCCTCGTAGGAGTGCGGGTCCGCCGACGGGTCGGCGATGAGCGAAGTCACTGTCGCGAGGTCGCCTGCCACCGCTTCGGCGACGCTTCCCCAGACGTTGGTGGACGCGACGATCGTGATCGGTCCGTCGACGGGGGTGGCCGGAGCGGACTCGATGCTCGCGGAGTCGGTGGAGCTGCATGCGCTGAGCGTGATCGCTGCGGCGCAGGTCAGGACCAGTGCGGCCGTGAGCTTGGTCCGGGACGCGCGATGGATGGACGACATCGATGTACTCCTGATGAGCAGTGCTTGACGCTAATGGAAACCGTTACCGTTGTACTCTAGCGCGCAGCAGGTGGCGGATCGAATCGGACGAACGCGACCTCCAGTTTCTCTACGCCGCGTTGTGGGACTAACGTCCCGGTTATGGCCAGGTCAAGCGAACCTCGACGTCAGGCGACGTTGGCATCGATCGCAGCCGAGCTGAAGGTATCGCGCACCACCGTCTCGAACGCCTACAACCGACCCGATCAGCTCTCCCCTGAACTCCGCGAACGCGTCCTCCAGGCCGCCAAGCGCCGCGGATACGCAGGACCCGACCCCGTCGCGCGATCGCTCCGCACCCGCAAAGCCGGAGCCATCGGGCTGCTCCTCACCGAAGCGCTCAGCTACTCCTTCCGCGACCCCGCCGCGATGAGCTTCCTCGCCGGACTCGCCGAATCCTGCGAAGCCGCCGGACAGGGCCTACTGCTCATCCCCGCCGGAGCCGAACGCGACGACGTGCAAGCCGCCGCCGTCGTCCAACAAGCAGGAGTCGACGGCTTCGTCGTCTACTCCGTCGCGGACGACGACCCCTATCTCGCGGCGGTTCGCGAACGCCACCTACCGATCGTCGTCTGCGACCAACCCCGCAACATCCCCGAAGCTGCCCTCGTCGCCATCGACGACAGAGGCGCAATGAAAATGCTTGCTGCACATCTCATCTCGCAAGGGCACGAGCATCTTGCCGTTCTGTGCATGCGACTCGGACGCGACCGCCGCGATGGCGTCGTACCTCCGGGGCGGTTGGCGGACAGTCACTTCCACGTCCAGCGCGAACGCATCGCTGGAGTCCAAGCCGCCATGATCGACGCCGGACTCGACCCCGACATCCTCACCGTCGTCGAACGCTTCGACCACACCGTCCGCTCCGGCCACTCCGCTGCAGCCCAAGCACTCCAGGCGAACCGCGAAACCACCGCTCTGCTCTGCACCACCGACGTCATCGCTCTCGGCGCACTCAACTTCGCCCGAGTCTCTGGAATCGATGTGCCGGGCCAACTCTCGGTCACCGGATTCGACGGTATCTCCGACGCCATCCGCGAGAACCTCACCACCGTGCGCCAAGACGCCGAAGAAAAAGGCCGTCGAGCAGGCAAACTGGTGCTCTCGTCCTCGCACTCGGGCATCGTCGCCGCCGAAACCCTGCCGACCGAACTGTTCCGCGGCCGAACCGCAGGACCGCCGCCGAAACAGCCGCCCGCTATCGCCTGACCGCCGTCGCCCGCCCGCCCCCCCATTCGCGTCAATGGACCACTGCACGGGTCAGACGTATGCAATGTGCCATTCACGCAGCAGACCCCAGTGGGTGACTGAACCATTGCAGGGCTCAGACGTATGCAATGGTCCATTGACGCGGAGCGCGGAGGGGGTCAGGCAGGTTGGGCGCTGAGCAACCTCGCGCAACGCAGTAGACCCAGGTGACTGTAGGCCTGCGGATGGTTGCCGAGTGAGCGTTCGGCGATGGGGTCGTATTCCTCACTGAGCAGTCCGGTGGGGCCTGCGGCGCTGACGAGCTGGGCGAACAGTGCTTCGGCTTCGGCGCGCTGTCCCACCAGGAGGTATGCCTCCACGAGCCAGGCTGCGCAGAGGTGGAAACCACCTTCGCCGCCGGGCAGACCGTCGTCGTGGCGGTAGCGGTAGACGGTCGAGCCGCTGCGCAGTTCGGCTTCGGTGGCGGTGACGGTGGCCGCGAAGCGTGGGTCTGCCGGATCGATCAGTCCGGACAGTCCGATGTACAACGTTGCCGCGTCCAGGTCGATGCCGTCGTAGGCAGCGGTGAAGGACTGGACCTCGTCGTTCCATCCGTTGGCGAGAACTTCCTCTCGGATGGTCTCGCGCAGCGGCGCCCAGCTCGATTCTGCTGTGCGACCGAAGGTTTCGGCCAGTCGAATGGCGCGATCGACGGTGATCCAGCCCATCACCTTGGAGTAGACGTGGTGACGGGGGTTGTCGCGGATCTCCCAGATGCCGTGGTCGGGCTCGAACCAGCGACGCTCGACGGCTTCGACCATGGCGCGGACGAGTTCCCAATCGTCGTCGGAGAGACCGTGGTCCGATCCGGCGGCCTTGCGTGCATGGGCGAGTGCGGACACCAGTTCGACGATGGGACCGAAGACGTCGAGCTGAACCTGCTGATTGGCAGCATTTCCCACGCGCACCGGACGCGAACCGGCGTAGCCGGGCAGCTCGTCGATGACGGCCTCGGGCGGAAGTCCGAGACCCCAGATGGTGTAGAGCGGGTGCAGACGCTCGGGGCCGGAGACCGACTCCAGTACCCCGTGGATCCAGGAGAGGTAGTTCTCGGCCTCGGCCATCGAGCCGACGTCGACCAGCGCGGATGCGGTGAGTGCGGCGTCGCGCAGCCAGCAGTAGCGGTAGTCCCAGTTGCGTACTCCGCCGATGTCCTCGGGCAGTGAGGTGGTGGCCGCGGCCATGATCGAGCCGGACTCGGCGTGGACGAGGCCGCGGAGGGTCAGTGCCGATCGCTTCATCAGATCGCGCTTGAGCGGAGGCAGGTCCAGGCCGTCGGCCCAGTCCTTCCAGTACGCCTCCGACGCGCGGCGACGCTCCACCTCGTCCCATGGGTGCTCACTCAGATCGTCTGTGCCGAGCCGCAATTCGAGAACGATCGGTCCGTCGGACGGATCGACCTCGGCGTGTGCCGTCTGCTGAGATCCGTCGGAGACGATGTTCCAGGTGACGCCGGGACTGCGCAGCACCATCGGGTCGGCCGTACCGAGAATGCGCAGGCCGTCGACGTCGGGTTCGAGTGAGGCCCAAGCCTTTCCGAATTCCGGACGCGGTGCGAAGGTGACCACGGCGGTGGCTTTGCCGGTGATGACTCGCGTCAGCGCGGTCTGGCCCTGGCCGATGTCGTGCGGCAGGTAATCGGTGACCTGCAAGCTGGCCCACTTGGTCTGCACCGTCATCGTGCCGTCCACGTACTGCTGACTCAGCGGGAGTGATTCGCGGGTGGGTCCGACGCTGAAGTGGCCGGCCTGATCGCCGCCGAGCAGGTGCGCGAACACGGCCGCGGAATCGGGTTCGGGGTGACACAGCCAGGTGACGTCGGCGTCGGGGGTCAGCAGCGCAACGGCATTGGGGCTGGCCAACATCGTCAGTCGTTCGATGCGCGGGGCGTCGGCTCCCGAAAGCCACTGCCGTCGCTCTTCGAGCAGAAAAGCCAGGGCGAGCGCGACCTGCTCGGTGCTGTCGATGCGGAACTCCGCGAGGGTGTCTCCCGGCCCGATCTTGACGCCGATGTCCGGCCCGTGCAGGTGTCCGAACGCCTTCTCGTCGGTAACGTCGTCGCCGAAAAAGACTGCGGCAGTTGCGGCTTCCTGGTGGCGAAGAATGTCGAGGGCGACGCCCTTGTCGGTGACGATGACTGCCAGTTCGATGACGGACTTGCCCTCGGTGACCTGAACGCCGTCCCGCACAGCTGCGCCGGATCGCACTGCTGCGAGCGCTTCGTCACCGGCGGCGGTCTCGGCGTTGCGGACGTGCAGCGCGACGCTTGCCGGCTTGGTCTCGATGGTCACGCCGGGATGGGCGTCGGCGATGGCCTGGAGTTCGCCGGTGATGACGGTGAGGAGCTTCTTGGCGTTATCGTCGATGGCGTTGATGAATCCGGCGTCGAACTCACTGCCGTGGCTGCCTACCAGCTGCACCTCGGACGGCAGGCGGGAGAGGATCGCGAGATCGCGGAGGGCACGTCCGGAGATGACGGCAGCGTTGGTGCCGGCCAGGGAGGCGAGCCCGCGCATCGCGCTGACCGACTCGGGGTGTGGGAAGGCCTTCTGCGGGTCGGAGACGATCGGTGCCATGGTGCCGTCGTAATCGGACGCGACGAGCAGACGCGGAGTCCGAGCTACTCCGACGAGTGCGCGGCGAAGTTCGAGCGGCAATTCGAGAGCAGTCACCAGTCGAATCTAGGCGATGAACCCCGCCTCGGCGTACCTGGCTTTGTGCGCGCGATGTATCACTGCTGGTCGGGGACCAGACCGGGCGACGGAGTCACACCGGAGGCCGCCGACATCGAGGCCGCGGACTTGGTGACGATCGCCAACATGGCTCGCTGCGCGCCGTCTGCGTCGCCGGATTGGATCGACGACGCGACCACGCCGTGCAGCCGGATCGCCTCCGGGTCGGCCTGCCGCGACATCAGGGCGTGGCGGGTGCGGCCGGCGAGCACCTCCACCACGATGTCGGACATCGACCGCAACATCGGGTTGCCCGAGGCCGCGAGCAACGTGCGATGGAAATTGCTGTCGTGTTCGAGGTAGGCGTCGGAGTCCGCGGCCCGGGACGTCGACGACATTCCTATGACGGCGGCGGTCAGCGCGCCGCATTGCTCGGGCGTTGCTCGATGCGCCGCGAGCTTGGCTGCCAAAGGTTCTATGCCCGAACGTAATTCGCTGAGCAGGAGCAACTGCTCGGCGCGGGCGGGCCCGGCCAGTTGCCAACGGATGACCACCGGGTCGAGGGAGTTCCAGTTCTGCGAGCCCTGCACGGTGATCCCCACGCGCCGACGCACGGTGAGCAACCCCAGCGATTCCAGAACGCGGACCACTTCTCGGACGACGGTCCGCGACACGGTGAACCGCACGGCGACGTCGTCGGCCGAGATTCGGGTCCCGCTCGGGATCGCGCCGCTCACGATGTCGCGACCGAGCTCGTCGAGCACCGAATCGTGAAGCTGGCGGAAGTCGCTGGTCTCGCTCATGTCCGATCGATCGTCCCACGGGTCGCCCGGTTTCTCGCGTCTGTCCGATCCGCCCGGGCGCGATGGAGCAGTATCGAGGGATGGCAGCACAGACGACAGGCAGAGCGCATCATCCGGTTCTCGTGGTGATGGGAGTGTCCGGATCGGGTAAATCCACGGTGGCGGGCATCCTCGCGGGAGCATTGAAATGGGACCTGCAAGAGGGCGACGACCTGCATCCGGACGCCAACGTGGCGAAGATGGCGTCGGGTCAGCCGTTGACCGACGAGGACAGGTGGCCGTGGCTCGACATCATCGCCGAGTGGATCACCGACCACACCACGACGGGCCGATCGGGGATCGTGACGTGCTCGGCGCTCAAACGGACGTATCGGGACGTGCTGGCTGCTGGGTCGAGGGAGGGCTCGGAGGTGATCTTCGTGCATCTGGCCGGAACCAAGGATCGGATCAGCGGTCGCCTCAATGCACGGATGGACCACTTCATGCCGTCGTCACTGCTCGACACGCAGATCTCGACCCTCGAGCCGCTGGGCGAGGACGAGAACTCCATCGTCGTCGACATCGGTCCACCCCCGACCAAGATCGCCGAGCACATTCTGCTCGAACTCGAGAAGCGGGCGGGAATGTCGGAGAGTCACTGATCGAGGAAAATTCAAGCAAGCATGCTTGCTTTTAAGTACTACGAATGACCGAAAGGACTTGTAAAAGTATGACGAATGCGAGATAGTGAGCTTGTTCACTTTTCAGTGAGGAGACAGCTCATGGTGCGAGGCGCACCCGCCAGGCCGGTCCAACTTCCCGTGCCCAACGCAGACGTGTGGGATTGGCAACTCGACGGCCTGTGTCGCGGATTGGACTCGTCCGTGTTCTTCCATCCCGAAGGTGAACGAGGACGCGCCCGCACCTCGCGCGAGAAATCCGCCAAGCAGGTCTGCGGCCGCTGCCCGGTACTCGAACAATGCCGCCAGCACGCCCTCGAAGCGAACGAGCCCTACGGTGTGTGGGGCGGAATGTCGGCACACGATCGCGCCGACTTCTACCGCGGGGCGATCCGAAGCGCCTGATTGTGGTCTGTACTCGCAGGGATTCGACCCGAAATGCGTAGTGCGGCTTCCCATATCGCAGTGCCGTAGGCAAGGGCATTTCTACCGTCGCGAACTCAGGTTCGTCGGGGCGGGGATGGATCACATCGAACGGACAGGCCGTGACTCAGCGGGCGTCGCTGCAGCAGGCACCCGTGACGACGTGGACCACCGCGGGCCCAGAGGACGCCGCCGACGCGGCACAGCGCGTCGCCGAAGCGGTTTTGGATGCCGAGTTCGGCGAAGGTGCGCATCGAGTGCTCGGAGGCCCACTTCTGCGCGCGCGAACTCGAGGTGACGTGATTCCTCGATCACGTGGATGTGGATGATCCTTCGAACCAGCGGCTGTAGGGCTTCGTCTCCGGCGGCCGCCACCATCCGGCTGAACATCGTCGAGTGTCGGCACTCGTCGGCGATCTCGGTGTACAAGTGCCATGCATTGGCGCTTGCACTGTCCGCGTCGTACGCCTGATGGACCGACAGTTGCATCAACACCGTCTCGACCCACGCTTCGATCGCGTGCATCGAGGCCAGCTGATGTTTCGTGAATTCGACCCTCTGGTCGCGCGACCAGGCGTCCCACCTCGAAGTTCCATACAGTGAACAACGGTGCTCCGAGAATCAAGCCAGGTTCGGATCGAACCCCGAGGGTGCCGGTCCTTGTTGACAGTCCGTCTGGACGGACTGTTATCATCGAACGATGAACATCGCAGCCCCATGGGCTTCGGACGACGAAGCAAAGGCACTGCGGGAGACCGCACGCAAATTCTTCGAGACGTTCGCCGTTCCGAACCAAAAGCGCTGGGCTGAACAAGGATTCATCGATCGGGAATTCTGGCTCGAGGCGGGCAAGCTCGGTCTGCTGTGTTTGGCGGTACCTGCGGAGTACGGCGGGGGAGGAGGAACCTTCGCACACGACATGGTTGTCCTCGAGGAGCAAAGTCGCATCGATGAGCCAGGCTTCGGCAATCACGTCCACAGCGGCATCGTGGCACCGTACTTGCTCGCTTACGGAGTCGAGGAGCAGCGCCACCACTGGCTTCCCCGCATGGCGTCGGGTGAGGTCGTGGCCGCCATCGCCATGACCGAGCCGGGTGCGGGATCCGACCTGGCGAGCATGACGACCCGGGCAGTCCGACACGGCGATCAGTACCTGATCGACGGTGCGAAGACATTCATCACCAACGGCGGATCCGCCGACTTGATCCTGCTCGCCGCCAAGACCGACCCCGCAGGCGGAGCGCACGGTGTATCCCTGTTCCTGGTCGATCCGAACGACTGTCCCGGATTTCAACGCGGCCGGGTGCTGGACAAGCTCGGTCAACACAGCGGGGACACTGCGGAACTGTTCTTCGACGGTGCGCGTGTACCGGCCGACAGTCTTCTCGGCGAAGTCGAAGGCATGGGCTTCGTTCAGCTCATGACGCAGCTGCCTCAGGAGCGATTGCTTCTGGCGGTCGCAGCCGCAGTGAGCGCGCAGCGAGCGGTCGACCTCGCGGTGGACTACACGAAGAACCGCAACGCGTTCGGAAAGCCGCTGTTCGCGAAGCAACACGTGAAATTCGAGCTCGCGGAATGCGCCACTCTCGCTCGAGTGGCAAAAGTGTTCGTCGACGACTGTGTCACCAAACATCTTGCGGGCACTCTCGACGTAGCGACCGCGTCGATGGCCAAGTATTGGACAACCGACATCCAGTGTCAGGTCGTCGACCGTTGTCTCCAGCTTTTCGGCGGCAACGGTTACATGCGCGATTACCCCATCGCCGAGATGTACGCGAACGCACGCGCCCAACGCATTTACGGAGGGGCAAACGAAATCATGAAGGAACTCATCGCTCGCTCGTTGTGACCGGAACAGGTGAAACATGACCGACAAGACTGTGCTCATCGAACGCGACGGACCCGTCACGCTGATCGGCATCAACCGCCCACACGTCCGAAACGCTGTCGACCGAGCCACTGCGGAAGCATTGGCGGATGCGTTTCGCGCATTCGACGCCGATTCGGCGGCTTCTGTTGCCGTCCTGCACGGTCGAGGCGAAGCCTTCTGCGCGGGCGCCGATTTGAAGGCAGTGGCATCCGGCAACGCAAATCGGTTCGCGCCCGATGGTGACGCTCCGATGGGTGTGACCCGCATGCGCCTGTCGAAACCGGTGATAGCTGCGATCGAAGGCCACGCCGTGGCCGGCGGACTGGAAGTGGCGGCCTGGGCGGATCTGCGTATCGCAGCGCAGGATTCGATTTTCGGCGTCTTCTGCCGCCGGTGGGGTGTGCCCCTGATCGACGGCGGCACCTACCGTCTCGCGCGGCTGATCGGGACCGGTCGCGCGATGGATCTCATCCTCACCGGTCGTCCGGTCGATGCCGACGAGGCCCTGCGGATCGGCCTGGTTCATCGGGTAGTGCCCACCGGTGAGGCTGTCGGCGCGGCTGTCGAACTCGCTCACGAGCTCAGCGCCTTCCCTCAGACGTGCATGCGCCACGACCGTATGTCTCTGCTCGAACAGAGCGGCTTGTCCGAAACAGATGCTGCAGCAAACGAATATCGCCACGGACTCGTCTCGATCGGAAGCGACGCCATTGCAGGTGCCGGCCGGTTCGCCGACGGTGCCGGCCGCCACGGATCGTTCGATTCATCGACAAGGACCATCGAACAATGAACACATTCACCGGCAAGACCGCACTCGTCAGCGGAAGCGGACGCGGTATCGGAGCCGCTATCGCGCACACGCTGGCCGCTCACGGTGCCAACGTAGTCGTCAACGACCTTGACTCGGCAACCGCGAACGCAGTGGTCGCCGACATCGAAAGCGCAGGCGGCACCGCCGTCGCCTGCGCTGGCAACGTGACTGCAGAAGGTTTCGCAGAACGGTTCGTCGACACCGCAGTGAGCTCGTTCGGCGGAGTCGACATCATCGTCAACAACGCCGGATACACCTGGGACGGCGTGATACAGAAGACGAGCGACGAACAGTGGGATGCCATCCTGGACGTCCATCTGAAAGCACCGTACCGAATTCTGCGCGCCGCCCAACCCGTCATCAGCACCGCCGCGAAGCGGGAAACAGCTGCTGGGCAGCGCATTACCCGCAAAGTGGTCAACATCTCCTCGCTTGCCGGCCTCTACGGAAACGCGGGCCAGGTCAACTATTCCTCGGCCAAAGCGGGCATCCTCGGAATGACCAAGGCCATGGCCAAGGAGTGGGGCCGCTACCACGTCACGGTCAATGCAGTGGCATTCGGCCTGATCAAGACCAGGCTCACCGAAGCGAGCGCCGACGGTGATGCCACCGTCGACATCGAGGGACGTGAAATCAAAGTAGGTGTCAATCCGATGATCTTGCAAGCAGCGCAACATAGTGCGCCGCTCGGTCGGCTCGGCACCCCGGAGGAAGCGGCCGGTGCCGTGTACCTGCTGTGCCTACCCGAGTCCGACTACATCACCGGCGAGGTCCTCGCGTGCAGCGGCGGGCTGATCGGCTGATGCGCACCTTCGATTCGATCGATTCCCTCGGTGGCGCAGTCGGTCAGAGCCTGGGTGCGACCGACTGGATCGTAGTGCACCAGAACATGATCGACCAGTTTGCGGACGCCACCGGCGATCATCAATGGATTCACACCGACCCGGAACGAGCGCGCAGCGGACCATTCGGTGCCACCGTCGCGCACGGATATCTCACTCTGTCGATACTGGCTCGATTGCTACCGGATCTGTTCGAAGTCCGCGGAATCTCGATGGCAGTGAACTACGGATCGAACAAAGTCCGCTTCCCCGCGCCCGTCCCGAGCGCAGCGCGCATCCGCGCCACTGCGGACGTGGCGGCCGTGGAACCAGTGGCAACCAACTGCGTGCAGCTGACACTGACGGCAACGATCGAGTGGCCGAAACCACCAAGCCGGCGTGCGTGGCCGAAGCCGTCATTCGTTTCTACCGGTGACGCGTCGGCAGTGCCAGCCAGTTACTGATGCGGCAAGCTGCACAAAGCGGGGAAGACCGCGCGCCATGCGGCGATCAACTCCTTCTCCCGATCAGGGTTCTCGCGAAGCACTCCGGTCAGTGCAAGACCCCGAAACATCTGAACCAGTGACTCGAAAGCCGTCGGAAACCCCGGCTGCGTGGAGAATTCGGGCCCGAAAATCAGGACGCCCAGCTCCCGCAGGTTCTGCCCGACCTTCCGCTCGTACGGAGCGAGGACCGAACGCAGATCGCTGTCCGTTCGCGCCGCCATCCACAATTCGTAGCCGGCCAGATACAAGGGTCCCGACATCGCGTCGTGCAACACTTCGAACGCGAACTCCAATCGATCGGATCCGCTGACGCTACGCTCGGCCGCCGCTCGAATAGCCAAATCCTGTTGTTCCCCCACATGCGACACCGCGGCCAGAAACATCGCCGGCTTGCTCGGGAAATGGTGCAACAGGGCGCCGCGGGACACACCGGCCTGAACCTGAACCCGCTGCGTCGTCGTTCCCGCATACCCGTGCTCTACCAGGCACTCGACGGTGGCTTCGACCACCCGCCGCCGCACCGCCCCGGGATCTATCCTCCGCGTCGACATTGCAACAGCTCCTAATTCCATGCGAGACGAACAACGATTCTGTCATTCGTCTGCAAGATCCACTCTCGCGCCTGGTCAGGATCCACCCTGAGTCGTTCCGCAGGCTCCACTCCACCCTGAGTCGTTCCGCAGGCTCCACTCCACCCTGAGTCGTTCCGCAGGCTCCACTCCTGCCGAACTTGTCGGTGCCTTCGTGTTTCATGACGATCCATGAACAAGGTCCTGCGTGCGACGCTCGTCAGTGCGGTCGTCATCACCACCGTCATCGGAATTGCGTCGTTCGTTCTGAGTTTCGCCGCTCTGTGGGATCTCGCCACGATGGCTGGCGTCCCGCGTTCGCTGTCGTGGCTGTGGCCGGTGATCGTCGACGGCACCATCCTGCAGGCCACGATCTCTGTCATCGCGCTCGCCCAATTCGAGGATCAACGCAGTGGTCGACGCTTCTTCTGGGGCGTGTTGATCACGGCAGCTCTGGTGAGTATCGGCGCGAATGCCATGCACGCCTTCATCTCCGACGCCGGAACGCTGCATCCGGCCCTGTCGGCGGCCATTGCAACCGTCGCCCCGGTGAGCCTGTTGGCCGCAACCCACGGACTCGGCATCCTCGTTCGGGTGCCGGCGGAACTGCCGAAGACCACCGACATCGCCGACGAAGAGCCCGCCCCCGAAGAGGTGGCAATCGCGGTCCCGAGAGCCGAACCCGCGACACCTGCGCCCGAACTCCCCACCCCCGAGATACCGGCACACGCCCCGATGGAGCGCGTCGAACCGGTCCACACCGAGCCGATCCGCACTGAACCGATCCGCAATGAACCGGTCCGCACCGAGCCGGTCCGCACCGAACGGCGTCCGTCCGAAGCCCCGGTCACCTCGGTGCGCACGGTCGAGCCTCTCGACGAGGTGGATCGTTGGATTCTCGACGAGGAACGGGTGGACGATCTCTATCCCGTCGACGCACCGTGACGGCCGGTGGCACCATCGAAGTATGAGTTCACACTTGCCGAGATCCGTCGTTCCCGAGAAGCCGAAGCCGGGCCAGGAGTCCGTCTGGGATTACCCCCGTCCTCCCAAGCTCGAGTCTTCGAACCGTTCCCTCGTCGTTCGGCTCGGCGGCGAGGTGGTCGCCCGCACCACCGCCGCGTACCGAGTGCTCGAGACGAGCCATCCACCCACCTGGTACATCTCGCCTGCAGACGTGGTTCCTGGTGCGTTGAGGCCCTCGGACGCCCGGTCGACGCACTGCGAGTGGAAGGGTGCTGCCACCTACTGGGACGTACACGGCGGAGACGCGGTCGCACCCGCCGCGGGGTGGAGCTACGAGAACCCCACTCCTCGGTTCGCCGAGATCGCCGGCTATCTGGCGTTCTCGCCGAGCCGCCTGGACTGCGAGATCGACGGCGAAGCGGTCCGGCCCCAGGAAGGCGGGTTCTACGAGGGCTGGATCACCGACGACGTGGTCGGCCCGTTCAAAGGGATCCCGGGGTCCTACGGCTGGTGACGGCCTAACTACCAGGCAACTCGGCGCGGGTGATGATCTGAATCGAACTGCTCGCGCCCGGGTCGCTGCCGGTCACCAGCACGTCACCGGTCCGCGGATCGACCGCGACCGAATTGGCCTGAGTCACCGTCGGAACATCGCCCAGGGTGCGCGGAGCAGCGGGATCGGACACATCGACCACCCGCAGCACGTTCGATGCGGTCAGCGTCACGAACAGCAGCCGGCGTTCGGGATCGACGGCGAGCCCGTACGGGTTGCCGGGCGCATCGATCGACGCGATCTGACGAATGCCCCCGGCCGCGTCGACCGATGCGAGGAGGACCGTGCCGCCGTCGGTGTCGGCGAACCCGGCCACCGTCTGATTCACCGTCACCGCGTGCGTCAGCTTGACGCCTATCAGAGCCTGCGCCACCTCCTGCTGCGTCGCACCGTCGTAGACCCACACACCGTTGCCCTGGACGTCCGCGACAGCAGCGAACGGACCGAGCGCCGCGATACCACCGGGTTGGACGGGCCCCGGCGGTAGTTCCGACACCACCGACCCGTCACGCAGGAATATCACCCCGCCGCCCATCTCGTTGGTGGCCACGATGGTGCCGTCGGAGGTCTGCACGGCATCGTGTGGTTGACGGCCGACGCCGGTGGCGGTCGACAGAATCGCGCCGTCGGCGAGCGAGATCTCGAGCAGTTCGTCGCTGCCCTCGAGCGGAACCAACACCGGGCCGTCCGGACCGGCCAGTGAGAGATGACGCGGCGCACCCGTCGTCGTGACCATCTGCCGCACGGCACCGGTGGCCGCGTCGAACAGCACCACGCCGTCGGGCTCACGCACCCCGGCAGCAGCGATCCCGGACGTTCCGACCACGACACCCTCGGGGGCGCCCGGAAGTGGTACGACGGTGCCGATCGGGTCGGCAGAATCCGGAGCCTGTGCGGGCTCGGCCGCCGGAGTGGTTGCCGGAGCGGACGGTTCGGTAGGTGATTCGGCAGCAGAGCAGCCGGCCACGAGCAGACAGGCAGTGGCCACCGCAACCAGGCGCGCCCTCATCGGCGGTACTGCTCGAAGTGCAGGGCGTCGTCGAGGGGACGCCGGGTGCGCCAACCGAAGCGCTCCAGATCCGGTACCTCCTGGAACGATTCGACCGGGCCCACACACAGCCAGGCGATCGGGCGGACCGGTGCGGGGATGTCGAGCAGTTCGGTGAGGTATGCCTCGTCGTAGAACGAGACCCAGCCGACGCCGACGTTCTCGGCTATCGCTGCGAGCCAGAGGTTTTCGATGGCGAGTACGGCGGAGAACAGTCCGGTGTCGTCGACGGTGTCGCGGCCGAGGACGTGCCGTCCTCCACGGTCGGGATCGTAGGTGACCGCCACACCGGTTCCGCTCGTCTCGATTCCCTCGATGCGGATGGGGTCGAATGTCCTTCGGCGTTCGGCGTCGAGCTTGTCTGCGAAGTCCTGTCGGCAACCGGCCACGTGGGCGGCGAATGCGCTCAGAGTATCGGGCTTGCGGACGACGACGAAGTCCCAGGGCTGGGTGTTGCCGACGCTCGGGGCCTGATGCGCCGCTCCGAGGATTCGGCGCAGAGTCTCGTCGTCGACGACGGTTCCGTCGAACTCGGCGCGGACGTCGCGTCGAGATCGAATCGCTGCGTACACCGACAGGGCTGCCTCGGTCATGATATCCGTTCTCCTGTAGCAATTTTCAGACGCGCGTTCAGCTCGGCGACCAGGGCGGGCAGTCGGTCTGCCGAGGTGGGACGGCCGAGGTGGTAACCCTGCGCTCGTCCGCACCGTAGCTCGCGCAACGCCGTCATCGTCACCTCGTCCTCGACTCCCTCTGCTGTCACCGACAATCCCAGCGTACGGGCGAGTTCGACGGTCGATCGCACGATGGCTTCGTGCGCTGGGTTGTGCGCCATGCCGCCGATGAAGGTGCGGTCGATCTTCAACTCCTGTACCGGCAACCGCTCGATGTAGGCGAGCGAGCTGTAGCCCGTGCCGTAGTCGTCGATGGCGACCTGCACACCCATCGCATGCAGTATCGACAGCGTCTCGGTCGCGCCCACCGGGTCGGTCATCGCCGAGGTCTCGGTCACCTCCAAGGTCAATCGACCAGGTGGACAATCGAATTCCTTCAGCGCCGTGCACACCTGCCCGATGAGGGTGTCGTCGAACAGATTGCGGGTCGAGATGTTGACGGCGATGCTCAACTCCAGTCCCTCGGACATCCACTGCCCGCGTTGGGCGAGGGCGTGGGTGAGGACGTAGCTGGTCAGTGGCCGGATCAGCCCGGTGCGTTCGGCGGTGGGTAGGAATGCGCTGGGGGACAGGACGGTGCCGTTCGGATGATGCCACCGCAGCAGTGCTTCCACGCCGACGACGGTCATCGTCGTGAGGTCGACCTGCGGCTGATAGTGCAGTCGAAGTTGATCCGTTTCCAGTGCTGTGGTGAGTTCGCCGAGCATGATGAGTTGCTCGCTCTTGTCCCGGTCCATCGACCGGTCGTAGTACGCGACGCGTGACTGAGCGGCTTTCGCGGCCTGGACGGCGAGGTCGGCGCGCTGCACGAGGCGATCGGGTGTCGTCTCGTCCTCACCGTCGCCGGCCGGAGAATTCGACGCGACACCGACGCTCGCTTCGATCAGCAGGGTCATATTCCCCACCTCGAAGGGTGTGGCGAACCGGAGTTGAATCTCGTGTGCCAACGCGGCCGGGTCCATCGACTCCGATGCCCCACACAGGACGAACTCGTCACCGGCCAAGCGCGCCAACAGAATCGAGTCATCGGCGACGCCGCGCAGGCGCTCGGCGACCACCACGAGGACCTGGTCGCCGAGGCCGCGTCCGAAGGTGTCGTTGATCTCCTTGAATCGATCGATATCGACGGTCAGCAAAGTCGATTCACCCGCATTGCCCCAGAGTCGATGTTCGAGGGCGCGCAGGTTGGCCAGGCCGGTGAGGTGATCGGTATCGGCGACGGCACGTAGCTGGACGGTCTGAGTGTGCAACAACCGCAGCAGATCCGTGATGCGGAACATCACCAGGACCACCAATGCGAGAGCACAGAGCAGCACCGCCCATCCCCACTGGGCGATCGGCTCGTCGCGAACGACCTCGATGAACATCACGATCGGCGCAGTCAGCGTGGCGGCGGTCAGCACGACGACCGTGGGAGTGGTGAACGATGCCATCAGATGGGCGTCGGATTCGATGTTCGGGTTGGTGATGCGACGCATGGACGGGTGAAGGGCGGCGACGCCGATCAGGACGTAGGACATGGTCCATCCGAGGTCGAACAGAGACCTGTCGGACGAGGAATCCGACACCATCGCGAAGTTGTTCACGGTGTCGGTGACGACGAGCAGCGCAACGGCCGCGGTGAGCAGTCGATAGGACAGGGCTCGCCACTGCCGTGAGCCGACGAAGTGGGCCACCAGTCCCAGCAGGAAGATGTCCATTGCGGGGTAGACGACCTCGACCAGACCGGCAATTCCGGAGATACCCTCTCCGGCGAGCGACGGCTGCACCGCGAACACCCAGGTGAGCAGTCCGAACGCGACCATGACGATGGCGCTGTTGGCGACATGGCCGCGTTCGCTCGCTCGCCACTTGTGGCGAGCGAGAAGAAACAGGCCGAAACCGTAGACCGGATAGCCGAGGAGGTACATCGCGTCTGCGAGCGACGGATACGGGACGCTGCCCCGCGTGATGTGGATCCACTCGTAGACGATGTCGCCGAGCACCCACAGGGCTGTACCTGCGGCGATGGCCAGCCACGCTGTGCGGTTACGAGGCCGGTGCATCCTGGTGCCGATGACGGTGGCGGCGACGGCAGAGGCCCCGACGAGAACGAAGACCGACTGGCCCCAGACGGTGGTCGGGACCACGAAGTAGGCGGCGCAGCCGAAAGCGCCGAGCACTGCGTACCACCGCCACCAGGCCGTCACGATTTTCTCCAGCCGTTCACGCCGATCCGACGGCTTCAACAATGTCACACTCGGTGATCTGGGTCACTTCGTCCACCCTGATTGATCGGGTTGTGCATGGAGGAGTGTCGGTAGCACGTGCGAGCATAGTTTCGTGGAGTCGAACACTCAGAATTTGGCGAGCATCATGCACGCCGACCTGGACTCCTTCTATGCCTCGGTGGAGCAGCGTGACGATCCGCGGCTGCGCGGTAAGCCGGTGATCGTCGGCGGGGGAGTGGTGCTCGCCGCCAGCTACGAGGCCAAAGCCTTCGGGGTGCGCACGGCGATGAGCGGCGGGCAGGCACGCGCGGTGTGCCCGCAGGCCATCGTGGTCCCGCCGCGCATGGAGGCGTACTCGCAGGCGAGCAAGGACGTGTTCGACGTCTTCCACGACACCACCCCGCTGGTCGAGGGTATTTCCATCGACGAGGCATTTCTCGACGTCGGCGGGTTGCAGAAGATTGCGGGCAGTGCCACGGAGATCGGACAGCGACTGCGGCAGGAGGTCGCCGAGCAGGTAGGGCTGCCCATCACCGTCGGGATCGCCACCACCAAGTTTCTGGCGAAGGTAGCCAGTGCTTTCGCCAAGCCTGACGGCCTACTGCTCGTACCGCCCGGCGGCGAGCTCGAGTTCCTGCATCCTCTGAACATCGAAAGGCTCTGGGGTGTAGGCAAAGTGACCGCCGAGAAGCTGCACGTTCTCGACATCAGGACCGTCGGCGACATCGCGGCGTACGGCGAGCGGTCGTTGGCCTCGGTGCTCGGCAAAGGTGCGGGTGCCCACCTGTACGCGCTGGCCATGGGCCGGGATCCGCGACGCGTCCAACCCGGGAAGTCTCGTAGTTCCATCGGCGCGCAGCGAGCACTCGGGCGCGGCAGGCACGACGCGGCCGAGGTGGAGGCCTCGTTGATCGGGCTCGTCGACCGCGTCACGCACCGGATGCGCGCAGCGGAGCGAACCGGTCGAACCGTCATGTTGCGGTTGCGTTTTGCCGACTTCACTCGCGCCACCCGGTCGCACACTCTCGATCGCGCGACGGCCGACACCCGAGACATCCTGGACGCCGCACTCGAACTGCTCCGCGATGCGGCACCGCTGATCTCGGAGAAGGGCATCACCCTGGTCGGCGTCACCGTCTCGAGTATCGACAAGGGGGGAGCGGAACAGCTCGAGTTGCAGTTCGATGCACCGTCGGTGCGGACGCCGCCGGAGGCATCGGCTCTCGACCGCGCGCTCGACGGGGTGCACAAGAAGTTCGGATCGACGTCGCTCACGCGTGGGGTGCTGCTCGGCCGCGATCCGGGAATCTCGGTTCCGCTGTTGCCGGACTGATTACTGTCGTGTCATCGGTTGCACCCGAAAGCCTGTGGGCATCATGGTCAGTCGCTCCTCGACCTGCAGGTGGTACGACGGGTCGGCTCGCAGATCGAAACGCTGGAGAATCGTTCCGAGGACCAGGACTGCCTCGTGAATGGCGAATTGCCTTCCGATGCACGCGCGTTCACCGGTGCCGAAGGGCTTGTAGACATGAGCCGGTCTGGCCTTGATGCGGTCGGGTAGAAAATTGTCCGGGTCGAACTCGCCGGGGCGATCGCCCCATACCGGATCGCGATGCAGGGCCGTCACCAGCACGATCGCCCAATCCCCGGCCGCCATTCGGTAGCCGTCGCCGACGGTGGTCTCCGTCCGTGCTCCGCGGCCGAACGCGGGAACCGTCGGCCACAGGCGCAGTGATTCGTCGAGGACTCGGCGGACGTACCGCAGCTTGGGGACCTGCCCGAACTCGGGCTTGCCCGCACCCCAGACCTCGTCGACCTCGGCGCGGGCCCGCTCGAAGACCTCCGGATGTGTCGCCAGGTAGTACAGCGCGAACGACAGTGCACCGGAGGTGGTTTCGTGCCCGGCGATCAGAAACGTCAGGATCTGGTAGCCGATGTTGGCTTCGCTCAATGCATTCGGATTGTCGACCTCACGTGCCGCGTCCATCATGATCTGCAGCAGATCGTCGAAGTCTTCGGTGGACCGGCGACGAGTTCGGACGACATCTGTGAGGACGTCGGCCAAGTACCGCTTGTTGTGTGCGTATTCGCGGTCGGATCGGGCGAACAGGGGCTTGGCGAACGCGGGGATCTTCAGCAACGCCCGCCGCTGGTTGTAGGTCAGTGCGCCGACCATGGCGGAGACGAACGGATGCGGCTCGGTTCGCTCGAACGAACCGAAGCTGTAACTGAATCCGGTGCGACCGATGGTCTCGAGCGTCAGTTTTGTCATGTCCGAGGACACGTCGGTCGTTGCGCCGGTGCGTGCGCGGCCTTCCCAGTGCCGAATCAGATCGTCGGCGACGTCGACCATGATCTCGTGATAGCCGCGCATGGCGCCGGCCGTGAACGCCGGACGCAACAGATCGTGGGCGCGTTGCCAGTTCGGTTCGTGGTTGTAGGCGGTGAACAGCCCGTCGGCCCCGATGTCGCGCAGATTCTCGACGCCGGGAGGCAGAAACTTCTCGAACCGCTTCTCGTCGCACAGTTCACCCACCACGTTGACACCGGAGGCGAAGACGAAGCGTCGGCCGAGGATGTTCCGCTCGAACATCGGGCCGAGGCGGCCGGCCATGGCGGTCGAATCCTGAACCGGGGTGCGCGGGTCGACGCCGACGATGTCGCCGAGCACGGGAATTCGGTACGGGGGATGCGGTAGAGCGCCGTTTCGTACCGCGAACTCTGTCGACATCGTCACTCCATGGTTTCGGCTTGTTGAATCGGTGTCCAATAGTGACCGTACTCACTGTTGAACTCGTGTCAAGTAAAGTTCGAGGCCCATGACCACACCCCGCAAACGGATGACGCCGACGCAACGGCGTGCCCAACTACTGGAGATCGGCTCGGCGCTGTTCGCCGAGCGGCCCTATGAGGACGTGTGGATCGAGGAGGTCGCCGATCTCGCGGGCGTCTCACGCGGGTTGATGTACCACTACTTCCCGTCCAAGCGGGAATTCTTCGTCGAGATCGTGCGCACCGAATCCGAGCGAAACCTCGACCTCACCGCACCGGACACCTCGCTTCCGGTCCTCGAGCAGATCGCCGCCGGGCTCGATGCCTACATCTCCTACACCGACGAGCACGCGCACGGCGTCCGAGCCGTCAACCGCGGGTCCCTGCTGGGAGACCGACGAATCGACGACATCCTCACGCGCGAGTTCGAGATTCAGCAGGAGCGGATCCTGGCTGCTCTGCCCGAAAGATTTCGCGACGACGAAATGGTCCGTACCGCGCTGCGCGGGTGGGTGGCCTTCGTGCGAGCGGTGTGTCTGGACTGGGTGGAGCGCAGAACTCTCGACCGAGAACAGATCCGTGCAGTATGTCTACGTGCCGTTGCAGGTCTTCTCGAGGTGTGAGCTGCAGGGTTATCGTCGACGCATGTGCCGAAACATCACCACCCTGCGAGGCCTGGAACCCCACGCCACCGACGAGGAGATCGAAGCGGCCGCGCGTCAGTACGTCCGCAAGATCAGTGGCGTGCAGAAGACGTCCGACGCCACCCGTGACGCCTTCGAGCTGGCCGTCGCCGAGGTGACGGCAACGACGCACCGGCTCCTCGATGCGCTTCCGGAGCGGCGTCAGCCACCGCCAACGGTGCCGCCGCTGAGGCGTCCCGAAGTGCAGGCGCGAATTGCGGCCAAGGCCGGGTCCTGAGGGTAGGTCCTGGAGGGTTTCTGTCCTAGAGGGTGCTGTCCGGCGGTACCGCGGGGAGTCCTTCGCTCACGCGGAGCTTCTCGGCCATCGAGCTGAGCAGGTTCTGGGATTCCTCGGACAGGTCGAATGCCCGGGCGGACAGGCGGCGTAGGCCGTATCCCTGCAGTTGGGTGAGCAGTTCGAGGTCGTGATCGACCTTGGACGCATAGATGTTGTCGAAGAAGTAGTCGGACTTGACCTTGAAGAACGCGGCCAGCGCCGCCACGGTGTCCGTGGACGGATTGGCGCGCTGCCCCGACCGCAATTGCGAGATGTACGGCTTGGAGATCTGGTGCCCGCGCAGGGCGAGTGCGTCGGCGACCTCGGCGTTGGTGTGTGGCTTGCGTCCGGGCGGGTGGATCGTGGAGAACAGATGGTTCAGACGTGCGGCGAAATCAGCGGACATCGGGGATGTGTGTGCCTTCCTGATACAGCCGCTGCCCACCCGGGCAGATCGGTCCGCCGCGGACCGAACCGGCTCATAGTAGCCGCTGCCGTGATTCCGGCGAACCGTGGCTGACCTGCAGAAATTCATCCGAAAATCGTACTGATCGGTTTCATGCGGTGGGTGACGTGCGGGGCCGAGTCTGCGCAGCCGGGTGCCCAGGAAACTGGGTCGAACGAATGGTTTTCCGCAGAATCGGACGCGTGATCAGAGCCTCGGTGGCAGACTGTATTGCCAGGCGAAGGGGGTGGAGATGACCGGTCGTCGACGAACGTTCGATTCACGAGACGGTGACGCGGAGGTGGTCGAGCCGCTGCTGCGCGCAGTGCTGTCCTACGCCCCGCGGGACGAGTCGCCCATGCCGCACCCGTCCGAGGGGATCATGCTCCGGGCCGAGGACGGCTCCGGGTTCGTTCGGCTCGAACTCGCCATCGCAGACGATCTCGGCGCAGGTATCCCGGGACCGTTCGGGTCCAGGTTCTACGAATGCGGATCGTTCGAAGTGGTTGTCCCGCAACGAGATCCCCGGGACGGTGCGCTGTTGATGATCCACCTGCTCGACGCGCGAGCGCCCCACAGGTTCGAGTTCGCCACGTCCATGCCGCCCCGGTGGAGCCTGCGGCTCGAGCACGACGGCTCGGTGTCGGTACTCGACGATCTCGGCGATGCAGTGATATTCATCGGCCGCCCATGGGCTTTCGACTCCGACCTGCATCCGGTTCGCGTGTACTACACCATCGAGAACGGCCTGTTGGTGCAGAACGTCCTGGCCACCGCGGACACCGGATATCCCATTCTGATCGATCCCGATCCCGACGCGATCATCACCGGAGACGGCCGACTCATCACCGAGACCTGGAGTCCGCGACTGGTGGCCGGCGAAATCGTCGAGGATCTGCCGCCGAAGTCTTTGTCGAGCTGATTTCCTTGCAGCGCAACGAAATTCAGAACGGATCGTGCTGAATGTGCTCCATCGGCGTGCCGACCTTGCGGAGGGCGTAGATCGTCGTCCGTACCATCGACGGCGACCCGCAGATCTGAATCTGCCGATCGGCCCACGAGCCGAACTGGGTCACCACCTTGCCCACCGCGCCGTGCAGACGGTGGTGCATTCCCCACGGTAGTTCGCGAGGTGTGCCCGAATACCACCACGGATTTTCGAGCTCCTCGGTCACCGGAACGACTGTCAGCCACGGATTCGACAGCGACAACTGCCACAGAGTGTCCAGATCGTAGAGATCGCACGGATACGTCCCGCTGACGAACAGATGCACCCGCGGATTGTTGCTGCGCTGCGCCATCTCCATGACCTGCGCGCGCAGCGGAGCCAGGCCGGTGCCTCCCGCGATCATCAGCACGTCCTCGCGGATCGCGCGATCGACGTGCATCCCGCCCAGCGGCGGGCTGATGGACCAGCGATCACCCACAGCGGTCTCGGTGACCATCGCCGGCGACACCCAACCCCCGGAGACGCGTCGAACATGGAACTCGATCTCGCCGTACGGATTGCTGGGGATGGCAGGGGACAGATATCGCCACAGCTTGGGCCGCTGCGGAATCTGCACACTGACGTACTGCCCGGGGAAGTACGGGATTTCGCCGTCGGTCTTCAGCCGCACCACCGCGAGGTCGTCGAGCACCCGCTGATGTTCGACGACCGTGGCACTCCAGAACGGCGGTAGCTCGTCGTCGTCGGCGGCGACGGCCATCGCAGTGCTCACGACGGTGAGTGCGTCGCTCCAAGCCGTCTCGACCTCGTCGGTCCATACCTCGTTGCCGGCGAAGGTGCGGAACGCGCTGATCAGAGCCGAGCTGCCCGCACGGAAATGCGCGCCGGAGATTCCGTGCTTGCGGTGGTCCCAGCCGAGTTGCTCGAGGAACGGTTCGACTCGGTCGGGGTCATCGAGATGCTCGAAGATGTAACCGAGTGCCATGGCGAAGTGTTCGCGCAATGCATCCATCGACGCGGGGAACAGAGTGCGGAAGTCGGGGTGCTCGGCGAAGAGATGGCCGTAGAAGGACCGGGACAGCCGCGCCGGGCCGTCCTGAGCGGCCACGACGGACTTGAAGCCGGTGCGAACCAGGGAGATCGTGCGTGCGTCGAGCATCGATCCACCTCCACCCCACCGAATCACTGCTGATGCACAGTCACCGCCGACCGTCACCAAAGTAGACCGATCGAGGATATCCCGCATTTCACCTGATGTGGAGAAAAACAAGGTTGAGCGGAACAGACTCAACTTGTCTATGGTTGTAGTCATCGACAGGCTTTGCACTCCACTCTGGAAAGAAGGTGACCGGTGGACAGTTTCACTCCCACCACGAAGTCGCAGGCAGCACTTTCCGCTGCTCTGCAGGCCGCATCCGCGGCCGGTAACCCGGATATCCGTCCGGCACATTTGTTGGTGGCGTTGCTCGATCAGACCGACGGCATCGCCACTCCACTGCTGAAGGCCGTCGGCGTCGACCCTGCAACGGTGCGCCGAGAAGCGCAGAGCCTCGTCGACCGACTGCCCTCGGCAACCGGTTCGACCACCACTCCGCAACTCGGCCGTGAAACCCTCGCCGCGATCACCGCAGCGCAGCACCTGGCCACCGAACTCGACGACGAGTTCGTCTCCACCGAGCACATCATGGTGGGCCTGGCTGGTGGAACTGGTCGTTCCGCAGGCTCCACTCCTGCCGGCAGCGACGACGTCGCCAAGCTGTTGACCGGGCACGGAGCCGGACCCAACGAGCTGCGCGACGCGTTCCAAGCCGTCCGTGGCAGCGCTCGGGTCACCAGCGCAGATCCCGAGAACACCTATCAGGCGCTGGAGAAGTACAGCACCGATCTGACCGCGCTGGCCCGAGAAGGCAAGCTCGATCCCGTCATCGGACGCGACACCGAGATCAGGCGCGTCGTGCAGGTTCTTTCACGGCGCACCAAGAACAACCCGGTGCTCATCGGCGAACCCGGCGTCGGCAAGACGGCCATCGTCGAAGGACTCGCGCAGCGCGTCATCGCGGGAGATGTTCCGGAGAGCCTGCGCGGCAAGACCGTCGTCTCCCTCGACCTCGGTTCGATGGTCGCAGGCGCGAAGTTCCGCGGTGAGTTCGAGGAGCGGCTCAAGGCCGTGCTCGACGACATCAAGAACTCCGCGGGCCAGGTCATCACGTTCATCGACGAGCTGCACACCATCGTCGGAGCGGGCGCGACCGGCGAATCCGCGATGGACGCGGGCAACATGATCAAACCGATGCTTGCCCGCGGCGAACTCCGACTCGTCGGTGCGACGACCCTCGAGGAGTACCGCAAGTACATCGAGAAGGACGCTGCGCTCGAGCGGCGCTTCCAGCAGGTCTACGTCGGCGAGCCCTCGGTCGAGGACACCGTCGGCATCCTGCGTGGACTCAAGGAACGCTACGAGGTCCATCACGGCGTCCGCATCACGGACTCCGCCCTGGTCGCCGCGGCAACCCTGAGCGATCGGTACATCACAGCGCGGTTCCTGCCCGACAAGGCAATCGACCTCGTCGACGAGGCCGCATCCCGTCTGCGGATGGAGATCGACTCGCGCCCCGTCGAGATCGACGAGGTCGAACGTGCCGTCCGTCGTCTCGAAATCGAGGAGATGGCCCTGGCGAAGGAGACCGACGACGCGTCGAAGGCCCGGCTCGACAAGCTCCGTCAGGAGCTGGCCGATCTGCAGGAGAAGCTCGCCGGGCTCAGCACACGCTGGCAGAACGAGAAGAACGCCATCGACTCGGTGCGGGTCCTCAAGGAGGAGCTCGAGAACCTGCGCGGCGAATCCGACCGCGCCGAGCGCGACGGCGATCTGGGCAAGGCCGCCGAGCTGCGCTACGGACGCATCCCGACTCTCGAGAAGGAGCTCGCCGCCAAGACCGAGGACTCGCCGGCTCAGGGCGACGTGATGCTCAAGGAGGAAGTGGGACCGGACGACGTCGCCGACGTCGTCGCAGCCTGGACCGGAATTCCGGCGGGCCGGATGCTCGAAGGCGAGACCGCGAAGCTGCTTCGCATGGAAGACGAACTCGGCAAGCGAGTCGTCGGACAGAAGGACGCAGTACAAGCGGTGTCCGACGCCGTCCGACGTGCTCGCGCCGGTGTGGCCGATCCGAACCGTCCGACGGGGTCGTTCCTGTTCCTGGGACCCACCGGTGTCGGTAAGACCGAGCTGGCGAAAGCGTTGGCGGAGTTCCTCTTCGACGACGAACGCGCGATGGTGCGCATCGACATGAGCGAGTACAGCGAGAAGCACGCCGTCGCTCGCCTGGTCGGTGCACCTCCGGGATACGTCGGGTACGAGGCCGGTGGCCAGCTGACCGAGGCGGTGCGCAGGCGTCCGTACACGGTGGTGCTCTTCGACGAGGTCGAGAAGGCGCACCCCGACGTGTTCGACATCCTGCTCGCAGTGTTGGACGAAGGCAGGCTCACCGACGGCCAGGGCCGGACCGTCGACTTCCGCAACACGATCCTGATCCTCACCTCCAACCTCGGTGCCGGCGGTACCAAGGAGCAGGTGATGGACGCGGTGCGGCGTTCGTTCAAGCCCGAGTTCGTCAACCGACTCGACGACGTGGTGGTGTTCGACGAATTGTCCGAGGATCAGCTCGAGTCGATCGTCGACATCCAGCTCGGCTTCCTCGCCAAGCGCCTGGCGGCCCGTCGCCTGACGCTCGAGGTGTCGTCGCCGGCGAAGATGTGGCTCGCGGCCCGCGGCTACGACCCGCTCTACGGTGCCCGGCCACTGCGCAGGCTGATCCAGCAGGCCATCGGAGATCAACTGGCGAAGCTGTTGCTTGCCGGCGACATCCACGACGGCGATGTGGTGTCGGTCAATGCCAGCCCGGATGGCGAACGCCTGATCCTGGGCTAGCCGAGGTCTTCCCGGAACAGGCCCACACGAGCACTGCTCGTGTGGGCCTGTTTTGTGCCTTCAACCGGGGTGTACCGGGTAGGTACGCTCGTGGAATGACGAATCCGGACGACCCGCGGTCACCTCGAGAACGCGATCAGGACGCGGCACGCCAGGCGGAGTCATCCGAGCCGACCCAGGACTACGGACAGCAGTACCCCGGTGCCCAGCAGTATCCCGACGGCTCGCAACCGACGGAGCAGTATCCGACACAGGCGGGTCAGAACCCGGACCCGCAGGCCTATCCGCCCGGTTATCAGCCCACGCAGGCATTTCCGCCCTACGACCCCGAGCAGCAGGCGGCGGCGAATCAGGCCTACGGCCAGACCCAGCAGTACGGCCAGCCCCAGCAGTACAACCAGGCCCCGGGATACGACACAGCGCAGTACGGGCAGCCCCAGCAGTACGGTCACACTCAGCAATTCGGCCAGCCTCAGCAGTACGGCGCTCCGCCTCCCACCCAAGAACCGAACGCCGCCGACTCCGGCAGCAAGGGGCCCCGACCGTGGGTTCTGGCGCTGATCGGACTCGTCGTCCTCGCCATCGTCGTGGTGTTCGGAATTTCCTTCCTGAGCGGTGGATCGGACGAGCCCAGCACCACTGCCACCGGTCCGTCGACGTCGACGTCGATTCGGCCGCCTACCTCGAGTGCGCCCACGACCACGCCGCAGCCCACCGAATCGGGCACGGCCACCACGCCCGAGCTGATCCCGGGGGGAATTCCCGAGATTCTCGGGCAGCTCGGTTCGGCCGTGGGGACGATCACCGCGAACGACGGTTCGACGCTCACCATCGACGGACTCGACGGCGCTCCGGTGACGGTGCAGACCACTCCCCAGACCCAGATCATCTCGTTGAGCGGCAGCGACGTCGCGTCTCTGACCGTCGGCGCGGGGGTTGTGGTGCAGGGCGAGGCAGTCGAGGACGGAACGATTCGCGCGAACGTCATCATCGAAACGCCGAATCTCGGCGGATAGCAGCCCGAGTTGCTGTAGGGACCGTTCACAGGACCCGGCGGTGGTGGGCTACGAAGGTGTTGATGTCGATTAAGGTGGTTCGCGATGACGGCAATGTGGTTCGGCCTTGCGGCAATTGCACTGATGGGTGCAGTGGCGCTGCTCTACATCGACAGGTCCAAGCGAGATCAGTCCGGACGTGTACGGCAGATGTGGGCCAAGGCGCAGGGGTACGAGTATCGACCGCACGATCGAGAACTGGTCACTCGGTTCTCTCGCGCTGCCCTGTCCAAGCCCGAGTTCGACGTGGCTCTCGGAGTGGTGACCGGCGTTCGGCGAGGTGAGGAGTTCGTTCTCTTCGACGTCGAGGAGACGGGCACCATCGTGGCCGTGCAGCGCTCGGTCGGATCCGATGTAGACATCGACCTGAGGCCCCGCTCGACGCCACCGCCGCGCGACGAGGACATGGAATTGCTCGGCTCCATCGGTCCGCGCGTGGTGTTCGCCACCGACGTCGATATCGCTCGGCGTGTCTGCGACCAGCGGATGGCTGCGTTCACCGAGTCCATCCCGGCGAATCTGCAGCTCCTGTGGAGCGAGAAGGACTGGACGCTCGGATCTCTGCCGCTGAGCAGTTCCGGTCGCGATTGGGATGCCGCGATCGACGCGGTCGCGCGATTGTCGGGCATGTTGCACGTGCTGCCCCCGGTTCGCGGAAGCGCGGTCTACGGCGCTCGCCCCGGCGATCCCGGCCGTGATCGGAGCGATCCGGGTAGGCCACTGGTGCAGGAGGCACGCACTCAGCAAGCGCGCGTGCCGCAGAATCCCCAGCCCCGCGTGGTGGAACCCCGTATCCAGGCGGTTCGAAGCCCGGAGTCGCGCGTTGCCGAGCCGAGAACCCCTGCTCCCAAGACACCCGAGCCGCGGGCTCGGCCTCCTCGAGCAGCTGAGCCCCGTACTCCGGAGCCCCGTACTCAGGAGCCCCGCACCCCGGAGCCGCGTCCGCAGGAGCCGGGACGTAGGCCGCGTCCGCCGAGGCCCGATGCGGCCGGTCCGCAGGCCGCACGTTCGGCGAGTCCGTCTCGTCCGGTGCCGCGTCCGCCCGCATCGCGTCCGATTCCGTTCGACTCGGAGCGCCGACGCAATCAGCCCTGACGAAAGTTCGGCGTGTTTACGGGCGCAGACGCGCTTACGCGGCTAAATTCGTACCTTGTGACGGTTTCTTCAGGTGTTGTCGTGGCAGTCCTGGTCCTGGTCCTGGTTGTCGTGGTCGGTTACGTGGTGATCGCGGTGCGTCGACTCGCTCGATACAGCGAGCAGACGGAGCAGAGTCTGCGGCTGGTCGACGTCGAGCTCGATCGGCGTCACGAGCAGTTGGGCCCGTTCCTCGCCGCGGCGGAGGCCACCGGGCTGTCCGGTGATCTGCTGCGTCAGCTCGGCGGTGCGCGTTCGTGGTCCAAGGCCGTACGCGATCGTAGCCTGGGTCTGCAGGCGCAGGCCGCTGCCGAGAATGCGTTGTCCGCCTCGTTTCATGCTGTGCTCGCCGATGCCGATGCGCGTCAGAATGCGTTGGGTAATTGGTCGTTTCAAGGCCCGGCCGGAGAACTGAACGTCACCGAGCGTCGTATCGCAGGCGCGGTGCGCGTGTACAACGACAATGCGTACCGGTTGTCGCAGGCGATCGGCACGTTCCCGTCCTCGCTCGTCGCCAGGTCTCGCTCGTTGACCGCACCGGAACCGTTCGTGGAGACCAAGGAACAGCTCGACGAGCAGCAGTCGGCCGAGATCGCTGCCTAGTAGCAGAACGATCAGCGGAGCCGGCGGGAGCGCTGGCGGGCGTCGGTGGGTAAGTTCGTACCGACCTATCGAAGATCCGTGGTGCGACGAGAGGAATCCGAACATGGCCGAGAGTGCCGCGAATTCGGACCGGCAGGAACTGGCCGATTTGGTGAAAGAGCTTGCCGTCGTGCACGGGAAGGTCACGTTGTCTTCGGGCAAAGAAGCCGACTACTACGTGGATCTGCGTCGCGCGACTCTGCATCATCGGGCGGGTGCGCTGATCGGTTCGTTGATGCGTGACCTGGTTGCCGACTGGGATTTCGTGTCGGTCGGCGGTCTGACGATGGGTGCAGATCCGGTGGCGATGTCGATCATGCATGCCGAGGGGCGTCCGATCGATGCGTTCGTGG
This sequence comes from Rhodococcus sp. IEGM 1330, assembly GCF_033142445.1. Classification (NCBI taxonomy): domain Bacteria; kingdom Bacillati; phylum Actinomycetota; class Actinomycetes; order Mycobacteriales; family Nocardiaceae; genus Rhodococcus; species Rhodococcus sp. IEGM 1330. The sequence continues at coordinate 101,318 of NZ_JAWLSB010000010.1, forward strand.
TGCGCAAGGCCGCGAAGGCGCACGGCATGCAGCGTCAGATCGAGGGACCGGACATCGTCGGCAAACGTGTTCTGGTGGTGGAGGATACGACGACTACCGGAAATTCTCCCCTCACTGCCGTGCAGGCTCTGCGCGACGCGGGTGCGACGGTCGTCGGAGTGGCCACGGTGGTCGATCGGGCGACCGGGGCGGACGAGGTCATCGCCGCCGAGGGGCTCGAATATCGATCCCTCCTCGGCCTGGCGGACCTCGGCCTGTAACCCCGGTCCCGAAAGAGCGAGTCAGCGAACCAGTTGCGCGACGACGACGAAGTTGTCGTCGGTGGGTTCGCCGCCTTGGACGTCGCAGTTGGCGAGGATCAATCGCCCCGGCACCGAGCGTCGGAGCTCGTTGTCCGCCAGCAGGGATCCCTTCGGTAGAGGGCCGACCGATTCGACCGCGTACTCCAGGGTGCCGCTCGCTGTGCGCAACGCGACGGTGTCGCCCGGTGTCACCACGCGCAACGTCTTGAACGGAGCATCGCGCTTCGAATAGTTATGTCCCGCAACCACTACCGTTTGTTCGGTCGAGGTTCCCGGCATGCCGCTCTCGGCCCACCACGCGGGCAGTTCGTCGACCGGGTTCAGTACCTGACCACTGTCGCCGCCGCGGTAGAGCGGGTCGGGATGGATGGGGCTGCTCAGATAGGTCGTGCCGTCCGAGGACCGGAGTTCGATGTATTCCGGCTGAGCGGGCGCGACGTCGCTCGCCGGTGCAGCCACCGAGATCTGTGACTGCACCGGCGAGCGGTCGGGCGCGGCGATCCCGACTTCGTCACTCGCGCAACCAGATACGAGTAGAACGAGAGTCAGGATCGCCGTCCACAGCCAGCGGGTGTTACGAGGTGGCATCGGTGGAGCTGCGGCGACGCAGGTAGAACGCTCCGCCTGCTGCCGCGACCACGACCACGCCGACTCCGGCCAGAATCACCGGGGTGTTGGACGAGCTGTCCGATCCGCCCGACGCCTCGTCGGAGGAATCGCCGAGAGCGAGATCGACCGGCGGCAGATCGCCGGCAACGCTGACGACGCCGTTCTCGTCGGTGGTGAAGTAATCCGCGACGGTGAACGATCCGTCCTCGTTCCTGACACCGACGAGGGAGACTCCGGTCTTGTCGACGACGACGGTGTTCTCGTCGACCTCGGTGACCGGAACGTCCTCGCGGACAACATTTCCGAGATTGATCGTCCACTCGAACTTCGGTCCGCTGGCGGCCAGTTCGGCGGCCTCGGCCTTGAGATCCGCTTCGACCTTGGCCTTGGCGTCGGAGTTGGCCTTCGCGGCCGTTGCTTCGTCCTGTGCGGTCTTGAGCGTGGCGGCTGCTGCGGCGGCGTTGGTCTTGGCTGTGGCGGCTGCCTCGGTCTTGGTTGCCAGATCTGCATCGGCAGCCACAACTGCGGCGTTGGCGTCCGTCACCGCCTGTGCGGCGTCGGCAGCCGCGGCCTCCAACGCAGCGATGTCGGCGTCGGACGGAGCGGCGTCGAGTGCGGCCTGGGCTGCGGTTGCTGCCTCGGCCTTCGCGTCGGCGTCGGCCTTGGCCGCGTCGGCTGCTGTTCGGGCGTCGGCTGCGGCCTTCTCCGATTCGGTCTCCTCGCCTGCGGCAGCGTCGGCTGCGGCTTCGAGGTTCTTGGCGTTCTGCTCGGCCATAGCGGCCACTGCAGCTGCGGTCTGAGCCTCGATGTGCAAGGCGAGCGACTTGGCCGCGGTGGCGGCTGCGGCCCTGGTGGCAGCGGCGACCTTGGCGAGGTTGAAGTTCTTGAACGAGTCCTGCAGTGCCTGGACGGAGTCCTCGACTGCCTTGGTCGACGCATCGGCCTCGACCTTGGCGCTGGCAGCGAGCTCGGCCTTCGCATTCGCGTCGGCGCGGGCGGCCGTGGCTGCGGCGGTGGCTTCGGGATCGCCCGATACCGCTGCGGCCTCGAGCTCGACGGCCAGATCCTCTGCAGTCTTGGCGTCGGCTGCGGCCTGGTCCGCTGCAGCCGTGGCCTCGTCGGCCGTGGTCTTCAGCTCGGCAGCGTCGTTCTTGGCTGCGGTGACTGCCGCACTCGCGGCCTCGCTTTGGACTTTGGCCGATGCGGCGGCCGTGACGGCTGCCTTTGCCTTGACGTCGGCCTCGGCCGCGGCAACCTCCGCTTTGGTGGCGTCGCTACTCGCGGCGGTGTCGGCGGCCTTGGCTGTGTCGAGGCGCACCTGAGCGGCGGCAGATGCTTCAGCGGCAAGCTTGCTGGCCGCTTCGGCGTCGGCAATTGCCTTCTTCTCGGCGTCGGAGAGCTGCGGGATGATGTCGAGGTTGACCGTCGCGGTTCCGTCCTCGTTCATGACGATGCCGGGGACGATCTGGGGCAGGGGTCGGATGCTCGACGGTGCTTCGGGGGCCGGGACCGCAGCGACGGCAGCCGCAGCGTCGGCCGCGGCGGCAGCCGCATCCTCCGAGGTCACAGCGGGTGCTTGGATCTGCCCGTCGACGGTGGCGGATCCTTCGACCGCTGCGCCCTCCCCTGCGGTCGGGGCTCCGGATTCGGTGCCGCCTTCGGTGGCCGGCTGCTCGACGGCGGAGCTTTCCGGCGTGCTCGGCTCCTGTGCACTGGCGATTCCCGGTGCAGCGATGGAGAGGGACAGTGCCATGGCGGCCCCGGCAGCGGCGAGGCGTGCCTTCTTGGACCTGGCGATCGACTTCTGCGACATGAAGATGGTGGCCCTTCGGTCAGTGGCAGCATCGTGCTGCGCGCACCCGCCCTCCCACGCGGAACGGGTGTTGTTGGTGAGTCACACGAACAACCGTGTTGACGTGACCGTAAACCAACCGGCCGGTCTCGCAAACCGTTAATGGCTTTACCTGAGAATTGGTTATGAAAGTGTTACTGATGGGACTCATGTGGCGAGAGAGATTCCCGACACGCAACGGCGGTCGAGACGCGTACATCTCGACCGCCGCGAAAACCCTTTCAGGTGACCGTAATTCAGTCGCCGACGGTCACCGCACGGGCCTCGTCGATGCTGTGAGGTGCAGGTTCGTGGTCGTCGACGTGAGCGAGCACCTTCCGGCCGGTGGCCAGGACCACGATCGCCAACGCGGTGCAGGCGGCACCGACCCAGAACGGAACGTGCATGTTCGATTCGCCGAGCTTGCCCGCGAGATACGGTGCCGCGGCCCCGCCGGTGAAGCGAACGAAGCTGTAGGCCGCCGATGCCGTCGAGCGCTCGACCGGTGCCGAGATCATCACGGTCTCGGTGATCAGCGTGTTGTTGACGCCGAGGAACAATCCGGCCACGACGGTTCCCACGATGAGGACGGTCTTGTTCTCGGTGAACATCGCCATGACGCCCAGATCGAGGGCGAACAGCAGCAGCGCGAGCATCATCATGTTCAGCGTTCCGAAGGCCCGCTGCAGCTTCGGTGCGATGAACACCGACGCGATCGCCAGGCACAGGCCCCAGCCGAAGAAGATGAATCCGATGGAGTACGTGCCCATGTCCAACGGGAACGGGGTGTAGGCGAGGAGGGTGAAGAATCCGTAGTTGTAGAGCAGCGCGGTGATGCCGACGGTGAGCAGGCCGCGGTGACGAAGCGCGCGGAACGGATCGAGGATCGACGTGGTGTGCGCTGGTTTCGGGGTGTCCGGGAGCATGACGATGAGCAGGATGAACGCGACGGCCATCAGTGCGGCAACCCCGAAGAACGGTCCGCGCCAGCTGAACCCGCCGAGAACTCCACCGACGAGGGGGCCGGTGGCGATACCGATGCCCAGCGCGGCCTCGTAGAGGATGATCGCGCGAGCGACACCTCCGGATGCGGCACCGACGATCGTCGACAGCGCCGTCGCGATGAACAGGGCATTGCCCAGTCCCCAGCCTGCGCGAAAACCGATGATCTCGCCGACCGATCCGGACGTGCCTGCCAGGGCTGCGAAGACGACGATGATCGCCAGTCCCACCAGCAGGGTGCGCTTGGGTCCGAAGCGGCTCGACACCACTCCTGTGATCAGCATCGCGACACCGGTCACGAGCATGTAGCTGGTGAACAGCAACGACACCTGAGACGGCGAGGCATCGAGTTGTTCACCGATGGGCTTGAGGATGGGATCGACGAGGCCGATGCCCATGAAGGCGATGACGCTGGCGAACGCGACGGCCCACACCGCACGCGGTTGCTTCAGCAGGCTGTCGGGGGAGGCGCTGGTGGTCACGAAGAAGTTCCTCTCATTCCGCGATCGACGGGCTCGAGGATGCTGCGAAGCTCGCTCAGTCCGTCGGTCAGTTTCTGAATCTGTTCCGGGTCGCGGTCGGACAGGTACGGCACCAATCCGTCGACGATGTGGCGTCGACTCGCGGCGAGCCAGCGGTGGCCGGCGTCGGTCATCTCGATGAGGACGGCACGGGAATCGTCGGGATCGGCGGTTCGGGTGACGAGGCCACTCTTGCTCAGCTTGGCGAGCAAGGCCGTCGCCGACGGTTGGGAGCAGCGGTCCAGCTCGGCGAACGTACTGACACGCAGTGGCTGATATTCCTCGAGCAACGACAGCGCTCGCATCCACGCTCTCGGCCATTCGTCGCTGCCGAACCGTGCGGCCAACCGGACGAAGCGTGACGAGCTGGTGACCAATTGCGACAGGAGGTCCCGGATGTCTGCGTCGGAGTGACTCACTGGATTATTATTACATACGCTAACTATCCATTACGAAACCGCGTGGCGGCCGCGGAACGGCTCGGCGGCGGCGGGTCAGTACTGGCGGAGGAGAGCGGCGATGTCGCGGTCCCACTCGGCGTCCCGTCGACCGTCGTAGCGGAAGCGCATCAGCTGATAGACACCGATGAGAACGGTCGCCACGAGCACCCAGCTACCGATGGTGTTGAAAATGGACGCGGCGACGACGTCCGAGGAGGTCAGTGGTCGCATGCTCAGATCGCCGCGGTTGTCGACCCAGATCTGCGTGGTGGTACCGGCAGGCGATCCGGTGTCGACGCTGACGCGTCCGGTGTGCTCGACGCCTCGGTAGACCCACCGGGAGTCGACGGCGGTCGCAGCTGCAGCACCGGACGAGCCGAATTCGGTCGATGCGACGGACGTGGTCTGAGCAACGGCCGTCGTGGTCGCGGTGACCTGGTGAATCGAACTCTTCTGGTCCTCGAGTCGTTGTTGTTGATCGGTGTGGGCGGTGGCACCGATCCACAGCGACACCGGAACCATGAGTATCAGGAGCGCAGTCACCCAGTGCTTGATGTGTGCCTGGCGTACGTCGCAGTCGCGGAGCAAAGGGTTGAGGTGGCCGGCGAAGGCAGAGCGACCCGAACTGTCCTGCCCGGTGAGTTTGCGGCGCATGATGGTCCCCACTACCTCGAAATGATCCGACCGACCTTTCCACGATGGCGACGCGACCTGCGAGTATCAAGCGATAGGGGTCAGCGTCACATGTGACGCTCACTGTGACGAGATTTCGGTGGAGGTCTGCAATGGTTGTCGGTCGGGTTCGGCGGGCTCGCGCGGCCGCGCTGGTAGCGGGTGCGGTGACCGTGGTCGGTGCATGGACGGGGTCGATGCCCGTGCAGCGCATGGCCAAGCCTCTGATTGTCCCGGCACTGGCGAGCGGGCTCGATCCAACGCGAGATCGGGTGCTCTTGGCGGGTCTTGCGGCGGCCACGGTCGGCGATGTTCTGTTGATCGACCCCGACGACGATTCCGCTCTGGAATGGGGCGCGCGTGCGTTCGCCGTGATGCAGGGCAGTTATACGTACCTGCTGTTTCGCAGGGGTGCGCGTCCGGCGCTGATCGACGCGATTCCGCGGTATGCCGGATGGGCGGCCGCGGCGACGCTGCTTGCCAGGCGTCAGCCCGCGGTGGCGTCGACCCTGATCGCGTACGGTGCGGTGCTCGCGACCACGTCGACTCTCTCTGCTCGTCCTGTCTCACGCGGCGGCGATCGGAGGCTGATGATCGGCGGCGCGTTGTTCACTGCATCCGACGCGCTGATCGTGTTCCGTCGACTGTTCCTTACCGAGGACCGTCAGCGGCGGACCGCGGAAGCGATCATCCTGTCGACGTACGTAGCGGCGCAGGTCCTACTCGTCGAGGCCTTGCGGTCGAGGCAATAGCAGCACCCGTTCGCGATGGGCCGGGTCGACGCGAACGGCGATAACCGTGCCCGGCTCGAACCGGGAGGTGTCGGCATCAGGGATGTCGTAGACGATCTTGCCGAAGTAGCTGCTCGAGCCGGGCACGGTGAATTCGAGGTCCAACTCGGCGGTGTCGTCGTCGATGCGGCGGATGGCATCCACCGTCGCCCACCCTTCCACGCCGTGCTCGATCAGTTCCTTCTGCTCACGCGTCGGCCGTCCGGCGATCATCATGGCCAGGCCGAGAGCTGCGCCGAATCCGGCGACCAGGGCTGCAAGCTGGTACGGAAGCGTTCCGGGCGGGGTTCGTTTGTTCACCCAGCCGATCCAGATTGCCAGCACAACTGCGTACACGATCGTCACGACGACGACGGCTCGTACGATTCTCGCGTTGTTCACTTCGATGCTCCTGGCCCGCTTGCGGCGGTGATTCAGTATTTCACGATAGGGGGTTACCGGTAAGTAGGGTTACATGTACGGTGTTCGATGTGACTCGACCAACTGTCTTCATCTCCGGCGCAGCAGCAGGTATCGGCCGCGCGACTGCTCTCAAGTTCGCAGCCAGTGGCTACCTCGTCGGTGCGTACGACATCGACGAGACCGGCTTGGCATCGCTCGGCAAGGAAGCTGCCTCGCTCAGCGGTCGTGTAGTTACCGGCGTCTTGGATGTAACCAACTCCGACCAGTGGGAAACCCGGTTGAAGGAGTTCGTCGGTGAGGGCGACGGTCGACTCGACATTCTGATCAACAACGCCGGAATTCTTGCCGCGGGTGCCTTCGAGGACATGCCACTGGCTGTGCACCGACGTCAGATCGACATCAACTTCAACGGGGTCATCTACGGCACCCTCGCGGCCTTCCCCTACCTCAAGGACACCGCAGGCGCGCAGGTCGTCAACATGTGCTCCGCGTCGGCCATCTACGGTCAGCCCGAGTTGGTGACCTACGGCGCGTCCAAGTTCGCGGTGCGCGGTATCACCGAGGCGCTGGATCTCGAATGGAGCAAGTACGACATCTCGGTCAAGGCCATGTGGCCGCTGTTCGTCCAAACGGCGATGACCCATGGCGTGTCGACGGGCACCACGAGCTCGCTGGGTGTCAAGCTCACCGTGAAGGATGTGTCCGACGCGATCTTCGACGCGACCCGTCCGGTCAAGCGTCGGTTGCACAAGGTGCATTTCCCGGTCGGCTTGCCTTCCAAGGCGCTCTCACTCGGCTCGCGCTTCTCGCCTGCATGGCTCACTCGCGAGGTCAACCGGCGCCTGAGCCACACCTAAGAACTCCTCGTCGGACGGTGCCGGCGCTCCGCCGGTATCGTCGGTCTTTCGAGCAATCGGTGTCGAAAGGTGGGTCGGGGTTTCTTCATGCTGAGTACGTGGGGTTCGAGCAGGCGGGGATCGGGCAGGACAAGGCAAATGGGTTGGGCGCGAGCCTGGTTGGTCGGAATCGGGGCCGGTACGGCGCTCGTTCTCACCGGTTGCAGCAGTGAGTCCGCTGCCCAGCCTCCGCCACCTGCGTCGACCACCACCCTCGCGCCGCCGACGACGACGGCAATCACCACCCCTGCGCCCGTGACGACCACGGAGCAACCGCTCGCTCCGCCTCCGCCTCCGGTCGAGCCGCCGCCCACCGCGGAACCGCAGACGACGTACGCCGCCATCGGCGGTGCGTACTACTTCAGTTCCCCCGACGGTCTGTTCCAGTGCGGAATCGTGCCGCTGTCGAGTCGTACCGAGGCCGGGTGCCAGGGCACCACCACTCCGGTGCCGCCGCGGCCCGAGGACTGCATGATCAACTGGGGCAACGGTATTCGAGTCACCAACGCAGGGCCGGCGGCGTTCATGTGCTCCGGCGGCGTGGTCTACACCTCGGGTGGCGAAACGATCGATCCTCCGCTCGCGGTCGGCGCGACCATCGCCGAGAACGGATTCACCTGCACGTCCGCCGAGAACGGCATCTCGTGCGTCGACGATGCAACCGGACACGGTTTCCGCATCGCACCGGACAGCAACGAAATCTATTGAGCGAGAACACGATCGGCCGCGAACCGTCGTCGGACGATGCCGGCCCCACCGAGTGGGGTGAGAACCCCAACGGCGTCGGACCGTGGTTCGACACGCACACCGAACCGCCACCCGACGATCCCCGATTGGACCCGGAACTGCTCGCGGGTGGTGACCGCCGCAACGTCGTCGACGCCTACCGCTACTGGCGACGCGAGGCGATCGTCGCCGACATCGACACCCGACGGCATTCGCTGCACGTCGCCATCGAGAACTTCACCAACGACGCCAACATCGGAACGGTGGTGCGCACCGCGAACGCCTTCGCGGCGCAGGCGGTCCACATCGTCGGGCGTCGTCGGTGGAACCGTCGCGGTGCGATGGTCACCGACCGGTACCAGCACATCCATCACCACGACTCGGTGGAGGCGCTGATGGCGTTCGCCGCGGAGCAGGGCCTCGTCGTCGTGGCCGTCGACAACACCCCGGGGTCGGTACCGATCGAGACAGCAGAGCTGCCGCGTCACTGCCTGCTGCTCTTCGGGCAAGAGGGACCGGGGGTCACCGACAGTGCCCGCGAATCGGCCTCGATGACGGTATCGATCGCCCAATTCGGCTCCACCCGCAGCATCAATGCAGGTGTCGCCGCTGGGATCGCCATGCACTCGTGGATTCGGCGGCATGCCGACCTCGATACTGCGTGGTGAAGCCGCAGCGGTTTCGGGGCGGTTTCCGGGGCGGGATGTAACGAATCAGCAACGGTAGTGGCAGGATTGCAGGCATGCAGGAGTTGTGGTCGCAGCGTGCGGACGCTGCGGAGGGGGCCGTCGTCGCGCGGCACATGCGTCGGCTGTGGGGGCTGCCGGGCACGACGTTGGGAGTCGTCGCCTGGCCACCGGTACGCAAGGAACGGATGTTCCTGCGCTGGCACTACTGGTGGCAGGCCCACCTGCTCGACTGCGCGGTCGACGCCGCAGATCGCGATCTCACCGCCAAGCGCCGTCGGCGATTGAACAAGATCACCCGAGCGCACCGAACTCGCAACGTCAGCGGGTGGACCAACAACTACTACGACGACATGGCGTGGCTCGGGTTGGCGCTCGAACGCGCGCAGCGGCAGCACTTCGTCGGCAATCGCGGTGGCATCCAGCAGATCGAGATGGAATTGTTCGACGCCTGGGCTCCGGCCGAGGGCGGCGGCATTCCGTGGCGCACGAAGTCCGACTTCTACAACGCACCCGCCAACGGTCCGGCCGCGATCATGCTGGCGCGCACCGGTCGGCTGTGGCGTGCCCAGGAGATGGCCGACTGGATGGACCGCACCCTCAAGGACCCGCGCACGGGGCTCATTCTGGACGGAATGCACTCCACTCGCGCACTCGTCGACGCCGGAAAGCCCGGCGAGATGGAACGCGCCGTCTACAGCTACTGCCAGGGCGTCACGTTGGGCCTCGAAACCGAACTCGCGGTTCGGCTCGGCCACCCCAGGCATGCCGAGCGGGTCCACGCGCTGGTCGACGCGGTGGAGAACCACCTGACCCGCAACCTCGTCATCACCGGCGGCGGTGGGGGAGACGGCGGCCTGTTCAACCCGATCCTCGCGCGCTACCTGGCGATGGTCGCGGCGGAGCTACCCGGAGACTCGGACGCCGACGACCGAGCACGCGAACTCGCAGCAGCGATCGTGCTGAACTCGGCCGAGTCAGCGTGGGAGAACCGCCTCGAAGTGGAGGACAACCCACTGTTCGGAGCCGACTGGACCCGCGAAGCCCGCTTCCCGGGGCAAGGCCTGCACATCGCCAGCTTCACCGAAGGAACGGTCCGACCGTCCGACGTGCCCGAACGGGACCTCTCGGTGCAACTGGGCGGTTGGATGCTGATGGAAGCCGCCCACCGCGTTTCGGCAGCTGGTTTTTGAGTCGCTCTGCCTTACTCGAGGACCTCTTCGACTTCGATGGTCTCCTCGGGCCGAGCCATTTCCTTGCGGTACTGCCAGATGCCGAGCCCGGTTCCGACGACGAGCAGCACCACCATGCTGATCAGGACGAGGGGCATCAGCCACGGGATGCCCTCGATGAACGACCCGAAGTAGAACCCGATCAGCAGCAGCACCGGAGCCCAGATGATGGCGCCGAGAGTGCTGGCGATCGTGTACTTGCGGTGATCCATCTTCGCGGCACCTGCGACCAGCGGGCACAAGGTACGCACCCAGGGGATCCACCGCGCGACCAGCACGGCCCAGAATCCGTGCTTCTCGAGCAGAAGATTGACCTTGTGCAGGTTCTTCGTGTTGAGGTACTTGCCGTTCTTGCGGGCCACCAGCGTCGAGCCGGTCCGGTGACCGATCGAGTACCCCACCTGGTTGCCTGCAATGGCGGCGACCATCGCACCGAGCGACAGCGCCCAGATGTGACCGGTGCCCGACGCATGGGTCGCCATCACGATTCCTGCCGTGATCAGCATCGAATCTCCTGGCAGGAACAACCCGATGATCACTGCGCATTCGATGAACACGAAGGTCATCACGACGATCCACACGACGAGTGGGCCTGCTGTCTCCAGCGGACCGAAACTGCCGACGGCCTGGACGGACACGGTCGGCAGCGCAGTGGTAATCGACGACATGGACTCGATCACTTTCGGAGGATGTCGATCAGGACTTGGTGTCCGGGGCGTCGGCCTCGATCACGTCGGCTGCCTCCCCGAGCGGGGTCTTGCGGGCCTTGATCATGCGCTTGCCGACCTCGATGACGATCGGGAGGACAGAGACGGCGACGATGAGCAGGAAGATGATGTCGACGTTCTCGCGGATGAACGCGATCTGTCCGAGCACGTACCCCAGCACGGTCACGCCCGCACCCCAGAGGATTCCGCCGACCACGTTGTAGGTGAGAAACAGCGAGTACTTCATGTGCGACGCACCGGCGACGACCGGTGCGAACGTACGCACGATCGGCACGAAGCGGGCCAGGATGATCGTGATCGGGCCGTGCTTCTCGAAGAACTCGTGTGATTCGTCGATGTACTTCTTCTTGAAGAATCGCGAATCGTTGCTCTTGAACAGGGCGGCTCCGCCCCTGGTGCCGATGAGGAAGCCGACCTGATCGCCGAGGATCGCCGCGATGGGGATCAGGATCACGAGCGTCCAGATCGACGCGAACGGCTCGATATCGGTGGACTTAGACGCCGCGATCAACCCTGCGGTGAACAGCAGAGAATCGCCGGGTAGCAGGGGAAACAGCAACCCCGATTCGATGAACACAACCAGGAGGAGCCCGACCAGCACCCAGGTTCCGAAGGAGTTGAGCAGGTTCACCGGGTCGAGGAATCCGGGCAGAAGTGCCAGATTGGTCGTCACCGATTCCGAAGCAGCAAGAAGACTCACCGCGCCCACCTTACCGGCCGAAACTGGTAAGTCCTGAATAGCTGGTGTCGCTCGGCTGTGAATGCGATGGCCGCTTCGCTGCCTGCCGGTGAGCGTGAGTGGAGCCTGCGGAACGGCCCGATGGACGCGGGTACGCACGACACAGGGGCGCGAGGTTGCCATACTGCACAGGACACAATCGAACTTTCAATGGAGGAATGACGCCGTGCCTATCGCAACTCCCGAGGTCTACGCCGAGATGCTGGGCCGGGCGAAGGAACACAAATTCGCCTTTCCGGCAATCAACTGTGTGGGTTCCGAGTCCATCAACGCCGCCATCAAGGGTTTCGCCGACGCGGGTAGCGACGGCATCATCCAGTTCTCGACCGGCGGAGCCGAGTTCGGATCAGGACTGGGCATCAAGGACATGGTCGTCGGCGCTGTGGCGCTCGCCGAGTTCGCGCACGTGATCGCCGCCAAGTACGACGTCACCATCGCTCTGCACACCGACCACTGCCCCAAGGACAAGCTGGACACGTACGTGCGACCGCTGATCGCGGTCTCGCAGGAACGCGTCGACGCAGGCAAGAACCCGCTGTTCCAGTCGCACATGTGGGACGGCTCGGCCATCCCGATCGACGAGAACCTCGAGATCGCCAAGGATCTGCTCGCCCGCGCTGCGGCAGCGAACATCATTCTCGAGGTCGAGATCGGTGTTGTCGGCGGCGAGGAAGACGGCGTCGAGGCCGAGATCAACGACAAGCTCTACACCTCCAACGAGGACTTCCTCAAGACCGTCGAGGCCCTCGGTGCAGGCGACGCGGGCTCGCGCTACCTGCTGGCTGCGACGTTCGGCAACGTGCACGGCGTCTACAAGCCGGGCAACGTCAAGCTCAAGCCATCGGTGCTGGCAGACGGTCAGCGTGTCGCGTCGGAGAAGCTGGGCCTGGCATCGGGTTCCAAGCCGTTCGACTTCGTGTTCCACGGTGGATCGGGATCGGCGAAGAGCGAGATCGAAGAGGCACTCGAGTACGGCGTGGTGAAGATGAACGTCGACACCGACACCCAGTACGCATTCAGCCGTCCCATCGCCGGACACTTCTTCTCCAACTACGACGGTGTGCTCAAGGTCGACGGCGAGGTCGGCAACAAGAAGGCCTACGACCCGCGCAGCTACCTCAAGAAGGCCGAGGCCGGCATGACCGCCCGTGTCGTCGAGGCCTGCAACGACCTCAAGTCCGCCGGTCGCAGCGTGAGTGCCGGCTAGAGCGGCTTCGCCGCATGTGCGTGGAACTTCGTAGCAGGCTACGAAGTTCCGCTCACATCGTTCAGCTGCACACCTTCCACTGATCGCCTTCGAGGCGCAGGTCGAAGGTGCGCGGCGATCGATCGTTCGGGTTGGCATCGGTGTGCGCGATGACCTGAGCGATCGCGGTGGTGTCGTCGCCGATCTGGATTGCGTCGATGCTGTCGAGATTCGGTATGTTGCCCTGCTCGAGCGAGACGCGATGAACATCGGCGAATTCCGCGTCCGGGATGTCTCGGTAGAACGTCGCCAGGTCACCGCACGAGGTGCTGCGCAGCGTGGCGAGGTCGCCGCCGGCCAATGCCCGCGTGAACGACTCGACGGTCGTCCTGATCCGGGCCTCGGGGGAGTCGTCGACGCTCGTGCGGTCGATCAGCAGGTACGCACCGGCGGCCACTGCCGCGATCACGACAACCGCGGCCACCAGTGCCGCCCACCACTTCTTCCGACTCGGTTTGCCGGGTTCCGCCGGTGCGGGTCCGATGCGCTGGGGACCGACCTGCTTCGGCCCTGATTGCTGCGGTTCGATCTTTCTCGGCCCGACTGGTTGCGGCACAACGGCAGGCGATTTCTTCTCTGCCGCAACATCTTTCGCTGGGGCTTCGGACGGGTTTCGCGGCGGGATACGACGCGGGGCTGCGGTCGGCTTCGCGTGCGTTGCGGCCGGTTCCTCGGCTGGAGCAGTGGCGATCTTCTCGGTCGGAGTGTCGGCGGGCTCGTCGACCTGCTTCTTCTTGCCCAGGTCGATCTTCTCGGTGGCTGCCTCGGCCTCGGAGGGCGCATTCTTCTTCTCGTCCGGCATGCGTTCTCCCTCGTTCACCGAATTCTTCCACGAGCCGTGTGGTCTCGATTTCGTCCGCTGGCAGCCTATCGACCGTGTCTGCGGCCGCGCGCGAGCGAAGCGGGGGTGTTCGGACACGATTCGGTGACGTAGGGGCACAATGAGCGCCATGACTTCTTTCGGTGATCTGCTCGGACCCCAACCCACACTGTTGCCCGGCGACGACGAGGCCGAATCCGCGCTGCTCGACCACGAAGCGCCCGAGACTGTCGCGGCGGCGCATCCGACGGCGTCCATCGCGTGGGCTTACCTGGCTGAGGCCGCGCTCGAGTCGGGTGCCACCATCACGGCGTACGCCTACGCTCGTACCGGTTACCACCGAGGTCTTGACCAGTTGCGTCGTAACGGATGGAAGGGATTCGGGCCGGTCCCGTACAGCCATGAGCCCAACCGAGGATTCCTCCGATGCGTCGCAGTCCTCGCCAAAGCCGCCCGCGACATCAACGAGAACGACGAGTACGCCCGCTGCCTCGACCTCCTCGAAGACTGTGACCCCAAGGCCGCAGAAGCGCTCGGCCTGGGCTGATCGGGCCCGCGCCAGCCGAGCGCGAGGCCGGACCCGGCTGAAGTCGGGCAGTGCTCGGCTGAAGTTGTCGCTGCTGCCCATCATTCAGTGCGCGCTGGCCGCAGGTGTCTCGTGGTTCGTCGCGACGGACATCGTCGGTCACGAGAGCCCGTTCTTCGCACCGATCGCCGCTGTCGTCTCGCTGGGCGTCTCGCTCGGTGCTCGCCTGCGCCGATCGGCTGAGCTCGTCGTCGGAGTGACGGTGGGCATCGGCATCGGAGATCTGCTCATCTCGCTGATCGGCAGCGGGCCGTGGCAGATCGCGTTGGTGGTCGTGTTGGCGATGTCGGCTGCGGTGTTCCTCGACGGTGGTCCGATCATCGCTATGCAGGCCGGATCGTCCGCCGTGCTGGTGGCGACACTCATTCCGCCCGGCAACATGGGTGGCCCCAACCGCATGGTCGACGCGTTGGTCGGCGGTCTGGTGGGCATCGCGATCGTGGCGTTGATCCCGACGCATCCGGTGTGGCGGGCCCGCAAGGATGCGGCGAGCGTGTTGGCGACGGCTGCGAGTGTGTTGCAGAAGGTGGCCGACGGGTTGATGGCCAACGACCCCAAGCCCATCGCGGAGGCTTTGCAGAAGGCTCGTGCGACGCAGTCCGGTATCGATGCTCTGCGGACCGATCTCAAGGGCGGCCGGGAGATCGCGCGAATTTCTCCGATGTACTGGAATCACCGCAATCGTCTTGCGGCGCTCGCGGCAACGGCCGATCCCATCGACAACGCCGTCCGCAATATCCGGGTGCTCGCGCGACGGTCGCTGACGTTGGTGCGCGACGACGAGATCCTCGATCCGCGTGTTGTCGACGAGGTGGAGAAGTTGGCGCATGCGGTGGAGGTGTTGCGGCAGATGATTCTCGCCGATCCGGGTCAGAAGCCGGACGCGGCAGAGGCCGCGCGAGTGTTGCGGTCGGTTGCAGCCGGTGCCAAACCGGAGTTGATCTCCAACGCCGGTCTGTCGGCGACGGTGGTGTTGGCGCAGTTGCGGTCGATCATCGTCGACTTGCTGCAGGTCGCCGGGCTCAAGCGTATTTCTGCGTTGGCGACGCTTCCGCCGACGGTGAAGCACCCGCACGTCCCGCCGGAGTTGTGACCCGAGCACACCATTGCATATATGCGTATGTACGCATATGGTGACTTCCGGAAGTCGATATCGGTCACCAGGGGGGAATCATGGGCGCGGGTCACGGGCACAGTCACGGCGTGGGAGGCCACACGCCCGCAGGTGCGGGGCCGCCCAGGTCTCGCGTGCGCAAGATGATCGTCGCGCTGGCCATTCTGGTGGTGTTCCTCGTCGTCGAGGCGACCGTGGCCTTGGCGATCGGGTCTCTCGGCCTGCTCGCCGACGCGGGCCACATGCTCACCGATGTGCTCGGTATGTCGATGGGTCTGATCGCGCTGATGCTCGCCCGCAAGGGAAGTGCCGTAGCGGCAAGGACATTCGGCTGGCATCGGGCGGAAGTATTGACCGCCATCGCGAATGCCGTTCTGCTGCTCGGTGTTGCGGCCTTCATCATGTACGAGGCGATCTCACGCATCGGCGATGCGCCTGAAATCCCCGGCGTAGCACTCATTCTCACCGCGACGGCGGGTCTCGCGGCCAATATCGTCGTCATGCTGCTCATTCGCGGCGACGCCAAGGATTCCCTGGCCGTCCGCGGTGCGTACATGGAGGTTCTTGCCGATGCGGTCGGCAGTGTCGGTGTGCTCGTGGCCGGCGTGCTGATGCTCGTGTTCGGGTGGACCTGGGCAGACATCGTCGTCGGCGTCCTGATCTCCCTGTGGGTGATCCCGCGCGCGATCAAGCTCGCCGCCTCGGCACTGCGCATTCTCACCCAGGCCAGTCCCGGACACGTCGACGTCGACGCGTTGACCGGCGACCTGAGCGCACTACCGGGCGTGACGGGAGTTCATGATCTGCACGTGTGGACACTCACCACCGGAATGGATGTGGCCACAGTGCATCTCGAATGCGAGGGCTCGTCGTCGATGGTGCTCGACCGAGCCCGGTCGTTGCTGTCCACCTACGGCCTCGACCATGCCACGGTGCAGGTCGAACCCGCCGCGCACGGCCGAACCTGCAAGGAAGAGCTCACCTGGTGACGGTGCGCACGTCGGAGCCGGGACGCCACACGTCGATCTGCATGTGATCGTCCACGAGTGACGTCAGCACGACCTCGGTGATGTCGAGGTCGAACACGTGGTACGGCACCAGCTCGTCCGGAGCGGCGTCGAATATCGGTTGCAGCACAGCAGGATCGGTGATTTCGACGGCACACCCGCCGATCTTCGCGTCCCCGCCCACCATCGAATGGTGACCCGGATTGCTGTGCAGCGCGAATCGCCCGTCGCGCTGTAGGTCTCGCGCTTTGACGGCACCGAGCATCGAACCGAGACGCAGTACGCCACTGTCGTCGAACTCGACCTCGGTTCCGCTGACGCGCGGTGAGCCGTCCGCCCGGAGCGTCGCGAGTACATGGTGCTTGTGGGCGGTGAATCTGGCCCGCACCGCCGAGGCCAGGTTCGGGGCGGCTGTCGAGAAGTCGTTCCACGTCGTCATGCGCACATTATGTGATGCGGCACCGACAGAATTGGGAACGTCTGCACGCTCTGCCCTTGCATCGACGGAATCCCGTCGATCGCGGTCGATACCGTGCAGTTCTTCCCACAGTTTCCGCGCGCGCGGGTTGGATCCGTCGTGCGGATGAGCCGATAGTCAGAGCCAGAATCGCATCAGGTAGTTGCCGTTGCCTGCGAAGAACTCGGGAACACCGGACAGCCCGAACAGGGCGTAGATCGCCCCGAAGAATGCGGAGTTGACTGCGGGCACGAACAGCAACGCGACGAGAACGAGGATTCCGTAGCCCTTGAACTGGTTCAGCGATGCACGGGTGGCGGGCGAGAGCGAGGGCTCGAGTGCGGCGTATCCATCGAGTCCCGGTACCGGAATCAGGTTGAGGATCGTGGCCATGATCTGCAGGAACGCCAGGAAGCTGAGCCCGTACCAGAAGGCCTGGTGGGTGCCGTCGGTGCCGAACATGCGAACGACGATCAGGAGTATCACGGCGACAACGGCGTTGGCGAATGGTCCGGCGAGGGCGATGCGCCGCTGCGTCGACGCCGAGAACTGACCGGTCCGCAGGTACACGGCACCGCCCGGAAGTCCTATTCCGCCGATTGCGATGAACACCACCGGCAAGATGATCGAGAGCAACGGGTGGGTGTACTTCAGCGGGTTGAGCGTCAGGTAGCCGCGGAGTTCGACTTCCCGGTCGCCTGCCCGAAAAGCGGTGTACGCGTGACCGAATTCGTGCAGGCACACCGAGGCGATCCATCCGGCGAGAACCAGCACGAACACCCCGAGCCGCGCTGTGAAGGACGTAACGTCCTCGGTCGTCCAGGCGAGGGCCCCGCCCACTCCGGCGACCGCCAGAACGGCCACGAACACCGGGCTCGGCAGAACGGGACTGCGGCGCAGCGGAACGGTCATCGGACCAGTAACCACTCTTCATGGTGACGGTAGAACGTCGACCTCTTCACGGTTCGGTCGCCGGCGATGCCGTCGCGCATCAGGACTGCGGCGGGGGAGCCGAGCTGCATCGCGCGTCCGCTCACCCAGCGGCGAGGCAGGAATCGCCGACGGCTGATCACGCGCGCGCGAAGTCCCGGCAACTCAGGGGTTGGTGCCACCTCGACGCCGGGTACGACTCCGGAGAACAACCGAGTGTCGTCGACGTATGCCTCGCCCTCGAGTTCCGCGCCGCCGGCACCGCCGAGGAGCGCCCGACCGACAACGGCCTTGCCCGCGTCGTCGCGAATGAGGGGCGTGCTCGACGCCTTTCCTGTCAGTGCGACTTTGGCGGCGCGGGATCCTGTCCCGAGCTTGTATATGTGGGCGGCGTCGGTCGCGGTCTCCGGTACGAACGCGACTTCGACGTGCAAACGGTCGGTGCGCATCAACCTGGTGAGTACGGCGGCCAGCGAGGCGTCGTTGCCCAGGACGATGATGCGGGGGGCCGGGGCGGATTCGATGTCTGCGAACAGCGCACTGCAGTCGTCGTCGGTCGGTACGGCATCGGCGTTGCGCAGTGGGACGTCGGTCAGCGTGATCGGCAACGGCGGGTTTCCGCAGTGCAGAACGAACGGTGTCACGGCGCTCCTAGATCTTCGGTGAACCCTCGAACGACCATAGTGCCTTCGTTTCGGCTCCACCGTAGCGGCATGCGGGCCAGCTCACCGCCTCGGCTAGACTGTTCTCCCGGCCACTGTCGCGCCTGCGACAAATGGTGACGGCTGCGTTCGATCGAGCAATATCTGCAGCACGTCCTCGCACGAAAGCAACGTAGGAGAGCACATGCCGGCGATAGTCCTGATCGGCGCCCAGTGGGGCGACGAGGGCAAAGGCAAAGCCACCGACCTATTCGGCGAACGCCTCCAGTGGGTCGTTCGCTACCAGGGCGGCAACAACGCCGGCCACACCGTGGTCCTTCCGAACGGTGACAAGTTCGCGCTGCACCTGATCCCGTCGGGAATTCTCACGCCCGGCGTGAAGAACGTCATCGGCAACGGCGTCGTCGTCGACCCTGGTGTGCTGCTCACTGAGCTCGACGGCCTCGAGAAGCGTGACGTCGACACCACGAACCTGCTGCTCAGCGCGGATGCGCACCTGATCATGCCGTACCACGTGGCCATCGACAAGGTGACCGAACGCTTCCTCGGAGCCAAGAAGATCGGCACCACCGGCCGCGGCATCGGGCCCTGCTACCAGGACAAGCTCGCTCGGGTCGGCGTCCGCGCAGCCGATGTGCTCGACGAGAAGATCCTGACCCAAAAGGTCGAGGCTGCACTGGAATTCAAGAACCAGGTGCTCTCGAAGATCTACAACCGGCGGGCGCTGGATTCGCAGCAGGTCGTCGACGAGGTGCTCGAGCAGGCGGAGGGCTTCAAGCACCGCATCACCGATACCAGGCTGCAGCTGAACCTGGCACTCGAGCGCGGCGACACGATTCTGCTCGAGGGATCGCAGGGCACCCTGCTCGACGTCGATCACGGCACCTACCCCTATGTCACGTCCTCGAACCCGACGGCCGGTGGCGCGTCGGTCGGGTCCGGCATCGGTCCCAACAAGATCACCACCGTCCTCGGCATCCTGAAGGCGTACACGACGCGTGTCGGCTCGGGCCCGTTCCCGACGGAGCTGTTCGACAATCACGGCGAATACCTGGCCAAGCAGGGCGGCGAGGTGGGCGTCACCACCGGTCGCGCGCGCCGCACCGGCTGGTTCGATGCCGTCATCGCGCGGTACGCGACCCGCGTCAACGGCATCACCGATTACTTCCTGACCAAGCTCGACGTGCTGTCCAGCTTGGACACGGTGCCGATCTGCGTCGCGTACGACGTCGACGGCGTCCGGCACGACGAGATGCCGATGACACAGACCGGTTTCCATCACGCGAAGCCGATCTACGAAGAGATGCCCGGGTGGTGGGAAGACATCTCCGGCGCTCGCACGTTCGAGGAACTGCCGATCAACGCGCAGAACTACGTCCTGCGTCTCGAAGAGCTCTCGGGTGCGTACATGTCGTGCATCGGAGTCGGACCGGGCCGCGACGAGACCATCGTGCGACGCGACATTCTGCGGTAGGTGATTCGCGCGAAATAAATGCCCCGAGGCAAGCAGCCTCGGGGCTTTTTCGTGCCGCGGACAGCGCAACGGCCGTCGACCTCTAGGGCATGCACGAAACGGCGGATATACCTGGAAAAAGATCGAAATTCTCAATGCATTCGCTGCCAGACTGCGTTTGAACAGCGGAGATCTGCTGGAGTTCAGGAGTTTTCGAATCCGACGCTTCTTTACATGCAGTGACTATGTGTAAACGTAGGTATCCGTCGAGTCTGCGAGAGCAAGGCTAAAAAGTTCTATGGACTTTTACTGCTACATGGGTAACGGACCAGTTGGTCGTTGCGAAACAATGAGCATCGCACCAGTTGCGGAGGCCTCTTCGGATGGTCGACGACCCAACCGGGTCACCCCCTCGGCCTCCTGAACAAGGCCACCGTAGAAAGTAGACGCAATGAACAAGGCAACCAAAGGCGCCATAGCCGCGGGGGCGGCAGCTGTACTGCTGCTCGGTGGTTTGGGATCTTATGCACTCTGGCAGGACACCGAAACGGTCACGGGTGGCACGATCAACTCCGGCGAGCTGAACTTCGCCCCGGTCGCCGGAACGGCGGCCTGGACCGAAACCTCGGTCACGCCCAACGCCGCGCTTGGAGCCGATCCTTCCGGTTTCCTCATCGTGCCGGGCGACGTTCTCGAATACTCGACCCAGTACACCGTCGACTGGGCAGGAGACAATCTCCGCGCCTCGATCACGGCCGACTTCACCGCTGTGGGTGGCGACCCTGCACTGGCGGCTGCCCTCGATACCGAGGTGTCGGTGAACGGTGGAACATCGTTGCCCAACGGCTCGGCCGTCGCCCTTCCGCTGACGACGTCTCCGCAGACCATCTCCGTCGAGGTGACGATCACGTTCGACGAGACCACTGCCGGTCTCATCGCGCAGAACGAGAGCGTCGATCTCAACGCCTTCACCCTGACGCTCGACCAGGTTCGTCCCTGATCTGTTGCAGTGACGAACAAGCACGGTCGTTATTGGGCGCTCGCAGCCGCGTCCGTCGCGGTGGTGGTCTTCGGATCGGCGCAGTCGACGGGCGCGTTGTGGCGTGACGACGAGGTCGTCGGAGGCGGGACCATCAACTCCGGCACCTTGGACATCAAGGTCGGCCCGAACGGAGCGGAAGTGAATGATTACGTTCTCGCTGCACTCGGTTCGGCCAATCTCGGACCGAACGGTTTCTCCCAGGCACCGCTCTCGATCCGGAACTCCGGCAACGTTCCGTTCAACTTTCGGCTGCAAGGAACCACCTCGACCGGAACGGTCCCCCTTGTCTTGACTGCGACAACTGTTGCGGCCGAGACGAATTGCCCGGTGACAGGCACACCGACCGGTCCGACCACACTGCTGTACTCAGGTAGTGCGGCTGGAGCTCAAGCCCCGACAGCGCCGGCGGCGCGGTTGTTGGCCGCGGGTGCACGTGAAGTGTGGTGCTTCCGGCTTGCAGTCGACGGCAACCCGCCGCAAAGCGCTTCGTCGACGGTGACGTTCTCGTTCAGGGCGGATCAGACATGACGGCCGATGACGATACGGACGTGATCGACACTGCAGCAATCGTTTCCGAGAAGGAACGGACCGGTGTCTGGTGGTGGGTGAGCCGGATCGCGTCGTACACGCTTCTGGCGGCGATGTTGTTCGTTCTCGGGGTGACCGTCGTCGTTCCGAAAGTCACCGGTTCGACGCCGTACACGATTCTCACCAGCTCGATGAAGCCGACGTACCCGCCGGGGAGTCTGGTTGTCGTCAAGCCCGCAGCGGCAGACGAGCTGGAGGTCGGAACTGCGATCACCTATCAAATCCGTTCGGGCGAGCCCGAAGTGGTGACTCACCGCATCGTGGCGACCCAGCAGAGCGGGGAAGGCATCACCACTTATGTCACACGCGGGGACAACAACGGATCCGACGACGAGAACCCGGTGCAGATCGGGCAGATTCGCGGAAAAGTCTGGTACTCGGTGCCGTACATGGGCTACGTCAACAACTGGCTCAACGGTGAACAGCGAAAGATCACCGTGACGGTCATCGTCATCGGATTGGCCGGCTACGCACTGTTCATGTTCGCCGGTGCAGCCGTCGATCACCGAAGGAAGCGGAAGGAGTCCACAGCGTC
This sequence comes from Rhodococcus sp. IEGM 1330, assembly GCF_033142445.1. Classification (NCBI taxonomy): domain Bacteria; kingdom Bacillati; phylum Actinomycetota; class Actinomycetes; order Mycobacteriales; family Nocardiaceae; genus Rhodococcus; species Rhodococcus sp. IEGM 1330. Next base: position 123,335 of record NZ_JAWLSB010000010.1, read on the forward strand.
ATGACCCACAACGTGTCCGTGGTCGCCGCCGCCGGATGTGTGGTGCTGGCGATCGTCGTGCTGATCGGTGCCGGGACAGCGCGAACGGTCCAAGCCGTCAGTTACAGCAGTGACGGCAGAGCATGGTTGCCGGCACTGTCGGAGCCGTTGTTGGACAATGGCATCCGATGGGTTCCGGGTGACAGCAGAACATCGCAGTTCCACATCCACAACGGCACCGACGCAGACGGCCGCGTGCAAGTGATTCTCGACAGTGACAATCCGGCGTTCACCCGTGCGCTGAGTGTGTCGATTGCCGGGCAATCGTTCGGCGCGTGTGCACAGGCGGATGTCGCGGCCGGGGAGAAGAGGCGCATCGACGCCACGATCACGATGGCCGACTCGGCCGGAAACGACACCCGAGCCTCCTCTGCTGCCATCGATCTCGTTGTGGAGTGGGACGACCGCACCACCCCCGCGTGCTCGGAATTTCTGGGCCGAGGACTCGAGCAGGAAGGGGCGCAGCGCTGATGGCGCGTCACAAAGACACCGTTGGATTCGCGGCTGTTCTTCGCCGGGTCGGTACGGCGCTCATCAGCGCACGAGCTCGAGCCATCATGTCCATCGGCATCGTCCTCGGCCTCGGCGCGGTGGGAACCCTTGCTGCATGGTCGGATACGGCCACAGCCACATCGGGTGTGTTCACCACCGGGCGTATCGATATCAAAGTGGGCAACCCGGCCGAGGACAACAATCCGGCGGCATTCAGTACGGCTCTGACGAACACTGCCATCATTCCCGGTAACGTCGTTTCGGCACCGTTGCTGGTCAGCAACTCCGGAACCGTCCCGTTCAGTTACACGCTGTCCGTCCTCGCGAGCAACACCGGAATCGGCACCCTGTTGAACTCGTCGGTGTTCGCGGCCGCCACCTGTGGCGGAACTGCTCTGAGTACCGTCACCGGACTCGGAACCTCCAAGTCGTTCACGAGTTTCCCTCGGTCGATCGCGGTCGGTGCAACCGATCAGCTGTGTATCAGCGTGACGATGCCGGCAGGGACCGCAGTCCCCGCGCTGGGTGCAACCGGCACGGTCGTCTACACGCTTCAAGCGACCTCGAGCTGACCATGTCGGAATCGAATCCTCGGCCCGGGCAGGAGTTGCCTCCCACAAGGCGACGAAACGTCGTTCGCGAGGTTGCACTCACGGTCGGGGCGCTCGCTGGTCTGCTGTGCGTATCGATCGCCGCCTGTGCGCTTCTGTTCGGAGTGACGCCGCTCGTGTTCCGATCGGGATCCATGGCTCCCGCGATCGATACCGGGGCGTTGGCCATCAGCAAGGAGACCGCGGCGACCGAGGTACGGGTCGGTGACATCGTCAACGTCACCAACGCAGCCGGCAGCCGTATCACGCACCGGGTCGTGGAGATCGGCGCAGTCGGCACCGACAGCGCCCAGTTGTTCCTCCGAGGAGACGCCAACGCAGAGCGAGACTCGGAGTCGTACATCGTCTCGGAGGTCGGGCGGGTGGTCGCCAGCGTGCCGAAACTCGGTTACGCGGTCAGTTGGTTGAGCGGCCCGGTGGCCGTGTTCGCCGGCGGCGTTCTGGTGGGCGTGCTGCTGATGGTCGCGTGGTCACCTGGAAGGGGCCGCACGATTACAGCGGAACCCGAAGGCGGAGAACAGGATCGACCCAGGGGTAGGCACAGCAGAACTCCGCTTACGATGATGATCGCGGTGGCGACGTTGAGCGCGGTGGGCCTGTCGTCGACGCACGTCCCCACCACGCTTGCACAGTTGGGTGATTCGGCAGTTGCAACCAGCGGGGAGTTCAGAACCCTTCTGCTGAGACCGGCGTCGTTCAATTGCACCAACGTCTTCCTGGTCGGTGCTCGGTTGAGTTGGCCGAACGTCAACACCGCCTACAGCTATCAACTCGACTTCACACCTGCAGCAACCGGTGTGACCAATCCGATCATCCTGGGTCCGTCCGCCGCTGCGACGAGAACGTATGACGTGGGGTCACTTTTCACTACAGCGATGATCGGCGACAGGACGTTCACTCTTCGCGCCAGGCTGGGAGATTTTCGTTCGGCGTCGGCAGGTACGTGGACGGTCAACTTCTTAACGGGTGCGATCACGACCTGCATTTCCAGCACGCCGGCACCTGCCAGTGCTCCGGCCGGTGCAGCCGCCCGAAGTGCCCCGCAGGCGCTGGCACCGTCGACGCCCTCGACCGTGCTCTCGACGACGGCCCCTCCGCCGACGACGACGGCCCCGACCGGCACCACCGAATCCGTGGTGCCCACGACGACCGTCCCTCCGACAACGACGACTATTCCTCCTGCAACCACAACAACGACTGTGCCAATGCCGCCGCCGACCACCACGACCACCACGCCGGCTCCCGCGGCTCTGTCCGCCCCGGTGACCTCGCCGTCAGGTGCGTCGACTGCCCGGGTCGTCGACATCGACGGCGCTGCGACTCTGCAGATCGTCGACGCCAGCGGAGCAATCCAGTACAGCGCTCCCGCCAGTTCCAGTGAGGCATACGGCTACGGCGTGAACTGGTCGGCGGGGGATCAGCTGTGGCTACTCGGTCCCGATCAGCTCGCTCGTCTCGACGGCACCGGCGGTTCGTGGTCTCGCACGGTGATCGATCCGGCGGACACGGATCAGATTCCGGCAGACATTCTCGCGCTCCTGCAATAGCGCTCATTTACATATATGTCCGAATCGAACTGCGCATCTGCTCGTCGGCGTGGATAATTGCGACCAGGTTGGGCGACGAAAGGTCGGGCGATGACTGAGAATTACAATGGATTGGAAGTTTTCGGCTACCAATTCGATCGCTTCGCTTACGAACATCCTTGGATCGGCGCACAGGCCGGTGAATTCATGCTGGGTCCCGAAGGTGGAGGAATGCTGGAATTCACGCGCGCCACCGTATTCGCCCTTCCGGAGGGCGGTGCCCACGAGGTTCATGGTCCGATCCTCGACTGGTACCTCGGCCACGGCGGACCCTATGGCGCACTTGGCTATCCGATCAGCAATGAGCGTCCAACGCCCACTGGTTCCGGTCGGTACAACCTCTTTCAGCGCGGGGCTATCGGGTGGTTGCCGGATGTGGGTGCATTCACGATCGGCGGTCGTTCGGAGGAATCCGATGTCAGCCCAGGGCCGGAAGCCGTAACGGTGTCGGCAGTCGATACTCCGATCGCGGCTCTCGGTATATCTGCCTGAAATCCGGACCAAGTCCCCGTTTCGGCAGGTTTATTCGGACGAACAGTTTCGTTCGAATATGTAGTAATTCAGAACAACGTCGGCTCGTCGAATCCCGGCACCTCTTCGATACCGAGAATCTTTTGTTTGGTATTCGTACCACCCGGTGCCGAGAAGCCACCGACTTCCGTGCCTGCGCCGAGCACCCGATGGCACGGGACGATGATCGGCACAGGATTACGTCCTAGCGCACCACCCACGGCTTGGGCCGCTCCGGGGTGGCCGAGTCGGCGGGCAATGTCGCCGTAGGTGAGCGTCGCGCCCCGGGGAATCCCGCTACATACGGTGTACACCGAGGCGTCGAACTCCGAGATGTCCAGCACCAGCGGAATCGGGCTCATGTCGACAGTCCGTCCATCGAGCAGTGCGACAATTCGCTCGATCGCGTCGGCCGCGAGCGCATCGACAGGTCCTTCCGCTGCACCGAAGCCGGTCAGGTAGTCCACCAGCGCCTCATCCGACGGCTCGGGCAGGGCGACTGCGAGCACTCCGTCGGCTGTCCAGGCGATTCCGCAGCGGCCGATGGCGGTATCGAAGAGCGTGCGGCACGGCATCGGTCCAGTATCCACCTGACCCCGAGCGGCAGTCCAGTGGAATGCGTAATGGACTTGAAAGTGGGAGGCCAGTGGGCGAATACTGGGGTGCATGGCCTCGAGAGTTCTCAATGCAACGTCACTGGCCCGCGATCTCGGCAGCTGGCGCGGCGACGCGTCCTCGGATGGATCCGGTAGGCGCAAGGCGTCGCGTCCGACGTATCGCGCGTTGGCCGATGGCGTTCGACTACTGATTCACGACGGTCGCATTCCGCTCGGTGTCGGTCTGCCCAGTGAGCGTGATCTGTCGGCGGCTCTCGATCTCAGTCGTACCACCATCACGTCCTCGTATTCGGTGCTGCGCGACGAGGGCTATCTGATCAGCAAGCAGGGCTCGCGCAGTACCGTCGCGCTGCCCGCTGCACCCACCCCCAACGGATTGTTGATCCAGTCGACATCGCCATCGGGTCCGGTCGTGGACATGTCTCACGCAGCGATGGCAGCGGCGGACGGCACCATGACCGCGGCGTACGAGTCTGCGCTGCAAGCACTTCCGACCTATCTGCCGACGCACGGCATGGAGCCCATCGGTCTGGCGGTGCTGCGGGAGGCCATCGCGCAACGCTTCGTCGCGCGTGGCCTGCCGACGACGGCCGATCAGATCATGGTGACTTCCGGTGCACAGCAAGCAGTTCGGCTACTACTGGGCACCTTGACCTCGCCGGGTGACCGGGTGCTGATCGATCACCCGACCTACCCCAACGCCCTCGAAGCCATCAGGCGGGTGGGTGCCCGTCCCGTACCGGTGCCGGTACGTCCGGCCGACGGCGACTGGGATCTCGACGGGATCCGCAGTGCTGCAAGGCAAACCGCAGCCAAGGTTGCGTACCTGATCCCGGACTTCCACAATCCCACCGGGCAGGTGCTGGGTGCCGAGGGGCGGGCCGAACTCGCACGCATCACGCGCGACACCCGCATGACGCTCATCGTCGACGAAACCATGGTCGATCTGTGGCTGGACGCCCCGCCGCCGCCGCCGGTCGCGTCGTTCGGGCGGGTCTCGGGGTCCGACATCGTCACGATCGGCTCGGCATCCAAGTCGTTCTGGGGCGGCCTGCGTATCGGCTGGATCAGGGCGCATCCGTCGCTCGTCTCGCAGCTGGCAGGCTCGCGGGCAGCGCACGACCTCGGCACCTCGATCATGGATCAGTTGGCGTCGTCGTTCCTGCTGCAGGACGCCGAACCTGCGCTCGAGCTACGCCGAACGCACCTGCGCGAGCGCCGCGACGTACTCGAAGATGCTCTGGCCGAACATCTTCCGGACTGGCGCTACCGCCGCTCCGAGGGCGGCATGTCGCTGTGGTTGCAGCTCCCTGCACCGGTGTCGAGCGCGCTCGCCGCCACCGCGCCCGCATTCGGCGCAGTGCTGGCGGCAGGCCCGCGATTCGGCGTCGAGGGTGCGTTCGAGCGCTACCTCAGGTTGCCGTACACCCGTGAGCCGCAGGAGCTGCGGGCCGCGGTGATGGCCACGGCTGCTGCGTACCGAGCCCTTGCCCCCAGCTCCGAATCGGAACAGCCGGCGCTGGTGTTCTGACCCGAGCTATACCCAGACCGACGCGATGTCGGTTGCCGTGGCGGGCGGTGGCGTCGGGACTTCGTTTGCGGTGCGGGAGAATCGAGGAGCCGGCCGGTGTTGGGTGACGCCGCCGATGTCGATCAGCGAATCTCGGTCCTTCATGTGCGGGTGGTTCGGGGCCTCGGCGAAGGTGAGGACCGGTGACACGCACGCGTCGGTGCCGTCGAAGATCGCGGCCCATTCGTCTCGGGTCTTGGACAGGAACGTCGTGGTGAATCTCTCGCGCAGTTCGGGCCATCGTGACTTGTCCATCTGCGGGGGAAGGTCTGCATCGGAGAGGCCGAGACCGGTGAGCAGCTGGGCGTAGAACTGCGGCTCGAGCGAGCCGACTGCAATGTACTGGCCGTCGGAGGTCTCGTAGGTGTCGTAGAACGGTGCGCCGGTATCGAGCAGGTTGGTGCCACGCTCGTCGCTCCAGGCTCCGACGCCACGCCAGGCCCAGATCATGTGCGAGAGTGCGGCGGTGCCGTCGACCATGGCCGCGTCGACCACCTGTCCCTCTCCGGAGTTCTGTCGCTCGTAGAGCGCCGCCATGATGCCGAAGACGAGGAACATCGAGCCACCGCCGAAGTCGCCGACCATGTTCATCGGTGGCACGGGCCGCTCGCCCTCGCGGCCGATTGCGTTCAGTACGCCGGTGACGGAGATGTAGTTGATGTCGTGGCCTGCGGTCTGCGCCCACGGGCCTTCTTGGCCCCAGCCGGTCATGCGACCGTAGACGAGGCGCGGGTTGCGGGCGAGGGCGTCGTCGGGTCCGAGGCCGAGTCGTTCGGTGACGCCGGGGCGGAAGCCCTCGATCAACACGTCGGCGCGTTCGACCAGACCCAGCACTTTCTCGATGTCGGCCGGATCCTTGAGGTTCGCCTCGACGATGGTGCGGCTGCGCAGCTGGTGGTCGTGGGGAGAGATCTGCCCGGCACGCTGGACGCGTACGACGTCTGCGCCGAGGTCGGCCAGGAGGAGTGCGGCGTGTGGGCCGGGCCCGATGCCCGCGAGCTCGACTACGCGGAGCCCTGCGAGTGGTCCACCAGTGTTCGACACGTTATTTGCCTCGTTCCGACTCGTCAGCTGCGAATGTGAATGGAGACTAACTTGTACTAGGTCGTCCAACCGATTGGGGTGTGGATAATAGGGCTGTGACTGCCCCAGATCCCGTCCGTATCGGTACTCCGCTCACTCCCGGGGCCACCCGGGTGATGCTGCTCGGCTCAGGTGAGCTGGGCAAAGAGGTGATCATCGCGTTCCAGCGCCTCGGCGTCGAGGTGATTGCCGTCGATCGCTACGACAACGCCCCTGGTCATCAGGTGGCCCATCACGCGTTCACGATCGACATGAGCAACCCCGAAGAACTACTGGCGCTGATCGATTCGCAGCAGCCGGATTTCGTGGTGCCGGAGATCGAGGCCATCGCGACCGATGCCCTGGCCGAGGTCGAAGCGCGGGGTAGGAGCGTCGTGATCCCGACAGCTCGCGCGACGCAGTTGACCATGAACCGAGAGGGCATCAGGCGTCTCGCGGCCGAGGAGCTCGGGCTGCCGACGTCACCGTACGCGTTCGCCGATTCGCTGGCGGGCGTGCGAGAAGCCTTGTCCACCATCGGCTTTCCCGCCGTCATCAAGCCCGTCATGTCCTCGTCGGGCAAGGGGCAGTCCGTCGTTCGCACCGAGGTCGATGTCGAGGCGGCGTGGGAGTACGCGCTCAAAGGCGGCCGCGTCGACCTCGGTCGCGTCATCGTCGAGGGATTCGTCGATTTCGATTACGAGATAACACTTCTCACCGTCCGAGCGACCAATGGAACCTCGTTCTGCGAGCCGATCGGGCACCTGCAGGAATCCGGCGACTACGTCGAATCCTGGCAACCGCAACCGATGTCCGACGCGGCCCTGGCCGGTGCGCGCGATGTTGCCGAGCGGATCACGACGGCGCTCGGTGGGCGCGGGTTGTTCGGCGTCGAATTGTTCGTGCAGGGCGACAACGTGTACTTCTCCGAGGTCAGTCCTCGTCCGCACGATACGGGTCTGGTGACGCTTCGTACGCAACGGTTCTCGGAGTTCGAGCTGCATGCCCGCGCCGTACTGGGTCTGCCGATCGACACGACTCTGCTCTCGCCCGGTGCGTCGGCGGTGATCTACGGCGGTGTCGACGCGGACGGCATTCACTTCGACGGCGTCGCCGATGCGCTGGCTGTCCCCGAGACCGATCTTCGCCTGTTCGGCAAGCCGACGAGTTTCGTCAGGCGTCGGATGGGCGTTGCGGTGTCGACGGCCTCGGACATCGAGACTGCGCGAAGCAGGGCACGCGAGGCAGCGGGCAAGGTTCGCCCCACCGTCTGATCCGGCCGTCCGACGCAGCGTCAGATGCCGGGACAGGGCACACTGAGCCCATGAGCGTGCTCGGTGAGGTCCTGGTCGGCCTGGTGATTCTGGTCGGCCTCGTCGGTATCGTCGTCCCGATTCTGCCGGGCACCATCTTGATCTTCGCGGCCGTCGCAGTGTGGGCGTGGGTCACCGGCGGAGCCGCCGCGTGGACCGTCTTCGCGATCGCGGCGGTGTTGCTGGTGATCAGCGGTGTCGTGAAATACACCTGGCCCGGGCGGCGGATGCGGGAGGCAGGCGTCCCGATGCGATCGCTGATGATCGGCGGACTGCTCGGCATCGTCGGATTCTTCGTCATCCCCCTCGTCGGTCTGTTCATCGGCTTCATCGCCGGCGTCTACGTGGCCGAAGTGCCCAGGCATCGCAATCATTCCGAGGCCTGGCGATCGACCGTGCACGCCACCAAGGCCGCGGGGCTGTCCATCCTGGTGGAATTGTTCGGCGCGTTGCTCGCCTCGGCGGTGTGGCTCGGCGGAGCCGTGCTCGTCTAGATCAAGGGCCCTGCTGAATCAAGGGACGCGATACCAAGCCCGGGCATTGCCGTCGAGCACCGCCGGGAGATCGCCGCCGACGGCGTGAGAAATGATGTCGATGTCGGTCTCCGAGAACGGACGCGGGGCACGGGTGCCCGGTAGATCGGTGCCGAACATCAACGCTGCGGGATTCACGCGATGAATCTGCTGCAGTGTGTCGATGATGTCGAGGTCCACCCGGCCGAATCCCGTTGCCTTGACGCGTACTCCGCGGTCGACCAGGTTCAGTAGATACGGCAGACCCTGCGTCGACAGGCCCAGGTGATCGATGCTCACGGCCGGCAGCTTCGCGAGTATGGGTTCGAGCGAGAGCAGCAGGGACGCCTCGACGTACAGCTCGGCGTGCCACCCCACCAGATCGTGGACACGACGCGCCTGAGTGGTGAGCATCTGCAGATCCGTCTCGCCGCGTTTGAGATTGAACCGCATACCGCGCACGCCCGCGTCGTTCAGCGCGACGATGTCCTCGTCGGAACATTCCGGATCGATCTGAGTGACGCCCACCCAGCCGCGTCCCAGGGTCTCCAACGCGGCCAGCAGGTAGGTCTGATCGGTGCCCTGGAACGATCCCGTCACCACCGCGCCGCCGGTGATACCGAGCCCGTCGACGTCGTAGAGGTAGTTCGAGATGGTGTACGGATCGGGCAGGAAACCGTGGTTCTCGATGAGCGGAAACTTCGGGTCGATGATGTGTAGGTGGGCGTCGAACACGGCCCCCAGCATGCCAGCTCACGCATTCGGCGTCGCAGCCACCGTTCGCGGTGTTTGAATTCGAAACATGAAACCGGAGACCACAGTCGTTCTCGACGGATACACCTACTTCGAATGTCCGAGATGGCACGAGGGGAGGATCTGGGTATCGGACTTCTACTCCCATCGCGTCGTGTCCGCCCTCGAGGACGGTTCCGACGTACGAGTCGAAGCCGAGGTGCCCAATCAGCCGTCGGGCCTGGGATGGTTGCCCGACGGGCGGCTGCTGATCGTGTCGATGCGCGACTACAAGTTGCTACTGCGTGAGCACGACGGCACGCTGACCGTGCACGCCGATCTGTCGACGTATGTTCGGGCGAATCTCAACGACATGCTCGTCGATGCGCAGGGCCGCGCGTACATCGGGAACTTCGGCTTCGATCTGATGAACTTCGCGCCCGTCGAGACGGCCGACCTGATTCGCGTCGACCCGGACGGTTCCGCGCACGTCGTGGCCTCGGATCTGTACTTCCCCAACGGGATGGCGTTCACGGCTTCAGGCGAGCTGCTGGTGGACGAGACGGTCGGCAACCGGGTCAGTGCCTTCGATATCGAGGAGGACGGGTCCCTGGGCGAGCGGCGTGACTGGGCGACGTTCGGCGAGCTGCCGTCGTCGACGGATATGGCGACTGCCATGAGCGAGCTGAAGGTGGCCGCCGACGGCTGCTGCATCGACACCGACGGCACGATGTGGATCGCCGACGCGTTGGGGCAACGAGTGCTGCACGTGGCACCGGGCGGGGAGATTCTCGACCAGCTCGACTTCGATCTCGGCGTTTTCGCCTGCGGACTCGGCGGATCCGACGGCCGCACCCTGTTCGTCTGCGCTGCACCGGATTTCAACGAACATCAACGCAAAATCGAGACCGAGGGAAAGCTGCTGGCGGTTCGGGTATAGAGCGCTCCGCGCATGTGAGCGGAACTTCGTAGCCTGCTACGAATTTCCACTCACATGCGGCGCAGCCGCTCTACGCCTTGTCGGGCTCGGAGGCCTTGAGCATGTCTTCGCGCTCGACGACCTTCACGCGCTCGCGGCCCTCGGGCTCACCGAGTGAGCGCTCGTGCGCGTCGAGGCGGTACCAACCGTCCCAGGTGGTGAACGGAACCTGCTTGCCTTCTAGGAACGAGGTGACGGCATCCAGGTCCGGCTCGGCCGCACCGACGAAGCTCGGCGCATCCTCGAGCAGATTGGCGACGGTCTCGTTGGCATCGCCCTTGGTGTGACCGATGAGGCCGACGGGTCCGCGCTTGATCCAGCCGGTGACGTACGTGGCGGGAACGGGTGTGGTCGAGGACGGGGACTCGACGACGCGTCCGGCCTCGTTGGGGATGGTGCCTGCCTGCTCGTCGAACGGGAGCTGGCTGATGTTCTGGCTGAGGTAGCCGACGGCGCGGTAGACGGCCTGAACGTCCCAGTCGTTGTACTTGCCGGTGCCCTTGACGTTGCCGGTGCCGTCGAGCTCGGTGCGCTCGGTACGCAGACCGACGACCTTGCCGTCCGCGCCGAGTACTTCGTGCGGGGACTCGAAGAAGTGCAGGAACAGCTTGTGCGGGCGAGCGCCGACGTCGCGGATGGCCCAGTCCTGCAGGGTATTGGCGACCATGTCGATCTGCTTGGAGCTGCGGCGGGCCTGCTCGGAGCCCTCGTCGTAGTCGATGTCCTCAGGGGCGACGATGACCTCGATGTTCGGCGAATGGTCGAGCTCGCGCAGCTCCAGCGGGGTGAACTTGGCCTGAGCCGGTCCACGACGGCCGAAGACGTGCACCTCGACGGCCTTGTTGGCCTTGAGGCCCTCGTAGACGTTCGCCGGGATCTCGGTGGGGAGCAGTTCGTCACCGGTCTTGGCGAGGACGCGTGCGACGTCCAGGGCAACGTTTCCGACGCCCAGGACTGCGACCTTCTCGGCGTCGAGTGGCCAGGTGCGCGGCACGTCCGGGTGGCCGTCGTACCAGGAGACGAAGTCGGCGGCGCCGTAGCTGCCCTCCAGGTCGATGCCGGGGATGTTCAGGGCGCGGTCCGCGTTGGCACCGGTGGAGAAGATGACGGCGTCGTAGAAGCGACGCAGGTCGTCCAACGCGATGTCGGTGCCGTAGTCGATGTTGCCGAGCAGGCGAACCTGGGGCTTGTCGAGCACCTTGTGCAGTGCAGTGATGATGCCCTTGATCCGCGGATGGTCGGGGGCCACGCCGTAGCGGATGAGTCCGAAAGGCGCGGGCATGCGCTCGAAGAGGTCGATGCTCACGCCCGGTCCGCTGACATTGTGGTCGGACTTCATGAGCGCGTCGGCGGCATAGATGCCTGCCGGTCCGGCACCGACGATGGCGACGCGGAGTGGACGAGTCTGATCAGTCATGTGCAGCGAGCTACCTTCTTCGAGGGAAGTGCGGACACCCCAGCATAAATTAAGGACAACCTGAGCTGGGGCAGTGGGCAAACTTGCTGGATTTCCCGGTTTCCGGTAGGAATTGCTCTGTGGAGACGACATACCTGGTCCGACGGTTCACCGTCGACTTCTGTCGTACCTGCACCAACATGTGTTGTCGGTGACCTGACCCGACGCCCTTCCCCTCCTCCAGCAGGACGGGACCCCTCTCTCGACGGCAGCGTTGCCGAAGATCAGCGCCCGGCCGTGCACAGATTCGAGGACACATGACCACTCTGGAACAGACCTCCACGCTCACAGTCGACAAGCTCGGCCCATCGTTCGGTGCCGAGGTCATCGGCCTCGACGTCGCCTCGGCGTCCGACACACAGATACACGCCGTTCGTCGAGCCCTCGCCGAATACAAGGTCCTCGTGCTGCGCGGGCAGTCCATCGACGACGCGGGACACATCGAATTCGGTCGCAGGCTCGGTGATCTCACCGCGGGCCACCCGGTGCACGACAGCGGACACGTCGCCCCCGAGGTCTACGCCCTCGACAGTCAGGACAACGGTTTCGCCGACGTCTGGCACACCGACGTCACGTTCATGGAACGTCCGCCGATGGGCTCGATCCTGCGTCCCGTCGTTCTGCCACCGCACGGTGGCGACACCAACTGGGCCGACAGTCAGCTCGCCTACGAGTCGCTGTCCGCACCGGTCCGCCGAATGATCGACGGACTCACCGCAATGCACGACGGTAACCGCGAATTCGGCTACTACCTCGCGCAGAAGCGCGGCGGTAAGGGCAACGTGTGGGACGGCAAGGAAGTCACCGCGCTGGTCCCCGTCGAACATCCCGTCGTGCGGGTCCACCCGGAAACGGGCCGCAAGGGGCTGTTCGTCAATCCGGGTTTCACCTCCCACATCGTGGGTGTGTCGGAGGCCGAGAGCCGTGGAATCCTGGATCTGCTCTACGCGCACCTGACCAAACCCGAACACATCGTGCGGCACCGCTGGCGGCTGGGCGATCTGGTGCTGTGGGACAACCGCAGCACCTCGCATTACGCCAACCGCGACTACGGCACCGAGCACCGCAAGATGCACCGCATCACGTTGCGAGGAGACATCCCCGTCGGACCCTCGCACTGACAGGACCCAGCTGAACACAGAGCCGTCGGATCGAGGAAGATTGCCTACATGGCGTCGTGGAGTGAACGTAGGCAACAGTGGGTCGACAGTCGTGAGGAAGCGCGCAACAACGCGTCCGAGGCGGCCGCCGACTCCGGTGAGCAGCGTCCGCCCAACGCGTGGCCGTTCATCATCGCCGTCGGCATCGTCGTCGTTCTGCTCGTCGGCATCTTCGCAGCGTCGAAGTTCGCCCCCGCGGAGAACAACGTGACGCAGGCACAGCTGCTCACCGACGCCGTCGACGGATTCCTCGAAGCGCAGAACACCGGCGACGCGGATCTGCTGCGTCAGAACACCTGCTTCGATCAGGTCGAGCGCCTGATCCCGGGTGACGATGCGCAGTATCGAACCGATCGATCAGGTGAGGTCGAGCGCAACGGCGAGTCGTCCATCGACGGTGTGCCGTCGGCGTACGAGGTCAACGGCGATCGAGGTGTTGTCACGGTCCCGCTGAAGGAAGAGAAATCCGGAGTGCAGACCGACAACGAGTGGAAGTTCGTCCGCGTCGACGACAAGTGGCTGGTGTGCAATGTCTGATCTGGGTATGTGTGACGTAACGGCAAGCGACGGAAGGCTGATCAAGTGACCTACGCAGGTGACATAACCCCGGAAGCTGCCTGGGAGTTGCTGCAGAGCAACCCCGAGGCCGTGCTCGTGGACGTTCGTACGCGCGCCGAGTGGCAGTACGTCGGAGTTCCCGACACCTCCGGCATCGAACGCCCCACTCACTTGATCGAATGGGTCAGCTTCCCCGACGGTGCCCGGAACACCAACTTCGTCGACGACTTGAAAGCCGCAGGCGTGGACGGTGATCGACCGGTGGTGTTCCTGTGCCGCTCCGGTCAGCGATCCATCGGTGCCGCCGAGGCCGCGACGGCTGCGGGAATCGGTCCGTCCTACAACGTGCTCGACGGTTTCGAAGGTGCCACCGACGCCGACGGCCACCGCGGAGCCACGGGTTGGCGTGCGGTCGGGTTGCCTTGGCGGCAGTCGTGAGTATTCCGGGCGGCGGGCAGGAGCGAAGCGACAAGGGGATTCCACGAGGTGGGGGATTCGACAAGCCCCTGCCCGAGGGTGTCGGTCAGGCAACGCTCGGGGTACGCGGCGGTCTGATGCGATCCGGCTTCGACGAGAACGCCGAAGCCCTCTATCTCTCTTCGGGTTTCGTCTACGAGAGTGCCGGTGCTGCGGAGCAGGCGTTCACCGGCGAGATCGATCATTTCGTGTACTCGCGCTACGGCAACCCGACGGTCAAGATGTTCGAGGAGCGGCTGCGTCTGATCGAGGGTGCCGAGGCATGCTTCGGCACCTCGAGCGGAATGTCCGCGGTGTTCACCGCACTCGGTGCGCTGTTGAAGGCCGGTGACCGATTGGTTGCTGCGCGTAGCCTTTTCGGCTCCTGCTTCGTCGTCTGCAACGAGATTCTGCCGCGCTGGGGCGTCGAAACCGTCTTCGTCGACGGTGAAGACCTCGAGCAGTGGGAGCAGGCGCTGTCGGTGCCGACGACGGCGGTGTTCTTCGAGACCCCGTCCAACCCGATGCAGTCGTTGGTCGACGTTCGACGCGTCTCCGAGCTGGCACATGCGGCCGGCGCAACGGTGGTGTTGGACAACGTGTTCGCGACGCCGCTGCTGCAGCGCAGCCTCGAACTCGGTGCCGACGTGGTCGTGTACTCGGGCACCAAGCACATCGACGGTCAGGGGCGGGTGCTCGGCGGCGCGATCCTCGGCTCGAAGGAGTACATCGACGGTCCGGTGCAGACTCTGATGCGGCACACCGGTCCAGCGCTGAGCCCGTTCAACGCCTGGACGCTGCTCAAGGGTTTGGAGACGATGCCGGTGCGGGTGCGGCATTCGGTGAATTCCGCGCTGCAGATCGCCGAGTTCCTCGAAGGCCATCCGTCGGTGCGCTGGGTGAAATATCCCTTCCTGCAATCACATCCGCAGTACGAGCTGGCCAAGTCGCAGATGTCGGGCGGCGGTACCGTCGTGACGTTCGAGCTCGATGCTCCCGAGGGAGAGGGCAAGAAGCGTGCCTTCGAGGTGCTCGACGCATTGCGCATCGTCGACATCTCCAACAACCTCGGCGACTCCAAGACACTGATCACCCATCCGGCCACCACCACGCACCGCGCGATGGGGCCGGAAGGCCGTGCGGCAGTGGGCATCACCGACGGCGTCGTGCGCATCTCGATCGGCCTCGAGGACACCGAGGATCTGATCGGGGACCTGGACCAGGCCTTGAAGTAGCTGGATCAGAGTGTCACCGGCACCGGCTTGTCGATGAGGGAGTAGTGCGCGGCATCGCCGGCTACCACTCGGCTCTTCTCTCCATTGGGGTGTACCGGCACGTCTCCCGCCAGGGTGATGCGTTCGAGGCGACGGTACTGATCGTCCCAATCTGCGACGGCGTAGTGCTGGGTGGCGCGGTTGTCCCAGATGGCGACGTCGCCGAGGCTCCATGTCCAGCGAACGGTGTTCTCCAGCTTGGTCACTCGATTCTGTAGGAGATCGAACAGCGTTTGCGACTCCTTGGTCGACAACCCGAGGAAGTTCCTCACGAAGTGGCCCAGAACCAGGGTCTTCTCACCGGTCTCGGGGTGTACTCGCACCACCGGATGCTCGGTCTCGAAGTAGGTGGACTGGAATTCCTTCCGGTATTCCTCGGTCTTGGAGTTCTGAATTTTCTCCGCCGCTGTCGCCGCATAGTCGTAGGTGTTCGAGTGGGTGGCCCACAGGTTGTCCACCAACGCCTTCAACGAATCCGGCAGCTCCGCGTAGGCGGCAGTTTGTGACGCCCACGTGGTGTTCCCGCCGTATTCCGGGAGGCTGACCGCACGCAGGATCGAGGCCTTCGGGATGCGGTCGACGAAGGTCACATCCGAGTGCCAGCTGTTGGCCTTGCCGTAATCGGAGTCGATGGACAGCGTTCTGGTGCCGCGAGAAGTGACCGTGGGGTGCGGAGTGGTCGGTGATCCGAGTAGTTCCGCGAACGCGTACTGGCCTTCGTCGTCGAGGTGGTGCTGGCCGCTGAAGAAGATGACCTTGTGCGCGAGCAGAGCGCGCCGAACGAACTCGACGGTGTTCGCATCCAGATCGCCACCGAGTCGTACTCCCTCGATGCGGGCGCCGAGATTGCCGCCGATCTTGATCGCACGCAGAGCTGTCTTGTTCTCGACAAGAGTGTCCACCGACATGTCGGTACCTTTCGCTGGTTGAAGCACTGCACGAATTGCACCGGTGCAGTATGGAATTCAACAAGCTGACCATTGTCGATCGACGATGTACACAGTTCGATTCACCGTGATCTCAACGCGACATTCGATCGGTACCGGTGTCCGGAATTACGTCAGTTCTCGAAGACGCTGAGAACGGTGCGGAACTTGGCCGTCGTTTCGTCGAGTTCGGCGTCGGGGTCGGAATCCGCGACGATGCCGCCGCCGGCAGTAGCGGTACCCGACAACCCATCCGCCGAGAGCTCGATGCAGCGAATGGACACCATCCACTCGCCGTCGCCGCTGCCGTCGGTCCATCCGACGGCTCCGGCGTAGAAGCCTCGGGAGCCCTCGACGGCCGCGATCGCAGCCATGGCCGCGGCTCGGGGAACGCCTGCGACGGCAGCGGTCGGATGTAGTGCCAGCGCTAGGTCCAGCGCCGAGGTCGCAGGGTCGGCAAGCACACCGACGATCGGTGTCGACAGGTGCCACAGCTGCGGAGTGCTGCTGAGCTGGGGTGACTCGGGCACATCGAGCGTCTCGCAGAACGGCGTCAACGCAGCCCGGATCTCGTCGACGACGAATCGGTGCTCGGCCTGATCCTTCGCACTCGCCGCCAACGCCGCGGAGATGCGTGCCTCTTCGGCGGGATCGGTGGAACGCGCCGCCGTCCCCGCGAACGGATGGCAGGTGACGATGTTGCCGCGCTTGCGAACCAACAGTTCCGGGCTGGCGCCGACGATGTGCGTGCCGGCCATGCCAGCGGGCGACAGGTCCGCGAGAAAGCCGTTGCCCATCGGATCACGTGTGACCAGCGCGCTCAACACCGAGGCAGGTTCGATCGGCGAATCCGCGGTCACCTCGATGGCCCGCGCCAGCACGATCTTCTCGGCCACACCGGCCTTCAACTGCTCTACGACATCCCGCACTCGCTGCACGTGAACGTCCGGGTCGGGAATCTGCCGCGCGATGGTGACCGCCGGTAGCGACGGCAGAACGTCCGCGGTCGCCCATGGCCCCTCGAGTCGGTAGAACTCCTCCGGCTCGATCAGGGCGGTGGCGTCGGACATATCGAAAGGCATTGCGCCGACGACGTTTCGGCCCTCCCGCACCGCCGCGATTGCGTCGGCGATATCGGGAAACGCGTGCCGGACGCCCAGCCCGACGACGTGGTGATCCTGGCGGGAAAGGACGAATTCGAGTGTCATCAGAACGGGTTCTGAGTGCGGCCTACCAGGTCTGCGACGGAATCGAGGACCTTGGTCGGTCGGTAGGGGTACTGCTCGACGGATTGGACCGTCGAGATGCCGGTGAGAACCAGGATGGTCTGCAGCCCGGCTTCGAGACCGGAGAGCACGTCGGTGTCCATCCGATCACCGATCATCAGTGTGTTCTCGGAGTGGCCGCCGATCGCACGCAGAGCCGACCGCATCATCAGCGCGTTGGGCTTGCCCACGTAGTACGGCTCCTTTCCGGTGGCCTTGGTGATGAGCGCGGCCACCGAACCGGTCGCCGGAAGCGAGCCTTCACGGGACGGTCCGGTGGCGTCGGGGTTGGTGGCGATGAAGCGCGAGCCCTTCTCGACGAGACGAATAGCGGTGGTGATGGCCTCGAACGAGTACGTGCGGGTCTCGCCGAGCACCACGTAATCCGGGCTCGAATCGGTGAGCGTGTAGCCGATGTCGTGCAGGGCGGTGGTCAGACCCGACTCGCCGACGACATAGGCGCTACCGCCGGGCCGCTGATTGCCCAGGAACGTCGCGGTGGCGAGAGCGGAGGTCCAGATCGACTTCTCGGGAATGTCCAGACCGGTGAACGCCAAGCGGGCCCGCAGGTCACGCGGGGTACGAATGGAATTGTTCGTCAACACGATGAACGGAATCTCGTTGGCCTGCAACTCGGCGAGGAACGTGTCGGCACCGGGAATCAAGTGGTCCTCGTGGACGAGTACGCCGTCCATGTCCATCAGATACGTCCACTGCTGAGGCTTCTCGGTTTCGCTCACCCTTCCATTGTGAACTACCCGGTCGCGCCGCAGGCTCGACTACCGGTACTAACTCGCCTGTCGCTCGGCGACACGTCGGGAGTTGGTTCTGAGTATCTGCCGCTCCCGAGCCGTCGTTCCGCCCCAGACTCCGAACGGCTCGTTCGCTGCCAGAGCGAATCGGCGGCAGGCCTCGACCACCGTGCACCCGGCGCACACCTGCTTCGCCCGGTCCTCACGTTCACGGCGAGCGGAGCGCGCTTCGCCGTGCGGAGAGAAGAAGATCTCCGAGTCCTGCCCGCGGCACAGTGCGTCGACCTGCCAGTCCCAGGATTCGACGGCAGGGTAGATTCCGCGCTCGATTGTGGCAATCGTGCTGTTCCTCGACATCGTCCGATCGTCACCGGATTCCCGAGTGCGCACAACGTTTCGAATCAGTGTGATTCGAGGATGGAGATGACCGAACCGGCCAGAACCTGCGGGGGCAACGCTGTCTGTGTTCATCTCCCTGCCAACGACTATTCCGGCAGAGACGCACGTGCGGCGGGCAGGGCTGTGCCTTGCGACTGATTCGCATCGTCATGCGGGTTGTCGTGGTTCCTCGTCTCTGACATCCCCGTGGTGGTCGGGTGGGTAGAGGACTTCTTCTGGGTGGTGTGCGTGGTTGATGAGTCCACGGCGCTTGGGGTCCATTCCAGTGGGTGGATGCCAGAGGGTGCGGCCCGGATAGCGATGGGCTGCTGTGGTTTTGGTGGTCGCCCACTTGCCTGGTCCGGTGCCGACGAGTGCGTGGTGCATGTCGCAGCCGAAGGTGAGGGCGTCGATGTCGGTGTAGCCGCCGTCGATCCAGTCGGTGACGTGGTGGGTTTGGCACCAGGTTGCTGGGCGGGTGCAGGAGGGAAAGCTGCAGCCGCGGTCTCGGGCGATGAGCACGATCCGTTGGTCGGCGGAGGCTATCCGTTTCGATCGGCCGAGGTACAACGTTCTGCCGTGGTCGTCGAAGATCGTGAGGTAGTGGTGGGCGTGGGAGGCCATGCGGATGGCGTCGCGGATGGAGATGCGGGATCCGGTGGCGGTCATGGCGTATCCGCTGCCGGCTTCGAGATCTTTCAGGGTCATGGTGACGATCGCGGTGACGGGCAGGCCTCGGTGGGTGCCGAGTGTCCCGGAGGCGAGTGTCTGCCGAAGCGCTAGTTTCAGGGCGTCGTGGTGACGTTCGCGCTGGGTTCGTCGATCACGAGCGGCAGCAGCGTCCCGCACAGCTGCCTTGTCCACGGTGTCGTCGTCGACGCCGGTATCGGATCCGGAGTGCCCGCCGGGTTCAGTAGCGCCTGCAGTGTCGTCGGAGTCATTTGCCTCTGTGCCGCAACCACAGTCGGTCCTGGAACCACAGTCGGTCCCGTCACCGCAGTCGTCGTCATCGCAGTCGTCGTCACTGTTGCGGTCCGTTCCATCCCACAGTCCTGCGTCACTGGATCCGGCATCGCGGGGAGTGGGCTTGGGCTTGGACTTGGGAGCAGTGGCGCTGCCGCTCCCGCTGTTGTCGTCGCTGCTGGTTTCGTCGTGGACGATCGATGTCGGGTCGGCCGGGTTGTTGACTCCGGGTTTCGCGGCTTTGGAGAACAGGGCCTCGAGGTAGGCCCGTAGTTCGGGGTCGACGCAGAAGTTTCCTTCCGACATACCGTCGGCACCCTGCTCGCCGAGGTAGAAGAACGCATCCCGTCGCTTCCGCGGCTTCGGTGGCTTCGGTGGCTTCCCGTCCTCGTCTTCGTCTTCGTCGTGATCGCCGTCGGGGTTGAGGATCGAGTCCAGATGCGCCACCAGCGGCGCGAAGTCGTCGGGTCGTCGGGTCGATGCGTAGCCCACCAATTGCTCTTCGGCGAGATCCCGTGTCTGCGGATCGACACTCGACGGCAGATGGCGAAAGAACTCCCGAATCATCTGCACATGCTTGGCATCGAGCAACCCCGCCCGCAACGCGTCCGCGGTTCTCGGCAGCAGCGGGGGCAATACTTCGCCGGAGAACGCGGTGCGATCACCCAACTCCCCGGCCAGGCGCACTCGTGCTCCTGCTGTTCGTGGGGTGATCCGCAGCATCCACGCCACCGAGGACGGCACCGACCCCGGGTACACATCGAGACCGTGTTGAGCGATCAGTTCGTTGAGCCAGGTGTACGAGTACGCCGTCACAGACCTGGTCATCGTTTCCATCCGTTGGATCACTGCACGCCGGTCGGCATTCGTCCACGACACCGACGCCTGATCCGCCAACTCGGCGACCGCGGACTCGACCTGATCCACCAACGCCGACAACTGCGGATCGGACACGTCAGGGGCGGGCGGCACCGTCTCGATGCCGTCCACCCCTGATCCGCCGTCCCCCGAAAGCATGAACAGAATCTATCGCGACCCACCGACAAGTATTCGAACATGCGTTCCCGTTAGTGCTCCGCTGTCGAAACGGTCCAGTCGGGGTCGGAGTACCGCACTATGTGGTGGATTACACATCGATGACAAATGTGACGTTATCGATTTCAAGCAACGACGAGTCGCGTAGATGCTGGTGGCGGCGTTCAATATCTCCCAAGGCGGACGTAACGACCACAGCAGTGTTGCTTGATTCGGCGACGAAAGCCACTGCTTGCTGTATCTCCGAACTCGAGTGTCGAGCCGGTATCCAATGTTGTGTTGACCCAGTGGGGATGATCGACATGAACGACGCATTTCGTTTCGCCGCTTCGTGCAGTTCACCGAAGGAACTGATCACTCGACTTCAGTTCGGTACGACGGACCTGTGGCCGGAGGATGTTGCCCTTCCGGCCCGTTGGCGCTACATGGCCGACCTCATAGATTCCGATCGGGGCATGCTCGTCGAACTCGACGGTGCACTGTCGACGCCGGTTGTGGACGCGCTCGTTGCGACGGCGGAATTGTGTAGGCAATCGGCCACCGAGTCTGTCCCTGCGGCCGACTGGGAGTATCTCCGGCGGGCTTTGGGATGGCTCGAGCGCGGTAGTTCCGGTGTCGATCGCGCTCTCATCGCCGTGGGCGACGAGTTGGCACTGATCGGGCTCGACGGTGTGGAGCAAGATTTCTCAGTCGCGACCTGGCTGTGCATGGACGTGCTGGATCAGTTCGCCTCCGGTGAAACGATCGGATACTGGATGGGGCGCGTGAAACTTTGGTCTTCGAAAATGGCTGAGCAGCAGTACAATTCAGGTCCGATCGGTCGAGAAGGCTCTGAGCTGACAGTTGCCGTCTGACTGGTGGGGGTCGTCCCGTTCGTACTTTTCGGATCTTCCGTCGGTGAGTCGATTCCTACCCCGGTTGGCAACTGCCCCGACCCTCTCGTAGTATCGGAAACCGTAGGACCATCCAGAGCGACCGAGAGACCTGGCTCGATGACGTCGCAGCAACCCCCCGCTCGTCGGGTGCGGGTGCTACCGCCGGGACCGATGGAGGAAATGCACATGAATACCCGAGTAGCTGCAGGCTTCGTCGACGGATGCCGTCGGATTCATGTCGATCTGTGCCGTCTGAACGGTTCGACCTGTCTTAGCTGACATTTCGGCACCCGTACTTTTCGACACCACACCTCATCATCTGCACGAACTCCTTCCTGGGCACACGTGGCTCGGACGAGGGAGTTCCTATGCGATCGACCAGATACCGGAGACACCCACGTGTCCACTCGCCCTGTACTTTTGGTGGCCGGAGTAATCGCCGCCACCGCCACACTGCTCGCCGGGTGCGCAGGTAGCGCCACCACCTCGGCCGCCGACGCCGGACCCCCGCAGTCAGGAGGGACCCTGCGTTACGGCCTGTCCGGCGCTCCCACCTGCTCCGACCCGGCACAATCCGGCACCAATCAGACGATCTACGTCACCCGCCAAGTGGTCGACTCGCTCACCGATCAGAACCCGGAAACCGGCGAGGTCGAGCCGTGGTTGGCCGAAAGCTGGGAAGTAAGTCCCGACGCGAGCTCGTTCACCTTCCAGCTGAAAGACGGTGTGACGTTCAGTGACGGCACCGCACTCGATGCCGCTGCCGTCAAGGCGAATTTCGACGCCATCACCGGCACTCTCGGTGCAGCCAAGGCACCTCTGGCCGCCAGTTACCTGACCGGGTACGAAGGTGCCACGGTGGTCGACCCGCTCACGGTCCGCATCGACTTCGCGGCACCGAATGCGCAGTTCCTGCAGGCGAGTTCGACGCCTCAGCTCGGAATCCAATCCATCGCGACCTCGGCGCAGTCTGCCGAGTCGCGGTGCCTGGGCGCCAACATCGGATCGGGACCGTTCACCTACGCGGACTATCAGCAGGACCGCTCCGTCGCCTTGGCCAAGCGAATCGGATACAACTGGGGCTCTGCGGTATTCGGCCATGAGGGCGAGGCGTACCTGGATCGTATCGAGTTCACCATCGTGCCCGAGTCGGGTGTACGTACCGGCAGTCTTTCCTCCGACCAGCTCGACGCCGTCAGTGACGCGCTACCGCAGGATGCTCCACAGATCGAGGCGACCGGTGGCCGGATCCTGACGACATCGAACCCGGGCGTTCCGTTCGGCATTCAGCCCAACGTCACTCGTGGTGCGCTACAGGATCCCGCCGTCCGGACGGCCCTGGTGCCGGCGATCAACCGTCAGGAACTTGTCGATACCGTCCTCGGACCCGACTTCCGCACGGCGACAAGCACGTTGGCCAGCGCCACTCCGGGGTACGTCGAACTCGCCGATGTCACCTACGATCCCGAGAAGTCGAAATCGCAGCTCGATGCAGCGGGCTGGGTTCCCGGTGCCGATGGGGTCCGTGAAAAGGGCGGGCAGAAGCTGAGCTTCAAGGTCATGTACTCGGCCGTGTTCGCCGGCAACCAGGCGATCCTCGAGCTGACCCAGCAGCAGTTGCGCGCCGTCGGCGTCGACCTACAGCTCGAGCTGGTGTCCACTTCGGAGGCGACCGCACGGCAAGGTACCAAGGACTACGACTCCACGTACTACAACAGCACCCGCGCCGACGGTGACATTCTTCGTACCTCGTTTGCCGTCGACGGACGGAACCTGAACGCGCGCGGCCCGATTCCGGATCTGGATGCATCGTTGACGGACCAGCTCTCGACCACCGACGTTGCGGCGCGCAACGAGATCCTCGCAACCGCCCAGCAGCAGGTGCTCGACAACGGATTGTGGATTCCCACGATCGAGCTCTCGCAGGCCGTCGGCGCGGCGTCGACAGTGCAGGATCTGAAGTTCGAGGCCTCCGCTCGCCTGCAGTTCTTCGACACCTGGCTGAGCGGGCAGTAGAGCCATGACCTGCTACGTCGGACAGCGAGTACTGCAGGCACTGGCAGTGCTGTGGGCTGCATTCACCATCTCGTTCATCGTGCTCTTCCTCCTTCCCTCGGACCCGGTCAGTCTTGCCGTGGACTCGGCCGGCTCGGGCACTCCGGCGGATGCTGCGGCCATCGCTGAACTGCAGGCTCGCTACGGTCTCGATCAGCCGGTGTTGGTGCAGTACTGGCATTCGCTGGTCGGGGCCGTGCAAGGTGACTTCGGACTGTCCATTGCCACCGGCCAACCGGTGACGACGGCCATTCTCGACGCGGTGCCCAGCACCCTCGGCTTGGCGGCGACAGCCCTGGTGCTGGCCGTCGTGTTCGGATCCGCGGTGGCCTATGCCGCCACGTACACCCAGATCGTCTGGCTGAAGAACCTGTTGCTCGCGCTCCCACCGCTCGGGGTGGCGGTGCCGACATTCTGGGTGGGTCTGCTTCTGCTGCAACTGTTCTCGTTCCGACTGCGCTGGTTCCCGGCGTTCGGTGACGCCGGGCCAGCGTCGTTGGTGCTGCCTGCGGTGACGCTGGCATTGCCCACCGGTGCTGTCATCGCTCAGGTGCTCGCCACCAGTATGGCGACCACATGGAAGCAGCCATTCGTGGATGTGGCTCGCGCCAAGGGGGTCTCACGCCTTCGGGTGCAGACGCGACACGTTCTGCGACTGTCGTCCATCCCGGCCTTCACGATTGCCGGGGTTCTGGTGGGCACCCTGCTGGCCGGATCGGTGGTGGTCGAGACCGTATTCTCGCGCGCCGGAGTCGGACGGCTGACCCAGACATCGGTGCTGGCCCAGGACATTCCGGTGGTGCAGGGCATCGTCGTTCTGACCTCGCTGGTCTTCGTCCTGGTCAATCTCGCAGTCGACCTGCTCTATCCGCTGATCGATCCGCGCATCGTGCGCGAATACCGGCCCGTGCAGGCCAGTGCAGAACCGGAGAAAGCTCATGTCTGACATCCTGATTCGCGAGACTGCCGTCCATTCGGCAGTTCCCCCGGTAGTCGAAGAAGCACCGGCACCCACGCGGCGCCGGGGTCCGCGAGACGTGTTGAAGCACATCTGGCTCGGTGCCTCCGTGGTCGTGCTGTTGCTGGCTCTCGGGTTCGCGCTGTTCCCGTCCGTCTTCGCCAGCGGCGACCCGCTGGTCGGTACACCGGCCGATAAACTGCAGGCACCGAGCGAGTCGCACTGGTTCGGCACCGACAACATCGGCCGTGACGTTTTCACCCGAGTGGTCCACGGTTCCGGATTGTCGCTGACGGCAACGCTGTTGGCAGTCGGCATGGCCCTGGTGGTCGGCTCGATCATCGGTCTGGTTTCGGGGGCCGTCGGCGGAATAGTCGATGCGGTGTTGATGCGAATTGTCGATGTGTTGCTGTCGATTCCAACTCTGTTGCTCTCGTTGGCGCTGGTGACCGCTCTGGGCTTCGGCACCGTGAACGTCGCTATTGCCGTCGGCGTCACGCTGATCGCCAATTTCGCCCGAGTGATGCGCTCGGAGGTACTGCGGGTGCGCAGATCGCTGTACGTCGAAGCGGCCTACGCCTCGGGTGTGCGGTGGTTCGATGTGTTCCGCAGGCACATCCTCAGAAACTCGTACGGCCCCGTGATCGCGCTCGCTGCTGTCGAATTCGGTATGGCAGTTCTCGCAGTATCGGCGCTGAGCTTCCTCGGTTTCGGCGCTGCTCCGCCCACCCCGGAGTGGGGATCGCTGATCTCCGAGGGCCGCAACTTTCTGGCCACCGCCTGGTGGATGACCACACTGCCGGGATTGGTGATCGTGGCCGTCGTCGTGTCCGCGCACCGCCTCGGTCATGCTCTCGAGAGGCGATCACAATGAGTCCCATTCTCGAAGTAGAGAATCTGCACGTGAATTACGGTGAGACGACTGCCGTCGCCGGCATCGGGTTCACCGTCGACCGCGGTGAAGTGGTGGCCGTGGTCGGTGAATCGGGCTCCGGAAAGTCGACGACTGCGCACGCCCTCATCGGGCTGCTCTCGGGTTCCGGGCGCGTCGTAGGTGGATCGGTGACGTTCGACGGGGAACGGCTCGACACCGCCTCGGACAAGACGTTGAACCGGCTGCGCGGCCGTCACATCGGGCTCGTCCCGCAGGATCCGACCACCTCGCTGAACCCGGTGGTTCGCGTCGGCGACCAAGTTGCCGAGGTGCTGCGGGTGCACGGTCTCGCAGATCGCCGCTCTGCGAAGGTCGAGGCAATTCGCATCCTCGCCGAAGCAGGTCTGGACAACCCCGAAGTTCGGGCGCGTCAGTATCCGCAGGACCTGTCCGGTGGGCAGCGTCAGCGCGTACTGATCGGAATCGCTCTCGCGTGCCGCCCGGAACTGGTGATCGCCGACGAGCCGACCAGCGCCCTCGACGTCACCGTGCAGCGACGCATTCTCGACCATCTCGACGCCAGGATCGCCGAGACCGGTGCCGCCGTTCTGCTGATCACCCACGACTTGGGCGTGGCTGCGGATAGAGCCGATCGCCTCATCGTCATGAGCGCAGGACGGATCGTCGAAACCGGTCCCACCGCAGAGGTACTGGCGAACCCGACGCACGCGTACACACGTCGACTGTTGGCCGCGGCACCGTCTCTGAACACAACCGTACGACCCGCGCGCACCACGGCAGCCGAGCCGATCCTGACGATCAGCGACGTCTCGAAGCGGTTCACCATAGGCCGCGGTGTACACCTCGATGCGGTCACGGGAGCCACGTTGACCGTCGAACGTGGGCGCACCGTTTCGCTCGTCGGCGAATCCGGTTCCGGCAAGTCCACGTTGGCGCGTATCGCGATCGGTCTCGAGACCGCGTCGTCGGGTTCGGTCACGTTCGACGGTGTGGACATCACCGGTCTGCGTGGCAAGGCCAGGCGCGAACTGCGGCGGCGTGTTCAGATCGTCTATCAGAACCCGTACGCCTCACTGAACCCGAAGTTGCGGGTCGGCGAGATCGTGCGAGAACCGTTGGACGCGTTCAAGGTCGGTTCCTCGCGTGAGCGTTCCGAGCGTGCCCGGACGCTACTCGATCAGGTGGCGCTCACCGGCGATTACCTGGCCCGCCGGCCGGCCGAGCTCTCCGGCGGGCAGCGCCAGCGCGTCGCCATCGCACGAGCGTTGGCTCTCGCACCGGAACTGGTGGTGCTCGACGAGCCGGTCTCGGCCCTGGATGTGTCGGTGCAAGCACAGATCCTGACGCTGCTCGACGACTTGCAGTCCGAGCTGGGTCTGAGCTACCTGTTCATCTCGCACGATCTGGCCGTGGTCCGTCAGATCAGCGACACCGTGGCCGTCATGCAATCCGGCGTCATCGTGGAATACGGCGACACCACAGCACTGTTCGACAATCCACAGCAGGACTACACCCGCGAGCTACTCGGGGCCATTCCCGGAAGCGCGCACGAGAAAGCGAGCACCAGTGTCTGACAAGCTGTTCCTGACCGCGATAGAGCTGAAAGGCACCGGCGCACATCCGCAGGCCTGGCGTCGGCCCGATTCTCGCGCGGAAGAGGTTTTCACAGCAGGGTTCTGGATCGACCAGCTCCAGGCTGCAGACCGAGCGGGTATCGATCTCGCGTTCCTGGGCGATTCGTTCGCCAGTCGGACTCTCGAGGCCGCAGCTATCGCGGCACGGGCAGCCGCGCTCACCGAGAAGATCGGGCTGGTGCCCACGATCACCGTCACGCACACCGAGCCGTTCCACATCTCGAAGCAGATCGCGAGCCTCGATTTCGCTTCCCACGGACGGGCCGGATGGCAGGTCGAGGTGAGTCCGGGTGCCGAGCAGGCAGCGCTGTTCGGTCGGAAAGCGGAGCAGGACAACGGCAGCCTGTGGCGCGAAGCGAGCGAGGCAATCGAGGTCGTCACCAGGCTCTGGGACAGCTGGGAGGACGACGCGGAGATCCGTGATGTCGAGTCGGGACGGTTCATCGACCGAGACAAGCTGCACTACATCGACTTCGAGGGCGAGAACTTCTCGGTCAAGGGTCCGTCGATCACTCCGAGATCTCCGCAGGGGCAGCCGCTCGTCGTGATTCGCGTCGACTCCGCGGAGTCCGTGTCGGTGGCCTCCGCGCGTGCCGACATCGTCCGCATCGTCGCCGACACGTTCGAGGACGCGGCGACGACCGCCGCCCGCATTCGACGGGCCGTCGTTGCCGAAGGCCGTGACCCGGCCGAGGTGTTCGTCCTGTTGGACGTGGAGACCATCGTATCCGATTCTGCCGCTCAGGAACTCGCTCAGCTCGACAACTGGGCGGGTCACGTCAGAGCCGCTGAGAGCGTGTCGCATGTCGGCGACCTGGCAGGCTTGCATCTCCTGCTCGGTTCGATCGAAGCGGCCGGCCTGGACGGGGTCACCCTGGTACCGCTCGCGTTGCCGTCGGGAGTAACAGCTCTCCCGGCCACGGACACTCGCAGCGGATCGACTCTGCGCGAGCGTCTCGGCCTGACGCGTCCTGTCAATCGCTATGAACTCGAAGGGAAGAGCCTGTGACGAAGAAGCAGATACACCTGGGTGCCCATTTCCCCGGCGTCAACAACACCACCGTCTGGGCCGATCCGGAATCGAAGAGCCAGATCGAGTTCGATTCGTTCGTACACCTCGCCGAATCGGCCGAGCGCGGTCTGTTCGACTTCTTCTTCCTCGCCGAAGGACTGCGACTGCGTGAGCACCGCAACAAGATCCACGATCTCGACGTGGTCGGTCGACCGGATACGCTCACCGTCCTCAACGCTCTTGCATCGGTGACGACCAAGCTCGGACTGGCCGGGACGATCAACACGACGTTCAACGAACCGTTCGAGCTCGCCGAACAATTCTCGTCGCTGGACCACCTGTCCGACGGTAGGGCGGCATGGAACATGGTGACGTCCTCGGATGCGTTCACCGGTGAGAACTTCCGCCGGGGCGGCTACCTGGATCGGGCGGACAGGTACGTGCGCGCGAACGAGATCATCGATGTGGCACGCCAGTTCTGGGACAGCTGGCAGACCGACGCCTTCGTCGTCGATCGGGAGCGGGGAATCTTCGGCCGCGAGTCCGAGATCCGAACCGTGAGGCATACCGGGCCGCAGGTCGAGGTCGAGGGCCGCTTCACACTGCCGCGTAGTCCGCAGGGACATCCAGTTCTGTTGCAGGCAGGCGATTCCGACGAGGGCCGCGAGTTCGGTGCGGCGAAGGCCGACGCCATCTTCACCATCCACGGCACGCTCGAGGACGGACAGAAGTTCTACTCCGACGTCAAGGGTCGGCTCGCCAAGTACGGCCGCGAGCACGACGACCTGAAGGTGCTGCCGGCGGCGACCTTCGTGCTAGGCGATTCTGCGCAGGACGCGGTCGACAAGGCGGACCACATCCGGCATCAGCAGGTCAGCGGTAAAACGGCTATTTCGTTCCTCGAACAGGTGTGGGGACAGGACCTGTCCGCGTACGACCCGGACGGTCCGCTGCCCGATATCGAACCCAGCGGCGACGTATCCATCACCCGTGGCCGTGCGCGACACGGCGACCCCAGAACCATTGCCCAGCAGTACCGCGAGCGCGCCGAAGCAGGCAACCTGAGCATTCGTGAACTGATCATCGCGATGACGACGCGGCAGCAGTTCGTCGGAACCCCAGCGCGAGTGGCCGAGGAAATCGACAGCTACGTGCAGAACAACGCGAGCGACGGCTTCATCCTCGTCCCGCACATCACCCCAGCCGGCCTCGATGAATTTGTCGACAAGGTGATTCCGGAACTTCAGGACCGCGGCAGCTTCCGCACCGAATACGCCGGAACCACCTTGCGCGACCATCTCGGTCTGCGGCACCCGTACGAACAGCGTGAAGGAGTGCGAGCATCATGAGCGATTTCGAGCAGGACTGGAAGCAATGGCATGCCGACCGAGAGGCGTCCTACGGTGATCCGCTGGGTTGGGTGTCATTGACCGGTTTGTATTGGCTGACCGATGAATTCGAGACCGTCGCGGACCTTCCCGGCCGTTGGAAGGCCGACGCCGATTCGGTGACTGTCGAGGGGTTCGACGGCGTGACGGCGCTGAATCCGGTGGAGGGCGCACCCGGCATCCTGGTCGAGGATGGAGATCGGCGTATCGAGGTGATCCGGCGGACCGGTTCTGTCGCGCTGCGGGTGCACGACCCTAAAGCACAGACCCTGCAGTCCTACAGCGGTATCCCGACCTACGAGCCGAGCGAGAAGGTCGTTGCCACAGGGACGTTCACGCCGTACGACTCGCCGGTCACCGTGACCACTGGGGCAGTGGTGGAAGGACTCGAACACCATCACACGGCGGTGGGCACTCTCGACTTCGAGTTGGCCGGCACCGCGCAGCAGCTGATTGCGTTCGGCGGCAGCGGCAATGGTCTGAAGGTCCTGTTCACCGATGCCACGAGCGGGGTGACCACCTATCCGGCAGCGCGGATCCTCTCGATAGCGGCACCCGAGAGCGGTTCCGTCGTTCTCGATTTCAATCGGGCGTCGAACCTTCCGTGTGCGTTCACCGACTACGCAACGTGCCCGGTCGCGCCTGCCGAGAACAGACTGACCGTCGCAGTCGAGGCCGGGGAGAAGAACCCCCGATGACGCGCGTTCCGTTGTCGGTTCTCGACCTGGCTCCGATCAGTGAAGGGTCGACGGTCCAGCAAGCGCTGCGAAACACAGTGGACCTGGCACGCCAGACCGAGGAATGGGGTTACGAGCGCTATTGGGTGGCCGAGCACCACTTCGTGGCCGCGGCCAGTTCTTCACCCGCTGTGTTGATCGGATTGATTGCTGCTGCCACCAACCGGATTCGTGTCGGATCGGCTGCGGTCCAGCTGGGTTTCACTACAGCTGCTGCCGTCGTCGAATCCTTCGGAACAGTCGACGCCCTGTATCCGGGACGCATCGATCTCGGGGTGGGAAGGTCCGGGCAGCGGCGCACAGAAGCTCTGGCAGATATTCGTGAGTCTGCGCCCGAACGCGCCGTGTCCTCGGAGCCGGGTGGACTGTTCCCGGTCGCCCCCGCCGCGGCGGCCCCGCGGAAGACGCCGCTGCTGGCCGCGTCTGTGGCTGCGTTGCAGCAACCCCACGCTCAGGCCCCGGATTTCCACGAGCAACTCGACGACCTCGCTGCGTTGCTTGCCGGTAGCTACGAGCGCGACGGGGTTGCTCTGACGGCACGGCCGGGTGTCGGGGCCGACGTGGCGCTGTGGCTGTTCGGCAGCAGCGCCGGGCCGACTGCACGTGAGGCCGGTGCCCGCGGTCTGCCGTTCGCGGCGAGCTATCACTTCAGCCCGGGGACGACCCTCGAGGCGATCGACGAGTATCGCCGTGCTTTCGTGCCATCGGTTCGGCTGTCCGAGCCGTACGTGGCGGTGTCGGCCGATGTGATTGTTGCAGAATCGGATTCGCAGGCCCGAGACCTGGCAGCATCGTTCCCGCAGTGGGTACACAGCATTCGCAGCGGTCATGGCGCGATCGAGTACCCGGATCCGAAGAACACCGCACCGCTGACCGGCGAGCAATACGAGCTCGTCGCGGATCGAGTGGACACCCAGGTCGTCGGGTCTGCGGCGACGGTCGCGGAGAAACTCGACGCGCTGCAGGAGGCCACCGAAGCCGACGAACTGGTGCTCACCTCGGTGACTCACGAGCACGCGGACCGGCTGCGCTCGTACGAGTTGCTCGGCAAGGAATGGGGACTGCCGCGTCTGCGGGTCTGAGTGGAACATTTGCGTGGTGTCGACCGTTGTACTGCGCATGACACGAGCCGCAGTTGCAGCGTCCTACGGTGGACCGGACGCCATCGAGATCGTCGAACGAGAGCTGCCCGAACCGTCCGAAGGCGAGGTTCTGGTCGAGCTGAAGGCGATCGGTGTCAACCCCTTCGACTACAAGAGTTACAGCGGTGCGTTCGGCACCGACGCCTCGAAGCTGCCGATTGCGCTGGGCAGTGAAGCGTCGGGCATCGTGGTTGCGGTCGGCGGAGCCGTCGAGGGACCGGGCGGGCCTATCGCCGTCGGCGACGAGGTTGTCGTGTCCGGCCAGAACGGTACATACGCCGAGCGGATTCTGGTTCCCGCGCGGTTCGTGTTTCCGAAGCCGGAAGCTTTGGACTGGAACGTTGCTGCGGGTGTCCTCGCCGTGGCTGGAACTGCTTACGACGCAATGGAATCCGTCGGTCTCGAGAGCGGAGACACTGTTCTCGTGCACGGCGCGGCAGGCGGCGTCGGGTCCGTTGTGGCTCAGCTCGCTCTCGAGCGCGGCGCCACCGTCATCGGGACTGCGCGCCGACAGAATCACGATGCACTCCGGGCCTACGGTGTCGAGCCCGTCGAATACGGCGACGGACTGATCGACCGTGTGCGGGCAGCCGCGCCGAATGGGGTCGATGCGGCAATCGACACGGTGGGCACCGACGAGGCCGTCGACGTGTCTCTCGAATTACTCACGGACAGATCGAGATTGGTCAGCACGGCAGCCTTCGGGCGGGCATCGGCAGACGGGTTCCTCACCGTCGGTGGGCCGGCGAGCATGGAGCGTCGACGCCTCGCATCACCGGTGCTGCTGGGGCAGGCAGGTGCAGGCGTGTTCGAGGTGACTGTGGCGAAGACCTTTCCGCTCGACGACGCCGCGAAGGCGCATGCTGAACTGCAATCGACGCACCCGCGCGGAAAGTTCGTCCTGATTCCCTGACCTGTTCGGGCAACTTCACACCCATTTTCCCGCCGTTCACTCCAACTCTGGTCAGATCAGAAGTGATCGGTCGGCACGAGGGGGTGTGAGGTCTCGGCCGCCCGGGTCGTTCGAATCAGCGTGATTTCAACCGGTGCAGAATCTTGGCGGCGAGTCTAGCGTCGGGTCCATGACCTGGCTCAAAGCACGAGTAGCAGCGATCATCGATCGTCTCGGAACGCAGCCCGCGTGCACCCACGCAGCTGTCGACTTCGGCGTCCGCGGCTGATGATGCACTTGTAATGTAAGTGTTGAAATGAAGTAGACGCTTACTGCACTCTGGGGGCATGACCGTTCACAGACCAGCCGCGGAATTGGCTGTCGAGATCGTCAATGCCTGGAAATCGCAGGCTCTGGACCCTGAATGGGTGGCAGAACTACTGGCGCGGGAACTGTTGCCCGTCCGGCATCGCGGTGTTGTCGGTCCGGCCGACATCGTCGACGCTCAGGCAGTCCTGGAACAGTTCGCTCAGAAAGTGTCGCCCGTCTTCGAGGTCGGGGACTCTCGTTCGGCGGCCGATGCGCTCAACAGAGTGCTGGCCTCGGTCGATGTTCGCGTCACCGTCTCGGTGTCGGACGACTTCGCCCCGCATCTGCACTACGACGGCACCTCGGCTGTCATCGCGGAGCGGCTCCGCGTCAACTGTCTCGTTGCGCTCGCGACGGTCGTGGCCGACCCATCGGGTGCACTGCGATTGGGAGTGTGCGACTCGTGTCGAAACGCGTTCGTGGACTTCAGTCGCTCTGCGCGCCAACGGTTCTGCACGCGCCGCTGTGCGACCCGCGTACATGTGCGGCAGCACCGAAAAAGAGTGTCGTGAACACTGCGATCCTCCGCTCCGCTGCTCGATTGGCAGGCCTGGCGGGAGTTGCCCTACTGGCAGAACCACTCAGCGGGCTGGCAGATACAGCAGCGGCCGGGTCTCTGGGGATATCCGAGCAGAGTGCACTCGCTCTCGGATCCGGTGTCGTGACCACCACTACCTGGCTGCTCGCCCCGCTGATGTTCGCGCAAACGACGCAGATCGCTCAGCTCGGGGTCAGTGGCGATCGGGCGCAGGTGCAGGTGGCCGTGCGACGGTCCGTCGTGATCGCGGCAGTGTGGGGACTAGTGCTCGGCTGTGCTGTCACGGTGTTCGCACTGTCCACTGTTCCCGACGGTGATTCCCGCGCGTATCTGCTGGCTCGTGCGGCCGGGTTACCTGTCTCGGCCGTCGTCCTGGCAGGCTACGGCGCGCTGCGTGGGGTCGGCCGAGTATCCGATGTCACGGCACTCGCGTTGGGCGGGGCAGCCGTGCACATCGGGATCGTGGTCGTGGCCACGCATCAAGGGATGGGCATCGTCGGTATCGGCACCGCGTCGGGCCTGTCGCAGCTGGCCGTGGCCGTCGTCGGAGTGCACATACTGAAGCGCCGCGGCCTGTTGGCCGCGCGGACGCCGTCACTCCGCACCGGGATGGACCGATGGCAGTCCGCCCTCGGGGCGGCAGGCTTGCTCGCGGTGCGCTCGGCGATGCTGGGCGGTGCGACGTTGGTGATGACAGCGGCTGCTGTTCATTCCTCTGCAGTGGACGCGGCCGCACACCTGGTGGTCTACCAGGTGTGGTTGCTGGTGGTTCTGGCCGTCGAAGGGTGGAAGTCTGCGGCCCAGATTCTGGTGTCCTCGTCGGAGTCGGTACACGAGCGGCGTGAAGTGGAGAAAACTGTCCTGATCGGATCGCTGTGGCTCGGAAGTGTATCTGCGGTAGTCGTTCTCGCGATCGGTCCGTGGGTGACCCGGCTGTTGTCTGCCTCTGTCGACGTGCAGACGGCGGCGCGGTCGATCTGGTGGCTCTCGGCACTGAGCTTCGTGGTGGGCGCGGTGGCGTTCACTCGGGACGGGGTGGAATTCGGTCGCGGCGAATTCGGGGTGAATCTGGTTCGCATCGGGATCGGCTCCGCGATCACGCTTGCCGGAGCAGCGCTCACGTTCGTACAACGCGATCTGGCGTGGATGTGGATCGGACTGTCGGTCGGCCTGCTGGCACGAGCGCTGTGGCCGTATCGCACTCCTACCGAGGGACGCGAGTCCGAGAAGAGCTCGCTGGACGAAGTCTCGGCCGGTCGGCGCTAGTTTTCGTCTCTGCGGAGTCTCTGCGGATTTTTCAGCTAACGATCGGGTCTCGACACGACCGTTGCACTGCTGTGCAGGCTCTACGATTATCGGCATGACTGCCGATCCGACCACGCCCGCACCGTCGACCAGTTCGGCCAACTGGAAGCGCCGCGCCATCCTCGTCGGAGCGGGCATCGTGCTTCTGCTGATCGCGTACTTCATCCTGGCGGCGTTTCTTCCTCGCTGGTGGAGTCTGCGGGTCGAGGAACTGGCCGATCGCACGTTCACCAAGGGCATCCTGTGGGGATTGCTGTTCGGCATCGTCTGCACGTTCGCGCCGCTGGTGTTCTTCTGGAGTGCATGGTCGGTCCGCAAGGGTCGAGCGGGCAAGCAATTGGCCATCGGATCGGTGATCCTGGCTGTCGTTACCGCCATCCCGAATCTGTTGACGCTCACGATCGTCCTCGGCACCAGCAACGCGGCCCACGCAGGTGAACGCACCCTCGACACCAGTGCGCCGGGATTCCGTGGCGCGACGGCATTGGGTGCGATCATCGCCGTGGTCCTCGTTGCTCTGTTGGTCTTCGTGGTCGTGCGCCGAAACCGTCGTCGCAGGTCCGTCGCGCTGTCTCAGTGACGGTCAGGCGCTCCGCAGCACGGCCGGCTCGGTGACGACGCGGATGCCCGGCTCCGGGTCGAATCGGTAACCGGCACCGCGGACGGTGGTGATCAGCCGGCCGAAGTGACCGAGCTTGGTTCGCACCCGAGACAGATGAACGTCGACGCTGCGTCCGCCGTCGGATGTGCTGAGTTCGGATCTGCCGACGACTACACGTGGACGCCGCGCCAGGTACGCGAAGATCTCGAACTCGGTGTGACTGAGGCGAACGCTCTTGCCTCCGAGGATCACGTCGCGGGCTGGGATGTCGATGACAAGGGGAGCGTTCAATTCATTGACCCGCACATCGAAGCGCGTGAGGATCTTTGCCTGCGGCGCATAGCTTTTGGCGGCGCTGCGGAGTGCCTCGGCCAGTGCGTGCAACTGCGGTCTGGTCAACCCCTGCAGGGATGACGTTCCGGAATCGGATATGTGGACGACGACGGTGGCTTCGGTGGTCATGGTGGAGAACTCCTGAAACAAGGGTGTGCTGCGGATACCGGGCAGTTGGTCAGCGGTGGCAGCGACAGTTCTCGTTCACAGACACATGGTCGACGATGGAGCAACGGTTCGCCATGGATCTGCTCACCGTGATTGCAACTGTTGACCCGACGATCCCCGGCATGTTGCGATCGGGCGTGACCGATGTATGCCAACCACGAACCGAACTCACGGTCCGCACCGTCGACTGGGATCATCCCGACGCCGAAGCCCTGCGTGCGGCGATGGCCGCCGAGGTGGGTCCGCGCTACGCCGACCGGGCCGCTCTGATGTCGAAGACCCAGGCCAACGCCGTCGACGAGAGCTCTGTGCACCGGACGTTCGTCGTGTATCGCCGTGACTCGGAGGGCGTCGAGCGCGCCGTCGGACATGCAGCGCTGCGGTGGAACGGATCCGATCTCGAGCTCGAGCGAATGTTCGTTCATCCCGACCATCGCGGCACGGGAGTATCGGCTGCCCTGCTGCAGGCGTCGGAGAATGCCGCCCGCGACCAGGGCCTGCCACGATTGATACTGCAGACCGGGGACAGGCAGCCCGACGCAGTTCGGCTGTACGAGAAGAGCGGCTACACCCGAATTCCGGTGTTCCCTCCCTACGAGGTGCTGCCCTTCTCGAACACCTTCGAGAAACGTCTGTAGCTACGCGCGCAACGTCATGATCTCGGCACCGTCGTCGGTGATGACCACCGTGTGCTCGCTGTGCGCGGTACGGCACCCCGTCGTACTGCGCAGAGTCCATCCGTCGTCATCGGTGACGAGTTCATCGGTGTCTTCCATGATCCAGGGCTCGAGTGCCAGCATCAGGCCGGGGCGAAGGCGGTAGCCGCGGCCCGGCCGCCCGTTGTTGGACACATGTGGGTCCTGATGCATCGTGGACCCAATGCCGTGGCCGCCGAATTGCATGTTGATCGGGTAGCCCGCCTCGCGAAGGACCGTGCCGATGGCATGAGAGATGTCACTGATCTTGTTTCCCGGACGTGCCGCTGCGATCCCCGCAGCCAGAGCCCGTTCGGTGGCGTCGATCATGGCGGTGTCTTCTTTTCGTGGCTCGCCGACGACGAAGCTGATGGCCGAGTCCGCTGCGACGCCGCCGAGTATCACGGCGAGATCGAGGGTGAGAAGATCGCCGTCGCCCAGCGCATAGTCGTATGGGAGGCCGTGCAGCACAGCGTCGTTGACAGAAGTGCAGATGTAGTGGCCGAACGGTCCGCGGCCGAAGGACGGCGCATAGTCTACGTAACAGGACGTTGCCCCTGCTCCGAGAATGATGTCCTTGGTCCACTCGTCGATCTCGAGCAGGTTGGTGCCGACGGTCGCGCGCTCTCGGACGGTCCCCAGAATCTCGGCGACGAGTGCGCCTGATTCACGCGCGAGGGGAATTTTGCTCGGTGGGAGAATTTCGATCATGTGCTGCCTTTCGTCGGATGACGAATAACTATACCGGTATAAGTATTGGTGCCCGGCTCTGACGGTGCGTCGGCCCATAGGCTGTTCGTGCGACTCTATTTGCTGTGTCTGCTCATCCTCTCGACGACCCCGTCCGCAATTCCCTCGAGGGCTCACTCTTGCGGTTCGCGGTTAGGCGCGGGCGGATAATCCGTGCCGATCCTCAGGTCTCTCCGTTCCTGGTGCACCCCGACGTCCTCGAGTCCCAGGACTGGGATGACATCGCGGCACTGTTCGGCCCCCGAACCGTGGTGGCGCTGAACGGACCGGAACGCGCACTGCCCGAGGGGTGGTCGCATGTGGAGACCTTCGGTTTGGTGCAACTCGTCGGCACGCACCTCGAGACGCGGCCTTTCGGCGAGGCTGTCGAGCTGACAGCAGCGGACGTCCCGGAGATGCTCGATCTGGTCAGCCGTACCGAGCCCGGCCCGTTCCTGCCCCGGACGATCGAGCTCGGCACGTACCTCGGAGTTCGACGCGACGGTGCGCTGATCGCGATGGCCGGTGAGCGCATGCATCCGCCGGGGTGGACGGAAATCAGCGCTGTGTGCACCGACCCGGCGTTCCGCGGGCAGGGGCTGGCCACCGACCTGGTGCGTGCGATCGGTCACGGTATCCGTGCCCGCGGCGATGAACCGTTCCTGCACGCGTCGGCTGCAAATGTGCGGGCCATCGACCTCTACCTCTCCATCGGATTCGAGTTGCGTCGGACATCGCACCTGACGTTGGTGAGAACGCCCGCGCCGAACGCGGGGCATGCCGACTGACGAGAGCCAGTGGGTCGCCAGTGGCTTCCGCTGGACGTGATGCGCCCCAAGAAGGACACTGCAGTAGTGCTGACTATCCGCCGCATCTCGCCGGTTTTCACCCCCGACGATCCCGAACTGGTTGCCCATCTGATTCGCGAGCGCATGACCGCACGCGCGTGACGCGCCCCGACGAGCGGTTCACGCTCGCCAGTGAACGCACCTTTCTCGCGTGGCTGCGGACATCACTCGGGCTACTCGCAGGCGGAATTGCGATCGTCCACCTCGTTCCCGATTTCAGTACCGGATGGGTGCGGACGGCACTCGGTCTGGTTCTGATCGGACTTGCCGCCGCAGCACCGATCATCGGCCTGCGGCGGTGGATGCGAGTTCGCGATGCCCTCGAGAACGGTGCACCGATGCCGGAGTCTCGAGACCTGTGGATCTTCGCGATCGGTATCGGTGCGGTGGCTTTGCTGGCTGCAGTGGTCACCGTTCTGGGGATCCAGTAGTACTCAGCCGACCATCACAGGTGCACAATCGAAGAACTAGGACGACCAACGACAGGAGTTCGGCGTGGCGCAGGGTCTCAAGCTGGGGTACAAGGCATCGGCGGAGCAGTTCGGACCGCGCGAGTTGGTCGAGCTCGGTGTGCTCGCCGAGCAGCACGGTATGGATTCGGCGACGGTCAGCGACCACTTCCAGCCGTGGCGGCACGAGGGCGGCCACGCGCCGTTCTCACTGGCCTGGATGACGGCCGTCGGGGAACGAACGAACACGATCCAGCTCGGCACCTCGGTACTGACGCCGACGTTCCGCTACAACCCGCCGGTCATCGCTCAGGCGTTCGCGACGATGGGCTGCCTGTATCCCGGACGCATCATGCTGGGTGTGGGCACCGGCGAAGCTCTCAACGAGATTGCCACCGGGTTCACCGGCGAATGGCCGGAGTTCAAGGAACGATTCGCGCGCCTGCGTGAGTCGGTGCGGTTGATGCGCGAGCTGTGGCTCGGTGACCGCGTCGACTTCGAGGGCGAGTACTACACCACCAAGGGCGCGTCGATCTACGACGTTCCCGAGGGCGGCATCCCGGTCTACATCGCTGCAGGCGGTCCCGTGGTGGCCCGCTATGCAGGCCGTGCGGGCGACGGATTCATCTGCACCTCGGGCAAGGGCATGGAGCTCTACACCGACAAGCTGCTTCCGGCCGTGGAGGAGGGCGCGGGCAAGGCCGAGCGCGACGCCGGTGAGATCGACAAGATGATCGAGATCAAGATCAGCTACGACACCGATCCCGAACTGGCGCTGGAGAATTGCCGCTTCTGGGCCCCGCTGTCGCTGACGCCGGAGCAGAAGCACTCGATCGAGGATCCGATCGAGATGGAGAAGGCCGCGGACGAGCTGCCGATCGAGCAGGTCGCCAAGCGGTGGATCGTGGCATCGGATCCGGACGAGGCAGTG
This sequence comes from Rhodococcus sp. IEGM 1330, assembly GCF_033142445.1. Lineage (NCBI taxonomy): Bacteria > Bacillati > Actinomycetota > Actinomycetes > Mycobacteriales > Nocardiaceae > Rhodococcus > Rhodococcus sp. IEGM 1330. The sequence goes on from NZ_JAWLSB010000010.1 coordinate 162,135, forward strand.
GAGAAGGTCAAGCAGTACACCGATGCCGGTCTGAATCACCTGGTGTTCCACGCACCGGGCCACGATCAGAAGCGGTTCCTCGAACTCTTCGAGAAGGACCTCGCGCCGCGCCTGCGCAAGCTCGGCTGACGCCCGACGAGACTAGAGATCGGCCGTGAGTGCGAACAATCTCATGTCACGGTCGGTCCTGGTTTCGTATTCGCCGTACACCTCGACCATCGCGTCGAACTGGCGGTAGATGCGAGCCTTCTCGTCTCCGGTGATGCGGGTGGCGACCACCGGAATCTTCTTGCCGCCGATGGCCACGACAGCCGTCGGGTCTGCGAGAAGGTTCGACGTCCACGCCGGGTGGTGTTGCTGACCGAAATTGGAGCCGACGACGTAGATCTTGTCGCCCTCGCGGTAGTAGAGCAGCGGGCTCGTCCTGGGCTTGCCGGATTTGCGGCCGGTGGTGGTCAGCAACACCACCGGAGCCGCGATCGGCCCGAGGACGGTGAAGCGGCCGTCGGATTTGGTCAGCAACCATCGGTCGACGCCTGCGAGGTTCCTGATGACCCACGAACCGGGCTTCGTCGACGCGAACTTCACGGCGGGTTTGCGGATGAACGAGGTTTCGCTGCCCCAGCGCACATCCGGGAACGGTGATTCGGCCATGGTTCATGGGACAACCCGACCGCGCCCGGTGTCAACACCCCACCTACTAAGCTTGCCGGTATGGCTGAGCCCAGCGGCACCGACGCGTCGGATATGTATCCCTCGAGCATCTACATCGCGTCACCGGAAGGGGACAGCGGGAAGTCGACCATCGCGCTCGGTGTGCTGCAGATGCTCGCCGCGTCCGCGGCCCGGGTTGGGGTGTTTCGTCCCATCGCCCGATCCACCGACGAGCCCGATTACATCCTCGAGTTGCTCGTCGAGCACACCACCGCTGATCTGACGTACGAGCAGTCGCTCGGTGTCACGTACGAGCAGGTGCACGCCGATGCGGATGCAGCGCTCAGCGAGATCGTCAACCGGTACCACGAGGTGGCCGCCCAGTGCGACGCCGTGGTGATCGTGGGTAGCGACTACACCGACGTCGGCAGCCCCAGTGAACTCGGCTTCAATGCCCGCATCGCGGTCAATCTCGGTGCCCCCGTGTTGCTTGCACTGCGCGGCTCCGGTCGCACGCCCGACGAGATCGCCCAGCTGGCCACTCTGTGCCAGGGCGAACTGCGTCAGCATCATGCGCACCTCGCTGCGATCGTGGCGAACCGTTGCGCGCCGGACGATCTCGATGCGGTGACCGACGCATTGGCGTCGGTCGGCGTACCTGCGTGGTCTCTGCCGGAGATTCCGCTCCTCGTCGCGCCGACGATGGCTGAACTGCTCGAGGCGGTGGACGGCGCGCTGTACTCCGGTGACTCGTCGCTGCTGCAGCGAGAAGCGTTGCGGGTCATGGTCGGTGGCATGACGGCCGAGCACATCCTCGAACGCCTCACCGAGGGCGTCGTCGTCATCGCACCCGCAGACCGATCCGACGTGTTGCTCGCCCTTGTCAATGCCCATGAGGCGGAGGGCTTTCCGTCGTTGGCCGGCATCATCATGAACGGTGGCATCGAACCCCATCCGGCGATCGCGCGTCTGGTGGCGGGACTCGGCCCCCGGTTGCCGATCCTCACCACCGATCTCGGCACGTTCGACACTGCTTCTGCCGCGGCGCAGACCCGGGGCCGTGTCGCGGTGGGATCGCAGCGCAAGGTCGACACCGCACTGGGGTTGATGGAGCAGCGAGTGGACGCGAAAACCCTGCTGGGTCGGCTCGACATCGCCATTCCCACCATCACGACCCCGCAGATGTTCGAGTACCAGCTGATCCACCGGGCCCGCGCCGACCGCAAGCACATCGTGCTCCCCGAGGGCGGTGACGATCGCATCCTCCGGGCCGCCGGACGTCTGCTGCAGCGCCAGGTCGCGGACCTGACGATCCTCGGTGAGGAAGGTCCCATTCGACGACGCGCATCGGAACTGGGGGTCGACCTCGACAGTGCCACGGTTCTCGACCCCAAGAACTGCGACTACGCCGAGGACTTCGCGGCGGAGTACGCCGAGCTGCGCAAGCACAAGGGCATGACGATCGACCGCGCCCGCGAGATCATGGCCGACATCTCGTACTTCGGAACGATGATGGTGCACAAGGGAATTGCCGACGGCATGGTCTCCGGTGCCGCGCACACCACCGCGCACACCATCAAGCCGTCGTTCGAGATCATCAAGACGACCGAGGGCGTGTCGACGGTGTCGTCGATCTTCCTGATGTGCCTGTCCGATCGTGTTCTCGCCTACGGTGACTGCGCCGTCGTACCCGACCCGACGGCCGAGCAGCTGGCCGACATCGCCGTCTCCTCGGCGCAGACCTCGGCCCAGTTCGGTATCGAGCCGCGGGTGGCCATGCTGTCGTACTCCACCGGCGAGTCCGGTTCCGGGGCCGACGTCGACAAGGTTCGGCAAGCCACAGCACTTGTGCGCGAACGGAATCCGGAACTGCTCGTAGAGGGTCCGATCCAGTACGACGCGGCAATCGAGCCGTCCGTCGCTGCGTCGAAGCTGCCCGATTCCGACGTCGCAGGCCGAGCGACGGTGTTCATCTTCCCGGACCTCAACACCGGCAACAACACCTACAAGGCCGTCCAGCGCAGCGCCGGTGCGGTTGCCGTCGGACCCGTTCTGCAGGGCCTACGCAAGCCCGTCAACGATCTCTCGCGCGGTGCGCTGGTCGAGGACATCGTCAACACCGTCGCCATCACAGCGATCCAGGCACAGGGCATTGCCGCCGCAGCCGATCAGGAGGGCAAGTGAGCATCCTCGTCGTCAACTCCGGTTCGTCCTCGGTCAAGTTCCAACTCGTCGACCCCGCCTCGGGGGAGTCCGTGGCCAGTGGGCTCGTCGAGCGGATCGGTGAATCCGACGGCCGAGTCGAACTCGATCACCGGGGCGAGAGTGTCGAGCGAATCCAGCACATCGACGACCACGGTGCAGGTCTGGCTCTGGCCTTCGAGATGCTCGCCGACGCAGGCGTCGAACTGGAATCGGTCACCGCGGTCGGGCATCGCGTGGTCCACGGCGGGACGGTCTTCTACCGTCCGACGATCATCGACGACGCCGTCGTACAGCAGATCTCCGATCTGAGCAACCTTGCACCGCTCCACAATCCGCCGAACGTGCTGGGCATCGAGGTCGCCAGGAAGCAACTGCCGAACGTGCCGCACGTGGCAGTGTTCGATACGGCCTTCTTTCATTCCCTGCCCGACGCGGCCGCGACCTACGCCATCGACGCGACCGTCGCTGCCGAGCACGACATCCGACGCTACGGCTTCCACGGCACCTCGCATCGTTACGTGTCCGAGCAGGTGGCGCAGTTCCTGTGCCGCGACCTCGCCGACATCGACCAGATCGTGCTGCATCTGGGCAACGGTGCCTCGGCCTCGGCCGTCGCAGGCGGCAAGGCGGTCGACACCTCGATGGGATTGACTCCCCTCGAAGGTCTCGTGATGGGTACCCGCAGTGGGGATATCGACCCCGGCGTGATCATGCACCTGCGTCGCAGTGCGGGCATGAGCGTCGACGACATCGATGACCTGCTCAACCGTCGCTCCGGCCTGATCGGCCTGTCCGGGGTCAACGACTTCAGGCAACTGCAGCAACGGATCGACGACGGCGACGCCTCCGCACGCCTGGCGTACGACGTCTACATTCATCGTCTGCGCAAGTACATCGGTGCGTACATGATCGGGCTGGGTCGGCTCGACGCCATCACGTTCACCGCCGGTGTCGGTGAGAACGCCGCAGCGGTGCGCGCGGACGCCCTCGCGAATCTCGAGGGCTTCGGCATCGAGATCGACGCCGAGCGTAATGCACTGCGCAGCAAGCAGGCTCGGGTGATCTCGACCGACTCGTCCACCGTCACGGTGTTGGTTGTGCCGACCGACGAGGAGCTGGCGATCGCGCGTGCGGCCGACGACCTCGTCCGAGAAGGCAGCTAGAACAACGACCGGGGCCGAATCGCGTTCGCCAGATCCACCAACGAGAAGCGGTGGGCGCGATCGGTGGCGCTGCGGGCCAGTGCGCGCAGGCCCTTCTCGGTGCCGCGCCGCAACCCGTCCTCGGTGAACGGCACGCTGAGGATGGGTTCTCGCTCGGCTGTGGCGGCGTGGCCGGAGACGATCCAGTCCAGGGCCATCGCCAGCACCAGCGTCCGCATCTGCAGCGCCCGGCTCTCGGCCTTGGGTAGCAACGCCACTCGTCGTGCAGCAGAACGGAAATCGGCCTCGGACAGCTCGGCTCGCGAGCGGTCCATCAGCAACGTCAACACACTGGTCATGCGTGCCATGGAGTAGTGCCGCGAACTGATCGGCACCTGATCCAGCGCGGCGATGGCGCCGGTCTGATCGCCGCGGCGCTGCAACTGCCGGGCCAGGCCGAACGCCGAGCTGACGATGCCGCGATTGGTTCGCCACACCGCTCGGTACAGACCCTCGGCGCGAGCCCGCCACTTCTCGGCTTCCTCGCCGTTGCCCGCGGCCACATGCCCGAGCAGTTCGGAGGTGGCTCCGAGAGCGAGCTTGGGTGCGAGTTCGCCGGGCATCGCACCGAGCACGTTGTCGAAATTGGTGAACGCAGAATCGTATTCGTGATGCAGCAGCGCGATCAGGCCTGCGTACCACTGCACTCGCCACGGGTCCGAAGTGTGTTCGGTCGACTGCACCTTGGCCAGAATGTCGGTTGCTTCGACGACGTTGCCGAGATCCAGATGGGCCTTGACCTCGGCGAGGGTGATCTCGAGACTCAGTTCCACAGGACTGGAGGAGCCTGCGGAACGGTTCGATTCGGCTCCGGCGGTGATGCGTTCGATGCCGTTGCGTTTTGCGTGTTGCAGCGAGTCCAGGGTCTGTCGAGGTTCGACGTGTACTGCCGCCGCCAACAGCGGTGCGCTCGGGTCGTTGGGGTCCACCAGCGGAACCGGAAGCGCGGCAACCACTTCGGCTGCCGTCATCCGTTCGTGCCGTACCGTGCCGTCCACGTAGGTGTCGGTGCGTCCCACCGACTGCTCGGTGCCGAATGTCGTACGTGGCGGGCTGAATACCGTCGACAGCCCTGGCCGCTCGACACCTGTCCTGATGGCCAGAATCTCACGCAGCACGCCGGTGGCCTGCCCGGCGAATTCGTCCGCGGATCGGAACCGCCGACTGGGGTCCTCGTGCGTCGCGCGCAGCAACAGGCGATGCAGCGACGGAAACTGTTGTAGTACTTCGGATTCCTCCGCCGAGGGGAGGCCGTCGAGGTACTTGCCGTTCTTCGACGGCATGTCCAGCGTCAACACCGCGAGCGTGCGGCCGACCGTGAAGATGTCCGACGCCACCGTCGGTCCCGTCTTCACGATCTCCGGTGCCTGGTAGCCCACCGTGCCGTACAGATAGCCGTAGTCCTCGATACCCGCGACCGCACCGAGGTCGATGAGTTTGATCTGGTCGTCGGAGACCATGATGTTCTCCGGTTTGAGGTCGTTGTAGACCAGCCCGATCGAATGCAGATAGCCCAGTGCCGGAAGCACTTCGAGAACGTAGGCCAAGGCCTGCTCGACCGGCAGACGGGTGCCGTCACCGCAGGCGGTGAGGATGTCGCGCAGTGAACGGCCACCGACGTATTCCATGACGATGAAGCCGACGGTCGACCCGTCGCTACGGGGTTGCTCGACGAAGTTGTAGATCTTCACCACGCCGGGATGGGCGACCTCGGCGAGGAATTGGCGCTCGGCGACCGCGACGGCGTGGGCTTCCTCGTCACCGAAGTGCAGCAAGCCCTTGAGTACCACCCAGCGGTCACTGACGTTGCGGTCGATGGCGAGGTATATCCAGCCGAGTCCGCCGTGCGCGATGCAGCCCTGCACGTCGTACTGGCCGACCACGCGATCGCCCGGTTCCAGCAACGGTGTGAAGTCGAACGTTGCCCCGCAGTGCGGGCAGATGCCCATCGCCACGTCGGGCCCACCCGGTTCACTGCGGCCGACCTTGGCATTGCACTTCCAACAGAACCGCTTGTGCTGCGGCACCGTCGGATCCCGCATCACTGCAGTGGCAGGATCGATCGGTTCGACGCGAGGCACGTCAACCAGACCGCCGCCGAGTCGTCGCCGAATGCCGGTGCTGCGCGATCGACCGGATCTCGACCGACCCGTCTTGGAGCGGGTGGAGGCAGAGTGCGACGGAGTCGATGTCGGTGTCCGATCATCGACCGGTGACCGCGAGACGGCCTGAGTGCGCTCGATACCGTCCGTTCCCGAGACGCCGTCGGTATTCGCTCCGGCCGGTGTTCGCGACACTGCCCGGGTGCGCTCGCTGTCGTCGATACGCGAGACCGCCTGCGTTCGCTCGGCCGGGGCCGTGGGCTGCTGCTGTTCGTCGTCGTCCATATCCACGGCCCCTAATCGCTGTACGTCGCGCTGGGCGGACCGGGGGAGGGGCCGAGCACCGTCAGCCACCGGTTGTAGATGCGATTCCAGGTGCCGTCGGAGCGGATACGCGCCAACGTCCCATTGACGAAGCGCACCAGATCCTCGTTGTTCTTGTTGATTCCCACCCCGTACGGCTCCGGGCTCAGGCTGTCTCCGACGATCTCGAGGTACGGATCCTGTGCTGCGAGACCGGCCAGGATCGCGTCGTCGGTGCTGATGGCGTCGACCTGCCGTTGTTGCAGCACCACAAGGCAATCCGACCACATCGGTACCGTCACCACGGTGGCGGCGGGCTGGACGCGTTGGAGGCGTCGCAGCGAGGTGGTGCCCTCCACGGCGCATACTCGCTTGTCCGCCAGGTCCTCGACTCCGCGGATGCCCGAGCCCTGCACCACCAGAACACGGTGCTGAGCTTGGAAATACACGGTGGAGAACTGGACATCCTTGCGGCGAGCGCACGTGATGGTCATTGTCTTGACCACCATGTCCACCGAAGAATCCTGCAGAGCTTCGAGCCGCTGTGCGGAGGTGAGGATGCGAAAGTCCAACCGGTTCGGATCGCCGAACAGGTCTCGTGAGACTTCCCGCGCGATGTCGACATCGAACCCGACCAGCTGCCCGGTCATCGGATCGCGGAAGCTGAAAAGGTTGCTGCCCGTGTCCAACCCGACGACCAACCGGCCCTTGGCGCGCAGTGCGTCGATCGTGGGTTGGGGCGGTGGCGGAGCATCGGTGCCTGCCTGCTGTGGTCGCAGGCTGGCGGTGGGGCGGGCGCACTCGTCGTCGGCGGGGCTCTCGGTGGGCCGAGCGGCGACGGACGCGCCTTCCGGTAGTGGCGGTTCGGTGAACGTCGTGTCGACCTGCGGCCCAGAGTTCTCCGGCGGCGAACATCCGACCAACAGGGCGGTGGCCAGGATGCCGACGGCGAGTAGACGTTTCACAGGTACTCCCGCAGCCTCGGGAACAGGCCGACACCGAAGGCGACCGACGCGACGACGGTGAGCACGTACGCGCCGTTCGACAGTCCGGACAGCACCCACACCGATCGGTCGATGTTGGACCGCAGTTCGCTTCGCGCATTCTCGATTCCGTCGACCAGAACGCTGTCCAGCGCGGTGAACGCGGCCGCCGAATCGGACTCGCCGGTGCCGGTGGCAATGGAGACCGCGCCGTTGAAATCGCCGACCTCGAGTGCGGAATCGATCCTCGAGTGCGAGACCGACCACGTGTTCAGGGCATCGATCACCGCGGTGTCGCCCTGAAACATCTCCGTGAGCCGAGAAACGTTGGCGTCGAACGATTCTCCGTAATCCTGACCGCCGCCGCGGCGGGCGAGGTCCAGGGTCTCGTCTGCTCTGGCCTGTTGCGCCAGAATGAAACCCGTCGTGTAGGACTTCAGCGGAGAGACTCCGCGGTCGATCGCGCGATCGGTGGCGATCGAGGACACCAGTCCCACCACCAGCATCCAGCCCAGTAGCCCGGCGACAGCGACTGTGGCAGTGAGGAATCCGACGTTCAACGTCCGGCGAGTAGTCCGCGACAGGTACCACTGAGCCAGGCCGGTCATCAGCAACAGGAACACCAGCGAGCCGATCGCGAACAGGGGAGGACTGGTGAACCGTTCCTGATCGGCCGATACCCGCGAGGCCTGCTCGGTATACAACTTTTCGGCCAGCGGCAGCAAACTCGTCTGCATCATCGTCGACGCCTCGCCGAGATACGCCGCGCCCACCGGATTTCCGCTGCGGTTGTTGGCTCGCGCAGTCTCGACCAGACCGCTGTATACCGGCAACCCGGCGGCGATCTGCGTGAGCACCGCGCTGGTTGCCGCGTCGTTCTCGGTCACCCCGGCCGAGGCTGCGATCAGCTCGGACGACGCCTCGCCCAGCGCCTGCGAGTAGCGCTCGCGTACCTCGGGCGGCTCGAGACCGCCGGCGATGAACGCAGTGGCTGCAGCCGCATCGGCCACCGACAGGGCCCCGTACAGATTCTGTGCCGAGTTCGCGAAGGGCTCGGTGCGCACCAACAGGGTGCCCAGAGTATCGACCCGATCGGTCACGGCCGTGGACGCAAGATTTCCGACCGTCAACGCGAGCACCACCAGCGCGGTTCCCATCGCGACCAACCGCGCAGGCGTCGAACGCATCGTGTAGCGAACCGGTGGCTTGCCTGCAGCGACACCGACGTGCGTAGCCGTTGTCGGGGGGACGGCAGCGGATGGGGTAATACCGGCCGCGATCACGCACCCGAGCATATAAGTAGGCGGACGGTACTGCAGCCACTACAGGCAGGTGATTCACCTAGGGTGGTGAGCATGCGTGGTGACGGGGACGGCTGGGTGATCGGCGAGAACGGCACTCGGCACTGGGGAAAGCACGGTGCGGCCGGACTGTTGCTGCGTGCACCGTCGAGCGGGCCGTCCAGCAGCGGGGAGCCGATGGTGTTGCTGCAGCACCGCGCACTGTGGAGCCACCAGGGCGGAACCTGGGCACTACCCGGCGGGGCCCGCGATTCCCACGAGAGCACCGCGCACGCGGCGGTGCGCGAGGCCCAGGAAGAAGCCGGTATCTCGGCCGAGCAGGTCAGTGTGCGCAGCGAGCGCGTCACCGCGAGCGTCGAGAGCGGCTGGTCTTACACCACCGTCGTCGCCGATACCGATCATCCGTTGACCACCGTGCCCAACGGGGAGAGCACCGAGCTGCGCTGGGTACCGGAGTCGATCGTCGACGAACTCCCGCTGCACCCGGGTTTCGCGTCCAGCTGGCCGTCCCTGCGCACCGTGCCGCTCCGGGTGCTGCTCGACACCGCGAACGTGCTGGGCTCGCGACCGAACGGATGGTGGAAGGACCGCGCCGGATCCACCGGCGCACTGCTGACCTCGCTCGCCGAGACGCTGCCGCGGACCGTCGAACTGCCCAGTGGTCAGTACGGCTGGCTCACCCGCATCGAAGCCGTGCTCGAAGGCCAGGCCCGCGACGCCGTGGTGGACGACCCGCGCACCCGGACGATTCTCGCCGACGGCAGTGGCGATGACACCCTCGCCGACCAGGCCAACCTCGATGGAGATCTGACGGCGCTGGTGACCGCCGACCGCGGACTACGCGACCGCCTGCCGGAATCGGTGCAGGTCCTGACGCCGTCCACGGTTCTCGCGTGGCTCCAGGGCTCTAGGCCTGGAGCGCCTGCACCAACGAACGAGCGGCCGCCTGCGGGTCCCGGGCTTCGGTGATCGCGCGGACCACCACGATGCGGTCGGCACCGGCCGCCCGAACCTGATCGACATTGGTCGCGTCGACGCCGCCGATGGCGAACCACGGCCGCTCCGGGAGTGCGTCCGCCGTCGCCCGCAGAGCCTCGAGTCCCGCGGCCTTGCGATTGGGCTTGGTGGGCGTCGGCCACACCGGCCCGACGGCGAAATAGTCGACGCCGTCCTCGATCGCGGCGAGCGAGGACTGAGCGCGGTTCTGCGTCGAGCGCCCGATCACCACGTCCGGCCCCAGAATCTGCCGCGCGTAGTGCACCGGCAGATCGCCCTGACCCAGATGCAGCACGTCGGCACCCGAGGCCAACGCCAGATCCGCGCGATCGTTGACCGCAAGCAGCGCGCCGTGCCGCTTGGTCGCAGCGAGCAGAATCGCCAGCGCAGCGAGCTCGTCCTTGGCTTCGAGGGGACCGAACTCGCGCTCGCCGGCGGAATTCTTGTCGCGCAGCTGAATGATGTCGACGCCACCGGACAACGCGGCCTCGGCGAACTGCGCAAGGTCGCCCTTGTCGCGCCTGGCATCGGTACACAGGTACAGGCGTGCGGACGCAAGACGCTCACGGGGAGTCTGGTTGCGGGCGGTCTGAGATGGATGCACGAAACGAACTGTATTCTCATGGTGGCCGCCACCGAAAACGGAGTGGCCGAGATATCGCGGGAGTCCCGAGGATCGTGGGGCTGAGAGTGGGTTCGCCGCCCTTACCGTCAATACCTGAACCCGATCATGCGGGCGCAGGGAGTGAGGAAGACATCGCGTGCACATCGTTGTGATCGGCGGAGGCGTCATCGGGTTGTCGACGGCGCTGCGCCTGGCCCAGGACGCCCACCGAGTTTCGGTTCACGATCCGGCTGTGGGCAAGGGCGCATCCTGGGTCGCAGGCGGAATGCTGGCACCGTTGTCCGAGGGCTGGCCCGGCGAACACGAACTGCTGCACCTGGGCGCTGCCTCGTTGGCGCGGTGGCCGGAATTCGCCCGACGCCTCCCCGGCCCCTCGGTGTTCTCCGCGAGCGGATCGGTGACGGTTGCCCTCGACTCCGCCGACGCCGCCGATCTACGAACCATCGCCGAGTGGGTGGGCGAACAGGGGCACGAACTCGAGATTCTGGGACGGGCGCAGCTACGTGAGCTCGAACCTGCTCTGGCACAGAACATTCGACTGGGCCTGCTGGCTCCGACCGAACTGTCGGTCGACAATCGGGTGCTGATCGCCGCACTCGAGCAGGGATGCCTGGATGCGGGCGTGGAATTCGTGACCACCCCGGTGGAGATCATGCCCGACGCCGACCAGGTGGTTCTGGCCGCCGGGGCGCAGTCGGCGGCACTGTGGCCCGCGCTGCCGGTCCGGCCGGTCAAAGGCGAGATCCTGCGACTGCGGAGACGGCCGAGCGCCGCACCGCCACCATCGCGCACCGTCCGCGGAACCGTGCACGGTCGCGCGATCTACCTGGTACCGCGCGGCGACGGATTGGTCGTCGGCGCAACCCAATACGAATCCGGTCAGGACACCCAGGTCACCGTTGCCGGGGTACGAGACCTCATCGCCGACGCCGAACGACTCATGCCGAGCATCGGCGAATACGAACTGTACGAAACTGCTGCCGGTCTACGGCCGATGAGCCCCGACGGACTGCCGCTGATCGGCAGGCTGACCGAGAACGTCGTCGTCGCGACCGGCCACGGCCGCAACGGCATCCTGCTCGCGCCCATCACCGCCGACGCCGTCGCCGCGCTGATCTCCGGCGAGACGCTGCCCGAGGCGAAAGCAGCCACACCCGAACGCTTCCCACAGATCGACTCTTCTCGAATCGAAAGGACACTATGACACAGGTCGCGATCGGTATCACCGTCAACGGCGAGGATCACCTGCTCACCGAGGACATGACCATGCGTCGGCTGCTCGAATTCCTGGGGCTGCCCGAGAAGGGCATCGCCGTCGCCGTCGACGGAGCGGTGGTGCCCAAGAGTCGCTGGGACACCACCAGCGTCGAAAAGGGTTGGACCATCGATGTTCTCACGGCGGTTCAGGGTGGCTGAGCAACTGGTCATCGCCGATCGCACCTTCACCTCCCGGCTCATCACCGGCACCGGGGGAGCGGCCAATCTCGCGGTACTCGAGGACGCCCTCGTCGCGTCGGGAACCGAATTGACCACCGTCGCGATGCGCCGCGTCGACGCCGCGGGTGGGACGGGAGTGCTGGATCTGCTGCGCCGGTTGAACATCGCCCCGTTGCCGAACACCGCAGGCTGCCGCGGTGCGGCCGAGGCAGTGCTCACCGCCCAACTGGGCCGTGAGGCGCTCGAGACCGACTGGGTGAAACTCGAAGTGATCGCCGACGAGCGAACCCTGTTGCCCGACGCCATCGAATTGGTCAAGGCCGCAGAACAACTCGTGGACGACGGCTTCCAGGTGCTGCCCTACACCACCGACGACCCGGTACTGGCCAAGCGACTCGAGGACATCGGCTGCGTGGCCGTCATGCCGCTCGGCTCGCCCATCGGCACCGGCCTCGGCATCTCCAACCCCCACAACATCGAGATGATCGTCGACGCCGCATCGGTTCCGGTGATCCTCGACGCGGGCATCGGCACGGCCAGCGACGCCACCCTCGCGATGGAACTCGGCTGCGACGCGGTGCTGCTCGCGACCGCGGTGACCCGGGCGAAAGATCCGGCGCTGATGGCGTCGGCGATGCGGAACGCGGTGGCCGCGGGCTACCAGGCCCGACATGCCGGCCGCATCCCGAAACGATTCTGGGCGCAGGCGAGCTCGCCGATGTGACCGACTGTCTCAGGGTGTGTGTCATCCGAAAGGATGACGCGATCGGCGACTGTGGGTCGATGTGCGGACGCTGACTGTGGGGGACAGTTGTACCCATGATCGAAGTGACAGGACTGACCAAGCAATACGGCGCGGTGACGGCGGTCGACAACCTCACCTTCACCATCAAACCCGGCATCGTGACCGGCTTCCTGGGCCCCAACGGCGCAGGCAAGTCGACCACGATGCGGATGATCCTCGGTCTCGACCGCCCCACCTCGGGAACGGCGACCATCGAGGGCAAGAGCTACAGCCATCTGAAGCAACCACTGCGTACCGTCGGCGCTCTGCTCGACGCCAAGTGGGTACATCCGAACCGTTCGGCGCGTGCACATCTCGAGTGGATGGCGGCCTCCAACGGCATTCCGAAGTCGCGAGTCGACGAGGTTCTGCGTCTGGTGGGCCTGTCCGAGGTCGCGAAGAAGAATGCCGGTGGCTTCTCGCTCGGTATGTCGCAGCGGCTCGGACTCGCCGGCGCGTTGCTCGGTGACCCCAAGGTGTTGCTGTTCGACGAGCCGGTCAACGGACTCGATCCCGAGGGCATCGTCTGGATCCGAAAGTTCATGCAGCGCTTGGCAGCCGAGGGCCGCACAGTGCTGGTCTCTAGCCACCTGCTCTCGGAGATGGCGCAGACCGCGGAACACCTCATCGTCATCGGACGCGGCAAGCTGATCTCCGATTCGTCGGTGCAGGAATTCATCGACCACGCTTCCGAGGCATCGGTGCGCGTTCGCAGCCCGCAGCTCGACGGTCTGCGCCAGGCGTTGACCACGGCCGGTCTCACCGTGCGTGAGCCGGACAAGACGGACGAGCTGCAGCCCTCGCTCGTGGTGCTGAACTCGAGCACCGACGCGATCGGTGACATCGCCGGCCGAGCTGGAATCACATTGCACGAGTTGGCCTCCCAGCGAGGATCGCTCGAGGAAGCATTCATGAAACTCACCGGAGACACAGTGCAATATCACGGCGCGGGAGCCGAAGATCCCAATTCTCAGCAAGCGATGGGCGGGTCACTCTGATGGGCGTCTTGGCAGCAGAAAGAATCAAGTTCACCTCGACCAAGTCGCCGTGGTGGTGCAGCGCGATAGTGGTGGTGTTCGGCCTCGGCTTCGGAGCCATCCTCGGGTGGGCGGCCAAAACCGCCATCGGACCCGACGCACCGGAAGGCCTGCCTCCGACGACTGCATACGACGTCGTCGCCAGCGGTGTGGGCGGGCTGGGCATCATGGTGCTGATGATTCTGGCGGCACTGACCGTCACCAGCGAATACCGGTTCGGTCTGATCCGTACGACGTTCCAGTCGGTCACCAATAGGGCTTCGGTCCTCGGTGCGAAGGCTCTCATCGTCGGTGTGTACGGCGCGGTGCTGTCTCTCATCCTGGCGTTCGGTGCGCTGTTCCTGGCGAAGTCGATTGCAGGCGAGGAGGCCGGGGCGCTCCTCGGCTTCGATGTGGACGGTACGTGGCGTGTCGTCTACGGCGCGGCGATCCTGGCGTTCGTACAGATCGTTCTGGCAGTAGCAGTGGGTGCGCTCATTCGGCAGTCCGCCGGCGCCATCGCCGTGTTGCTGCTGTGGCCGCTGCTCATCGAGAACGTGATCGGCCTCATCCCGAAGGTGGGCGAGAAGATCCAGCCGTTCATGCCGTTTCTCAATGCCAATCACTTCCTCGGCTCCAGCGGCGGCATCGACTTCCACTGGGGTCCGATCGGTAGCCTGATCTACTTCGTCGCCTTCACCGCAGTGATCTTCGGGGCAGCGGTGTTCGTCGTCAATCGTCGGGACGCCTGACGCCGCTCGCCGGTAGGGTGTCCGCTATGCGGATTTCCTTGCTTGCAGGTAGCGCTGTCACTGTCTTGATTCTGGCCGGTTGCTCGTCCACCTCGGACGAGGAACCGGCCAGAGTTTTCGCGACACCCGACGGGCCCGGCCTGTCTGCCGCGGTCACCGAGGAGGCCTTGGTGGGGCACCTCGAACAATTGGAAGCCATCGCCGCCGAGAACGACGGAAATCGCGCGGCCGGGACCGCCGGTTACGACGCGAGTGTCGATTATGTTGTCTCGCAACTCGAATCGGCCGGGTTCGAGGTCACCACTCCGGAGTTCGAGTTCGAAACCTTCGAGGCGCAGACCCAAACTCTGTCGCTGGCGGGCACCGAGATCCCGGTGTTCGCGCTCAGTTACTCGCCGACCACCACCGCCGAGGGGATCACCGCACGCGTCGTCGGCGCTCCCGCCGGTGCAGACGGCTGCGAGGCAGCCGATTACACCGGCCTCGACCTGGCCGGAGCCGTCGCGGTCGTGCCGCGAGGAGTGTGCCCGTTCGGTGTGAAGCAAACCGTCGCAGCAGAACTGGGAGCGGCCGCCGCGATCGTCGTCAACAACGAACCGGGACCGCTCGATTCGGGCACGCTCGGCGACGCCGACACCGCCCGGATTCCGACCGGCGGTGTCAGCCAGGAGGACGGCGCGGCCGTTCTGGCCGCACCCGAGGTGACGCTGACACTCGTCACCGAAACCGAAACGACCACGAGCCGCAACATCATTGCGCAGACCACCACCGGTTCGACCGAGAACGTGGTGGTCACCGGTGCACATCTCGACAGCGTCCCCGAGGGCCCCGGCATCAACGACAACGGAACCGGCACGGCGGCAGTGCTCGAGACCGCACTGCAGATGGGCAGTGCCCCCGAGGTCACCAACGCGGTGCGCTTCGCGTTCTGGGGTGCCGAGGAGAACGGACTCGTCGGTTCAACCAAGTACGTCGAGGGCCTGTCCGACGAGGACAAGCGAAACATCGCGCTGTACTTGAACTTCGACATGATCGGCTCGCACAACGCCGGCTACCTCGCCTACGACGGAGACGACTCCGACCAGGTGGGTGAGCCCGCCGGACCGGCCGGATCCGACGCCATCGAGCGCACCTTCGTCGAGCACCTGGCAGCCGAGGACGTAGCCGTCGACGGGACCGATTTCGACGGTCGCTCGGACTACGGCCCGTTCATCGAGGTCGGCATCCCCTCCGGTGGCGTGTTCAGCGGAGCGGACGAGAACAAGACTGCTGCGCAGGCCGAGAAGTGGGGCGGCACCGCGGATCAGACCTTCGACGAGAACTACCACACCGACCAGGACACTCTTGCGAACGTCGACCGCGCCGCGCTGGCGAAGAACGGTGCGGCAGTGGCCTACGGCATCGGCGTCTACGCGCAGTCGGTGGAGGGCCCCAACGGGGTTCCGGTAGGTGCTGCCCGTGAGGCCGCACGCGCCGAAGGATAGGGAAAGTATGTGTAACCGTGGGTTACGCTCGATGCTGTGAACGCAGTCGTCTCCTCGGTCGTGGAGTGGGTCCGCACCACCAACCGAGCGCCCGCGGTGGTCGGGGCGGTTCGGCGTGTGCGCCGCGCATTACCCGGTGACCCCACGTTCGGCGATCCCCTCTCGATCGACGGTCCAGGCAGAGCCTTGGCCGTCGCCCGCGTCGCCGACAGGTTCCTGGCTGCGAACGGACTCGACGACGAACCCGGCGCGTCCCGCGAAGTGGGCCTCGGGGCGTTGCAGTTGTGGCAGGCGATCCTCGAACGTGCAGGCCGAGGCCGCGGCGAGCTCGACGTCACCATCGTGTTCACCGACCTCGTCGGGTTCTCGTCGTGGTCGCTCCGGGCCGGCGACACCGCCACCCTGACGCTCCTGCGCAAGGTCTCGAAAGCTGTCGAACCCGAGGTCGCATTCCGCGGTGGCCACGTCGTCAAGAGGCTGGGCGACGGCATCATGGCGGTGTTCGCCGATGCGGGCAAAGCAGTCGATGCGGTCTTCGCGGCCCGCGAGGCCCTGAAGGGCGTCGACGTCGACGGCTACACCCCGACGATGCGCGTCGGCATCCACACCGGCAGCCCGCGTCAGGTGGGATCGGACTGGTTGGGCGTCGACGTCACCGTCGCCGCCCGGGTGATGCAGACCGGCGGCAACGGCAACGTGATGATCTCCGCGGCGGCCCTCGAGGGGGTCCCGCCGGAGGTGCTCGACGCCTTGCGCGTGGTCTCCAAGCCCTATCGCCGCAGCTTCTTCGCGCCGAAGATCAAGGGCGCACCCGACGACCTACGCATCCTTCGACTCGTGCAGTCGCCACAGCGGTGACACCGGTCCGTGGCCCGCGCCCAGATCGTAGGACGCGGCCAGGCAACGAGTGACCCACTCCTTGCCGAACGCCACCGCGTCGGGCATGGAGTATCCGTGCGCCAGCGCCGACGCGATCGACGCAGCGAGGGTGTCGCCGCCGCCGTGATCGTTGCCGGTGTCGATGCGGTCACTGGTGAATTCGAGGAACTTGTCGCCGTCGAACAGCAGGTCGGTGCTATGGGTGGACGTCCGCAAATGACCGCCCTTGACCAGGGCCCACTGCGCGCCCAAGCCGTGCAGGGCCTCCGCGGCGCGGTGTGCGCTGGAGTCGTCGACCACGTCGATGCCGGTGATGAGCCGAACCTCGTCGAGGTTGGGGGTTACCAGCGAGGCGATGGGAAACAGGGTGTGGCGGATGGCGTCGAGGGCTTCGGCGTGCAGTAGCGGATCCCCGTGCATCGACGCGCACACCGGATCGACGACCAGGGGAACCGGCTGATCTCTGCCGATGCCCACCTCGGTACAGACGGCCGTGACCGCTTCGATGATCGCGGTGGAGGCCAACATTCCGGTCTTCGCTGCGCCGATACCGATGTCGGAGACGACGGAGCGAACCTGCGCTGCGACGACGTCCGGCGGAATCTCGTGGAAGCCCGTCACGCCGACGGTGTTCTGGACCGTGACCGCAGCGACAGCAACGCAGGCGTGGACGCCGAGCAGGGCCATCGTTCGGCTGTCCGCCTGGATTCCGGCACCGCCGCCGGAGTCGGTTCCGGCGATGGTCAGCGCGCGGACTGGAGTCTCGCCGTTGGGCGTGAGCGGTAGGAACTTCACGAGAGAAGACAGTACCGGCGGGCGGGGCGACGGCGGTCTCCGCAGGTGTACGGGATTGCCGAGTATGTGGCGAAATCATGAGTCGGTCTTGAATGTTGTTGTATCACAACGTCGAACAGGGTCGCTTATGATCCGTACCAGCATTCGTGTTGTGTTCGGCCGACGAACCTACGCATCCGAAGGTTTGTTGGTAGAAAAGGTGACAGACCCACCGTGCGCATGTTTAATAGTGGTGCACGTCACATCGAGTTCATTCGTTCACCACTCCATACACAGCGAAGGAGGCGTCCCATGCTTGCGAGTTCTCCTAGCGCTGATGTCTCGATCAACAAAGACCAGAACCGGTTCGAGCTTCGATTGAACGGCGATCTCGTCGGGATCGTCGGATTCTTCGAAGTGGAGGGAAACGGCCCGCGCGCGACGCGTACTCATGTCGTGTCCTTCATGCACACGGTCGTCACCGAGGATTTCGGTCATCAGGGTCTGGCCGGCATTCTGGTGCGGCGCGCGCTCGACAGTGCTCGGTCCTACGGCTGGAAGGTCAAGCCGGTCTGCACCTACGTGCAGCGCTTCGCCGCGGCCAATCCGGAGTACAACGACATGCTCGTCGCTCTCTGACGTTCGGTTCCTGCGATATCGCTCGGTCACGGTAGGGCTGGTCACGGTAGGGCTGGTCACATTAAGGACTCGACTCGGCGACGATCGAAGCACTCGCCTCGCGTCACATGGACAACACTGGTCTCATGAGTGACATGAGTCACATACTTCCACGGCGGGTTCACGGGCACGCTCCGATCGACCGGCCCGTCGTTCGTATCGAGGACGACCTCGATCACAACAGATTCGATCTTTTCGTCGACGACGAACTCGTCGGCATTCTCGGATATCGCTTCGGTGAGGGCGACGACGGCGGCGTCGGCCCGGTCGTCGCGCTCATGCACACCGTCGTCAAGGAGGAATACGGCGACCGCGGGTGGGCGGGCGTGCTTGTACGAGCGTCGCTGAACACCGCTCGTGATCGGCAGTGGCGCATCGTTCCGATCTGCACCTACGTCCGGCGGTATCTGGCGCAACATGAGGAATTCCTGGATCTGATCGCCGAATAGAGAGCGGTGCTCTTGTTTCAGCAGACGAATGGGTGAATACTGCTTCCTGTAGAGAGCGCCGCTCTCGAAAGGATGGCATTCCCCGATGCGTGTAGCCCTGTATCTGTTCGTCGGAGTCATGTTCGCCGCATATCCCGCACTGCGCCCCTACTCGGACGAGGTGGGCAGCGCGGGAGCCGACGCCTTCGCATCCTCGAACTGGGTGCTCTCCCACACCTTCGCCATGCTCGGCTTCATCGCGCTCGGGCTGACCGTGCTCTACACGGGTCGACGGTCCGATCTTGCGGTCGTGACCACCTGGATCGGCGTCGGGTTGGTACTTCCGTACTACGGCGCGGAAACCTTCGCGCTGCATGCACTCGGTGTCGATGCCGCACAGAACGCGAATCCGGGCCTGATCGATCTGGCCGACCCGATTCGGTACTCGCTCGTGCAGTCCGTCATGTTCGGGCTCGGACTCGTGCTGATCGCCGTCGGGCTGGCGACATTCGCTCTACGAAACCGCTACGCCGCGGTGCTCGCTGCAGGGTTCGTGCTTTTTCTTCCGCAGTTCTACACCCCGCCGGCCGTGCGAATTGCGCACGGAGTGCTGATCGCCGTCGGGGCAATTCTTGCCGCCAGGGCGATGGCAGACAGGTCGGTGGACTCTGTTCAGCCGATCTCCACGATCACCGGAGCGTGATCGCTTGCCCCCTTGCCCTTGCGCTCCTCGCGGTCGATGGACGCGCCGGTCACCCGAGCCGCCAGGGCAGGGGAGGTCAGCGCCATGTCGATACGCAGACCCTGCTTCTTGGGGAACCGCAACTGTGTGTAGTCCCAGTAGGTGTACGTCCTGGGTTCGGGGGTGAACTGCCGCGTCACCTCGGTGAAGCCGGCGTCGCCGAATGCGGTGAAGGCATCACGTTCGGCCTGGGAGGTGTGGGTCTTGCCCTCGAACAGTGCAGGATCCCAGACGTCGTCGTCGGTGGGCGCGATGTTCCAGTCGCCCACGAGCGCGATCTGCGCCTGCGGATCGGCCGCCACCCACGCCTGTGCGTCGACCTTGAGCGCAGCGAGCCACTCGAGCTTGTAGGCGTAGTGCGGATCGGCGAGTTCGCGGCCGTTCGGCACGTACAGGCTCCAGACGCGGACCCCGTCGCACGTGGCACCGATGGCGCGGGCCTCCTGGGCGGGATCGATCTCGGGATCCTTGCTGAACCCGGGCTGATCCTCGAACCCGACCTGCACGTCGTCCAGGCCGACGCGAGAGGCGATCGCGACGCCGTTCCACTGACTCAGCCCGACGTGGGCGACCTCGTACCCGATGTCGGTGAACCGCTGATACGGAAACTGTGCGTCCTTGCACTTGGTTTCCTGCATCGCCAGGACATCGACATCGGATCGCTGCAGCCAATCGACGATTCGATCCTGACGAGAGCGGACGGAGTTCACATTCCAAGTAGCCAAGCGCACGGGTAGGAACCCTATCTAACGCCTCCGACAGGGTTCGGACCGATCGCGTTCTCGGGCCGGGCATAGCGATACCGATGGTGGTCCTCGAAGCCCAGGTCTCGGTACAGGGCAACGGCTTCGGTGTTGTCGACGGCCACCTGCAGGTACGCGTGCGTCGCGCCGTGCCCGCGTCCCCAGCGCACCAGTTCTCCGCACATCAGGGTGCCGAGCCCGTTGCGGCGGTGCTCGGGGGAGACCCAGAGCGAGGTCAGTCCCACCCAGCATCGACCGTCCGGGGCGGTGGTGACGGCCGCGCGACCGACAGCGACTGCCGATGACGAGCGCGCCCCGATCATGCCGAAACCAAGGGTGCCGCCCCGGACTGCGGCGACCACCTCCGCGGCGCCCGCAGGTGCCTCCCTGCCCTGGTAGCGCAGGGAAGTCAACCACTCGGCTGTCGGCACCGCGGTCACGGCGATGGCCGAATCACTTTCGCGCAGAACGAGCTTCGAGATGTCCGCAGCCATGACGGAAGTTTCGTTGTAGGTCCGCCACCCGGCCGGCGCGCTGCCGAGACGGTCGGGGAGTGAGAGCGTCGGCGGCAGTCCGCGAGCGGCGTATCGGTCGATGATCTCCGCGAGAGTCTCGGCCGTCATCGAGGCGCCGGGCTCGAGCGGGGCCGCCGAGTTGGCGCGGCCGGTGAACCCGTGACCGAAACGCAGTTGCCAACCGTCGATCCATTCCCGCTCGACGCCCGGCCAACCGTCGGCGGCAGCAGCCTCGAGCGAGCGGATCTCCGACGTTCGAATCGGCTTGGGCCCCAGGGGTTTCAATGCTACGACTCGTTCGGCGGCGACCTGCACCAGCGCGCCGTCCCTGCTGCGAACCGAGACCGCACCGGCGTCGATGGACACCAGTTCGCCGATCACGTCCGTCATCGGGTGGGTGTGGCCGGGTGGCAACCGGTAGCGCAGCATCACCCGCGTACCCACCGGGACGGTCAGTCGTCGTCCTCGTCGTCGTCGTGCCCGAACGGGTCGTCCACCGTGCCGGGCGTCCAGCTCAACCCGGGCACGCCCCACCCGGCGCGCTTGATGGCCTTCTTCGCGGCCCGCGCATGTCGACCGATGAGAACGTCGGTGTAGAGGAAGCCGTCGAGGTGACCCACCTCGTGCTGGAGCATGCGAGCGAAGAAGCCGTGGCCCTCGATGTCGACGGGATCGCCGTTGGCGTCGGTACCGGTCACCCGGGCCCACTCGGCGCGCCCGGTGGGGTGCTGCTCGCCGGGAACGGACAGGCAGCCCTCGTCGTCGTCGTCCGGATCAGGCATCGTCTCCGGGATTTCCGACGTCTCGAGCACCGGGTTGACGACCTCGCCGCGGCGGCGGAAGATCTTGCCGTCCTCGCCTTGATCGGGGCAGTCGTAGATGAACAGACGCTTGCCGACGCCGACCTGATTCGCGGCGAGACCGACGCCGTTCGCGGCGGCCAACGTCTCGTACATGTCGGCGATCAGCTCGGCCAGCTCGGCGGGTGACTCGGTGACGGGAGCGGTTGCGGTGTGCAGCACCGGATCGCCGACGATCCGGATGGGAAGAATTGCCATGGTCGACAAGGATAGTGCCTGCTGCATGTGGTCGAGCACGTGGAACACGCCACGCGCCGGTACCTCGCGGGAGCCGTACTCGAGCCGTCGAGCATGGTTGAATGATCCCCGAAGTACAACTGTGTAATTCGGTCGGTGCTCCTACGGGTGCCGGCAGTGCTGGGGGAAGCAGATTTCTCCGGGTAGGTGATCGTGCAGACCCGGGGGAGTCGAGAAGTCGAGGAGTGGGATGGACGGCGCAGCAGCGCGTGACTCGAACCAGTCTCAGCAACCGGGAAGTTCGGACGGCTCTCAGGATCCGAACGAGGTCGGTGCAGACGGACTGAGTCGACGAGAGCACGACATCCTGTCCTTCGAGCGGCAGTGGTGGAAGTACGCCGGGGCGAAGGAAGAGGCCATCAAAGAACTCTTCTCCATGTCGGCAACCCGCTACTACCAGATCCTGAACGCGTTGGTCGATCGTCCCGAGGCACTCGCCGCGGATCCGATGTTGGTCAAGCGCCTGCGCCGGTTGCGTGCGAGTCGGCAGAAGGCTCGTGCGGCACGTCGGCTGGGTTTCGACGTCTGAGCAGGTTCTTCCATTCCGTGTGCCGAGGCGCCGTCGACGGTCGGCTAGGGTCGACTACGTGAGCAGCCCCAACCCGGAACAGACCGGGCCACCACTCCGTGCCCTGGCCATGGTGTTGATTTCGCTCGCGATCCTGTTCGCAGCCATCGGCGCGTTGTCGCTGACGGGTTCCGATTCCGACGAGGCGGCCGCCGAGCCCGCCGCCGAGACGACGAGTGCACCGGCCGCAGTCGCACCCACCGCACAGGCTCCGGCAGCGCAGGCACCGGCCGCCGGAGCGTCGACCGGTTCTGCAGCTACCACCACGTCGGGCACACCAGCCGACGTCGAGGTGCGGGTACTCAACAACTCCAACGTCTCCGGCCTGGCGGCAGGCACAGCTGGCACGTTGACCGCCGAGGGCTGGAACGTCGCCGAGACGGGCAACTTCAGTGAAGCCCAGTTCGCGCAGACCGCGGTGTACTACGGCACGACAGCAGGCGAGGAACAGGCTGCGCAGACGATCGCCACGCAGCTCGGCGTCCCGGCCGAACCCAAGCCGACCTCACTCGAATCCACGGCAGGCGTCGTCGTCATCGTGACCCAGTAGTCCTACCGCGGCCAGTTCCACAGCATCGACTTCCATGCCCGATTCGGCCGAATCGGTCGGCACGTTATCATTTCCGAGCCCGGCGAAATGCCTGAAAGAGGAGCGATTTCCGATGGACAAGTTCAAGCGACGCACTGCTGCGACCCGCTCGATGCGGTACGTGGCCCCGGTCCTCGCGATCGCTGCGCTCGGGCTCTCTGCCTGCAGCAACGGAGAGGTCGCGTCCGACACGCCCGGCACCGTGCCGCCCGTCTGGACCGGCGAAGCCGATCCGTCGGCAGCAGCCGACGCGGGTGACGGCCGGGCCGAGTCCGGCTCCGGCGAGACCATCGAGGGCACCCTGCGCAACGCTGCCGGTGCCGAGGTGGGCACGGTCACGTTCGCGTCCGAGGGCGAAAAGCTCACGGTCACCGCCGAGGTCGAGGGTCTGACCCCCGGATTTCACGGCTTCCACGTCCACAGCGTTGCCGCCTGCGAGCCCAACTCCGTGGCGCCCACCGGCGGGGAGCCGGGCAACTTCCTGTCCGCAGGCGGTCACCTGCAGGTCGACGGCCGCACCGAATATCCCGCCAGCGGCGATCTGGCGTCCATCCAGGTCGGCGAGGACGGCACCGGGATGCTCACCACCACCACCGATGCGATCACACTCGACGATCTGCGTGCCGACGGTGCCGGAACCGCGGTGATGGTGCACGAGGGTGCCGACAACTTCGCCAACATCCCGCCGCGATACACGCTGCCCGACGGTGCCGCTGTGCCGGACATGACGACCCTGATGACCGGCGATGCCGGCGGTCGGGTGGCATGCGCGGTACTGCAGTAGTTTGAGCGCTCCCCGGATCGACTTCGCGAGTTCACCGCGCCCGACGCTCGGCGTCGAGTGGGAGATCGCGCTGGTCGACAAGAACACGCGAGACCTGGTCAACTCCGCCGAGGCGGTCATGGACGGCGTTCGCGATCTGGCCGGGGACACCCCGCGGGTGACGAAGGAACTGTTGCGCAACACCGTCGAACTCGTCACCGGAGTGTGCGAGAACGTCGGGGAAGCGATGGACGATCTCGGTGGCTCTCTGGACCTGGTGCGCCGCGCCGCGGATCCGTTGGGGATCGATCTGTTCTCGGCGGGCACCCATCCGTTCGCCGAGTGGTCCACTCAGCAGCTCACCAGTTCCCCGAGCTACGACGAGTTGATCGCTCGGACCCAGTGGTGGGGTCGGCAGATGCTGATCTGGGGTGTACACGTGCACGTGGGAGTGTCGTCTCCCGACAAGGTCTTTCCCATTCTCAACTCACTGCTGCTGCAGTACCCGCACCTGCTGGCGCTGTCGGCGTCCTCACCGATCTGGGCGGGCAACGACACCGGCTACGCCAGCAACCGCGCGCTGATGTTCCAGCAACTGCCGACGGCCGGTCTGCCGTTCCAGTTCGAGGATTGGTCCCAGTTCGAGGGATTTGTTCGCGATCAGCTCAAGACCGGTGTCATCGAACAACTCGGCGGCATGCACTGGGACATCAGGCCCGCCCCCAAGTGGGGAACGATCGAGGTCCGGGTGTGCGACGGGGCGTCGACCAAGCGGGAGCTCGCGGCTCTCGTCGCGTTGACACACTGCCTCATCGTCCATCTCGACGAACGTCTCGAAGCGGGGGAGACCCTGCCGTCGATACCGCCGTGGCACGTCCAGGAGAACAAGTGGCGGGCCGCTCGGTACGGCCTCGATGCCGAGATCATTCTCGACTCCGACAGCAACGAACGTCTGGTCACCGACGATCTGAACGACCTGCTCGAGAAGCTGACGCCGACGGCGGTGCGACTGAATTGCGTCGACGAGTTGGCAGCGGTGGCCGACATCCCGCGGCTGGGGGCGTCGTACCAGCGCCAGCGGGCGGTGGCCGCGAAATCCAACGGCGATCTGCGAGCGGTCGTGGAATCGTTGGTCACCGACCTCCGATCCTGATCCGGTCGCCCTACTGATCCGATTCGTTCGGTTCCATCTCGTTGACGATCAGCAGTCCGTCGCGGCCGCGCTGTTCCCGGTAGGCGACGCGGCCGACGGTGTGCGCGATCACCGGGGCGGTCACCAGGGTGAAGATACCCACCAGCACGAGCATCCAGATGTCGACGTTGCCGCGAAGGCTGATGACGGCTCCGATCAGAACCATGATCAAGCCGACCACCTGTGGCTTGGTGGCCGCGTGCATCCGCGACAGGGTATCGGGGAAGCGCACGATGCCGACGGCGGCCGTGAAGGCCAGCAACGCCCCCAACAGGATGAAGACGGAGGCGATGACCTGGGCTACGGTGCTCATTCGTCCCTCACTCTGAATCGTGCGATGCTGACCGATCCGACGAAACTGACCAGCGACAACGCGACGATCGCCGGAACCAGCGTGGTGTCGCGGCTGTATACGGCCCACACCCCGAGCCCGCACATCGAGACCGCGAGGATCGTGTCCATGGCGACGAGACGGTCCAGCGTGCTGGGGCCGTCGAGCAGTCGGTACGCGGTGAGGATCGCGGCACCGATCAGGAGGGCTCCGGCTATCGCCAGGACAACGGTCACGACCAGTCCCCCTTCCTCTTGTCGTCGGTCTTCTTGTCGTCCCGAGGGGCGTCGAGATCCTGTGCGGCCGGATCGTCGCCGAGCACCCCGTGATACTGCTCGTACTCCTGGTAGTGCAGGGGGCTTGGCTTCCAGTCCGAATCTCGCTCGAATGCCGCGATGAAGAGTTTCTCCAGGTTTCGGACGTAGGCGTAGAAGCCGTCGACGGCCTTCTGAGTGCCCATGTCCAGTACGTGCACGTACAGCAGGCGTCTGGTCCGGTCGATCTCGAGCACCATGGTGCCGGGCACGAGGTTCATCGCGTCGACGAACAGCGTCAGCACCAGATCGGACTTGATCGCGATGCGGCAGCGCAGCACTCCGGTGACCGGTGGGGCCTTCGGGCGGATCGCCAACCACGCCACGCTGACGCTGGATTCGATTGCGTAGTAAAGGAATACGGCTGCGAGCTTGACGAGGGAGAACACATGAATGCGGCCCTCGACCGGTACGCGAGGCAACGGCAGCAGCACCATGATCAGCAGCCCCACCGCGATGCCGCCGAGGATGTTCGCCGCAGAGACGTTGCCCCACAGCAGTACCCAGATTGCCGTCAGCCATGCCAGCGTCCACAGGCGCAGCAGAACGGAGCGGTTCATCTTCATCGGGTGCCCTCCTCGTTCGTGCGCGACTGCTCGTAGACCTGATCGCCGACGAATTCCGCTCCGCGTACCGCATCGATGTACACCGAGCGATCGCGAAGGTCTGCCGCAGCGCGGTCGCTGATGTCGATGATGGGGCCGGCGAACACCGTCATGGCCAAGCCGACGGCAACGAGCCCGATGGTCGGGATCAACATGAAGGCGGGCATCCGGCCCACATCCTCGCGGTCACCGAACTGAATGTCCGACGAGTCGTCGAGCAGAGCGGACGGGCTGTTGTCCGCCAGATCGCCCTCGGGGGCATCGGCGCGGGCCCGCCAGAACGCTTTCGTCCAGACACGGGCGACGACGTACAGCGTCAGCAAGCTGGTGACCGTTCCGCCTGCGACGAGCAGCCAGGCCAACACGCTGCCCTGCTCGCTACCGGCCTGAAGCAGTGCGACCTTACCGATGAAGCCCGAGAACGGCGGAATGCCACCGAGATTGAGGGCCGGCACCAGGAACACGATCGCCAGAACCGGGCTGGCCGCAGCCAGACCGCCGAGGCGTCGAAGCGACGACGAACCGGCCTGACGCTCGATGAGGCCGACGACGAGGAACAGTGTCGTCTGCACCAGAATGTGGTGGGCGACGTAGTAGATCGAGCCGGACAGTCCCGATTGCGTCGACAGCGCGACGCCGAAGATCATGTAGCCGATGTGGCTGACGAGGGTGAACGACAACAATCGCTTGATGTCGCTCTGTGCGATGGAGCCGAGGATGCCGACGAGCATCGTCAGGAGGCCACAGACCATCAGTACGTTGTCGAGCGAGCCGTCGGGGAACAGCAGGGTGTGCGCGCGGATGATCGCGTACACACCGACTTTCGTCAGCAGGCCTGCGAACACGGCGGTGACCGGTGCCGGGGCAGTGGGGTACGAGTCGGGCAGCCACGTCGAAAGTGGGAACACCGCGGCCTTGATGCCGAACGCCACCAGCAGGACCGCGAAGATCGCAGTTCTGGTTCCGGGGTTGATGTCGTCCATCCGTACCGCGATGTGGGCCAGGTTCAGCGTCCCGGTTGCGCCGTAGACCAGCGCGATGCCGATCAGGAAGATCAGCGAGGACACCATCGACACCATCACGTACGACACGCCCGCGCGCACGCGGTCCGCACTCGCGCCGAGTGTCAGCAGCACGAACGACGCCGCGAGCAGCACCTCGAAGCCGACGAACAGATTGAACAGGTCCCCTGCGAGGAACGCGTTGCAGACACCTGCGGTCAACGCGAGATAGGTCGGCAGGAAGATCGAGACGGGCTGGTTCTCGCTGCCGTCGCGGATGCCCTGGCCGATCGAGTAGACCATGACGGCGAGCAACACGATCGACGAGACGACGAGCATCATCGCCGACAGGCGGTCCACCACGAGGGAGATGCCGAGAGGGGAGTCCCAACCGCCGACCTGCAGGGCGCTGGTGCCGTCGCGATCGGCGAGGTAGAGCATCACCGACGAGATCGCGACCACAGCGGTCAGCGCGACGATGGTGATGAAACGCTGCGCGCGGGGCTTGCGGCCGAGGACCAACGTCAGGGCCGCCGCAAGCATCGGAATCAGCACCGGCAGCGGAGTCAGAACGTCGATCACTCCTGGGGAGATCGTCACTGGTCGTCTCCCTTCTTCTCGGGCCTGCTGTCGTCCTTCTCGGCGGTGTCGATGCCGTCGAGCCCGCGCACCTGCGGATCGTCGTCGTCGTTGTCGAAGTCACCGTCGTGCAGATCCTCGTAGCATTCGAGGTCCTCGCGATTGAGGAGTTGTTCGATCGGAATCGGGTTGCCCTTCGAGTCGAACGCGTCGCCGCCGAAGCTGGGCTCGCCCGTCACCGGGTCGTCGGAGCGGTCGCGGTCGGGTGCCTCGGCCATCGACCGGCGCTGGGAGACCTTGGTGTCCTCGGGGTCGTTCTCGACGTCGTCCTTGGTGTTGAGGGTGAACGACCGATAGGCCAGCGCCAGGACGAACGCCGCGATTCCCATCGTGATGACGATTGCCGTCAGGATCACCGCCTGGGCCAGAGGATCGGCCATCTCCTGGTTGACGGCGTTGTCGCGGCCCACGATGGGTGGTGCCCCTGCAGGCCCGCCAACGGTGAGCAACAGCAGATTGACGCCGTTACCGAACAACAGCAGTCCGAGCAGCATCTTGGTGATACTGCGTTCGAGCAGCAGGTACACGCCCGATGCGACGAGGACGCCGGTGATGATCAGCATTCCGAGATCTGCGGTCATGGGGCGCTCACTCGGCCTTGGCTCTGCATTTCCACCTGAGCGTCGAGACGGGCACCGAGACTACGGAGCACGTCGAGTACCAACCCGACCACGATGAGATACACACCGAGGTCGAAGAACAGCGCGGTGACCAACTTGATGTCACCGAGGATCGGCAACGTCATCTCCAATGTCGCCGAGGACAACGCCGGGGCACCGAGGAACATCGACGCCACCGCCGTACCGGCCGCGAAGATCAACCCGAGACCGAGGATCTTCCCGGCATCGATCGGCACCGCCTCGCCGAGCTCGTAGCGCCCACCTGCGAGGTACCGCAGCACCAGCGCCAATCCGGCAGTGAGGCCACCGGCGAAACCGCCACCCGGAGCGTTGTGGCCGGAGAAGAAGAAGTAGATCGAGAGCACCATGATCGTCGGGAAGATCAACCGCGTCGTGACCTCGAGAATCAACGAGCGATGTCTCGGATCGATCAGATCGCCGCCGAGCAGCCACGTCGTCTCCGCAGCTGAATTCCCATCCGAGGACGATGCGGGGGCGTCGGACACCCGCGGAGCGCTGCCGAACCGGCGGTTGCGGAAGACCAGGCTGGCCACGCCCGTTGCCGCGACGAGCAGCACGCAGATCTCGCCGAGGGTGTCCCAGGCGCGGATGTCCACGAGGATCACGTTGATGACGTTCTTGCCGTCGCCGAGTTCGTACGCGGCGTCCGGCAGTAGCAATGACACCGGGGCCGTGTTGCGGGCGTTCATCGCGAATGCGCCCAGCACACTGACGGTCGCGCCGACGGCGACGGCCAGCACGGCACGGGGTCCGCGAGAGCCGGTCGAGCCACGGTCGTCGACCTCGGCCGGGAGCTTGCGCAACACCAGCACGAAGACCACGAGGGTCAGAGTTTCGACGAGGAACTGAGTCAGGGCCAGGTCCGGTGCTCCGTGGATGGCGAAGATGACGCCGCAGCCGTAGCCGGTGAGACCGACGAGGATAACGCTGGCCAGACGGTTGCGCATCACCGTGGCTCCGAGACCGCCCGCGATCATGATCACCCCGATGACCAGCTGCAACGGGGTGTTCCACAGCGTGTAGTCCAGGCCGGAATCCTGGCCGACGAGCAACACGATCATCGGTAGCAGTACCAATGTCAGCAGGATGGTGCCCTGGGTGAGGGGGAGCGAACCGCGCTGTGTGGTGCCGGTGAGCCGGATGGACAGGGTGTCCATGAACTTGAGGACGTTGTCGTAGATGCGGTCGGCATTACCGAGCGGTGGGTGCTCGAACTTGAGCCGGTTGACGACCCGATGAGCGATGAACAACCCGACACCGCCGGTGACGACGACGACCGTCAGCGCGAGCGGCAGATTGAACCCGTGCCACAGGGCCAGGTGGTACGGCTCCTGGCCGTACGACGGCAAGGTTCGTGCGTACGGGCTGACGATGTGGTCGACGACCGAGGATCCGAACCCTGCGACCAGACCGAGCACCGCCAGGAATGCGGGTGCGGCCAGGAACAGTGCGGACGGCGCGTGCATCGCCTTGACCGACGGACTCGCCCGCTTGAGCTGCTTGCGCGCGAACGCGCCCCAGACGAACCGGATGCTGTAGGTGACCGTGAGGATCGAGCCGATCACCAGGCCTGCGACGACGACGGCCGCGACCGTGGGATCGAGCGTCGGCGTGCTGATCACGGCCGACAACGCCGTCTCCTTGCCGACGAACCCGAGCATCGGTGGAAGCCCGGCCATGCTGGCCGCGGCCAGCGCCGCTATCGCGGCGAGCCAGGGAGCCTTCTTGCCCAGGTGGGCGAGCTTGCGGATGTCGCGGGTGCCGGTGGTGTGATCGATGATGCCGACCACCATGAACAGGGTCGCTTTGAACATCGCGTGCGCGATCACCATCGTCAGGCCGGCGAGCATCGCCTTCTCCGAGCCGATGCCGACCAAGACCATCAGGAACCCGAGCTGGCTGACGGTGCCGAAGGCGAGGATCAGCTTGAGGTCGAACGCGCGCAGGGCTCGCCAGCCGGCCAGGATCATCGACAGCAATCCCAGGGTGATCACGGTGGCGCGCCACGGACCGGAGTCGGCGAATCCCGGTGCCAGCCGAGCCACCAGGTAGATGCCGGCCTTCACCATCGCCGCGGCGTGCAGGTAACCGCTGACCGGCGTCGGCGCGGCCATGGCTCCGGGGAGCCAGAAGTGAAGTGGCACGATGGCCGACTTGCTCAGTGCGCCTATCAGAACCAGCACGATCGCGACACCGGGCAACCAGCCGCCCGGCGCGTTCGCGACCAGCTCGGAGAGGTTGTAGGTGCCGGACACCTGGCCGAGGATGATGATGCCGACCAGCATCGCCAGGCCGCCCGCGGTGGTGACGAGCAGTGCCTGGGTGGCTGCGCGTCTGCTCGAGGCTCGCTCGGCGTAGTGGCCGACGAGCAGGAACGACAGGACAGTCGTGATTTCCCAGAAGATGTAGAGCACCAGCATGTTGTCGCTGGTGATCAGCCCGAACATCGCCCCGGAGAACGCGACCATTTCGGCGGCGAACAGGCCGAGCCGTGGCTCGTCGTCCTCGAAGTAGCGTGCGCAGTACAGCAGGATCAGTGCGCCGATGCCGAGGACCAGCAGCGACATGATGGCGGCGAGAGAGTCGAACCGCATGTCGATGTTCATCGACAGGCCGGGGACCCATTCGATGCTCAGTTTCTGCTCGGTGTTCCAGTTGCCGAACACCCAGCCCAGGCTCAGGAGGGGAACGAGAGCAAGCGGGAAGAACGCAGTACGACCCCACCACCGAACGAGAAGCGGCGCAAGTAGCGCAGCCGCGGCATGCGCAAGAAGAATAGCGAGCAAAAATCACTCCGTCGTCTCGGTCGCATCGGCGGTGAGGCCGGCGCGGTGGTCGTAGGGCGGCGATGAGTAGGGTCTGGCAATCTGGGTGAAATTCGAAGTGAGTCTTTGTGAAATAACTGAACGGCTCCCGAATGGCAGCACGTCAGAACACCTGTTCATCCTACTTTGCGTGGTCGACAGCGTCCCATGCGGTACAGAACGGACGTGTCACAAGTGGAGGGGAGTGCGTCGGTGAACCATCCGAAGCTCATTCGTACTGCCGGGTTGGCCTACGTCCGCGATCGTCGGATGATCCAGACGCGATCGGTCGGCAAATCCGCGTTCTACATGGCGGGCGGCAAGATCGACCCAGGTGAGACTGCAGAGCAGGCATTGCATCGGGAGATCAGGGAGGAGCTGGACTCGGCGGTGGTCGGTGCCCGACTCCTCGGAGTGTTCGAGTGCGAGGCCTGGGGGCACCCGCCCGGTACACCGCTCGAGATCACGTGTTTTGTGGCGGATCTGTCCGAGGAACCGTCGCCGACCAGCGAAATCGCCGAGATCCGGTACTTCACCCGCGACGAGTACGCCGCGATGCCCGACGTCGCTCCGGGGTCGCTGATGGTGTTCGACCGGATGAAAGCACTCGATTTGATCGACTGAAGCAGGTATGTTGGTCCGTGAGAGAACGTACGTTCTCCACAGCCACCGTGAAGGAGCCTCCATGACGAACCTGTCCCAGAAAGCCACCGCCCTGCTCGAGCTGCACAAGCCGGGCAACCCGGTCGTGTTGCCGACCGTATGGGACGCCTGGTCCGCCAACCTGGCCGTGTCCGCGGGCTTCACCGCGCTGACCGTCGGAAGCCACCCCGTCGCCGACTCCATCGGCAAGCCCGACAACGAAGGCATGACCTTCGACGAACTGCTCGCCCGAATCTCGCAGATCTCCGCAGCCGTCGACGTGCCGCTGTCGGTCGACATCGAAGCCGGGTACGGCGAGGACCCCAAGCGACTGATCGACGGCCTCATCTCCGTCGGAGCCGTCGGCCTCAACATCGAGGACACCGTGCACAGCGAAGGCGGACGCCTCCGCGAAGCACAGGAACATGCAGACTTCGTCGGAGCACTGCGCGCAGCGTCCGACGCCACCGACGTCCACGTCGTCATCAACGCCCGCACCGACCTGTTCGTCAAGGCGATCGGCGA
This sequence comes from Rhodococcus sp. IEGM 1330, assembly GCF_033142445.1. Classification (NCBI taxonomy): domain Bacteria; kingdom Bacillati; phylum Actinomycetota; class Actinomycetes; order Mycobacteriales; family Nocardiaceae; genus Rhodococcus; species Rhodococcus sp. IEGM 1330. The sequence goes on from NZ_JAWLSB010000010.1 coordinate 194,449, forward strand.
CGAGAGCGACCGCGTCGAGCGCGCCATCGCACGCCTGAAGCTGTGCGCCGCAGCCGGAGCCGACTCGCTCTACCCCGTCGGATTCCACAATGACGCCGATTACAAGCGCCTCGCCGAAGAACTGCCCCTGCCGATCAACGCGATCGCCAACCCGGCCGAGGGCGACCTCTCGCACTTCGCCTCCCTCGGCGTCGGTCGCATCAGCTTCGGCCCGATCTTCCAGATGACACTCGCCAAGCGCGCCGAGGAAGTCCTCGCCCGCTGGAAGTGAGAGCGGCTTCGCCGCACGTGCATGGAAATTCGTAGCCTGCTACGAATTTCCGCTCACGACCCGTAGGCCCGCAGATGCGCCACCTGCTCGGGATCGAGTGACGGCTTCACCGTCGCCCGAGCGGCGGCGACATCGGCGGCGGTGACGTCGGCGGCATCCATAGACCGCCGCATCGCCGTCAGCGCGGCCTCGCGAAGCAACGCGGCGCAATCGGCCGCGGAGTACCCGTCGAGATCGCGCGCCAGCGACTCCAGATCCACGTCCTCGGCGAGCGGGATGGATTTGCCCGACGCCTTCAGGATGTCCACGCGGGCATCGGAATCCGGCGGCGGCACGAACACCAGGCGCTCGAGGCGGCCGGGGCGCAACAGTGCAGGATCGATCAGATCGGGTCGATTGGTTGCCCCGAGTACGACGACATCGCGCAACGGTTCGACGCCGTCGAGCTCGGTCAGCAGCGCCGCGACGACCCGATCGCCGACGCCGGAATCCGAACTCTGGCCGCGTCGGGGCACGAGCGCATCCACCTCGTCCAGGAAAATCAGTGAGGGAGCGGAATCGCGGGCGCGCTGAAAGAGTTCTCGGACAGCCTTTTCCGAGGATCCGACCCACTTGTCCATCAGCTCGGCACCCTTGACCGAGTGCACGCTGAGCTGCCCGGAACTGGCCAGTGCCCGCACGAGGAACGTCTTGCCACAGCCGGGCGGACCGTAGAGCAGCACACCGCGCGGCGGCTCGATTCCCAAGCGCGCGAACGAATCCGGGTGACGTAGCGGCCACAGCACCGCCTCGGTGAGCGCCTGCTTGGTCTCGACCATGTCGCCGACGTCGTCGAGCGTGAGACTGCCGATGGCCAGTTCTTCGCTTCCCGAACGCGACAGTGGGCGGATCACCTGAAGAGCGCCCACCAGATCGTCCTGTGTCAACGAGGCCGCGGCCGAATCGTTCGATGCGCGAGCCGCCGCTCGCAGCGCCGCCTCCCGCGTCAGTGCGGCCAGGTCTGCAACCACGAAACCCGGTGTCCGTGAAGCTATCTCGCCCAGATCGACGTCGCCCTGCGGAACCTTGCGGAGTAGATGCTCGAGCAGTCCCTTGCGGCCCGCCGCGTCGGGCAAGGTGAGGGTGAGCTCACGATCGCACAGGTCCTGACCGCGCAGTCTGGGATCGGTGGCCTCCGGATGCGCCGTCGTCGCGATCAGCGCGAGGCCTGCAGTGTCGACGGCCCGGCGCAGCACATCGAGCACGAATGTCGATGCCGGTTCGGGGTCGGACGGCAGCAATGCGTCGACATCGGTGATCAACAGAACTCCGGAGCCCGCGAGTTCGTCCACTGCTGCGGTGACCCGATCGACCCGGGCCGAGGCCTCGAGCGCACCGATCGACGGTCCGTCCAGCACGACGCATGCGCGTTCGCCGATGACCGCGCGCGCCAACGTCGCCTTGCCCACCCCGCCGGGTCCGGTGATCAGCACACCCAGATGCGGCGACGCGCCCAGCGTTGCCAACAACTCCGACTCGTCCAGCGCGAGCCTCAGCCACTCGGTGAGCTTGGACTGTTGGGCACTCACTCCCACCAGATCCGCCACGCTCACCGGCGGTGCCGCGGTCTTCGGCGCGGGAATCGACGCGGCCGGCGGCTGTGCAGCGGTGACGGTGCCGGAGCCCCACCCGACCGCCGAATTGGGCTGCACGCTCACCGGCCCACCCGACGGGTCGACGGCCGAGACGGTCAACAGCTCGGTGGTCCAGGCAACCCCGAATGTCCTCGACAGCGCCTGCGTCGCCGATGTGGTCGAGGTGCCGGGTCCGAGATCGCGGGGGAGAAGTGAAACCGTGTCGCCCACCGTCAGTACCTTGCCGAGCAACGCTTGGCGCAGGGTGGCATCGGAGATGGAACCGGTTGCGAGTGCGGAGCCCGTCACCGTGACGGCTCTGGCTCCGTAGACGGTGACGGGTCCGACTGCGACAGAAGCATTTTCGCGAAGGCCGGTGTTGGACAGAGTCACGTCGTCCAGCAATGCGGTGCCCTGAGGTGACCCTTCGGGAGCCACGGCGACGACGGCGGCCGTGCGACGAGAACCGATGAGCGACACAGCATCCCACTCCCGCAGGCCCAGGGCCGCGAGAACTTCCGGATGCAGGCGCACGACGCCGCGTCGGGCATCGGCGGCCGAGGTGTTGAGGCGGGCGGTGAGAACGAGCTCAGGCGTCGTCGAGCGAGATTCGGTCACACGGTCAACAGTAGCGGCGAGACACTAACTGCGAGGTCGACGCAGTCCCAGACGAGCCTGCGACCGGCGATTGTTACCCGGAGCGCGTCGGATGGCGCGGCGCTCGGCGCGGCGCTCGGCCGGCTTGGCGTCCCAGGTGTACGGGCGCGCGGCCGTCCAACGCTGCGAGCGCACCGCGAACGGGATGTGCACCAGGTAGGCCAGCACCAAGCCCATCAGCAGAATCAGCGGGAAGGTGATGAGCGCGGCGGCGAGCAGCGCGACGAGTACCAGCAGGATCGCGGCCAGCCGCGGCGGCACCGAGACGGTCTTGAGCGCCAACGTGGGGATGCGGCTGACGATCAGACCGGCGGTGAGGATCGCCCATCCGGCGACGACGTAGAACGAGGCCCACCAGCCGTCGCCGAATTGCTCGAAGCCCGCGATCGGTGCCATGGCGATGAGCGCTCCGGCGGGGGCGGGAACACCGGTGAAGAACTCGCGGGCGTATGCGGGTGTGTCGTCCTCGTCGAGCAGAGTGTTGAAGCGCGCGAGGCGGAGCACGATGCTCACGGCGTAGACCAGCGCCACGATCCAGCCGCCGCTGCTGCCCTCGAGCAGAGTCACGTAGAGCACCAGCGCCGGCGCGACGCCGAACGAGATGGCGTCGGACAGCGAGTCCAGTTCGGCACCGATCTTGCTGGTGGCGTCGAGCAATCGGGCGATGCGACCGTCCAACGCGTCGAGGATCGCCGCGGCACCGATCATGGCGAGCGCGGTGCCGAGCTGGCCGTCGAGGGCGAACTTGACCGCGGACAGGCCGGAGCACAGCGCGAGAATCGTGACGACGGACGGGAGCAGACGGATGGCAGCAGGCGGCTTGGCGCGTCTGGTGATCATGTCGGTTTCTACTGCGGGAGCTCGGCGAGCACTGTTTCGGCACCGACCGCGCGTTGGCCGCGTTCGACCAGCAGTGTGGTGCCCGCGGGGAAGTAGGTGTCGACGCGGGAACCGAAACGGATCAGGCCGTACGTGTCGCCGATCGACAGTGTGTCGCCCACTTTGGCGTTGTTGATGATGCGTCGCGCGATGAGACCGGCGATCTGCACGACGGCGACGTCGTGACCTGAGTCGGTCCTGATGTGCATGCTGTTGCGTTCGTTGACCTCGCTGGCCTCGGCCAGGTCGGCGGATTTGAACTGGCCACGGCGGTGCACGACCTCGACCACTCGACCGGCAACGGGAACGCGCTGCACGTGGACATCGAGAACCGAGAGGAAGATGCTCACGCGCGGAACCGGCTGTGAGCCCAGATCGAGCTCGGCAGGCGGGACGGCGGTGTCGACGAGCGTGACCAGACCGTCGGCGGGAGCGACGACGACGCCGGGACGATTCGGCGGCACCCGTGACGGGTGGCGGAAGAAGGTGGCGCAGGCTCCGGCGGCGACGAGCCCGGCGTTTCGGACCCACTTGGAACGGCGGCCGAGAACTGCGACGGCGAGCGGACCGCCGACGAACGGCAGGCCTGCGGGGTGTAGCGGTGGAACCGTTTCACGAACCAAGTCGACGATGTGAGCCACTCCGGTGCGGGGCGGTTGACCTATCGGGGCGGGACGGCGTGCCACGGTCTCCTCTAACTTTTCGTCGGACAGGTGTCGGCAAGTCGTGGTGCTGTGAGCAATCGAGGTGTGAACGCACGACTGCCGAGGCCATCACAGCGTACGTGAGGGCCCCGGCAGTCGAGAGGTGCGAGTGAAATCAGACGCGGCTGCGGCCCGTCACGAGCTTGACCAGGAACAGCAGGATGCAGGCACCGATCAGGCAGGTGATGAAGCTGAAGATCAGGCCTCCGCCCGCAACGTCTACGCCGACTGCGCTGAGCAGGAATCCGCCGAGCAGGCCGCCGATGATGCCGACGACGATGTTCAGGATGATGCCCATCTGAGCGTCGGTCTTCATGATCTTGCTGCCGATCCAGCCAGCGAGTCCGCCGATGATGATCCAGGCAATCCAGCCGAGTGTGGGTGTCATGTGTGCCCCCTCTTTCCGTATTTGATGAACGGGTCTGTTCGATCAATCGGATGCCCCTGGGAAACGAACCTGAAACATTCCTGAGAAAAGTTATTTCTTGCTCGACTTTTCGCTCTCGGTCTTGATACGAAGGAGAGTCTTGTTCATGCCGTCGACCAGTTCGACGTCGAACTCGTCGATTCCCCCGAGGATGCGCTTGACCAGCAACGACGACACGGCGGTCGTGCCGGTGGGCGCTTCCCGCTTCTCGACCACGGTCGTTCCGGTGGCGGTTGGAGTGAGGGTGTAGGACCAGATCGTCTTGTTCTCGACGACGCGGAACGCGAGTTCGCGGTTGGGCTCGAAGGTGACGACCTTGGCCGTGGTCGGCCAGACGAGCAGGCCCTTGCGGTTGATGTTGAGCGTCTTGGTGCCTTTGCCGACCGGCCCGCCGAAGACCTTCATCTTCTTGCACTGCGGGCTCCACTCGCCCATGCGCTGTAGGTCCGAGACGATCGACCAGACGGTCTCCGGGCTCGCGGCGATGTCGATCGTGGCTTCGAGAGTCTTGCTCAACGTGGGCCTCCAGGTAGTGGGGATAGCTGCAACTGACTGTCACACTCAATCGTGCGCATCATATGTGTCAACGGACACAGTTGGCCAGGTAGGTGAGTGGAACTTCGTAGCCCACTACGAATCCCGCGCACCTGGGTCGTTCCGCAGGCTCCACTCCCGCCCAACTGGGTCGTTCCGCAGGCTCCACTCCCGCTCACATGCGAGCGAAGCGAGCCAAGACGAAGGCATAGAGCCCGTAGAGCGCGATGCCCACTCCGGCGAGGATCAGCAGAACCTGTCCGTAGGGCTGTGAGCCGAGGGTCTTGAGGGCACCGTCGATGCCGGTGGCCTTCGACGGATCGGATTGCAGAACTGCCACCACGACGAGGAGTCCGGCTCCGACGAGGGCAGTGCCCTTGGCGGCGTATCCGGCGATGCCGAGTTTGACGACGGCCCCGCTCTGGTGCCCTTCGAGATCGTCGAGGAAGTTCTTCGAAAGGCCCTTGTAGACGTGGTATCCACCGACTCCGATGACCACCAGCGCGATGGCGATGAGCACGAGCTTGCCGCCGCCGGATTCCATCAGTCGCGCGGACCAGCCGGCGTTCTGCTGCCCACTGGATTTGCCCGAGCCGGTCGCGAAACCGAAGGTCGAGAAGGCGAACGCGATGTAGACGACGGCCAGCGCGGCTGCTTTGAGGCGATCCAGCGCACTTCCTTCGTCGGCGTCGGACTTCTTGCCGACGATCGCTTCGACGATTCGCCACAGGGCCAGCGCTACGAATGCGACCACTGCGACCCAGAGCGCGATCTTTCCGCCGGGCTTCTCGGCCAATTCGGCGAGTGCACCGGACTGGTCTGCGTTGCCGGCCTGGCCGAACGCCAGGCGGATCGCGATGTATCCGATGAGGATGTGCAGTACTCCGCTGACGAAGTGACCGGCGCGCGCCGCTTTCTCGAATGCGCCGTTGTCCTGGACGGTGTTGGCAACAGATTTTCCCGACGTGTTCACGAACGTTCCCCGATCAGTAGATTTGAAGAAAGGTTTACCCCGGCCAGGGCGGGTGGAAACTGCGTTACCCCGGCGAAACGCCGCACGAGATCCCACCGAGGCGTTAACACCGGGCGGACACTGATCGATGTAGCAAGCGGAGTGTCGGGACCAACGAAGAAATTGTTCGGAGTGATCCACCGTGAAATTACAGTCGATAATGCGTCGTACCAGCAGTGATCTCCCTCTGCTGAAAACCGCGAGGATGAGCGGTAGCCCGCGTACGTGGCCCGCCGAGAAGCTCGAGCGACTCCTCACCCCGCAGGAACTCGATCTGATTCGACGCGGCCGAATCTGACCCTGCTGTTCCCAGGCTCAGGCCACCGGTCGACTCCCATCCTCGGCCAGGTGATGGCATGCTCATGAGGTTGACGAGCACCAGTCCTGGAGGGTCATGAAACCGGTCATTCTCAGCGTCGACGACGATCCCGGAGTGTCGAGGTCGGTCGCCCGCGATCTGCGTCGTCGCTACGGGGAGCAATACCGCATCGTGCGCGCGGAGTCCGGTGCCGGGGCGCTCGACGCGCTGAAGGAACTCGCGTTGCGCGGCACCCCGGTCGCCATTCTGTTGGCGGATTACCGCATGCCGCAGATGAGTGGCATGGAATTTCTCGAGCAGGCCATGGACATTTTTCCGACGGCCCGTCGCATCCTCCTCACCGCCTACGCGGACACCGACGCTGCGATCGACGCGATCAACGTCATCGATCTCGACTACTACCTGCTCAAGCCGTGGGATCCACCCGAGGAAAAGCTCTACCCCGTGCTCGACGCCCAGCTCGAGGCCTGGTGTGCGTACGACCACCGGGCCGTCGAGGACACCAAGATCATCGGCCATCGTTGGTCCGCGCGCTCGTCGGAGATCCGCGAGTTCCTCGCTCGCAATCAGCTGCCGTATCGCTGGTACATGTCCGACGAGTCCGAGGGTGCGCGGTTGCTGGCCGCCGCGGGTGTGGACGGAAGCCGCTTGCCGGTGGTCATCACCACCGAGGGCGATGCGTTGATCGAGCCGTCCGACGCCGAACTCGGCGACCGGCTCGGGTTGACGGTGTCACCGTCGGAGGAGTTCTACGACCTGGTGGTCATCGGCGGCGGACCGGCGGGACTCGGAGCTGCGCTCTACGGTGCGTCGGAGGGCCTGCGGACGACCCTGATCGAACGGACCGCAACCGGCGGCCAGGCCGGTCAGAGTTCACGCATCGAAAACTACCTGGGCTTTCCCGACGGGGTGTCGGGTGCGCAGCTAGCCGAGCGGGCACGGCGGCAGGCGTTGAAGTTCGGTGCCGAGGTGGTCACCACCCAGGATGTCGTCGGCCTGGAAACCAACGGTGCCGCGCGAACCGTGCGGTTCGCAGACGGCCGCAGCATCAGTGCGCAGACGATCATCCTGTCCACCGGTGTTGCCTATCGTCGGCTGGACGCACCCGGAATCGACGACTTCACCGGCCGAGGCGTGTTCTACGGATCGGCGATGACCGAGGCGGCGCGGTGTGCCGAGCAGGACGTCTACATCGTGGGCGGCGCGAACTCGGCGGGTCAGGCGGCGGTGTACCTCTCGCGCGGGGCCAAGTCGGTGACCATTCTGATTCGGGCGTCTTCCCTCGAAGCGTCGATGTCGTACTACCTCATCAAACAGATCGAAGAGAATCCGAAGATCAGCGTCAGGCCGTGCACCGAGGTCGTGGGCGTGTCGGGCGACGGTCACCTCGAGTCGATCACGCTGCGCAACCGGGCAACCGACGAGACCTCGACCGTCGACGCGCAGTATCTGTTCCTGTTCATCGGTGCGGCACCGCGCACCGAGTGGCTCGACGGGGTGCTCGTGAGGGACGACCATGGATTCGTGGTCACCGGGCCGGATCTCGTCGTCGACGGACGTGGGCCTGCCGGGTGGACCCGAGATCGTCTGCCACACCATCTCGAGACGAGTGTGCCCGGCGTGTTCGCGGCCGGTGACGTGCGATCCGACTCGGCGAAACGCGTCGCGTCGGCAGTGGGAGAGGGAGCGATGGCCGTGATGTTGGTGCACAGATATCTGGCGAACCCGTGAGCGAGCAGACGCAGAGTGGGCCCGCATGTGATCCGGAGGAGTTGCGGACGCTGTTCCTGTTCGAGCAGCTCACCGACTCGCAGTTGGCGGAGTTGTGCCGGGACGGACGTATCGAAACGATCGAGCCCGGGCCGGTGTATGCGGAGGGTGATCCGGCGACGTGCTTCTACGTTCTGATGGACGGAGCCGTGGTGCTCTCGAAGCTCTCGGGCGGGGAGGATCTGGTGGTCAACCGGACCTCGCAGCGCGGGGTGTACGCGGGTGCGTGGCAGGCGTACCTGGGTGATCGGGTACCGCAGACGTACCAGGGTTCGATGCGGGTGACCGAGCGCTCCCGGTTCTTCGTGCTCGACGCCGAGTGCTTCGCGTCCATCGTGCGGGAGTGGTTCCCGATGGCGCTGCACCTGCTCGAGGGTCTGTTCTTCGGCAATCAGAACACCAAGCAGATAGTGGAGCAGCGAGAACGCCTGCTGGCGTTGGGTTCTCTGTCGGCCGGGTTGACGCACGAGCTGAACAATCCGGCGGCGGCTGCGGTGCGGGCGACGTCGGCATTGCGGAATCGGGTGGCGCACATGCGGCAGAAGTTGGCGATGATCGCCGGCGGCACTCTCGATCGCGGCAGCATGGCGCATCTGGTCGGACTGCAGAACGAGGCCGTTGAGCTGGTGGCCAAGGCTCCGAAGCTCACCGCGATGGAGGCGTCGGACCGCGAGGACGAACTCGGAGAATGGTTCGAGGACAAGGGCATCGGTGACGGTTGGGATCTGGCTCCCACGTTCGTCTCGGCCGGTCTCGATGTGCAGTGGCTCGACAAGGTTTCCGCGACGGTCGACGATCCGACGATGCTCGAGGGTGCGATCCGGTGGCTCAACTACACCGTCGAAACCGAGTTGTTGATGAACGAGATCGCGGATTCCACCACTCGCATCTCCACGCTCGTCGGTGCAGCGAAACAGTATTCGCAGATGGATCGTGCGCCGTATCGAACGGTGGATGTGCGCGAACTGCTCGACAGCACCCTGATCATGTTGGGGCGCAAGATCGGTGACGACATCCGCGTGGTGAAGGATTACGACCCCGCGGTGCCGCCCATCCCGGCCTACGCAGCCGAACTCAATCAGGTGTGGACCAATCTGATCGACAATGCGGTGCAGGCCATGGGCGCGAAGGGCACGTTGACGGTGCGTACATCGTTGGATGAGGATCAGGTCCAGATCGAGATCTGCGATACCGGATCCGGTGTGCCGCAAGAGATTCGGTCGCGCATCTTCGAGCCGTTCTTCACCACCAAGCCGGTCGGCGAAGGCACGGGTCTCGGCCTGGACATCTCGTGGCGCATCGTGGTGAACAAGCATCAGGGTGATCTGCGAGTGGTGTCCGAACCCGGTGACACGCGATTCATCGTGCGACTGCCCGTCAACCCGGCGATAGAGGAGGCATCATGACCATCGAAGGCATCGACCCCGAGGTCCCACCGTCGGGTCCAGGGTGTGTGGAGTGCACGCAGACCGAGGGTTGGTGGGTGCATCTGCGTCGGTGCGCGCAGTGCGGGCACATCGGGTGTTGTGACTCTTCGCCGTCCCAGCACGCCAGCAAGCACGCCGAGTCCACCCGGCATCAGTTCGTGCGGAGTTACGAGCCCGGCGAGGACTGGTTCTACAACTACGCAGACGAGCAGATGTACGACGGGCCCGAACTGGCTCCACCACAACATCATCCACTCGATCAGACTGTCCCCGGTCCGCGTGAGCGGGTGCCGTCGAACTGGCAGGCCCTGATCAATTGAACGAGAACCTGACGCGACCCACCGACGTATCGGCCGAGGATTTCCTCACGGCCGTCGAACATCCGGTTCGGCGTGCGGGTGGTCTGGCTCTCGCCGAGATGATGAGTCGCGTGACCGGGCAGCCGGCAGTGATGTGGGGGCCGACCATGGTGGGTTTCGGTGCCTACCGCTACACGACGGGCAGTGGCCGTCGGGGCGAGTGTTTCGTCGTCGGGTTCTCCCCGCGCAAGTCGAGTCTGTCCGTGTACGGCGCTACGTACGCCCCGGAATCCGACTCGCTGCTGGAACAGCTGGGTAAGCACAAGCGAGGAGCGGGTTGCCTGTACGTGAACAAACTCGACGATGTGGACATAGCGATTCTCGAGCAACTGGTGGTTCACAACTACCAATACATTCTGGGTAGCCTCGCGTCATGACCTTGATTGCGGAGGACCTCCTGTTGTTGTTGCTCGACGACGACTCGGGCAAGCCGCTGGCCGACAGTACCAAGCTGCCGCGGGTACTGGCGGGCGCTCTGGTGGTCGAGCTCGCCATGAGCGGATCGCTGCGCATCACCGGGCCAGACGAGCAGATGAAGAAAGATCACGTGGTTGTCGCAGGCTCCACTCCCGGCGATGAGCTGCTGCGTCGAGTGTTCGATCTGGTCGCGTCGGCATCGCGGCCGATGAAGCCGCAGAAGGTGATCGAGAAGTCGCAGAAGAATCTGACGAAAGTGTTGGTTGCGCGGCTGGTGGCTCAGGGCTTCGTCACCGAGAAGAAGGACAAGGTGTTGGGGCTGTTTCCGACGACGACATGGCCCGCTCGGGACACCTCGCACGAGAAGGTGTTGCGAGATGCGTTGCGCAGCGCGCTGGTCGACGGGACGACGCCGTCGCCCCACACCGCTGCGTTGATCTCGTTGATCTCGGCGGTGGACCTGACGCACAAGGTGATCGCTGACGCGGACAAGAAGCAGCTCGGGCACCGCGCGAAGCAGATCGCCGAGGGAGAGTGGGCCGGCGCGGCTGTGCGCAAGGCCGTCTCGGATGTGAACGCTGCGGTGATGGCCGCGGTGATGGTGCCCGTCATCGTGTCGACCACGAGCAGCTGAAGGCCAGGTTATGAGTAGAAGCGTTGCAATTCTCTTGTTCGACGATGTCGAGGTACTCGACGCGTGCGGTCCGTTCGAGGTGTTCTCGGTTGCCGACCGGGTGGCCGAACGCGCCGGCAGCGCAGCGCCTTTCGAGGTGACGCTCGTCGGGATAGAAGGCAGGGCGGTTGTTGCCCGGGGCGGAATGAGGATCGGCGTCGACACCACGATCGACGATCCGCGTGGATACGACGTCGTCCTGGTGCCGGGCGGTGTCGTCGATGCGGTCTCGGCCGACAGCCGGGTTCTGCAGTGGTTGAAGCGACTTCGGTCCGACGCCGAGCTGGTGGCGTCGGTGTGCACCGGCGCTTTCGTACTCGCGGCGGCGGGGCTGCTCGACCAGCGACCGGTCACCACGCACTGGGAAGATCTGGAATTGCTACAGGAAAGCTGGCCTGCACTCGTCGTGCACGAGGGTGTTCGGTACATCGACCACGGCGATCTCGCGACGTCGGCCGGGATCAGCGCCGGTCTGGATCTGGCGTTGCATCTGGTCGCGCGGTGGGCGGGAGCGGATCACGCTCTCGCCACCGCGGGCCAGATGGATTACGACTGGTCAGGCGCTGAGCACCCGTAGGACCAGTGCGACGACGGTGAAGACGGCCAATCCAGCGGCCGGCGCGAAGTCCTTGTCCTTGACCCGAATGTGTGCGGCGACGGCTCCGGCGAAGTAGAGGAAGACGCCGACGGCGGCTGCCACACCGATGGGCCATACCGCCAGGCCGACCAGGAGGCCGACGGCTCCCAGGATTTCGAGGTAGGCGAGCCACGGGATCTTGTCGGCTGGAACGCCGACCTGCTCGAGCATCGGGACGACGGATGGATTCTTCGTCAATTTTCCGATCGCAGAGAACGTGAGCGCGACGGCGAGGAGGACCGAGACGATGAGGGTTGCGATGAACATGAGCCCTGCTTTCATTTCTGAGGCTACTAGTAATTCAGAAGCAGCAAGGCGGACTGTAGCACCTCGGTAGTGTGGAGTCATGGTCACGAACGAGCAGCCGCACGAACCTCGGGCGTGTGATGGAGCACTGACCAAGGCCTTCGGCTTCCTCGGTAAGAGGTGGAACGGAATTCTGTTGGCGACGTTGATGAACGGGCCGATGGGATTCTCGGACCTGCGTCGTGCCGTCGGTGGTATCAGTGATTCGGTGCTGTCCGAGCGACTCGGAGAACTCGCCAAAGCAGGTCTGGTGGCGCGCACCGTCGACGACGGGCCACCCATCTCGGTGGAATACAGCCTGACGCGATCCGGCGAGGCGCTGCTGCCGTCACTGCAGGCGCTCACGGAGTGGTCCGCAAAAAACCTCTGACCCTCGCGAGAGGCTCGCGAGGGTCAGAAGGTGGTCGGTCGAATCAGCCGGGTTGGTTGTTCTGATTCTGGCCTTCGGCCGAGTCCGCGAACTCCTGGGTGTCGAACACCTCGCCGCGCAGCGGATCGACCGGAGCGTTGTCGCCGGAGTACTCGACGGCCCCGGTTTCGGGATGGACTTCGAGTTGTTCGGTGGACACCTCGTGCACCGCGAGAACGACGGCTCCGCCGCCTGAGGATGGGGTCAGCCCCTCCTGTGACGGCGTCAATCCCGAGAAGGTCGAGGAGATCCCGGCCGTCGCTCGCTTTCGTGACGCGGCAGGTGTGGACACCGTCGGTTCGTCGCCTGCGATGTCCGAGGTGGTCGTCACGCGCACGTACCGCGGTGTGGTGGCGACGTCGTAGCGGAAGGCCTTGAGCATCGATACGCACGCGAGCACCAGCACCACCGAGAACGGCACCGCCGTGGCTATCGACATCGTCTGCAGTGCCGTCAGTGAACTCGTTCCACCGACGAGCAGCAGCACGGCCGCAGCCACGCCCTGCAGCACGGCCCAGTAGACCCGGGTGATCTTCGGGGTCTCCAGTTCGCCACCGGTGGAGAGGATGTCGATGACCAACGATCCCGAGTCCGAGGACGTGACGAAGAAGAACACGATGACGGCGATGGCGATCACGCTGGTGATTGCTGCAATGGGAAGGCCGTCGAGCACCTGGAAGAGGCTGGTGTTCGTGTTCACCGCGCCCTCGGCGTCGAGCAGATCTCCCTCGTTGCGCTGCCGCAGAATGCCGGTGTCTCCGAAGATGGTGAACCACAGCGAGCCGACGATGGTCGGGGCCAACAGCACGCCGAACACGAATTCACGGATGGTGCGGCCGCGGGAGATGCGAGCGATGAACATGCCGACGAACGGCGCCCAGCTCATCCACCAGCCCCAGTAGAAGATGGTCCAGCCGCCGGCCCATCCGTCGTCGGAGAACGGCGAGGTGCGCAGGGCCAGCTCGGGCAGGGCTTGGACGTAGCCGCCGAGGTTCTGTACCCAGGACTGCATCAGGAACAGCGTCGGACCCAGGAGCAGTACGAACAGGGCCAGCGCAGCCGCCAGTCCCATGTTGATGTTGGAGAGCCACTTGAGTCCCTTGGAGACGCCACTGACCACGGAGAAGGTGGCTATTCCCGTGATGGCGGCGATGAGCACGATCACGAACCAGTTGGTGGTCTCGACCCAGCCCAGGTATTCGAGGCCTGCCGAGATCTGTTGAACGCCGAACCCGAGCGAGGTCGCGACGCCGAACAGGGTGCCCACGATGGCGACGGTGTCGATGGTGTGACCGATCGGACCCTCGATGCGCTTGCGGCCGAGGAGCGGCTCGAGCAGCCAGCGGACGGTCAGCGGGCGACCCTTGCGATAGGTCATGTACGCCATGCCGAGGCCGACGACGACGTAGATGGCCCACGCGTGCAGGCCCCAGTGGAACAGGGTGAGCTCCATCGCCTGGCGCGCAGAGGCGTCGGTGCTGCCGGGGATGCCGCCGGCTTCGGGTGGAGTCACATAGTGCGAGAGCGGCTCGGCGACGCCGTAGAACACCAGGCCGATGCCCATTCCTGCGCTGAACAGCATGGCGAACCAGGACAGGACGCCGAATTCGGGCTTCTCGTCGTCTCGGCCGAGGCGGATGTTGCCCACTCGGCTCAAGCCGCAGTACAGGGCGAACAGCACAAAACCGGTCGCCGCCAAGATGTACCACCAGCCGACGCCTGCGGTGATGGCCTCGTTGAGTTTCTCGAACGAATCCGCCGCCGTGCTCGCGTAGATCACGGAGAAGGCGATCATGACGAAAATGATGATCGACGCGGGGACGAACACCGGCTTGAGCAGGCCGCCCCACGCTTCTTTTATTGCTTTCACTTACTTGACTTCCTTACAACTCGAGTCACCGTAACCGGCTGACCACTATCGGTTTGCCGTTCATTTTCTCTTGTTTCGGTCAAGTACCGGTAAACAGCGTAAACGACAGCGATGCTGGTAGCGAACTCGCAAGCGGCTGCCGAGTCGCCTCGCAAGCCCGCACGCAGTACAGTTCTGACGATGCTGCGGACGTGTCCGGTCTGGTCTCTCGTTGATCGTCGTGCCGCGAATCCTGCTGTGCAGCAGGAGATTTGATGACCGGCCGGTTACAGTCGGGGTCCGAGTTCGCCGGCTTTCGGGTCCAGCGCCGGCTCGGGGTCGGTGGCATGAGCGAGGTCTACCTCGTTCTCGGTCGCGGCCACGACCGGCTGGAGGCACTCAAGATTCTCGATCGGGACGCCTCTCGATCACCGCGGTTACGCAACAAGTTTCGGATGGAAGCGGCCGTTGCCGCCGAACTGGTGCATCCGAACATCGTGTCGGTGCACGAGCACGGTGAGTTCGAGCACCAGCTCTGGATGTCGATGCATTACGTGGACGGCTACAGCGCCGCGCGGCTCGTGGCGCGCGGGCAGATCGCCCTCGATGTCTCTCGGGTGGCACGCATCGTCGCCGAGGTGGCCAAGGGCCTCGACTATGCCCACTCGAAGGGCGTCGTGCATCGGGACGTCAAGCCCGCGAACATCCTGATCTCCACCGAACGATTCGACGGTTACCAGCAGGTGTTGTTGTCCGACTGGGGAATTGCGCGGATGCTCGACGATTCGACCCCGCTCGCGGCCGAGGGGACGGTACTGGCGTCCATCCAGTACGCCGCACCGGAACTACTGCGCGGGGGAGTGTTGAGCGCGCAGACGGACGTCTACGGACTCGGAGCGACGCTCGTCGAACTGGCGACCGGCCGACCTCCGTATCCGCTCACCACCCCGCTGGCGATCACGGCCGCACACCTGACGGCCGAGCCTCCTGCGGTGACGAGGCGTCGACGGTCACTACCGCGGGGGCTCGACGCGGTGGTCGCGCGGGCGTTGGCGAAGGATCCGTCGGATCGATTCCGAACCTGTGTCGAACTCAGTGACGCGGTGGCGGCCGCGGTGGCTGCAGGAGTGCCCGAACCGCCGCCGCGGCGGTCGCCCTTCACGCGATCGCGCTGGCTCAAATTCACGTGACGGGGCCCGCGCCTGCGAGCCCCGTCATGTGAGATCGCTACTCCTCCGGTTCGGTCGGGCGGTTCGCCACCACCGGGTACTGGCCGGTGTAGCCGAGGCGTTCCTCGGCGACGGTGAGCACCTTGGTGCGTACCAGGAACCAGCCACCGATCAGCGCGGGAACGATGACCACCAGGGTGGCGATGGTCCACGACCCGATCGGGGCGTCGAAGGCCATCAGCACCAGTACGCCGAACAGGAAGACCAGCGTTGCGTAACTGGTGTACGGCGCTCCGAACAGGCGGAACTTGGGGCGCTCCACGATGCCCTTCTCGGACCACCGGAACAGCTGAATCTGGCACAGCACGATGGTGGCCCAGCTGGCGATGATGCCCAGTGCAGACATGTTCAGCACGATCTCGAACGCCTCGCCGGGGGCGATCGCGTTGAGGGCGACACCGAACAACGTGATGAAGCAGGTGAGCAGAATGCCGCCGAACGGCACTCCGCCCTTGGTCATCTTCTTGGTGAACTCCGGTGCGCTGCCGTTCATCGCCATCGACCGCAGGATGCGACCCGTCGAGTACAGGCCGGCGTTGAGGCTCGACAACGCTGCGGTGAGCACCACGATGTTCATGATGGTGCCCGCACCGCCGAGGCCGATGCTCGAGAAGAACGTCACGAACGGCGAGGTCCCGGACTGGTACGCGGTATACGGCATCAGCAGTGCGAGCAACACCAGCGAGCCGACGTAGAACAGTGCGATACGGGCGATGACCGAGTTGATCGCCCGCGGCATGATCTTCTCCGGGTTCTCGGTCTCACCCGCCGCGGTGCCCACCAATTCGACTGCGGCATAAGCGAAAACGACACCCGAGATGACGATGACCAACGGCCACGCACCCGACGGGAACAGGCCGCCGTTGTCGGTGATGAGACTGATGCCCGGCATCTGGGTACCGACGGGGATCCGGCCTGCGAGGAACACGATGCCCACGATCAGGAACGTCACCAAGGCGATGACCTTGATGATGGCCGCCCAGAACTCCATCTCACCGAACCACTTGACCGAGACGAGGTTCAGGCTCATGACGATGACCAGCGCGATCAACGCGATGACCCACTGCGGAATCACCTCGAAGCTGCCCCAGTAGTGCATGTACGTCGCGATGGCGGTGACGTCGACGATGGCCGTCATCGCCCAGTTCAGGAAGTACATCCAGCCTGCGACGAATGCTGCCTTCTCACCGAAGAACTCGCGAGCATAGGAGACGAAGCTGCCCGAGGACGGGCGGTGGAGTACCAGTTCGCCGAGGGCACGCAAGATGAAGAACACGAAGATTCCGCAGAGGGCGTACGCGAGGAAGAGGCCGGGCCCTGCGCTGGCGAGGCGTCCGCCTGCGCCGAGGAACAGGCCGGTACCGATTGCTCCGCCGATCGCGATCATCTGCAACTGACGAGGCTTGAGGCCCTTGTGGTAGCCCTCCTCCTCGTGGTCCATCGCCGAATTGTCGTACGAGGTGTCGACCGTATCGGACATGTTTCGATCCTTACTGTCGCATTTGTTGGCGTTTGTCCGAATTTCTTGGCGTCGAAGCTGTTGTCGCTCAACGGTATTAGCGTCGAGGGTTCGGTGCACAGTATTCGGATGTTAACAATGCGTACGGGTGTGAACAGTGTGTGAAGGAAATTCGATGAGGTGAGCATCTGCTCGCGATCCACCGGGCGCGGTGGCGTCGGGCAGAGGGGTTGCCGGGGTTCACCGTCGGCGGACGACCTTGCACTCGCCATGGTCGAGTGCTAGAAATGCAGTTGGCACTCTCGACACGTGAGTGCCAGGTCGGGACACGGTGAGGCCGGGGAATCAACGACACCCCTGGTCGTCCGTCGCGGGCACCGAGCTCGGCCAGCAATGTGTCACCCCCAATCCGGAGGATCACTTCGCAATGGCCAAGATCATCGCGTTCGACGAAGAGGCACGCCGTGGCCTCGAGCGAGGCCTCAATGCCCTCGCCGACGCAGTAAAGGTGACGTTGGGCCCCAAGGGTCGCAACGTCGTACTCGAGAAGAAGTGGGGAGCTCCCACGATCACCAACGATGGTGTTTCCATCGCCAAGGAGATCGAGCTCGAAGACCCCTACGAGAAGATCGGTGCCGAGCTCGTCAAGGAGGTCGCCAAGAAGACCGACGACGTCGCAGGCGACGGCACCACCACCGCTACCGTTCTCGCTCAGGCACTCGTCCGTGAAGGCCTGCGCAACGTCGCAGCCGGCGCGAACCCGCTCGGCCTCAAGCGCGGCATCGAGAAGGCTGTTGCAGCCGTCACCGAAGCCCTGCTCGCGTCCGCCAAGGAGATCGACACCAAGGAGCAGATCGCTGCTACCGCTGGCATCTCCGCTGGCGACCCGTCCATCGGCGAGCTCATCGCCGAGGCAATGGACAAGGTCGGCAAGGAAGGCGTCATCACGGTCGAGGAGTCCAACACCTTCGGCCTGCAGCTCGAGCTCACCGAGGGCATGCGCTTCGACAAGGGCTACATCTCGGCGTACTTCGCCACCGATGCAGAGCGCCAGGAAGCCGTCCTCGAAGACGCGTACATCCTGCTCGTCAGCTCCAAGATCAGCACCGTCAAGGATCTGCTGCCGCTGCTGGAGAAGGTCATCCAGTCCGGCAAGCCGCTCGTCATCATCGCCGAGGACGTCGAGGGCGAAGCTCTCTCCACCCTCGTGGTGAACAAGATCCGTGGCACCTTCAAGTCCGTTGCCGTCAAGGCTCCCGGATTCGGTGACCGTCGCAAGGCGCAGCTCGCCGACATCGCCATCCTCACCGGTGGCGAGGTCATCAGCGAAGAGGTCGGCCTCTCCCTGGAGACCGCCGGACTCGAGCTGCTCGGTCAGGCACGCAAGGTCGTCATCACCAAGGACGAGACCACCATCGTCGAAGGCTCGGGAGATTCCGACGCCATCGCCGGTCGCGTCAACCAGATCCGCGCCGAGATCGAGAACTCCGATTCCGACTACGACCGCGAGAAGCTGCAGGAGCGCCTGGCCAAGCTGGCCGGCGGCGTTGCAGTCATCAAGGCCGGAGCGGCAACCGAGGTCGAGCTCAAGGAGCGCAAGCACCGCATCGAAGATGCCGTGCGTAACGCCAAGGCAGCCGTCGAAGAAGGCATCGTCGCCGGTGGCGGCGTGGCTCTGCTCCAGGCAGCGCCCGCACTCGACAACCTCAAGCTCGACGGTGACGAGGCAACCGGCGTGAACATCGTTCGCGTCGCACTGTCCGCCCCGCTCAAGCAGATCGCATTCAACGCCGGCCTCGAGCCCGGCGTCGTTGCGGACAAGGTCTCCAACCTGCCCGCCGGTCACGGCCTCAACGCCGCGACCAACGAGTACGAGGACCTGCTCGCTGCAGGCATCAACGACCCGGTCAAGGTCACCCGCTCGGCACTGCAGAACGCAGCGTCCATCGCGGCTCTGTTCCTCACCACCGAGGCCGTCGTCGCCGACAAGCCCGAGAAGGCCGGAGCGCCTGCAGGCGATCCGACCGGTGGCATGGGCGGCATGGACTTCTGAGTCCAGCCCTCACGCACGAGAAGAGCCCGGCACCTTTCGAGGTGTCGGGCTTTTTCGTGTCGGAATCGGGTGCAACCAGCCGCGCTGACCCTCTTTGCCAGGCTGCTTGTGAGTCGAGATCAAGTAGCGGAGGAGAGTCGTGATGACAGTCGATGTGGGGTTCA
>NZ_JAWLSB010000011.1:0-198195 GCF_033142445.1 Rhodococcus sp. IEGM 1330
AACCCCACATCGACTGTCATCACGACTCTCCTCCGCTACTTGATCTCGACTCACAAGCAGCCTGGCAAAGAGGGTCACCGCGGTCAGCTGCACCCGATTCCGATCACCGTGACTACAGTTCCGACAGCTGCCCGGCGGTCATCGTCCAGTGCCTCGTGCTGCGGACCGTATCGAGCATTCTGCGGTCGTGCGTCACCAGCAACAGCGTTCCCTCGAAGTTCTCCATTGCGCGTTCGAGTTGTTCGATGGCAGGCAGGTCGAGGTGGTTGGTCGGCTCGTCCAGCACCAGCAGATTGACTCCGCGGGCCTGTAGCAACGCGAGTGCTGCGCGGGTTCGTTCACCGGGCGAGAGTGAGGACGCCGGCCGCAGTGCGTCGTCGCCGCGTAGGCCGAACTTGGCCAGCAGCGTGCGGACTTCGGCGTCGGGCCACTCGGGAACCGCGGCACTCAGGGCATCGGACACTGTGCCCTCACCGACGAAATGTGCTCGTGCCTGGTCGATTTCGCCGACGGCGACTCCGGAACCAAGCGAGGCTGTGCCTTCGTCCGGGCTGAGCCTGCCCAGCAGAACCGACAGCAACGTCGTCTTGCCGGAGCCGTTGGGCCCGGTGATCAGAATTCGATCGCCCCAGTCGATCTGCGTCGTCACCGGTCCGAACGTGAACCCGGATCGCCGCACGAGAGCGCCACCCAACACCGAGACGACGGTCCCGCTACGGGGAGCCGCGGCAATCTCCATCCGCAGTTCCCACTCCTTGCGCGGTTCTTCCACCACCTCGAGCCGCTCGATACGGCGTTGCGTCTGACGGGCTTTCGCGGCCTGCTTCTCGGTCGATTCGGCGCGTGTCTTGCGGGCGATCTTGTCGTTGTCGGTGGCCTTGCGTCGCGCATTGCGTACCCCCGACTCCATCCAGTTCCGCTGCATCTGCGCCCGAGACTCCAACGCGGACTTGGTGTCTGCGAACTCGTCGTATTTCTCCCGAGCATGTTGGCGCGCGATCTCTCGCTCCGCCAGATACGACTGGTAGTTGCCGTCGTACACATCGATGCGACGTTGCGCCCGATCGAGCTCGACGACGCCCGTCACCGTTCGCGCCAGAAACTCACGATCGTGACTGACGACGACGATCGCCGAACGCGTCGCCACGACGAACTGCTCCAGTTGCTCGAGGCCCGCCAGATCGAGGTCGTTGGTCGGCTCGTCGAGCAGCAGGATGTCGTAGCGAGCGAGCAGAATCGCGGCGAGCCCCGCTCGGGCCGCCTGCCCACCCGAGAGATCCGTCATGAATGCGCTGCCGTCGACGCCCAGGCCCAGATCCGCGAGCACTTTCGCCGTTCGCTCCGCCAGATCCGCGCCGCCGAGCGCCAGCCACTTCTCCAGCGCCGGGGTGTAGAGGTCTTCGTCGCTCGAACCCAACGCCTCGGCAGCCGCGTTCATCGCTGCCTCAGCCGACGTGACCCCGGTACGTCGACCCAGAAAATCCAGCACGGTCTCCCCGGCGATTCGCTCGGGCTCCTGCGCCAGATAGCCGACGGTCGCGTCGGGCGGGCTGGTGTAGATCTCACCCTCGTGATCGGCCGTCCCCACACCCGCGAGCAGCGTCAACAGAGTCGATTTGCCTGCACCGTTGGCCCCGACGAGCCCGATCACATCACCCTCGGCCACCGTCAGATCCAGGCCGGAGAACAGGGTTCGATCGCCGTGAAAAGCGGCGAGATCATCGATACGAAGCGTTGCGGTCACCGGACCAGTATCCCCGGGGACGGGAACAGATTCCCCCCACCGTCCGTTGCCATTCGTATGACGTATTCAGCCGAGACCAGTACTGTCCCGACCATCGTGCTCAACGACGGCACGTCCATTCCCCAGCTGGGGTTCGGTGTGTGGCAGGTGCCCGACGACGGTGCCCAGGCCGCAGTGACCGAGGCATTGAAGGTCGGCTACCGCAGCATCGACACCGCCAAGGTGTACGAGAACGAAACCGGCACCGGCCGGGCCATCGCAGACTCCGGCATCGCCCGTGACGAGCTGTTCGTGACCACCAAGCTGTGGAACGACGACCAGGGCTACGACTCCACGTTGAAGGCGTTCGACGCCAGCATGGATCGCCTCGGACTCGAGTACCTCGACCTGTACCTCATTCACTGGCAGCAGCTCGACCGCGACAAGTACATCGACACCTTCAAGGCGTTCCAGAAGCTCAAGGCGGACGGCCGTATCGGATCCATCGGCGTCTCCAACTTCACCATTCCCACCCTGGAGAAGCTGATCGACGCCGTCGGCGAGGTGCCGTCGGTCAACCAGATCGAGCTGCATCCGCGGCTGATCCAGGAGGAACTGCGCGCGTTCCACACCTCGAAGGGCATCGCCACCGAGGCCTGGAGCCCGCTCGGCTCGGGCACCATCCTCGACGAGCCGGTCTTCGCGACCATCGGCGACGCTCACGGTGTCACTCCGGCCCAGGTCATCCTGCGCTGGCACATCCAGCTCGGCAACGTGGTGATCCCCAAGTCGGTGACCCCGAAGCGCATCGCCAGCAACTTCGACGTGTTCGGCTTCGAGCTCAGCAACGACGAAATTCAGCAGATCAATGCGCTGGACTCCGCAGACGGCCGCACCGGCCCGGACCCGGACAAGTTCAGCAGCTGATGTGAGCGGAACTTCGTAGCCCACTACGAAGTTCCACGCACATGGGGGGCCTAGTCTGTACCCATGTCCGATTCGCTCGACGGCAAGACCGTTGCCCTCACCGCCGAGCGACGTGCAGACGAATTGGCCACCATGCTCGAACGCCGCGGCGCGAACATAGTTCACGCCGCGGCGATTCACGTTCTGCCCCTGATCGACGACTCCGAGCTGAAGTCGACCACCGAGGGCATCGTCGAGCGCCCTCCGCAGATCGTGGTGATCAGTACCGGCATCGGTTTTCGGGGCTGGCTCGACGCAGCCGCCGACTGGGGCATCCGCGAGGATCTCGTTGCTGCGCTTGGTCGTTCGCGGATCATCGCCCGAGGGCCCAAGGCGCGCGGTGCCATTCGTGGTGCCGGGCTACGGGACGAGTGGTCCCCGGCCACCGAGGCCTCGCAGGAAGTCTCCGATCATCTCGATGCCGAGGGTGTTGACGGCGTGGACATCGCGGTTCAGCTGCACGGGGTGATCACCGAGTGGGAGCCGACGATCCATCTCAGCGATGCACTGAGCGAACTCGGCGCACAGGTTCGACCGGTTCCGGTGTACCGGTGGATCCGCCCGGTGGATCAGGCTCCGCTCATCGATTTGTTGGGGCAGATCATCGACCGTCGGGTCGACGCGGTGACGTTCACCAGCGCCCCCGCGGTGGCGTCCTTGCTCTCGACCGCGAAGGACAACGGCTTGCTCGACGCTTTCCTCGACGCACTTCGAGGCCCTGTGGCCGCGATCTGCGTCGGGCCGGTGACGTCGGCGCCGTTGGATGCGTTGGGTGTTCCGACCTCGATGCCGAGCCGGGCGCGACTGGGCGCGCTGGCGAAGTTCGTGGCCGAGCAGCTCGGTTAATTCAGAGTCTCGAGCAGTTCGGCAACCGCGGCTCGTCCGGCTCGGTTCGCCCCGATCGTGCTGGCGGACGGCCCGTAGCCGAGCAGATGGACGCAGTGGTTCGCGGCCACGCGGGTGGTGAGTCGGCCGTCCATGACGATTCCGCCGCCGTGCCCGCGCAGGCGCAGCGGCGCGAGGTGGTCGAGGGCGCTCCGAAAACCGGTGGCCCACAGAATCACATCGGCGTGCTGACTCGACCCGTCCTCCCAGACCACGGAATTTTCCGTGATGGACGAGAACATCGGCTTCCGTTCGAGCGCGCCGCGTTTCTGGGCGGCAGCCAACGACGGCGTCAGCAGCAGCCCCGTCACCGAGACGACCGAGCCGGGTGGCAGGCCGGCCCGCACACGTTCTTCGACCATCGCGACGGCCTTGCGTCCGGCATCGTGATCGAATTCGCTGTCCCGAAACACCGGTGGTCGACGCGTCACCCAGGTCGTGGTCGTGACCTGCGAGATTTCGTCGAGCAGTTGGACGGCCGAGATGCCGCCGCCCACCACGACGACGTGCTTGCCTGCGAACTCGTCGGCCGTCCGGTAGTCCTTGGTGTGCAGTTGCCTGCCTGCAAACGTCTCGGCTCCGTCGTAGTGCGGAACGAACGGCTTCTCCCACGTCCCGGTCGCATTGATCAGCCCCTCCGCCATGACGACGGTCTCGCCGGCTTCGACCCGGAATCGGGGTTCTCGATCGCACACGACGGTCACCGTGACGGGGCGTCGAACATGCAGTTCGAAGCGGTCCTCGTAGGCGCGGTAGTAGCGGGGGACGGCGTCTGCGGCCGCGATGGTCTCGGCAGGCTCGTCACCGAGGGTGTCGGTGAACGCCATTCCGGGCAGGTCGTGTACGCCGTTGACGGTGCTCAGCGTCAGCGAGGGCCAGCGGAACTGCCACGCGCCACCCGGGCCGGGCGATCGGTCCACCATCACGAACCCCTCACCGGCGGTCAGGCCCGCGCGATGCAGGTGATAGCCGGCCGAGAGTCCGGCTTGGCCTGCACCGATGACGGCGACCCGAGTGTCGATCATGGAGACCAGTAGATCAGGCCCCGCACTGTCAATTTCTGTACTGGTGGGTAACCTCTGCTCTCGTGATCGGACTCTCTCGTGACGGCGACGTCGTCACCATCGAACTGCAGCGCCCGGATCGACGGAACGCGTTGAACTCCGAGTTGTGCCTCGCGGTGCATCGCGCAGTCGAACAAGTCGAGCGTGACGGCGCTCGGGTCGTGGTCATCACAGGCCAGGGAACCAGCTTCTGCGCGGGCGCGGATCTGACCGGTGATGCGTTTCCCGAGCATTTCGGGCAGATCCTCGAGGAGATGCTGACGGCAATCGAACGTGTCTCGATTCCGGTCGTGGCTGCGATCAACGGCCCGGCCGTGGGTGCGGGGACGCAGTTGGCCATCGCCTGCGATCTGCGGGTCGTTGCGCCGGGCAGCTTCTTCGAGATTCCGTCGACCCGCCTCGGTATCGCGGTGAGCAACTGGACCATCAAGCGGTTGGCCGCGCTCGCGGGCGGGGGAGTGGCGCGCACGATTCTGATCGGCGGGGAACGGGTGCATGCCGAGCAGGCCCACATGTGCGGGCTGGCCAACAGACTCGGCGACCGGGGCGTCGCGACGCAGTGGGCACAGTCCATCACCGAACTCGCACCCTTGGCGTTGCGTCACCTCAAGCTCGTCTTCAACGATGATGGAGCACACGATGTTCCGACGCCGGAACAGGCCGCAGCGTTCGAGGCCGCGTGGAGCAGCGAGGACATGAAGGAAGCGCGCCGGGCACGTACCGAGAAGCGCACGCCGAAGTTCGTGGGCAGGTGATCGACGGCGCGCCCGATGCGGGCGATACGGCGTGGTTGCTGACCAGCACTGCGCTGGTGTTGCTGATGACGCCCGGCCTGGCATTCTTCTACGGCGGGATGGTGCGCTCGAAGAGTGTGCTGAACATGATGATGATGAGTTTGTCGGCGATCGCAGTGGTGTGGCTGCTGTGGTTGGCGTTCGGATTCTCTATGGTGTTCGGCGACAACGTGATCGGCGGGTGGATCGGAAACCCGCTGCAGTACGCCGGTTTCGAGGGTCTGCTGGGCGGGGTGTACACCTCGGCCGGGGGAGCGGTGTCGATTCCGTTGGTGGGAACCGTTCCGGCGCTGGTGTTCGCAGCATTCCAAGCCGGGTTCGCCATGGTGACGGTGGCGTTGATCTCCGGCGCGGTCGCAGACCGAATGCGCTTCGTGCCCTGGGTACTGTTCGCGGCGTTGTGGTCCACACTGGTCTATTTCCCGGTGGCGCACTGGGTTTTCTCGCTCGACGGGCTCACGAGTGAATTCGGTGGGTGGATCACCAACCGGCTGGGCGCGGTCGACTTCGCCGGCGGCACCGCGGTGGAGATCAATGCCGGAGTTGCCGGCCTCGTGCTCGCGCTGGTGGTCGGTAAGCGTCGAGGTTGGCCGCGGGATCCCATGCGCCCACACAACCTTCCGGCCGTGATGCTCGGTGCCGGATTGCTGTGGTTCGGCTGGTTCGGTTTCAACGCGGGATCGTCGTTGGCCGCGGACGGCGTCGCCGCCGTGGCCCTGGTGAATACGATGGGTGCCGGTGCCATGTCCATGGCCGCGTGGCTCGTCGTCGAGAAGTGGCGGGACGGTCATGCGACGTCGTTCGGCGCGGCCTCGGGCGTCGTGGCCGGGCTGGTGGCCATCACTCCCTCGTGTGCGGCGGTCACCCCGATAGGTGCCGCGGCGATCGGCATCGTGTCGGGTGCGTTGTGCGCCCTGGCCATCGGCCTCAAATACCGCTTCGGATACGACGATTCGCTCGACGTCGTGGGTGTGCACCTCGTCGGCGGCATCGTCGGCACGCTGATGATCGGGCTCGTGGCCAGTTCGCAGATGCCGGCAGGCGTGGACGGTCTGTTCTACGGAGGTGGGCTGCATCAGCTGTGGGTGCAGGCGATCGCGGTGGTGGCGGTGTTCGCCTACTGCGGCGTGGTCACCACCGGCATCGCGTTCGCGATCAAGGCGGTCATGGGAGTGCGCGCCGATGCGCAGCACGAAGCCGACGGCCTCGACGAGCACGAGCATGCCGAGTCCGCCTACGACTTCGGAGTGGGCCACGGAGGCAGCAACAAGCCTGGTCTTTTCGGTAAGTAGGGACAACCCGTACGCGCCCTTTGGAAACCGATCGGTCGTTGAAAGTCGTTCTGTCCCTTTCGGGTTGATGCGATCGATCGTTGTTCGGATCGACCCTGTTCGTTCATCTTCGGTTCGCTTCACCCGCTTGTCGCTGCCATAGTTTTTCGCTGCTCGGCATCGAGTGATGGACACGACGAAAGACTGAGGAACATGAAGCTGACTCGATTCGCGGCAACGTCCGCATTGGTCATTGCAGCGATGACGACCGCCATGGGCACCGCCTATGCGGATCCGGCACCGGCTCCCGCCGCTGCCGTCGGGTGGAACGTCACTCAGGCCGGCAACCAGGTCCTCGTCGACACGACGGCCGGCACCCTGAGCAACGAAGACAACCACCTCGTGGTCCGTGACGCCAATGGCGCACTGGTCGATTCGGTTCCGCTGGCCATTGCCGCCGACGGATTCTCGCACCCCGTCGCCGCCGTGATCGACGGTAACCACGCCACCCTGACCGCCGATGTCTCGCCTGCCGCGGCAACCCCGGTCTCGACCTCCCTTCCCGGCCTGCAGCAGGTCGATCTGCCCGCCGCTGTCGCGGGCGTCAAGGACAACCTCGCACTGTCTGCTTCGGTCGGCGGATTCCTCGGCGCTGCAACCGGTCTCGTGGGCGGCTGCGTCCTCGGAGCACTTGCGATGGGCGTAGTTTCGGCTCCGACGGTTGTGCTGTTCGGACCGGGAACCATTGCAGGCTGCATCGGTGGCGCGTTGCTTCTCGGCTCGACCGCGTCGCTCGCCGGCACCGCTGTGGGTGGCCTGTCCGCCATCGCCAGCAACGCTGCACCGTTCGTCCAGCTCCTCAACGCTCCCCCCGCCGTCAAGAAGTAATTCTCGACAGTAGAGCTGTGGCCCGCATCGGATATCCGGTGCGGGCCACAGTCGTCGAAAGGTCTAGCGTGCCAGGGCGAGATCCCCCACGTGAGCCCGCCGGGCTGCCGTCACGAGTTCGACGATGGCCTCGGCCACCTCGTGGGCTCGTTCCAGAATCACCATGTGCCCGGCCTGAGCGACTCGTACCAGGCGAGCTTCGGGCAGATGTGCGGCAGGGTTTCCGAGTGTCGCATCGGAGTCATCATGTCGTCGGAGCCGCAGAGTACGAGGGTGGGAATCGAGGCGAGCGCGGCCAGGCCTGCCACCTCGTCGAGTCCTCGAAACGCCCCGAGGAAGCCGGCCATCGTCACGATGGACGTCTCACCCAGCATCGCCGTCGCCAGCGTCACCACCCTAGGGCTGACTCTTCGGGATCCGCATCCCGCAGTCCTGACGATGGGTGTACACACGCCGCGACTGAGTCTCTTGGCACCCGACATCAGTCGAGGGGCCCGTCGAACAGCGGCCTGGAATACCGACACCGCGGGATGCGCGAGGCAACTGCCGAGCCCGTCGTCGGTGATCCCACCCGCCGACGTCGCGATCAGACCGACTCCGATCAGGCGCGTGCCGATGGCCTCCGGGTTCTGACGGGCGTAGGACAGCGCCGTCATTCCCCCCATCGAATGGCCGACGACGACGAACGGTCCCGACGGGACCACCGCGCGGATGACGTCGGCCAGGTCCTCGCCGAGTCGTTCGATGGTGCAGCTCTCCGGCGCGGCCGCACTCGACTCCCCGTGCCCGCGGTGGTCGTACATCACTATCCGCACGTCGTCTCCCCAGGTGTGCTCCACCTGTCTACGAAGGTCGGTCCACGACTGCATCCGCAGGCAGTGTCCGTGCACGAACACCGCGGTCAGCGGCGCATTCGGATGCCCGAACTCCCGAACCGCCAGCGCGGTGCCGTCGCCGGCAGCTACGGTGCTGCGGCGACCGACCTGATGGGTCTGCTCGCTGGTGATCTCGTTGGTATTCATGGGCGGCGCTCCGCGGGTGTGAGTGTCACGTGCTGCGACGACGGTGTTGTCCGGTACTTCGCTTCCTCGACACACCGTGTTACCTGAATCACAATTTTCTGGCGGTGTGGTACCCGCTCGGACCAAGCCGGGTGGGAACCGGCACCGAAGTACTGGTGAGCGTTCAGGAGAGGACGCGCGTTGCCAGTGAGGAGATCAGCCATGAGTTTCGGCATGGACAGGCTCGAGGATGTTGTTCCCCGCGCCGTAGCGGGAGATCGACTCGCCCTCGAACAGGTGCTGGTGCTGATCCAGCCACCGGTTCGCCGCTACTGCGCCGCCCGGATCGGAAATCTCGACGTCGCCGCGGACGATGTGGTGCAGGAGGTCTGCCTCGCACTGGTCACCGCCGTTCCCAAATACCGCGACATGGGCAAGCCCTTCATGGCTTTCGTGTACGGGATCGCTGCTCACAAGCTTGCCGACGCCGGTCGTAAATCTGTTCTGCGACAGTCGTTCTCGATAGACGAGATGCCCGAGGAAGAATCCACCGATGCCGGGCCGGAGCAGCTCGCGCTCGGCGACGAATTGCGCAGCCACACCCAGGCATTGATGGACACCCTGCCGACGAAATACCGCAAGATCATCCTGATGCGAGTCGTGTGGGGCATGACGGCACCGCAAACCGGCGAAGCGCTCGGAATGACGGCCGGGGCCGTGCGAGTGGCCCAGCATCGCGCGATGAACATGCTTCGCGCCGAGCTGTCGAACTTCTCGCTGCTGGCGGCGCGCGCAGTCGCCTGACGTTCCCTGCACTCGGGCGTCGGGAGTGTGCTGAACTGTCAGGATGACCGGCACCGGGGGATCCGATCCAGATTTCGTTCCGCTGCAACCTCATCGGCCCAACCGTCAGCAGTGGGTGTTGGCCGCCATCGTGGTCGCCTTCGCCGCGGCCGTGATCGTTCGGAAAATTCTGCAGGAAACCGGCCAGGACCAGACCGCCGCGTTCTACGTCGGAATTCCCGCCGTACTCGCCATCGTCGTCGTGCTCTCCGCTCCGTGGGGGAATGTGATCGGTACGACGGTCAAGGTGGTGACGGTGTGCCTGTTGCTGTCGATGATCGTGCTCGGTGAAGGCTTCATCTGCGTCATCTTCGCGGCACCCCTGTTCTACTCGGTGGCCATTCTCGTCGCGGCCGTTGTCGCGTACGTGCGTAGGCAGGCCGGTGGTGGCACGCTGCAGGTGGCGGTTCTCCCGGTACTGCTGTTGGTCATGGCCTCCGAGGGCGTGCTGCCCGCAACCACCCTTCCGTCGGATTCGACGGTGTCCTCCACCCGCGTGTTCGACGCCTCGTCCGCGGACGTGGCTCGGGCCGTCGGCTCGCCGTTGCGGTTTCACGACGTCGAGCCGTCGGGCATCCTGTCCTGGGGATTTCCCGAACCGATGCACGACGAGGTCGAGGGCTCGCGTGTCGGGGACAGGCGCGTCATCGAATTCGCGGGCGCGCACCACCGCCCTGCGTTGCTGTCGACGCATCACTGGGGCGAGCAGTCGTCGGAGCTGACGCTCGAGGTGGTCGAGCAGGACGCGACGTCGGTTCGGCTGCGCGTGGTCTCCGATACGACCCCGCTGGCGTCGTGGCTGACCTGGAAGACGGTCGACATCGACTGGGCCGAGCAGGGTGACGGCCGTACCGCGGTGACGTGGACGCTGAACTTCGATCGCGAGCTCGCACCCGCCTGGTACTTCGGTCCCATCGAGAGCGTGGTGGCCGAGCGGGCCGCCGGCTATCTACTGGATTCACTCGACCTGCAGGCGTGAACGCAACGATGCAGACCGGTCTCGACATCGCCGTGCTGCGCTCGGCGGTGCTGATGGTGCCGCTGGTCTCGGTCGCCGTGCTCTGGATCGCTGAGCTGTGGACCGAAGGGGCGGATGTTCGGGTGCGCGGTGCCGCGGTGCTGGGGTTGCTGTGGAGTGCGGTGAGCCTGCTGCCGATCAATGCGCTTGCGGTTCGGCTCGACTGGTGGAGTTTCGGAACCGAGGGCCTGGCGTGGTCCGACGTCCCGGTCGACGTGATCCTCGGGTGGGCGCTGCTGTGGGGAGCCGTACCGATCCTGTTGTCTCGCTGGGTGAATCCGCTGCCGATCGTCGCGGTTCTGGTCGCGGCCGACGTTCTGGTGATGGGTAGTCTCGAGCCTCTGGTGGTCCTGACGCCGTCGTGGTGGTGGGGCGAACTGCTCGCGGTTCTCGTATGTCTTGTTCCTGCAACGGCTCTGGGCATGCTGACGGTGTCTCGGCGAGCGCTGCGCGTGCGAGTGGTACTGCAGATGGTGCTGTTCGCGTCGTTGCTGCTCTTTGTGATCCCCTCCGTCGCGTTCGAGGCGACCGGAAGGTCGTGGGCCGAAGTGTCGAACGGTAGCGGGGGCCCGTTGGATTCGGTGACGATGCAGCTGATCGTGTTGGTCGGCATCGTCGCATTACGAGCTGTGTGGGATTTCGCCGCCATCGGCGGCGGTACCCCGTTTCCGTGGGACCCGCCCGGCAGGCTCGTCGTCTCGGGTCCCTATGCGTACCTGGCCAATCCGATGCAGCTGTGCGCCGTACTGATCCTGGCACTGGCGGCTCTGCTGACCGGCGAACTCGTTCTGCTCCTGGCCGCGCTGACGGGCGTCGCCTTCAGCAGCGGAATCGCGGCGTGGAACGAAAAGGGCCACCTGCAGTCACGATTCGGACAGCCGTGGATCGACTATCGATCCACCGTGCACGACTGGTTCCCGCGATGGCACCCGACCGCGGATCGAGCGTCGGGCACGCTGTACGCATCGGTCACCTGCGATCCGTGCAGTGCCGTCGGGCCGTGGTTCGAGCGAAGGACGTCGACCGAACTGGTCGTGGCGGCCGCAGAGAATCATCCCGACGAGCTGCGCCGCATTCGATACGAGAGCGCCGACGGTCGCGTTGTCGCCGACGGCACCCGCGCCGTCGGGTGCGCGCTCGAGCACCTGGGTCTGGGCTGGGCCCTGGTGGGTTGGGTGATGCGGGCTCCGGTGCTGGCGAGCGTCATCGCGCTGGTGACCGACGCGTGTGGCGGCGCTCCCCGCTCGATTCCGCGCCGGATGTCCGAATCGTCGGAGTGAAGTAACACCAGCTACATCTTTCCAAGACATCGTTGCAACGTGGCGGTTCTAGGTTGTTGACCCATGACCGCCGTACAGCCAGCGCCGACAGACACCGCGCTCAAAGAGACGCTCGAGGATTACACGCTGCGCTTCGCGCCGCGTAGCTACCGTAAATGGGGAACCGGTGTTGTCGCGACGTCCGCGCTCGGCGGTATCGCGTATCTCGCGGACTTCGCCATCGGTGCCAACATAGGAATCTCCTACGGAACAGGCAACGCACTCTGGGGCATCCTGGTGTTCGCCGTGGTGATCTTCCTGACCGGACTTCCGCTCGCCTACTACGCTGCTCGCTACAACATCGATCTCGACTTGATCACGCGCGGAAGCGGCTTCGGGTACTACGGGTCGGTGGTCACCAACGTCATCTTCGCGACGTTCACGTTCATCTTCTTCGCGCTCGAGGGTTCGATCATGGCGCAGGGACTCGAACTCGGCTTGGGCATCCCGTTGCCCATCGGGTACGCGGTGTCCACGATCATGGTGATTCCGCTGGTCATCTACGGAATGAAAGCCCTTGCCAAGCTTCAGGTCTGGACCACCCCGCTGTGGCTGGTGCTGATGGTGCTGCCCTTCGTCTATCTGGTGGTCAGCAATCCCGACTCGGTCGGGCAGTTCATGGCCTACGGCGGAGCCGATGGCGAAGCAGGTAAGGGCGTCAACCTCGGCTCGGTGATGTTGGCTGCAGGCGTCTGTCTCTCGCTCATCGCCCAGATCGCCGAACAGATCGACTACCTCCGGTTCATGCCGCCCAAGACGCCGGAGAACAAGCGGCGCTGGTGGACCGCAGTCATTCTCGCCGGACCGGGCTGGGTCATCTTCGGTGCCCTCAAGCAGGTCGTCGGCCTGTTCCTCGCCGTGTACCTCATCGCCAACGTCGTCGACGGATCCACGATTGCCAACGAGCCGGTGCACCAGTTCCTCGAGATCTACGAGAACTTCATGCCCGGCTGGCTCGCCATGACGCTCGCGGTGATCCTGGTCGTCATCAGCCAGATCAAGATCAATGTCACCAACGCGTACTCCGGGTCGCTGGCATGGACCAACTCCTACACCCGCATCACCAAGACCTACCCGGGTCGCATGGTGTTCGTGCTGTTCAATCTCGCGATCGCGCTGGTCCTGATGGAAGCCAACATGTTCAGCTTCCTCAACAGCATCCTCGGCTTCTACGCCAACTGCGGCATCGCGTGGATCGCTGTGGTGGCCTCGGACATCGTCTTCAACAAGTACATCCTCAAGCTCTCGCCCAAGGTGCCCGAGTTCCGACGCGGCATGCTCTACAACATCAATCCCGTCGGCTTCGGGTCGATGGCGGCGTCGGCGATCCTGTCGATCCTGGTGTTCTTCGGCGCATTCGGATCTGCGATCAAGCCGTACTCGCCGATCGTGGCTCTCGTTCTCGCACTCGTTCTTCCGCCCATCCTGGCGGTGGCGACCAAGGGCAAGTACTACCTGCGACGCACCGATGACGGCATCGATATTCCGATGTTCGACGAGCACGGGAATCCGACCGACGTCACCCTGCTGTGCCACGTCAGCGGCATGGAATTCGAGCGACCCGACATGATCGCGTCGAACGTGCCCGGGCCCAACGGTGAGAAGCAGTACATCAGTTCACTGTCGCTGAGTACCGACAAGACGGGTGAGCACATCCTGCCTCCGCAGTGAGTGCGGATGTGAGTGGAACTTCGTAGCCCACTACGAAGTTCCACTCACATGCGGCGAAGCCGCTCAGATGGTGCGCGTCAACCGATCGGCGAGGAGCTTGGAGAACTTCGCCGGGTCCTTGAGCTCGGTTCCCTCGGCGAGAAGTGCCGTCGCATAGAGCAATTCAGCAGTCTCGGCGAGGTGCGGGTCGTCGCTGCGATCCTCGCGGGCCTTCTTCAATCCCGTCACCAGATCATGGGTGGGGTTGAGTTCGAGGATCCGCTTGGAGGTCGGCACGAATTGTCCCGAGGCCTTGTACATCTTCTCGAGCTGCGGGGAGAAGCTGAACTCGTCGCCCACCACGCAGGCCGGTGACGTCGTCAGGCGCGTCGACAGGCGCACCTCCTTGACGTCCTCGCCGAGTGTCTCGGTCAGCCACGTGAGCAGGTCGGCGAACTCCTTGTCCTGCTCTTCGCGCTTGGCCTCGGACTCCTTCTTCTCCTCTTCGGTGTCGAGGTCCACCTCGCCCTTGGCGATGGACTGGAACGACTTTCCGTCGAAGTCGGTCACGTTGCCGACCCACACCTCGTCGACCGAATCGGTGAGCAGCAGCACCTCGAGCCCGCGAGCCTTGAATGCCTCCATGTGCGGCGAGCTCTCGATCTGCTGGCGGGATTCGCCCGTCATGTAGTAGATCTGCTGCTGGCCGTCTTTCATCCGGTCCACGTACTCGGCGAGGGTGGTCACGCCCTCCTCGGAATTGGTGGACGCGAACGACGCGATGCCCAACAGGGTTTCGCGGTTGTCGCCGTCGGAGATCAGGCCCTCCTTGAGGACCGTGCCGAACTGCGACCACAGCGTCTTGTACTTGTCGGGCTGCTCGCTCTGCAGTTCCTTGACCGTGGAGAGCACCTTCTTGGTGAGGCGTCGACGGATCGCACGGATCTGTCGGTCCTGCTGCAGGATTTCGCGAGAGACGTTGAGCGAGAGGTCCGCTGCGTCGACGACACCCTTGACGAACCGCAGGTACTCGGGCAGCAGTTCCTGCGAGTCGTCCATGATGAACACGCGCTTGACGTACAGGTGCACGCCCGCCTTGCTCTCGCGCATGAACAGGTCGAACGGTGCCTGCGACGGAATGAACAGCAGCGCTTGGTATTCGAACGTGCCCTCGGCCTTGAACGGGATGACCTCGAGCGGCTCGTCCCAGGCGTGGCTGACGTGCTTGTAGAACTCCTTGTATTCCTCCTCGGACACATCGTCCTTGGAGCGAGTCCACAGCGCCTTCTGCGAGTTGATCGTCTCCGTCTCGATCGTGACGGTGTCCTCGTCGCCTTCCTCTTCACTCTTGACGCGCTTCTCGACGTCGATGCGAATGGGCCAGGCGATGAAGTCGGAGTACTTCTTGACCAGTTCCTTGATCTTGCGTTCGGACGCGTAGTCGTGGAGGTGGTCCTCCTCGTCGGCGGGCTTGAGCGCCAGCGTCACCGACGAGCCCTGTGGGGCGTCGTCGACGTCGGTGATCTCGTAGGTTCCTTCGCCGGTGGACTCCCAGCGGGTGGCCGTGCTCTCCCCGGCCTTACGGGTGAGCAGCGTGACCTTCTCGGCCACCATGAACGTGGAGTAGAAGCCGATGCCGAACTGGCCGATCAGCTCCTCGGAGGCCGCAGCATCCTTGGCTTCCTTGAGCTTCTTGCGAACCTCCGCGGTGCCGGACTTGGCCAGCGTGCCGATCAGGTCGATGACCTCGGCGCGCGACATGCCGATGCCGTTGTCGCGGATGGTCAGCGTGCGGGCTGCGGCGTCGATGTCGATCTCGATGTGCAGATCCGAGACGTCGACGTCCAGGTCCTTGTTGCGGTACGACTCCAGGCGCAGCTTGTCCAGCGCGTCCGAGGAGTTGGAGATCAGTTCACGGAGAAAGCTGTCCTTGTTGGAGTAGATGGAATGCACCATCAGATCCAGGAGCTGACGCGTCTCCGCCTGGAATTCGAGCTGTTCGGTACTCAATGTCTCCCCTTCTAGCAGCAAAACCGACGCGAATATTCTACGGCAAGGCTACGGGTGAGCTGCGAAGACGTCGGCGCCGCCTACTCTGGGGCCCGTGACGAAGACGAAGTTCGTACTGGGAGCCGCCGCAGCGTTGAGCGGTGCATGGTTGGCGCGCGCGACGTGGGGGCTGCCGTCGGCGATCGGTGCCAGACGCGTACACATCAGTCCCTACGCGGCCGGGTCGCCGCGCTATCGTGATCGCCGATTCCACAACTCCGACCCGAGTTCGAGTTTCGTACCGGGCCGCGGTGAGAAGGGGCAGAAGAACATCCTCGTCTCGCTCTTCACCGAACGCACGAAGGGCCGGCCGCAACGCCCGATTCCGATGGCACCGCCGATCGCTCCCGTGGACGCGGGCGAGCTCGCGGTCACCTGGTACGGACACTCGAGTGTGCTCGTGGAGGTCGACGGCTATCGCGTCCTCGCCGATCCGGTGTGGAGCAATCGGGTCTCGCCGTCCTCGGTGGTGGGGCCGGCGCGCCTGCATCCGACACCGGTCGGTCTGACCGATCTGCCGCAGGTCGACGCCATCGTCATCTCCCACGACCATTACGACCACCTGGACAAGGCGACGGTGCAGAAGCTGGCGAGCACGCAGTCGGCCCCGTTCGTCGTGCCGCTCGGCATCGGCGCTCACCTGCGTAAGTGGCGGGTGCCCGAAGATCGCATCATCGAGCTGGACTGGGACGAGCAGACGGCCCTCGGTGGTCTCACCGTCACGTGCACCGAGGCTCGGCACTTCTCCGGCCGCGGCCTGACCCGGGACTCGACGCAGTGGGCATCCTGGGCGTTCGCCGGTCCGGTTCGACGCGTCTTCTTCGGCGGCGACACCGGCTACACACCGAAGTTCGCCGAGATCGGCAGCAACTACGGCCCCTTCGACCTGACCCTGCTGCCCGTCGGGGCCTACGACGTTCGGTGGCCGGACATCCACATGAACCCCGAGGAAGCAGTCACGGCGCACATCGATCTGACGGTGTCGGGCATCTTCGTCCCGATTCACTGGGCCACGTTCAACCTCGCCTTCCACCCCTGGTCGGAGCCGATAGTGCGACTGCACGCCGCCGCCAAGGACGTCGGAGTTCAGGTGGCGGTGCCGATGCCGGGGCAACGAATAGACGGCACACGAACGCTGCACGACGATCGTTGGTGGGCCCGGCTGGGCTGATCGAACCGGGTTTAGGCAGGAGTGGAGCCTGCAGGAACGACCCAATAGGCTGCACGCATGTCTATCGACGCCGATGCGCAGCGTGACACCGGGCTGACCGAGGCGGAAGTGGCCACGCTCAGGGCCGAGGGAAAATCGAACGACGTTCCGGCCCGCGCTTCTCGGTCTGTTCGCGACATCGTCCGCGGCAACGTGTTCACTCGAATCAACGCGATTCTCGGTGTGCTGTTGATCATCGTGCTCTCGACCGGCTCGGTGATCGACGGCATGTTCGGGCTGCTGATCGTCGCGAACAGTGGCATCGGCATCGTCCAGGAGATCCGCGCGAAGCGCACATTGGATCGGCTGGCCATCGTCGGACAGAACAAGCCCCAGGTGCGACGCGACGGCACCTCGAAGCAGATCCCGCCCGACGAGGTCGTGCTCGGTGACGTCGTCGAACTAGGACCAGGGGATCAGATCGTCGTCGACGGTGAGGTGATCGAGACCGCAAGCCTCGAGATCGACGAGTCGTTGCTCACCGGTGAGGCCGACACGGTGCACAAACTTCAGGCAGCGCAGGTGCTTTCGGGAAGTTTCGTCGTCTCGGGCAGCGGTGCATATCGCGCGACGAAGGTGGGGCGCGACGCCTATGCAGCCAAGCTCGCCGAGGAGGCCAGCAAGTTCACGCTGGTCAAGTCCGAACTGCGCAGCGGTATCGACAAGATCCTGAAATTCATCACGTACCTGATGATTCCCGCCGGTGCGCTGATCATCTACAACCAATTGTTCTCCAGCGGGCAGGCTTTGGGTCCTGCGCTCAACGGCATGGTCGCTGCGCTCGTCCCGATGGTCCCCGAAGGTCTGGTGCTGATGACGTCGATCGCGTTCGCGGTGGGCGTGGTCCGGCTCGGTCAACGGCAGTGTCTGGTGCAGGAGCTGCCTGCGATCGAAGGCCTCGCCCGCGTCGACGTGGTGTGTGCGGACAAGACCGGCACCCTCACCGAGAACGGCATGCGGCTGTCCGAGTTGGTGCTGATCGACGAGCACGATTCCGATTCCGCCACACAGGCTCTCGCGTCCCTGGCCCACGACGATCCGCGGCCGAACGCGAGTGTGCAGGCCGTCGGTGAGGCGTATCCGGACGCGCCCGGGTGGACGCAGACGGCGGTTGCACCGTTCTCCTCGGCCAAGAAGTGGAGCGGACTGTCCTACGGTGAGCACGGGCACTGGCTGCTCGGTGCCCCGGATGTGCTGCTCGACGCCTCCTCCGACATCGCTCGTCGCGCCGAAGAGACGGGCTCGCGTGGCCTCCGGGTGTTGTTGCTCGCCAGCTCGGACCGATCGGTCGACGACGACGAGGCACCCGGCGTGGTGACACCGCGTGCACTGGTGATTCTCGAGCAGAAGGTGCGCGAGGATGCCCGAGACACGCTGGAGTACTTCGCAAGCCAGCACGTCGAGGTCAAGGTCATCTCCGGCGACAATGCCGTCTCGGTCGGGGCGGTCGCGGGTTCACTCGGCCTGCCGGGTGGCGATGCCCCGATAGATGCGCGCGAGCTACCCGAGGATTCCGAGGAACTGGCCGACGCCGTGGCGAACTCCTCCACGTTCGGGCGCGTCCGGCCGGATCAGAAGCGGGCGATGGTGGGCGCGTTGCAATCTCGTGGTCACACCGTTGCGATGACCGGTGACGGTGTCAACGATGTGCTCGCTCTCAAGGACGCCGATATCGGGGTCTCGATGGGTTCGGGGAGTGCGGCAACGCGTGCCGTCGCGCAGATCGTGTTGTTGGACAACAAGTTCGCCACGTTGCCCTACGTAGTGGGGGAGGGGCGGCGCGTCATCGGCAACATCGAACGCGTCTCCAATCTGTTCCTCACCAAGACGGTGTACTCGGTACTGCTGGCGTTCCTCATCGGGCTCTCGGGGGTGCTCTCTCAGATCTTCCACTTCGAGCCCATTCCGTATCCGTTCCTGCCACGGCACGTGACGATCGCGGCGTGGTTCACCATCGGAATCCCCGCGTTCGTCCTCTCGCTCGCGCCCAACAACGAGCGGGCGCGCAGTGGATTCGTCTCGCGGGTGATGCGGCTGGCCGTCCCGTCCGGTTTGATCGTCGGCTCGTGTACGTTCGTCTCTTACCTGCTGGTCTACGCCGGCCCGAACGCCACCGAGACCCAGGTGACGCAGGCCAGTACCACCGCGCTGATCACCCTGATCATGATCGCGCTGTGGGTGTTGGCCGTCGTCGCGCGGCCCTACAACTGGTGGAAGATCCTGCTGCTCGGTGGGTCGGTCGGTGGCTACCTGCTGCTGTTCGCAATCCCGTTCTGCCGCACCTTCTTCAAGCTCGACCCGTCCAATGTCGGAGCCACCACCAGTGCATTGATCATCGGCGGTATCGGCATCGCGCTCGTCGAGGTGTCGAACAGGATCGGCACTGCTCTACGCAATCGGCAGAACAAAACGTAGGCTTTCGGGTGTTCCGTTGCACCCGACCGGCAGGAGAGTTTCATGGGCTTCGCAGACAATTTGAAGGGCATCGTCGACAAGGGCAAGGACCTTGCGGCCGAGAACTCGGACAAGATCGACGACGTTGTGGAGAAGGCGGGGGACTTCATCGACAACAAGACCGGCGGCAAGTACGCAGACAAGGTCGACAAGGTTCAGGACGCAGTCAAGAAGGCGATTCCGGACAAGTAGGACCTTTCGGTCTCCCGCATCGGTGATCGTGGCCGTCGGTCGTACCCCCGGGTGCGGCTGACGGCACAATCGTCGGGGTGGACGGACCGATTCTTCTTCTCGTAGTCATCTTCGCGATCGCGGTCGCCGGTTTCGCCAGGCGCATCGATCTGCAGGTCCCGCTCGTGCTGGTCACCGTCGGATCCATTGCCTCGTTCGTTCCCGGAGTGCCGCACGTCAGTCTCTCGCCCGAGCTGATCCTCGGCGTGGTGCTTCCGCCGCTGCTGTACTCCGCCGCGTTGGATTTCTCGTTCGTGACGTTCCGGCGCAACCTCGGCCAGATACTCCGGCTCGGATTGGTCATGGTGATCGTGACGACGTTCGTGGTCGGCTGGTTCGCGAATCTCTTGATCCCGGAACTGACCCTGGGTGCGGCGCTGGTCCTCGGTGCCGTCGTTGCCCCGCCCGACGCCGTGTCCGCGGTCTCTGTCGGCCGCAAGCTCGGCCTGCCTGCTCGGATGATGGCCATCCTCACCGGCGAGTCTCTGGTGAACGACGCGGCCGCGTTGACTCTGTTCACCCTGGCCGTGGCGTCGGTGACGGGAAGTCGGATCGAACTGGGTTCACCGGTGCTGTTCTTCCTGTACGAGATCGCGGGCGGCGTTCTCGTGGGGCTGGTCCTGGCTCGCATCGTGCGGTTCGTCCGCAATCGCATCGCGGACTCGGCGCTGGAGACGGTGCTCGGTCTGGTGCTGCCGTTCACGGCGTATCTGGCGGCCGAGGAGTTGCATGCCTCCGGTGTGCTTGCCGTCGTCACCGCAGGTTTCGTGTTGGGCCGCGTCACCGCCGACGTGTCGGTCTCCACCCGGGTTCAGGAACGGCAGGTGTGGCCGACGCTGGATCTTCTGCTCGAAGCATTCGTGTTCGCCTACATGGGTTTACAGCTGAAGTTCGTCATCGAAGAAGTCCAGCGTGAGGGGTTGCCGGTCCACCACGTGTTCGCCTATGCGCTGCTGGTGCTCGTGGTGGTCATGGCCGTCCGCCCAGCGTGGATCTTCGTCAATTCCGGTCGAAACATAGTGCTTCGCAGGCTGTTCCGGCGATCGTCGCGAGGCGAAGCCGGTCTGACGTGGCAGCAGAACTTGGTGCTCTCGTGGGCGGGCATGCGTGGGGTGGTCACGCTCGCTGCAGCGGCCGGTGTGCCGCTGACCACGGTGCTCGGTGACGAATTCCCCGGGCGCGCCGTGATTCAGGCCGTGGCCTTCGTCGTCGCCGTCGGTACGTTGCTGCTGCAGGGTCTGACGCTTCCGCTGTTGATCCGTCGCCTCGACGTCGCAGATCCACTCGAGCAGCAGCGCAACGACAATCAGCGGCTGCTCTCGCAGGCCATTGCCCGCACAGCGGCCGAGGACTACCTCCAGCGCGCGGCGAAGGACGGGATTGCCGGAGTGGACAGCGAGCGCGTCGAGGAGGTGATCGAGCGCGTCCGACGCTCGGTGCGCGCTCGGTTGGACGCCGACGAGACCGAGGATCGCGAGAAGCGGATCGCGGCTGCAGGGGCGCTGTTCGATTCGCTGCGGCACAACGTGCTGGTCGCGCAGCGGGCGGCGCTCATCGCGGCCCGCGACTCGGGGGAGTTGGAAGACGAAGCGCTGCGAGCAGTGTTGAATGGCTTGGACGTGGAAGAAATTGCGGCGGAGGCTCGCATCGCACGACGTACACCGTAGGAGCGCAGAGACAGTGAGGTCGACCGGACCGGTGGCCGCCGCGGCACTGGTGTTCGCCCTTGCCGCGTGCAGCACTCCCACCGCCGAACCCGTCGGCCCCGCCCCCTCTGGAGTCGCGGCACCCGAAGGCCTCGAACGGGGTGAGATCGTGTCGTCGATGCTGCTCGGACAGGTCGACATCGGTGTCGCCTACCTCGGCGGGACCGCCACCAAAATCGTCTACCGCACCACCGACGGGGTCACCGGGAGCGGC
This sequence comes from Rhodococcus sp. IEGM 1330, assembly GCF_033142445.1. NCBI lineage: Bacteria > Bacillati > Actinomycetota > Actinomycetes > Mycobacteriales > Nocardiaceae > Rhodococcus > Rhodococcus sp. IEGM 1330. Next base: position 21,287 of record NZ_JAWLSB010000011.1, read on the forward strand.
ACGGAAACCTCGGGAACGGTGTTCGTGCCCAAGGGGTCTGCGCCGCCGGGAGGCTGGCCGATCGTCTCCGTCGGGCACGGAACCACCGGCGTCACCGACGAGTGTGCGCCCTCGCTGTACCCGAACCTGTTGGGCACCATCGGCCTGGTGACGCCGTTCCTGGAACGCGGCACAGTGGTCGTGGTGACGGACTACCAGGGCCTCGGGACGCCGGGAGATCCCGCCTACCTCGACCGGGACGCCGCAGCGTACGACGTAATCGACGCGGTGCGCGCGGCCCGCAACGTGGTTCCCGACGTCGGCACCAGGTGGGGCGCAGTGGGCACCTCCCAAGGCGGACAAGCGGTCTGGGCGGCAGCCGAGCTCAGTGGCGACTACGGCGACGGTTTGCAACTGGTCGGTGCCGCGGCGCTGTCGCCCGTGGCCGATCTGACGCGATACTTCGCGCCCGAGACCGAGCAGACAGTGCCGCGTCAACTGCTGGTGCCGTATCTCTACGAGGGTCTGCACGCCGTGGATCCGAGTGCCGAACGCTCGGACTACATACGCGGCACGTTCGCCGACAACGTGACCGCATTGACCGCCTGCAGTGACCTGCTCGGCTTCTCCAAGGCCGACGCCGGAGCCGTCCTCGATCCGGCCGATGCTCTCCCGGACACCGAGGAGGCGTCGGATCGGATGATGCAGTGGCTCGCATCGGTGGCGGTACCGACTTCCCGCACCGGAGTACCGCTGATGGTTCTGGTCGGCGAACGTGACGACCTCATCGATCCCCGGTGGACCCGCGACGCGGTAGCCGAGGCCTGCGCACTGGGCGACGACGTCGAGCTTCGCTCCGAACCGGAGCAGGGTCATGCCGAACTGGCCGCCAACGGCATCGGAGTCGACTGGCTCGTCGAACGCTTCCTGAACGTGCCCACCTCGACCACGTGCGCGCGATGACCGCGGCACTGGCAACGATGGCGGTGATCGTGGCCGTGATCGTCTCGGTGATCGCCGTGATCAGTCTGCGCGGTCGACGGGATCTGACCACACCTGCCGAGCGGGCGGTCCACGCCACCCTGCATACCGCCTCGCTGGCGGCCAAGCCGTTGCGCGACGGTCTCGACACTCGTTCGGCCGCCGCGGCCGCGCCGCATCTGCGGGTACTGACGGGTGCGGACGCACTGGGCATCTGCGATCCCGACGGTTCGCTGCTGGCCTGGGACGGCCCGTGGGACGAGCTGACGCCTGCCTTCGTCGAGGCGGCGAGGCGGGCGGTGGACGGGCAGCGGCGCGTCCTGGTGCGTCTGCCGCTCGGTTCGATCCACGAGGTCAGAGCGTTGGTGGTGCAGCCGTTGGTCGTCGACGAGTCTCCGGTGGTCGGGGTGTTGGGGGCCGCTGTCGTCGCCGAGCCCGGTCCGGGCATGCTCGGGGCCATCGCGGAGGTCGCGCGCTACGCCTGCGGTCAGATCGAGCTCGCCGAACTCGATGCCTCCCGGGCGCGGTTGGACCGCGCCGAGGTGCGGGCCCTGCGCGCACAGATCAGCCCGCACTTCATCTACAACGCACTCGGCACGATCGCCTCGTTCGTGCGCACCGACCCGGATCGGGCGCGGGAGCTGGTGCTCGAGTTCGCCGACTTCACCCGATACTCGTTCCGCAACGCGGGTGAGTTCACGGTGCTCGCGGACGAGCTACGCAACATCGATCGGTACCTGACGCTCGAACGCGCCCGCTTCGGTGATTCCCTGCAGGTCACGTTGCAGGTCGCGCCCGAGGTGTTGGGCGTCGCGCTGCCGTTTCTCGCGCTGCAACCGCTAGTGGAGAACGCCGTCCGGCACGGCCTGTCCGGTAAGGCCGACGGCGGCCGCGTGACGATCATCGCCGCCGACGAGGGAACCGATGCAGTGATCAGTATCGAGGACGACGGGGTGGGGATGGATCCCGATGTGTTGCGCTCGGGAAGTCTGCACACCGAGGACGCAGCCCATGTCGGATTGGCGAACGTGGACGATCGGCTGCGGGCAGCCTTCGGAAACGACTACGGTCTCGTAGTGGACACCGCACCGGGCGCAGGCACCAAAGTGAGCATGCGGGTGCCCAAATTCAGGCCGGGTGTGCGGGCATGACGCAGGCTGCCAACGCCGCCCCCGGCCGTGGATTGATCGTCCTCGCCGTCGACGACGAGCGCCCGGCACTGGACGAACTCGCCTTTCTGCTGCGCCAGCAGGACACCGTCGCCGAGGTGTTCACAGCGCAGGACGCCACCACCGCACTACGGCAGCTTCAACAGACCTCCGCGCAGCCAGTGGTGGACGCAGTATTCCTCGACATCAACATGCCCGGGCTCGACGGTCTCGAACTGGCAGGCATCCTGTCGGCATTCGCGCGGCCACCCGCCGTCGTGTTCGTCACCGCCCACGACGACCGGGCACTGGCCGCCTTCGATCTCGGTGCCGTCGACTACCTGCTCAAGCCGTTGCGAGAGGATCGGCTCACCGAGGCACTGCGCCGGGTGCTGCTCGCGCGGCGTCGACCCGCGCAGTCCGCGGACACCTCGGCCGACGAGGTCATCCCCGTCGAACTCGGCGGAACCACCACCTTGGTGCACCGGTCGTCGGTCGCGTGGGTGGAGGCCGACGGCGACTACGCGAGATTGCATACCGGTACCGGCTCTCATCTCGTGCGCATACCGATCTCGGCCCTCGAAAGTCGCTGGGCCGATGCCGGATTCCTCCGCGTGCACCGCTCCTACCTGGTCTCGCTGCGGTTGGTCACGGGGATCCGTAGCGTCGGTTCGGGTCTGGTGGTGTGTCTGCGGGCCAGCGGAAACCTCGCGGCCTGCGAACTGCCGGTGAGCCGACGGCACGCCAGAGAACTCAAGGACAGACTGGTCCGGGGTCCGCTGCAATCGTGGTCGTCTCGGTGACGAGGAATCCGCAGTGAGCCAGCCGCACCGGCAGCGGGTGGTGCTCTCGCAACGTCGCGGCGCACGGATGGTGCGGACCCGCGTCGAAGTGCAGGAGCAAACCGAGGTCGGTGACGCCCTGGTGCGCAGCCTCGTCCGGGCTCAGCTGCTGCTCTCGGTGCGGCTCGCGATGATGACGCTGTCTGTACTTTTCGCAATTCCGTTGCTGGGCATGCTGCTTGCACGTTTCACCGACGTGACACTGTTCGGTATCGGGTTCCCGTGGCTGGTGCTGGGGGTGGCGATCTATCCGTTGCTGTTCGGTGTCGGCTGGGCGTACGTGCGCCGAGCCGAGCGCAACGAGGCCGAGTTCGTCGGCCTGGTCGAGGACTAGGCGCACGTGAACGGATCCATTCCGATCGCGACGGTGATCGCGCTGCTCTTCGCAGCCGTGGCCACCGTCGGTATCGGCATCTACGGAGTTCGGTTGGCGCGCACCACCTCGGACTTTCTGGTGGCATCGCGCTCCGTCGGTCCACGCTGGAATGCCGCCGCTATCAGCGGTGAATATCTCTCTGCTGCATCGTTTCTCGGTGTCGCCGGGCTGATCGCGAAATACGGAGCCGACGCGCTGTGGTATCCCGTCGGCTTCACCGCGGGCTACCTGGGTCTGCTGCTGTTCGTCGCCGCACCGCTGCGCCGGAGCGGCGCGTACACGGTGCCCGATTTCGTCGAATTCCGGCTCGGCGCACCATGGTTGCGAACCGTGGCGATGCTGGTGGTTGTGGTCATCTGCGCGCTGTATCTGGTGCCGCAATTCCAGGGCGCAGGCCTGACCCTGAACATTCTGCTCGGAGTGCCCGGCTGGGTCGGCGCCCTGGCGGTCGGGCTGATCGTCATTGCGAACGTCGTCGGCGGTGGCATGCGCTCCATCACCTTCGTGCAGGCATTCCAGTACTGGCTCAAACTGACTGCGATTGCCATCCCCGCGTTGGTCCTCGCCGTGTATTTCTTCGCCGACGAGCGCAGTGTCGGCAGCCCGGCCCCACCGACCGTGACCGAACAGACCGTCGTCGACATCACCACCGATGTTCTCGTACAGGTGGATTCGCCGATCGTCGTCGCCGTGACGGGAACCCTCGACGACGAGAGCGTCGACGGGCGAGTCCTGCTGGACGCAGGCGAACACCGACTCGGCTCGGGTACGTTGCTGACACTGGACGCCGGGTCGCCCGTTCCCGTCGTCGCGGGAGCGCCGACCACCGACCGGGCGTGGGCGATGCCCGGCGGGGGACTGGGCGGGGCCCATCCGCTGTATCAGGTGTACTCGCTGATCCTGGCCACGTTCCTCGGAACCCTCGGACTGCCGCACGTCCTGGTGCGGTTCTACACCAACCCGGACGGCCGAGCGGCGCGACTGACCTCGCTCACCGTCCTGGCGTTGCTCGGCATGTTCTACCTGTTCCCGACGGTGCTCGGCGTCTTCGCCCGGCTGTACGTGCCGCAACTGCTGATCACCGGAGCATCCGACGCAGCGGTACTGCTGCTGCCCGGCTCGGTGCTGTCCGGAATACCGGGCCAACTGCTAGCCGCACTGGTGGCCGCCGGAGCAATCGCCGCCTTCCTGTCCACCTCGTCGGGCCTGCTGGTCAGCATCGCCGGTGTGCTCAGTACCGACGTCCTCTCGGGCAAGGTCCGTGACTTCCGCGTCGCTGCGATCCTCGCCGGGGCCGTGCCGCTGGCGCTGTCGATCGGCGTTGTCTCACTCGACCTCTCGCGCACCGTCGGGCTCGTCTTCGCCGTCGCCGCATCCACCCTGTGCCCCCTGCTGGTGCTGGGCATCTGGTGGCGCGGGCTCACCGCAGCCGGAGCGGCAACCGGACTGCTCCTCGGCGGCGGCCTCTCACTCGTCGCCGCGTCGATCTCCGTGGTCACCCCCATCTCCGACGGCGTGCTCGGCGGATGGCCGGCAGCGATACTCGGCTACCCCGCCGCCGTCAGCGTTCCCGTGGCATTCGCGTCGATGATCGCGGTCAGCCTCGCCACTCGGCGCACCGTGCCGTCGGACATCTCTCGCATCTTTGCGCGACTGCACCTCCCCGAGGGCCTCGACATGGGGAAAGACCGAGAGCGCGAGCTCTGAGATCACTGGGTCATTCCGCAGGCTTCACTCCACTCGTTGGTCATTCCGCAGGCTCCACTCCACTCGTTGGTCATTCCGCAGGCTCCACTCCACTCGTTGGTCATTCCGCAGGCTCCACTCCTGCCGCCGCCGCTCAACTGCCATTCTCGACCGCTCGTCGCACACTCCCGCAGCCCATCGTGTGATCGACACCACCTCCTGATTTGTGACCTGACTCTCATTACTGTTCCGAGTCAGCTACAGCTCACATCTACTTCAGGAGTCCAAGGTGACCGCACCGGAAACCAATTCGCCACCGGACGCGCAGGCGTTCGTCGACATGCAGGCCAGTCCCGAGTTCCAGGAACTCCGACGTCGCCTGCGTAGCTTCGTGTTCCCGATGGCCGGGTTCTTCCTGGTCTGGTACGTCATCTACGTGCTGCTGAGCACCTACGCCGTGGACTTCATGTCCACCAAGGTGTGGGGCAACATCAACGTCGGTCTGCTGCTCGGCCTCGGCCAGTTCGTCACCACGTTCGCCATCACCGGCATCTACGTGAAGTTCGCCAACCGTGAACTCGATCCTCGCGCCGCAGCCCTGCGCGCCGAGATGGAAGCCTCCCAGGGAGCGAAGCGCTCATGATCAGTCATTTCGCAGGCTCCACTCCGATGAATCTCGCGCAAGCAGCAAGCACCACCGTCGGCGAGCCACTCGTCAACATCGCGATCTTCGGCGCGTTCGTCATCATCACGATGGCCGTCGTCATTCGCGCATCGAAGAAGAACGCGACCTCCGCGGAGTTCTTCACCGCGGGTGGCGGATTCTCCGGGCCGCAGAACGGCGTTGCCATCGCCGGTGACTACCTTTCGGCGGCAAGCTTTCTCGGCATCGCCGGTGCCATCGCCGTCTACGGCTACGACGGCTTCCTGTACTCCATCGGCTTCCTCGTCGCCTGGCTCGTCGCGCTGCTCCTCGTCGCCGAATTGCTCAGGAACACCGGAAAATTCACGATGGCGGACGTACTGAGCTTCCGGCTCAAGCAGGGCCCGGTTCGGACCGCGGCCGCACTGTCCACGCTGACGGTGTCACTGTTCTACCTGCTCGCCCAGATGGCAGGCGCAGGCGGACTCGTCGCGCTGCTGCTCGACATCTCCGACCGCACCGGGCAGTCCATCGTCATCGCCATCGTCGGTGTGCTGATGATCGCGTACGTGCTCATCGGCGGTATGAAGGGCACCACCTGGGTGCAGATCATCAAGGCTGTTCTGCTCATCGCAGGTGCGGCGTTCATGACCGTTCTGGTTCTCGCCAAGTTCGGCCTGAACTTCTCCGAGCTGCTCGGCAGTGCACAGGCCATGGTGGCCGGATCGGCCAACGAGGCCGTGGCGGCGCGTGACGTCATCGAGCCCGGCGCTCAGTACGGCGGCAGTGCGACCTCGAAGATCAACTTCCTCTCACTCGGTCTCGCACTCGTCCTCGGCACGGCCGGTCTGCCGCACGTGCTGATGCGCTTCTACACGGTGCCCACCGCCAAGGAAGCTCGTCGCAGCGTCGTGTGGGCCATCGCGCTCATCGGTGCGTTCTACCTGTTCACCCTGGTGCTCGGCTACGGTGCCGCAGCGATCGTCGGACCGGACCGCATCCTGGCCTCGGCCGGCGGTCAGAACTCCGCGGCCCCGCTGTTGGCGTTCGAGCTCGGCGGCGTCATTCTGCTCGGTGTCATCTCGGCGGTCGCCTTCGCGACCATCCTGGCCGTGGTCGCCGGATTGACGATCACCGCCTCGGCGTCGTTCGCTCACGACATCTATGCGAGCGTCATCAAGAAGGGCAAGGTCGACGACAAGAAGCAGGTGCAGGTCTCGCGCATCACGGCCGTCGTCATCGGTGTGCTGGCCATCGGGCTCGGCATTCTCGCCAACGGTCAGAACATCGCCTTCCTGGTTGCACTCGCCTTCGCCGTCGCCGCAGCCGCGAACCTGCCGACCATCCTGTACTCGCTGTTCTGGCGTCGCTTCACCACCACCGGCGCACTGTTCAGCATGTACGGCGGCCTGATCTCGACGATCGTGCTGATCGTCTTCTCCCCGGCCGTCTCCGGATCGCCGACGTCGATGGTCCCCGGCTCGGACTTCGCCTGGTTCCCGCTCTCCAACCCCGGCATCGTGTCGATCCCGTTGGCGTTCATCCTCGGCATCGTCGGAACACTGATCTCGAAGGACACCGAGAGCACCGACAAGCAGGCCGAGATGGAGGTTCGCTCCCTCACCGGTATCGGTGCGGAGAAGGCCAGCGCTCACTAGTCGTACGCAGGTTCCACCGAAAATGTCCGTGTGAGTAAGGCCTCACACGGACATTTTTCGTTCAGCGGTTACCATCCCTGCTGTGGCCAAGCTGAAGGTTTCCCTCGACGTCCCGCTGACCCCCGAACAGACGTGGACTCACGCGTCCGATCTGTCGGGATACGAGCAGTGGCTCTCCATCCACGAAGCGTGGCGCGGTGAGCTGCCCGAGCAGCTTGCCGTCGGCACCACCCTCGACTCCATCGCCAGCGTGAAGGGCATGCGCAACCGGGTGTCCTGGAAGATCGAGTCCTACGATCCGCCCAAGAAGCTCGAGCTCAAGGGCAACGGTAAGGGCGGCGTCAAGATCGGCCTGAACATGTCCGTGAAATCGAAGGGCGACGGTTCCGAGATCACCATCGACATCAACCTCGGCGGCGCGCCGCTGTTCGGTCCGATCGGCTCCGGCGTCGCCCGCGCGCTCAAGGGCGACATCGAGAACTCGCTGAAGACGTTCGTCAAGATCTACGCCTGACAGGGCAGGAGTGGAGCCTGTGGAACGACCGATGAAGCAGGAGTGGAGCCTGTGGAACGACCAATGAAGCAGGAGTGGAGCCTGTGGAACGACCGATGAAGTAGGAGCGCGCCATGCCCGGTAGACACAGTGCCCCGTCGTCCACCTCGAGCAGTAGGGGTATGGCCACATACGGCGTCGTAGCCGTTGTTCTGTTGCTGGTCGTCGGCGGCGGAGCGTTTTTCGCGCTGAAGGCCTTCGGTTCCGCATGCAGCGATACGCAGTCCTACTCGCTGGCTGCGGATCCGGCGATCGCGCCGGTGCTGCAGCAGATCGTCGACAACACCTCCGCCGAGGACTTGGGTTGTGCCGGTGTCGAGGTCACCGCCACCGAGTCGGGTCAGGTCTCGGCCGCGGTGGCCAAAGGCGATGATGTTCCCTCGCTCTGGGTTCCGGATTCGTCGCTGTGGATCGGCAAGACCGTGCGATCTACCGCAGCGTTGATCGACCTGGCGAGTCAATCGGTGGCCGGCACCCCGGCAGTGCTCGCGGCCCGCGAGGACGAGGTGCCGTTCTTCGACACCTGGCTCACCGCATTGAAGCTCGAAGGTCTGCGCATCGGTAACCCGTTGGCCAACACCACGTCCGACGCGGCCATTCTGGGCGCCGTGGCCGAGGCAGGATCGGACGAGACTGCCCTCGACTCGGTCGGTGCGGCGCTCGTCCCCATTGCTCAGGCTCAGGCCGCCACTCGCGGTGAGGCCGATCCGACAGTGCGGCTCGACGATCTGGTCGCCGACGGCGGTGTCGCAGTGGTCTCCGAGCAGGCCTTCCTGGCCTACCAGCAAGAGAAGAACGTCGAACTGGGTGCGACGGTGCCGCCGACTGGCACCATCTTTCTGAACTTTCCGCTGGCGGTGACCGAACCTGCAGGCGATCGACACGAGACGGCGAAGTCCGTCGGGACGGCACTGGCTACCGCCATCGAATCCGAACAGGGGCAGCAGTCTCTGTCCGATGCTGGGTTCCGTTCCGCGAACACCGAACCACTGGACGCCGAACGCGGGGTCGGGGATGTCACGCCCCTGACGATTGCCGATCAGCAGGCCGCCGAGTCGACGCTGAAGCAGTATCAGGTGTTGGCGCTGCCCTCGCGGACTCTCGTGATGGAGGATGTCTCCGGATCGATGAACTACAGCGCCGGTGCGAATTCACGCATCGCCATGACGGTGCAGGCCAGTGAGACCGGAAGTCGGCTGTTCCCCGACAACGCGTCGATGGGGTTGTGGGCGTTCTCGATCGGACTCGGCGGCGGCGATCAGGACTACCGCGAGCTGGCTTCGATCCGACAAATGGACGAACAGGTCGGCGACACCACTCAGCGCGAGGTTCTGCTGCAGCAAATCCGCAGCCTTCCGTCCCTGGTCGGGGGCGGTACCGGGTTGTACGACACCACGTTGGCCGCGTTCCGCACCGTGCAGAAGGGCTACGACCCCGACGCCGTGAACAGCGTCATCATCCTCACCGACGGCACCAACGAGGACCCCGCCAGCATCTCGCTCGACGAGCTGCTGTCCACCCTGCGAGCGGAGCAGGACCCGTCCAAGCCGGTCGTGATCGTGACCATCGGCATCACCGATGATGCAGATGCCGGTGTGCTGCAACAGATATCGGCCGCGACGGGCGGTACGAGCTTCGTTGCGCGAAATCCGGCCGAAATCCCGAATGTCTTCGTCAATGCGCTGAGAAGCCGCTCCGGTCGCTGAGAAGGCTACTATGCTGTGCGTCGCGTCACTTGACGAGTGTGCGTGCGGTTGCACTCGTCCTGTGAGTGCAACAGGGGGGCCGAGCAGGGGGTTGAATCGATGTCGGGACGTCACAGCGGTAGTGCGCGGCGGTTCGGTTCGGCCAGTATCTGGTCGGTGTTCGCACTGGTAGCCGTCGTCGTCGTGGTCGGTGGCTGGTTCGGAGTGCAGGCGGTGCGCGCGTCCGGTGTGGATTCCTGCGATTCCCTCGACACGGTGTCGCTCGCGGTGGACAACTCCATCGCCGAACCAGTGCAGCAGATTCTGGCGCAGGCAGGCGAGTTCGACCTCGGTTGCGTGAACTTCGAGGTTCGCCCCGAACGTCCCGCCGACACCGCCACCGAGATCGCGGGAACCGAGAATCGCCCGGACCTGTGGATACCGGATTCGACGCTGTGGCTGCTCAAGACGCTTCGCTCGACCGGTGCGCTGCCCGAGCTGGCCAAGACGTCCGTCGCGAACACGCTGCCGGTACTGGTATCGAAGTCCGATGCAGTGCCGGTGACCGATACGTGGCTCAGCGCGTTGCAACTTCCTGGTCAACGAATCGGTGATCCGTTGACCAGCAGTGCGTCGAATGCCGCGATACTCGGTGCGCTGGCCGAATCCGAGGTGGCGATCTCCGACGCCAAGGCCGTATCGGCGGCACTGGTCCCGATGGCGCAGGACTTCGGACGGATCGCCGACAGCCCACACGACACCCCGGATCTGGTGGCGCAGGTAGCCGCAGACGGTGGCATCAGTGTGGCCACCGAACAGGCGTTGTTTGCGTACGAGGCGGACAACCCGGGCGTGGAGCTCACCGAGTCGGTTCCGCCCACCGGCAGCTATTTCCTCAACTACCCGCTGGCGGTGACCGCGCCTGCCGGGCCCGAGTACGACCGCGTCAAGCAGGCCGGAGCGGCATTGGGTTCGGTTCTCGCCACCGCGTCGGCCGCCGACACCCTGGTCGCAGCCGGCTTCCGAACGTCGAGTGGCACACCACTTCCCGACGGCCGAGGCGTCGGGTCCGTCGCGTCGCTCGAGATCAAGAACCCGTTGTCCATCGAGACGACGCTGCGGGATTGGGCCGTGCTCGCGCTACCGCTGCGGACCCTCGTCGTCGAGGACGTGTCGGGTTCGATGGCCGCGAAATCGGGTGACTCCACGCGTATCGCGCTGACCGTCGACGCGTCGGTGGGTGCGAACTCCCTCTTCAGCGATCAGACACAGATGGGGCTGTGGGCGTTCTCGATCGGTCTCGGCGGAGGACAACAGGACTACCGCGAGCTCGTGCCGATGGGTAAGGCCGACGGGACGTTCGACGGTAAATCGCAGAGAGATGCCATTCTCGATTCGATCCGAGGCCTTCCCGCTCTCGTCGGAGGCGGAACAGGGCTCTACGACACCACGTTGGCTGCGTTCCGTCGGGTCAAAGAGGGGTACGACCCTGATTACGTGAACAGCGTCATCATCCTGACCGACGGAGCCAACGAAGACGAGGGCAGTGTCTCCCTCGACCAGCTGCTGGCGTCGCTGCAGAAGGAACAGGATCCGGTGCGCCCCATCGTCATCATCACCGTCGGCGTCACCGGTGATGCAGATCCGGTTGCACTGCAACAGATCTCGGCTGTGACCGGCGGAACGAGTTATGTCGCCGAGGATCCGCGAGACATCCAGGACGTGTTCGTCAAGGCCTTGAACTCGCGCACCGAACGTCTCGCGGGCGAGTAGATCAGCTCCACAGGAAGCTGATCGCGATCGCTGCGGCGCACGCGAGCGTCACCACGGTCAGCGTCACCGCATCGGAGGCCTTGAAGCGCGCTTCGGTGGCGGTGATCATTCCGGTGCCTCCGCGGGCGGTGATGGCCCCACCCATTTCGTCGGCCCGTCTGATGGCAACCGACATCACCGTCGTGACGATGTCGACCAGAGAATTGTCCGACGCGCTGTTGACGACGGGCTTGGGGCGCAGGCGTCGGGCCGCGTTGAGGGTGCGCATCTCTTCGATCAGCAGCGGAAGCGACCGCAGGCTCAGGGCCACGGCGATCGCCCACTCGTCGACCGGCAACTTCAGCTTCTTCAGCGGCGTGCCCAGTTTGGAGACCGCAGGGGCGATGTCGCTCATCGACGTGGTCCAGCCGATCATCATCGATGCGCCGAGCAGGACGAAGATGAAGAGCGTCGCGCGCAGGTACACCAGCACTGCCGCGCCGCCGATCGGCAGGTTGATCAGGGCACCGACGCCGAACAATGCCCAGATCCACCACGGTGGACGCGGCACTGCGGTGATCGGGACGTGCGCGATTATCGCGGCGCTGACCAACAGCGCGAACACGATTCCGAGGGCGGGCCAGTTCGGTGCCACGACGAGAGTGATGCTCAGCAGCAGCACGGCGACGAGTTTGGTGCCGGCCCACAGGCGGTGGATCGGTGAGAATCGCGGGACCTGACGCAGTACGACGGTGGTCACGAGTGCACGCTCCCCAGGATCGAATCGGAGACGATGTGGCCGTCGGCCATCGTGATGGTGCGGCTGCAGACGGTGTCCATGCCGTCCACGTCGTGCGAGATGACGACGATGGCGACGCCGCGATCGCGCAGTCCGGCGAGAACGCCGATGATGTCGTCGCGTCCGGGAGGGTCGAGCCCGGCCAGGGGTTCGTCGAGAACCAGCATGCGAGGCCGACGCGCAATCAGCCCGGCCAGCACCACGCGTCGCATCTGACCACCACTGAGCGAATCGATGTCGCGAGCGGCAAGCGACCTGTCCAGGCCGACGGCATCCATCGCGGCCGATACTGTGGCAGAACCTGTTTCGGGGCCGGCAGCGGCAGCGATGTCCTCGGAGACCGTGCGCCGCTGCAACTGCAGGCGTGAGTGCTGAAAGGCAAGCCCGACATCGCCGACACGTGAGGTCATCGCCTTGCCTCCGAGCTGGGCGGTGCCACTGGTCGGGCCGGTGAGGCCGGCCATGATCCAGGCAAGAGTGGATTTGCCCGAACCGTTTCCACCGAGAACCAGCACACCCTCACCGCGTTTGACTGTGATGTCGACGCCGTTCAGTGCTGCCTGCGCCCACGGTGTGCGGCGGTTGTACGTGTGCTCGACACCGCTCAGTTCGAGGAGGCGTTCACTCGAATTATCGTGCAGCGCAGCGGGATTATCCGTTCGAGCGTGCATCCACGTCGAGTTGTGCTGCACCTGATAGCCCTCGTGCAGATGTACGACGCGATCTGCGGCGACGGTCTCCGAGACATGGTGGGTGACGAGCACGACCGACATCGCGTGCCTGCGGGGTAGTTCGGCGAGGAGCGAGACCAGATGTTCGCGCCCGGAGGCGTCGATCATCGCGGTTGCCTCGTCGGCGATCAGAAGTGCCGGACGGCGAGCAAGTGCTGCGGCGACGGCGAGTCGCTGCATTTCGCCGCCGGACAGGGAGGCAGTGTCGCGCTCACCCATGCCGCCGAGACCGACCTCGTCGAGCAGGGCCTCCACGTCGGGGCGTGAATCGCCGGGAGGCAGTCCCCACACCACGTCGTCGGCGACGCGGGTGCCGAGTATCTGACTTTCGGGGCGCTGCAGCACCACCGCGGTGCCGCCGTACCGTCCGAGACCGGTCGAGCCGGGCCTGTCCACGGTTCCCTCCGACGGTTCGAGGCCGGCGAGGATCCGCGTCAGCGTCGATTTGCCGGAACCGTTGTGGCCGACGATCGCCACGAATTCACCGGTGTCGATGCGGAGGTCGACGCCGGCCAACGCGGATGCCGTGCTTCCCGGGTAGCGGAATCCGACCGCGGTGAGCGTGACCGGCAGCGGCCCGATTTCGTCGTCGGCGCTCGAGACCAGAGGTTCGGGGGTGGGGATGGTGGAGAGGCGGTCGAGGATCGCGGTGAGGATGAGCCAGGCGAACAGCGTTCCGGTGACGATGCCGAAGGCGATCGATCCGCCTACCCACCACCACCAGTTGTCGAGCACGGTCGTGGAGCTGGTGCGGATCACGTCGGCAACGCCCTGCAGTGCCGATGTGCGCTCGAGCAGTCGAGAAATTCCCTCGAAGGTGTTGCGGAGAGTTTCGAGAAACAGCTCGCGCAACGGAACGAGAACGAGCAGCATCAGCACTGTCAGGGCTCCGAGCACCGGCCCGACGACCATCGAGGTGACGAGAACGCCGAACAGTCCTTGCTTCTTGCGCTTCGCCCGCCCGACCAGGCCGCCCAGTAGGGCGGCGCTGGCGACGGTGATGGCCGTCTGGGTTCCGGCCGCGACGAATCCCACGAGGGTGCCGGCGACCGCGGAGGTGACCAGTGCGCGAGTCCGATGCCGGAGTGCGACCACCGACATGGGAATCGCGGCGACGACCTGAAGGATCGCCGCCATCGGTACCAGCACACCGATCACCGTCAACGCGACGGTGAAGCTGCTCATGACGGCAGCGGTCGCCATTTCCTGCGGACCGAGGGGCCCTGACTTGGGCGTGGGCGAAGAGCTGACGGTCACCGCTCCAGTGTGCCAGCCCGAGATCAGCGGCTGCGCTGGCTCGTGGCAGGTCCTGCTGCGCGACGGCTGTGGCCGCCACCACCGCTGCGCGGCTGACCGCCACTGCGGGGCTGACCGCCGGAGCGAGCCGGGCCGCCGCGTCGCGCGTTGTTGCTGTTGCGAGGATTCGCGGTGCGAGCCGGTGCCGGCTCGGCCTTCGGCGCGGGCTGGACGTAGCGGGCCTGCTCGCCGACGAGGTTCGCCACTGCGGGCGAGTCGGCGGTGACGCGGATGGGGGTGACCTTGATGTCGGCCTTGCGCAGCAGAACTGCGGTGTCCTTGCGCTGCTCGGGCAGGACGACGGTCACGACGTCTCCGGCGCTTCCCGCGCGTGCGGTGCGGCCGGAACGGTGCAGGTACGCCTTGTGCTCGGCCGGGGGGTCGACGTGGACGACGAGCTGGACGTCGTCGACGTGGACGCCTCGGGCTGCGACATCGGTGGCGACGAGAACGCGAGCCTGGCCGGAAGAGAACGCGGCGAGGTTGCGGTCACGTGCGGCCTGCGAGAGGTTGCCGTGCAGGTCGACGGACGGGATTCCGGCGTCGGTGAGCTGCTTGGCGAGCTTGCGGGCCTGGTGCTTGGTGCGCATGAACAGGATGCGGCGTCCGGTGCCGGAGGCGAGCTGGTGGACGAGCTTCTTCTTGGCTTCGACGCCGTCGACCTCGAACACGCTGTGCGTCATGGCCTCGACGTGTGACGTGGCCTCGTCGACAGAGTGTGTGATCTGGTTGTGCAGGAAGCGCTTGACCAGTTTGTCGACGCCGTTGTCCAGGGTCGCGGAGAACAGCATCCGCTGGCCCTTGTCCGGGGTGGCGGCGAGGATGCGGGTGACGACGGGCAGGAACCCGAGGTCGGCCATGTGGTCTGCCTCGTCGAGGACGGTGATCTGAACGCCGTCGAGGGTGAGGTGACGCTGCTTCATCAGGTCTTCGAGGCGACCGGGGCAGGCGACGACGATGTCGACTCCGCCCTTGAGCGCGGACACCTGGCGAACCTGCGAGACGCCACCGAAGATCGTGGTGACCTTCAGCGAGTATGCGGACGCGAGGGGTTCGATTGCGACGGCGATCTGGGTGGCGAGCTCACGCGTCGGCGCGAGGATCAGGCCGCGAGGGCGGCCGGGCTTGCGGTTACCGGCGAGCTGGCCGGCGAGACGAGCGACCATCGGGATGGAGAACGCGAGTGTCTTGCCGCTGCCGGTCTTTCCGCGTCCGAGCACGTCGCGTCCCTGCAGTGTGTCGGGAAGGGTGTCGGCCTGGATGGGGAATGCCTCGGTCTTGCCCTGGCTCGCGAGTACATCCGCGATGGCCTGGGGTACGCCGAGTGCAGCAAAAGTCTGTGGGGTCGTCATAGTGATGAAAAGTGCCTTTCGGGCAGGGTGTTGCACCTGCGGGCCTTCGGGCCGAGATGCAAGGTGGCGAGACTGCCGGTGGGCAGTTTCGATCGCCGTAAGAGAAGCCTGTGCAGGGTGCACATGGACTGCGCGGCCGGAGCCGGGCGGAAGTAAAAGCATTCCACGACGTCTGACGTGCAGCTACGCGCGTCGTTGTCGAGTGTAACCGAGTTGATGCTCGGTCTCTTCCCGCGGCGACCTGTCATGCGGCATCGTCGTCGAAGAGACCGGTGATCATCACGTTCTCGATCGTCGAGTTGTACAGCTCCACCACCGGCATCGGCGGCGCACTCGAGTCGTAGGTGTGCCCGGTGGGTGAGATGAGTGTGTAGCGGTGTCGTGCGTTGTGTTTGTCACGTCTCGCTTCGGCCGTCCAGCCGTCGCCTTCTTTCGCGTAATTGCATGCGGCACAGAGGCCTGCGCCATTCTCGGCAGTGGTTCTGCCACCTGCGGAGTTGGGCCTGATGTGATCGTGGTGACGGATCGGTGCGTCGCACCACGGAGTGCGGCAGGTGCGATCTCGAAGATCGATGAGTCGTCCCAACGCAGTGGGAAAGGCGCGCGATGTGGACTCCACCGCCGTCAATGCGCCGGACTTCGGGTGCGCGTAGAGGCGGCGCAATGCGACGTGCGTCTCACTGTCGAGTGTGTCTCGGATGAGTTGCCGTGCGACGTCGGACGGAATGTCGCCGTAGCCGTGCAGATATGCGGACGTGGAACCACCGGCGAGGAGGCTCGAGTCCGAGATGACGATGTCGATGGTCACCGGCGTGCCTTGAGCAGCTGATGCGCCGGTGACGCGCTCGAATACTAGGTCGGCCATGATCTGGTCGCGGGTGCGTGTGTCGCCGCCTGCATTGATGATGGTGTCGGCATCTCGTCGCAGCGTGGCCCACATGCAGACGGTCTTCTCCATCGACGTCAAAGCCGTGAAAAAGCCCATCGATTCGGGTGCGGGACGGGTGCTGGTGCGGCGGGCGGCGTAGGCCTTGGCGCGTCGTTTCACCTGGGAGGCGGCGTCGAGTTCGTTGGCGAGTGCGCGGGCGCGGCCTTCGATGGTGCGGTCGCCTGCACCGGCCAGAGTGGCGGGGTCTGCGCACAGTCGTTCGTCGATGGTGCGGCGGTCGTCGACGGTGAGGCATGCGGTTTCGCGAGCGAGGATCATGGCGCGCCACTCGTTGAGTTCCCCGGCTTTCAGGCGCGCGAGGGTGTGCGGCATTTCGTGCACGAGCGCGCGAGCGAGACCGAGGTGGGTGCCGCCTCGGTTCGGTGATTCGCGCCGGGCCAGGCCGATTTGTGACGCAATACCATTGCGCCACTGTGCTTTCGGTTTGCCGCGCTCTTTGCGTTCGTTGCTGATGGCCGTTGCGACGGCGTCGGTCACCACGGCTTGGGTTGCCACGCTGGCGCACTTGACGGTCTCGAGAGCGGAGATCAAATCGATGCCGGCTCCTGCGTCGACATGGACATCGGACGCCTGAAGACGCGCGACGAAACGCAACACTTCGTCGGACGTGAGTGGTGAATCTTGTACAGCTGTGACCACGAGTTCCTCCCCAGTACTCGAATGCATGTTCGATTTTACAGGCGTTTTGGAGAGTCCGCAAGGGGTCAACTTCAGTCAAGGGATGTGCAATTGGCCAGGTGGGGCGTATGGCGAAAACGGACGTTTGCGCCTCAATCACGGCGCGGTGGCCGAACATATCCGCACCGAACTCCGTCGGCCGATTAACGCCCTGGCGGTGACGTTTGCGGCGTTCACGGGATTGCGGGCGGGCGAGCTTCAAGGTCTGAACGTGGGCGGCCTTGCACTACCGGCGATGAACGGGCAAAACGGTAGCGTGCGAGTGGCTCGCACTCGTCGCCCTGTCCGCGGGAGCTGGGAGACCGGCACATCCAAATCTAGGAAGTCGCGCCGCGCCGTGCCGGTGGACGTGTGGCTGGCTGACGACTTGCGGATTTATCTGAGGGAGGTGCACCCGCTCGCCGACCAGCTGTCCGCGGACTACGACCCAGATGCGCCGCTGTTTCCAGGGCGACACACCCGCGCCAGCGCGGTGGCCGCAGGCATCGACGTACACGACTCGGCCGCGCTAAACCGGTGGACGCACCGCTTACGTGCGCCAATGTGTACCGGGGCTGCCTACAACCCGCCCTGGCCGCGCTCAGGCTGCCGCACAGCCGCTGGCACGACCTCCAGCATGCGTTCGCGGTGATGAGCTGGGCGAGGGGGAGCACTACATGGCCGTCTCAAAGGGTGGCTCGGGCACGCGTCTTACTTAATCACCTTGACCGTCTACGCCGACTAGATCGCCGAGAACGAGGTCGGCAAGCAAGCTTCGCTCACCGCCCGGGTGTATTGGCCACATCGTCAACCGTGGCGCGGCAGGAGGTGTCGAACGTAATCGAGCTGTTTCGGCAACGCGGTCAGTCTAAGGAGATTGGTGCCACCAGTTCACGGTTTTGAACGTCGCTGATACCGAGGTCGGTAAGATGATAAACATCATCGCTGATATGTATCCGGATGCTTTCGACCAGCTTTTTGGTTGCGGCTGAGAGGTTGCTTCGCTGGTTGGTAGTCAGCCATGAGAAAAGCTGGCGCTTCGATGTTCCCCCATCGCCCTGCCAGTAAAGAAGGATGAGAACGCGATCTATTAGTGGAACCTGCTTCAGGATGACCGGGAAATCGTCTATCACCTGAATTACGGGTACTTCTTTTTTTACGATGTCGGCAATTAGTTGCTGTGCTGCTTCGTCGGCAACGTTGTGATACATCCGAACGAACTCGGCTAAGACCCATTCAAGTATGTGGATTACCAGCGACGCATCTTGCAGATTGGCGTCGATGGGTCCGAGATGGGCCACGTCGCGCTTGTTGCGAATGTCGTAAACGGCCTGCAGCGTACGGGGGATGTGAAATCTAACTGAATCGCTCGCCGCGGTGCAATTGCTAAGGCGGTTTACGAGGGTTGGAACGCCTGTAAGAGTAGTGCCTATCGGTGTGTACTGCTGGGTTGTTTGCCACTCAAGAATGCGGAGTGCCGCTTCGGAAAAACGCCCACCTTCGACCTCACTAGGACGCATGTCGCGGAGATGGTACTTTCGCTTTGCGGTTAAGTAAGCCGCAAGCAACTCCTTCGATAGCTCGTGAGGAACTCCCGCTGCAGAGAAACCAGCCTCTATGGGCGTGGTCATTCGCTAATGTTTCCGAATTCTTTCAGTCCGGCGCTGAACGAATCCAGCAATGCTCTTCTGATCTTTACCTTCTTGTTCTGGCCGGTGCCAGTCGAGATGAAATTCTCTATCCGGTCCACGTTCCGGTTGTAGTTATTGTCCATAACGTTGTATTCTTCACATTCTTTACGTGCATGTGAAAATGCAATTTCGACCTCGCCGGTGAAATAATGATAAGAAACAATTATCACCAGTGTGATCAACTTTTGCGCTTGCGCGACGTTCTTTGGTAGCTGCGGGCCCTTAATGAGCAGATGTGGTGCGCCCTTGTCGATGTGGACAAGGCGCTCGAGGATCTCTTTGCCAACGCCCGTGCCTTCACTCATCTTTACGTAAAAAGCGTCTTCGGAAAGTTCACCACTGGCGGACGATGGAGGTTTGTTCTCTTGTGCAGGCGACACGGGTTGCGCATGGGGAACGGTATGCGGGACTTCGGGCTTTGCACCAGTGATCGGCGGACCGAGGATCAGATCGAGCGCACGCGAGAACGCAACTTCATGGAGAGAGTCAGGCACGCCTGCCGCCTCAACGGCTTCCCATGCCTTCTTGAGAGCTTCGCTTGCATCCATTTGAGTTCCGTCGGCTTTCCTCGCGCTTATGTCAGCTTGGAAATCTTATCGCTCAAAACCGGACCGCTCGGTAGGTGTGACCGTTCGGCGTGTCCTATGTTTCACAATCATCAAGCCGGGGTGGTGCCGGGTTACTGGTCTCTACCGTCTCTACCGTCTCACCCGTTGATGGTTCAGATCCCCTAGCCTGGCCGTTCGTGGTGCCCTCGGCAGGATTCGAACCTGCGACCTACCCTTTAGGAGAGGGTTGCTCTATCCCCTGAGCTACGAAGGCTGGTGATCGTTCTTCTGATCCTAAGCCATTGTCCAGCAACGGCTTTCGGTTCATCGAACAATCGGTTGCGGATGGGTTCGTTGCCACGGTGCACAGCTGGTCCACATCGCGCTCGCTAGTCTAGCGGCCCACCGTGCCGATCGTGAAGCAGGTTGCCGCTGCTCATCACCGCGCCGGTCAGTGACGTGATCAGGTTCAGGGCAGTGCGGTGCTGGTGAGCGGTGTAGTCGGCTGTCGATTCGATCCCGACGAAGCACTGAATATCGCGGGCGAAAGCGTCGAACGTCGTCGCGAGAATTCCCGCCGAGGCGAACACTCCCACGATGATGAGCTGGTGACGGCCGCGTCGGCGCAGTTCGACCTCCAGATCGGTGGCATAGAAGGCGTTGTAGCTGCACCTCCCACTCGGGACCACCCTCACAGTCCCGCAGACTCTCGACCGCGTACTCCTCGACTTCGACGCTGAATGTGGCCACATCGGTCATCCTCGTACAAACGCGCGCGCATTCGCTAGGCGCGCGCAGTCTTGCTATCCAGCCACTGTCTATTCCGCACGCACCTGACGAACGCGCGCGCGTTTGCGGATCCGGAGGCCGCCCAGCAACTAATCCGCCGCAATGGCATCCACGATGTTCAGTCGAGAGGCGTGCACGGCAGGCGGAGCCGAACCCAACAGCGACAGGCCGAGTGCAACGAGTCCGTACAGCAGCACCGACCAGCTCGCGGTGTAGGCAACCGGAATTCCGATGCTGGCTCCCAGGATCAGGGTGCTCAGGTATTGCAAACCTGCGCCGATGATCAGGCCGAGGACACCGCCGACGATGCCGACCGACAGCGCCTCGGCGAGCACCATTCGCGCCAGGGTTCCTCGGCCGCCGCCCATGGCACGCAGTACCCCCAGTTCGCGGCGACGCTCGAGTACCGACAGAGTCAACGTGTTGAGCAACGCGACGGCAGCGACGAGCGCGACGATCCACTGCAATGCGATGGCCAGTGCACCGGATTGTCGGATTGCGGCACTGGTGCCCTCGAGAGCGGCAGCGCCGGTGTAGACGAAGGCCTCGGGTGGCAGCGCCGCGCGCAGTGAATCCTGCACGGCGGCAACGTCTCCGTCGACGCCGATCTCCAGATAGGTCGCCCCGGGCCGGTCGTACCACCGCTGCATCGAAGTCAACGAGATCGCCATCGTGCCGCCGGCGGCATTGATGTAGTCGACCAGATCCAACACCCGCACGGTCTGCACACCGGTCGGCGTCGGCAGATCGATGGAGTCACCGGCGGAGACGCCCAAGGTGGTGCCGAGCGCCTTCGAGAGCACCACTCCGTCGCCGGCGAGCACCTGAGAACGCACGTCCTCGGAGAGCGAGGCCAGCGTCACCGCATTGCTGCCGTCGGCGACGCCCTGGATGGAGACCAACTCGCCGTCGATCGTGGCGTATGCCCACTGCCCCCCGACGATGCGAGACACACCGGGCGTCGATGCGACGGCGTCTTCCACCTCGGCGGGAACGATCGGGCCCGACGGTATGGCATCGGGCGAGGTCATCGACACGTACAGGTCGGTATCGGCCAACGACGACAACGATGCGGCCGCGGAGTCGGTCATGTTGGTCAGCGAACCCGACACTCCCACACTGACTCCCACCGCGATCACGATCGTCATCACGGTTGCCCAGATACGCCGCGGGGCGCGTTCGATGGTGGCGGTCGCGAGGCGTCCGGCACCACCCCAGCGGCGGGGGACCGCTGCGGTGATCGACACGATCGGACCGGTAGCGCCGACGCACAGCGCGACGACGCCGAACATGAACAGGGCACCGGCCCCGAGGGTCAACTGCCCGTCGACGTTGACGGCGAACAGGAAGGATCCGGCGATGGCGAGCACGCCGAACACGGTCGCGGCCACGGTGAATCGCAGACCAGGGCCACCCGAGGTCTCTCCGCCGCCGACCGCGAGCGCCTCGATCGGCGAGATGCGGTACACCTGAACCGCAGCGACGGCCGAGGCCCCCACGCAGGCCAGCACGCACGCGACGATCGCCACCGGAATCGCGAAGCCGGGCAGCACGTATTCGATCCGCGCATCGAACGCCTGCGAGAGGAACGGCGGCAGACTTTCGATCGCGATGCGGCCCATCGCGATTCCCAGCGGGACTCCGACGGCACCGCCGACGAGACCGACCAGAACGGATTCGAACAGCAGGTCGCGGACGATATCGCCGCGTCGGCCACCGACTGCCCGGAGCAGAGAGATGGTGGGTCGACGCTTGGCGATGGCCATGTTCATGACGTTGAAGACGAGGAACGCCGCGACGACGAACGCGATGAGCGAGACCATGAGTGTCGCATTGCGAGTCAGGCTCATGGCCTGGTTCGCGCGGTCGGCCCGGAAGTCCGGATTCATCACCGACACCCGGCCCGCCAATGCGGCGTCGAGGTCGGCGCGCAGAGTGTCGCCGCTGCCGAGGACGAAGATCGAATCGAGCTGATCGGGACGGTCGGTGAGCGTCTGAGCCGTCGGGATGAGCGCGATGGCGAACATGCCCCCGCCGATCCTCTGTGTCCCCGGGCCGTCGACCACGCCGACCACCGCCGTCGGAACATCGTCGATGGTGACGGTGTCGCCCTGCGTCAGACCCGTTGCGGCTCCGACCAATACACCGGCGGGATCGGTGAGCAACCCTGCCGCGTTGCCGACTGCGCCTTCCAGGTCGGATTGCAATGCCGTGATGGACGCGTCGACACCGAGAATCGTCAGGTCTCCGACGTCGGACCGAACGGTGCTGCGCAGCAGTGGAACCGCTGTCTCGACGCCGGGGACAGCACGAACGGCGTCGAGTTCGCTCTGATCGAAGCCCGAGTCGGTGACACCGACGACCTCGTAGTCGGCGTTACCTGCGCTCGACACCGCGAGACGCTCGACAGATCCGGTCAATGATCCGTACGTGCCGAGGACGGCGATGAGCAACCCGGCCGCGACGGCGACGACGCCGGCCGAGACCAGCGAACGCACCCAGTGCATGCGGAGATCGCGAAGGCTGATGACTCGAAATCTGCTGAGCGCGGTCCCTATCACCGATCGAGGCTCGCGGTCGGGGTGTCGGTCTCGACGCGACCGTCGATCATGCTGACGATGCGATCGGTCGACCGTGCCGCCTCGAGGTCGTGGGTCGCCATCACCACTGCTCGACGCCCGTCGCTGGCGTGCGCTACGTCGGCGAGGATCTCGAGGACGTTGTGGGAGGTCTTCGAGTCGAGATTGCCGGTCGGTTCGTCGGCGATCAGCAGCGCCGGGTCCATCATCAACGCCCGGGCGATCGCGATGCGCTGGATCTGACCGCCGGACAACTGTGCCGGACGGTGCTCGGATCGGTTCGACAGCCCGACCATCTCCAGCAGCCGCATCGCATCCGCTCGGGCCTTCTTGATGGGGGTGCCGTCGAGCAGCTTGGGAACGGCGACGTTCTCCCACGCCGACATGGTGGGCAGCAGGTTGAAGAACTGGAAGACGAACCCCACCTGGTGGCGTCGAAAATCGGATTGGGCGTTGTCGTCGAGGGTGGTGACCTCGACGTCGTCGAACCGGATGGAACCGGACGTCGGCGTGTCGAGTGCACCGAGCATGTGCAGCAGTGTCGACTTACCCGCACCGGACGGCGCAACCAGCGAGACGAACTGGCCACCCTCGATCGTCAGATCGATACCGTCCAACGCGCGTACCGGTTGCTCGCCGGTGGGGTACTCCTTGACCACGCCGGACAGCTCGAGCTTCAACTTCGTCATGCACAATCCCCTGCTCCTCGAATACTTCCGACGCTACCTGCCGTCGGGTCGAGAAACCGGTCGGAGTTCTCAGATCACGCTGCGCCGCGCGAGGATTCGAGCCGTCGGGCCACCAGTGCGGCCTGCAGGTGTCGGATTCCCGAGGGACGGGTGGGGTCGAACCCGGTGAGCTGGGCGATCCGCTTGAGGCGGTAATCGACGGTGTTGGTGTGCAGATGGAGCTGGCGTGCGGACCGCTGACGGTTCAGATCGTGCGAGATGTGGATCTCGAGGGTCTCGAGCAGCTCCGGTGACGAGTCGAGTGGCTCGAGGATCTGGGTCAGGTGGCGACGGCCGGGGCCAGGACGCGTGAGCTGGTACTCGAGCACCAGGTCGTCCATGCGGTACAGGCCGGATGGGCGGTGCAACTGGTGCGCCAACGCCAGCAGTTCGTGTACCTGATCGGCTGCGGTGGGGATATCGGAAGTAGCGGCCTGCTCGGCGGTGACGGTGACGGGAACCTCGGCGGCGGTCCCGATGCGATGCACCAGGGCCTCGACCCACTCGTCGTCGTGGATGCCGGGAATGAGCACTGTGCCACCCTCGGTGCTGAGCAGCGACAGGGGCGTCCGACCGCAGATCGTGGCCAGCTCGGCCTGGACGCGGCGCAGCTTCCTGCGGGCGGCGACGGTCTTCTGGATGTTGGGGTCGTTCTCGTCGGGGTGCGGCGGCACCGAAATGGCGAGCACGAGGTAACTGTCGGCGAGTTCGATGCCGGACTGACGGGCCATCGACACCGCGTTGTGGCCGCTGAGCAGCGAGGTCACCAGGGTGTGTGCTGCCGTGTGGTGCTCACTGGCCACCGCTTGGAGCTCCTCGACGTAGCTCTTGCTTGCGGCGATGGACACCTTCTCCGACAGCAGCACGAACATCCGCGCGGCCTCGATCAGTTGAGCGGCGTCACCCTCGCCTGCCCTCTTGGACACGAGATTCCAGCCGATCTGAATGCCCTCGTGGTAGACGCTGAGCACGGATTCGAGTGGCACACCCTCGCGGGCCCACTGGCTGGCCTTGGCGCGGAGTTCGGCCAGGTCGGACTCGGCCGGAGCGCGCCGTTCGTCGAGCATCTGCACGGCGATACTGATGCACTTGACGGTGAATTCGGTGACGTCGCCATGGAGCTGTTCGCCCGGCAACGACCCGCAGGGGGTGTTGGCGGCGAAGTGCCCCACGAGGAGCCGAGCCACTGCGCGGAAGTCGCGAAGAGGAGCCGACGCAGGCTGACCCGCGACCATGATTCCGAGGCTAGTCGAGTTGTGAACGGTCACAGATCAACCCTTCGTGTTGGGTTCTTCAGGTCTTCGGAGAGCAAACTTACTTGCGCGTATTGATGCGCATCCACGGCTCAATGTATGCAATCCTCGACGAAACCGCGGCGTTTTCGTACTTCAAGTTTGTTTCCTGGCCTCTAACAGGGTCGATCATAGGTTGTTATCAACGCGTTATCCACCATTTCGGCAAAACTCGTTGTGACCTATCTCGAGCGCGTGCCCCGAGCGCTTGCGACTTGCCCTAAACAATCGTCAAGCGGTCCACGACGGGAGGACGGCGGATCTACGGTCGTTTCGGTCGGAGTGGGTTGGCGGGCGGCGAAGGGGCGGGCATGCGCACAGATATCGGGCAGTTCGCGGTACTGCGAGAACTGTTGCCGACCATCGAGGCGAATCTCGTTCGTCATCGCGCCGAAGCCGCGCAGTGGGAACCGGCCGACTTCGTTCGGGCCGAGATGTACTGGGGTTCGCGTCCCTCGACCCTGACCGAAGCCGCCAAAGCGGCACTGGTGACCACTCTGCTTGTCGAACAGAACATTCCGCTGTACCGGCGGGACACCGCCGCCTCCGAGGTCGGGGTCTGGCCGTCGTGGCTCACCGAGTGGAGCGACGAACGAACTCGGCACGCGGTGGCTGTCACCGACTATCTGGTCGCCACCCGCAGCGTCGATCCGATCGCCCTCGGTCGCGCCCGAGCGCAGTGCATGACGGTGGGTTTCGACGCCCCGATGAACGGAGCGCACCTGCTCCGGTCGCTGGCCCAGGTCGCCCTCGACGAGTCGGTCTCGAGCATCTGCCATCGCAACACCGCCGCTCAGTGCCACGATCCGGTCGCCGATCGCCTGCTCGGACGCATCGTCGCCGATCAGAACCTGCACGTCCGCTTCTTTTCCGACCTGGTCTCCGCGGCGCTCGAGGTTGCACCGTCGCTCACTGTCACGGCAATCACCGAAGTCGTCATGAACTTCCAGCTGCCGGGCAGCAACCTGCCGGGCTTCGCGCGCAGCGCGATGCTCATCTCGCGTGACGGGATCTACGATCTACGCCGACATCTCGACGAGGTTCTGCGTCCCTCGTTGGCGCAG
The DNA here is from genome assembly GCF_033142445.1 of Rhodococcus sp. IEGM 1330. Taxonomy (NCBI): domain Bacteria; kingdom Bacillati; phylum Actinomycetota; class Actinomycetes; order Mycobacteriales; family Nocardiaceae; genus Rhodococcus; species Rhodococcus sp. IEGM 1330. The sequence continues at coordinate 47,065 of NZ_JAWLSB010000011.1, forward strand.
TGGCGCATCTTCGAGCGCACCGATCTCGGTGCCGGAGCCCGCAGCCGCGACCAACTGGCCGATTATCTCGATCATCTCGACGCCCAGGACACTGCTACCGAGCTCAGCCGCACGCGAAGTCAGGAGCACGCAAACGCATTGCGCGCCAGCTGACGCCACAAACCCCGGGGGGTCCGTGGGACCGGCGCCTCTTCGGTTCGATTCGAATCGAAGAGGCGCTTGGGCGGGACCCATCGACTAGCCTGAACTCCTATTCGTCATACGCCCGAGGCCTGGTTCTCGCGCAACGACCGGAGGCCCGAAACGTGACAGGCTCTCGACCGATCATCGTCGGCATCGACGGATCCGCCGCTGCGGACAAGGCCGTGATCTGGGCGGCCCTCTGTGCGCATCGACGCAATCGGCGGTTGCACATCGTGACTGCAGTCGACATGCCAGGGGTGGTCGACCTGAGCGAATTCGCCGGCGAAGCAACCGAATTCGTGGCCACGGCCAAATCCAGATTGGTGGCGGCAGAAACGCTGGCGGCACTGGTCGTCGACGATCCCGCCTTCGAGGTGACCTCGAGTGCCGTCGAGGGCGGTGTGATGGACGTTCTCATCGGCGTCTCGGCGCAGGCCGAGCTCCTGGTGATCGGAGCCAGCGAAACCGGCGCTGTCACACTCTCGTTGGCCGCGCACAGCGTCTCTCCGGTCGCGGTGGTGCGAGGCCGTGACATCGACGGTCGCCCGGTCGCCGAGGGGCCGGTCGTCGTCGGTATCGACGGCTCGGACGTCAACCAGGCTGCGGTCGAGTGGGCGTTCGCCGAAGCATCGGCCCGGGACGCACTGCTGATCGCAGTGCACGTGTGGTCCGATGTCGATCTGACCCAATCGTTCGGCCGTGCGCCCAAGGACTGGCAGGCCATCGCAGACGGTGAGGAGGCTCTGCTGGCAGAGAGCCTCGCCGGGTGGCAGGAGAGGTTCCCCGACGTCGAAGTACAGCGCGTCGTCGCTCAGGACCGTCCGGTGAGGGTGCTGAGCGGATTGTCCGAAACCGGAGCGTTGATCGTGGTGGGCAACCGGGGGCGCGGCGGATTCGGTGGAATGCTGTTGGGCTCCACGAGTTTCGCGCTCGTCAACACCGCGGACTGCCCGGTGCTGGTCGTGCGGAAAGCGCTCACATAGCGACGGTCAGCAGAAAGCTCACGTCTTCGAGGGCCTCGACGCTGTGGCGGGCGTCGGGGATGACGAGAAGGTCGCCGGTCGAGCCCTTCCAGGAGCGCTCACCGGAGATCAGTTCGAGCTTGCCGCTGAGCACCAGGACGGTCGACTCGCCGGAGAGGTCGTGTTCGGCAAGCTTGTTACCGGCGGCCAGGGCCACCACCGTCTGCCGCAGATGGCGTTGGTGACCGCCGTACACAGTCTGCGAACTGCGGCCACTCGACGCGCCGACTGCAAGCTTGAGCTGTTGGCGGGCAAGGGCGGTGAGTGACTTCTTGTCCATGATCGTCAGTATGACGCACCGCTCGCAGTCGCGACGGGGGAATCCTGAACGCGCTCAAGAAGGTTGGGTAGGCTTTCCGTACTCGACCCAGCGGAATCGGGTTCCGTCGACCCGGCTGCTCTGCCACTCGCCTGCCGTCGCGACCCAGCCGTCGGGAATCTCGGGAGCCCTCGTATCGCCCTCGACGTCGAGATCGACCTCGGTGACCTCCAGGCGGGTCGCGATATCCATTGCACTGCGATAGATTTCGCCGCCCCCCATGATCCACACCGGGTCGGCGTCGGCCAGCGCGATGGCGTCGGCGACGCTGTGTGCCACCTCCGCGCCCACGGCCGACCACGAGAGATTGCGCGTGACGACGATGTTCCGACGCCTGGGCAGCGGCCGGAATTTCGGAGGAAGAGAATCCCAGGTCTTGCGGCCCATGACGACGGTGTGGCCGCCCGTCACGGCGCGAAAGTGTGCCATGTCCTCGGGAATGTGCCAGGGGATACCGCCCCCGTCGCCGATGGTTCCCGTTGTGCTCTGCGCCCAGATCGAGCCGACGAACGCCGCACTCACACCGCTACCGGGGCCTTGATCGCCGGGTGATGCTGGTAGCCCACGATCTCGATGTCCTCGTAGGTGTAGTCGAAGATCGAATCCCGTTGCGCCAGTTCGAGAGTGGGGTACGGATATGCCTCGCGCGAGAGCTGCTCGGTGACCTGATCGCGGTGGTTGTCGTAGATGTGGCAGTCGCCGCCGGTCCAGACGAACTCGCCGACCTCGAGGCCGGTCTGCGCCGCCACCATGTGCGTGAGCAGTGCATAGCTGGCGATGTTGAACGGCACACCGAGAAACATGTCTGCACTGCGCTGGTAGAGCTGGCACGAGAGCTTGCCGTCGGCCACGTAGAACTGGAAGAACGCGTGGCACGGCGGCAACGCCATGCGTGGGATCTCACCGACGTTCCAGGCCGAGACGATCATCCGTCGCGAATCCGGATCGGTCCTCAGGGTCTCGATGACCTGGCTGATCTGGTCGATGTGCTCGCCCGACGGGGTGGGCCACGACCGCCACTGCACGCCGTAGACGGGGCCCAGCTCACCGTCCGGAGCTGCCCACTCGTCCCAGATGCTCACGCCGTGCTCCTGCAGCCACGTGGCGTTCGAGTCTCCGCGCAAGAACCACAGCAACTCGTAGACGATGGACTTGAGGTGGACCTTCTTGGTGGTGATCAACGGGAAGCCCGCTGCCAGATCGAAGCGCAGCTGATGTCCGAACACACTGGTCGTGCCGGTCCCCGTGCGGTCGGATTTCGCCGTCCCGGTATCGAGGATGCGGCGTAGCAGATCTTCGTACGGAGTCGGAACCATCACGACGGTCATCGTAGCTGCATACTGGACTCATGCCGGAATTACCCGAGGTGGAAGCCCTTGCCGGCTTTCTGCGTGAGCATGCCGTCGGTGCCGTGATCGGGCGCATCGACATCGCTGCGCTGAGCGTGCTCAAGACCTTCGATCCGCCGATCACCGAGCTGCAAGGCAAGGACGTCACCGATGCCGCCCGGTTCGGGAAACATCTGGCGCTGCGAGCCGGTGACCTGTGGCTGATCACGCATCTCTCGCGCGGAGGATGGCTGCGGTGGGTGGACAACCCCAGCGTCGCACCGCCGAAGCCGGGCAAAGGGCCCCTGGCGCTGCGGATCCACTTCTTCACCCCCGAGGGATCGACGCCCGCCATCGATCTCACGGAAGCGGGCACCAAGAAGCGGCTGGCGGTGTGGGTGGTACGCGACCCGCAACAGGTCGCGAGTATCGCCCGGCTCGGACCCGACGCGCTGACGGTCACCGAGCTCGAATTCGCCGAGATCCTCGCCGGCACCACCGCGAGACTGAAGACCTCGTTGGTGGATCAGTCGCTGTTGGCGGGCATCGGCAATGCCTACTCGGACGAGATACTGCACGTCGCGAAGCTCTCGCCCTTCGCGTCGTCGAGCAAGCTCGATCCCGAATCCGTCGGCGCGCTCTACGCGGCGATGCGCTCGGTCCTGTCCGACGCGGTGGCCCGCTCGGCCGGGCAGGATGCGGCGCGTCTGAAGGGGGAGAAGCGATCGGGGATGCGCGTGCACGCCAGAACCGGACTTCCGTGCCCGGTGTGCGGCGACCCGGTCCGTGAAGTCGCCTACGTCGATCGCTCTTTTCAGTACTGCGCTACGTGCCAGACGGCCGGCAAGATTCTCGCCGACCGTCGCATGTCGCGACTGCTCAAGTGACGGGTTCGAGCCTCTGGCTGTCGTAGCCTCGGTAGCCTTCCCACGCCTTGCGCCGGTCGCTCCGCGGGTCCTTCTGTACCCGGGTGCGGGTGTCGAAGATCAATGTCCGACGCGAATCCTCGTCGTAGGCCGGCCACGTGTCCAACGGTTTTCCGTTGGTGGCGAACGCAATCCAGTTCGACTGCACCTGTTCGGTGACCTCGGCGAATGCCTTCCGTCCGCCGGTCAGTGTGAGCGCCTTGCCGAAGAGGGTCGCGTTGATGCCGAACACGGCGAACAGTTCGAAGCCGTGGGTGGCGTCGAGGCCGAGCACCTTCATCGACCGCGGGGCGAAGTCGAAGCGATAGAAGTACGTGGGTGCGTGACGCGAATGTCCTTCGGCCACTTCGAGAGACGGCTTCCAGAAGGTGAAGTCGCCGCCGAAGTCGATGGCTGCGCGCTCGTTGGGGTAGCCGCGGTACGCCTCGGTGACGACAGCTTCGGCGTCGGGGTCGGTGAGGGAGAACAGCTTGGTGATGCGCTCGGGGTTGGTGGGCAGTGCGTCGAGGAACTTCGGAAACAGTGTTCCCTCACGGGCATTGGTGCCGATGATCAGCGGGACGCGGTGCGCGGTGCCGTTCGCGTAGGCCTCGACCGGGCTGACCGGCAGGAAGTCGCCGTCGATCACCGGGCCGAACGGGAGCAGGCCGGGAGTGCGGTGCAGGGTGGTGAGGCCGAGCTTGGTGCCCGCCCGACCGAGCCGGAGCACCTCGGCGTTCTCCAGGGTCTCGGTGGCGGTCTCGACCGTGCCGCCGAGGTAGCCCACGTACTCGCGCGCCCATTGATCGGCGCGCTCCTTGGTGGCCGTCATGCCCGGGGCGGAGCTTTCGGAAATGGCCTGTGCAAACAGGCCTTTCGCGGCGGGAACCGTCATGAGAGTGGTGACGGCATTGCCGCCGGCGGACTCGCCGAAGATGGTGACGTTGTTCGGATCGCCGCCGAAGTTCGCGATGTTGCGCTGCACCCATTCCAGAGCCGCGACCTGATCCCGCAAGCCCAGGTTGGAGTCGAACGGCCGCTCGGGAGTGGAGAACTGGGACATGTCGAGGTAGCCGAGAGCGCCGAGTCGATAGTTGACCGACACGTAGATGATGCCGTCGCCGTCCTTCAGCGAGCGGCGCACCAGAGAGCCGCCGCCGTACAGCGGGGTCGCCGATGTGCCGAGCGTGTAGGCACCACCGTGGATGAACACCATGACCGGTCGCGGGTTCGCGCTCGGTGCGCTCGGGGCCAACACGTTGAGCGTCAGGCAGTCCTCGCTCGACGGCTGGTATTTGCCGACCGCGAGCATCGTGCCGCGCTTGTGCTGAATGGAGGCGTTGCCCCACTCGGTGGCGTCGCGCACGCCCGACCACGGTTCGGTCGGTTGCGGCGCTCGGAACCGCAGCGGGCCGACGGGCGGGGCGGCGTAGGGGATGCCGCGCCAGGTGGTGAGGTCACCCACCGGCTTGCCCTCGATGATGCCGTCGGAGGTGGTCACGCGTGTCGTCACAGCCATGTCGCGAGTGTACTGATCCGTCCTTACCCGCGGGTAAGAACCGGCGAGGATCGGTACCGGGCAGACTCGAGGGCATGCCTTTCGAGTATCGAGCCGAGATAGTGGAGCTGCTGCGGGCACCCTCGCACGCGTACTTCGGGAGATCCAAGGACGGCCCGGCCGATGTACCGACCGAACTGCCCGTCAGTGTCGAGATCGTGGCCCACAAGGGCATCCGCGGCGATCGATTCTTCGGCGTGAAAGCGCATACCGAGGCGGCGGTGAGCTTTCTGTCGCTCGAGGCATGGGAGGCCGTGGGGGATGTGCTCGGCGTCGAGGTGCCCGATCCCTCGGTGGCCAGGCGCAATGTCGTCGTGCGCGGTCTCGAGCTCGACCCACTGCGAGGTCTGGAATTCGAGCTCGATTCCGGTGACGGCTGGATCGCGTTCCGTGGTGGCCGACCGGCCCATCCGTGCGCGTGGATGGACCGCATGGTGGTGGACGGCGCACGCAAGGCACTGATCGGTCGCGGCGGGCTGCGGGTCGAACCGCTGTCGGACGGGATCCTGCGGGTAGGGGAACTGCTGGTTCGCTCGCCCGTCGAACTCGATGCCTCGCGAGCCGCGCTGTCCGTCAGGCGTGCTCAGCCGATCTGACCTGGCCTTCCCCCGGATGTCGTGGTGTCGCTCTGTCTACACCCTTGCTCACGAAGTAAATCTGTGCCCATAATGTGGGTATTGGTGTGACGGATCACACCGAGCCGCACGCGATGGCGTCGGTCACTCTAGATCGGAAAGAAGTGCCGATGTCCGACCTGTGGATCGTGATCAATACCGTCGTCGCCGTGCTGGCCGTGGTGGTCTTCATCGTTCGCTTTCACTTCAACCCGGTGATCTCGCTGGTGCTCGGGGCTGCATACCTGGGACTGGCGACCAAGCTCGGAGTCGGGACCACCGTCGACACCATCACCGGCGGATTCGGCGAGATCATGGCCGAGGTGGGGCTGCTCATCGCGTTCGGAGTCCTGATGGGTTCGGTGCTGCAGGAGATGAGCGCGATCCAACGACTCGTCGGGACGCTGCTGCGAACATTCGGTCCCAAGCGGCTGCCGTACGCGCTGTCTCTGACCATCGCGACTCTGCTGCAGTCCATCTTCCTCGACGTGTTGTTGGTGATCTCCGCTCCGCTCGCACGCAACCTCGCGCCCAAGATCGGCAAGTACGGCACAGCGCGGATGGCCACGGCGCTGGCGATCGCGCTCGAATGCGGCATCGTGTTCATGGTCCCCGGTGTCGCGACGCTCGCACTGGCCGGACTGCTCGGGGTGCCGCTGGGCAAGATGATGATCTACGGATTGATCCTGATCGTTCCCGTCGTCGTGCTGTCGGTGGCCATCATGTCGTTCGTCTTCCGGCACGGTTGGTGGAACGAGGAGAAGGACGAGCAGCAGATCATCGTGGTCCCGGAGCCTGCCGATTCCGAGGGCGAACCCCTCGACACCGGAGGTGGCGTAGCCCAGAAGGTGCGCACCGAGAAGCAGACGAAGTTGCTGGTGTTGCTCTCGCCGCTGCTGCTCGCGCTCGTCCTCATCGCGATCGGAGCCGTTCTCGAAGTCGCCGAAATATCGGTTCCCGTAGTCGAATTCATTGCCAGCCCGGTCATCGCGCTGCTCATCGGCTTGGTGGGGACGTGCCTCATCGGTCGCTACCACGTCGGTCAGGCTCGGGTGGAGAAAGCTCTCGCCCGTGGCTTCGCCGAGAGCGGTCAGATCCTGATCCTCACCGGTGTCGGTGGATCGCTCGCGGCCGTCATCAACGAAGCGGGTCTCGGCGGCATCCTCGGCCAGTACTTCACGGCGAGTACCGCAGCGCCGCTGTTGATGGTGTGGGTGATCGCTGCCGCGTTGCACATCGCCGTCGGATCGGTGACGATCTCCGCCATCACCTCGGCCGGCATTCTCGCCCCGGTCGCTCCGCTGATCGGTCTCGACCCGGTGTTCATCGCGCTTGCTGCGGGTGCCGGATCACTGTTCGCCGTACACGTCACCAGCAACACCTTCTGGCTGCTGCAGTCCTTGATGGGCCAGTCGACCCGGGGCACACTCAAGACATGCTCGGTGGGCGTCTCGGTGGCATCGGTCATCGCCATCGCGTTGATCGTGCCGATGAGCTGGATTCTGTGAGTCCTGATTCTGTGAGTACCGAAAGGAACACGATGGCACTGCCGCTCAGCGGAGTTCGAGTTCTCGAGCTCGGCAACTACATAGCCGCCCCTACTGCGGCGCGCATGCTCGCCGACTTCGGTGCCGAGGTCATCAAGGTCGAGCGGCCGGGAACCGGCGACGAGCTTCGCAACTGGCGGCTCTACTCCGGCACCACGTCGATGCTCTACCGCACGATCAACCGCAACAAGAAGTCGATCGTGCTCGATCTGCGCACCGAGCAGGGGCGCAAGGACGTCGTCGATCTCGCAGCGAAATGCGACATCGTGCTCGAGAACTTTCGGCCCGGCACGCTGGAGAAATGGGGTATCTCGCCGGAGGTGCTCTCGGCCGCCAATCCCGAATTGATCATCACGCGTATCTCGGCCTTCGGCCAGACGGGCCCTATGTCGCAGCGACCCGGATTCGCCGCTGTCGCAGAGGCATACGGCGGCTTCCGCAATCTCGTGGGTGATCCGGATCGGCCGCCCGTTCGGGTAGGGGTGTCGATCGGGGACTCCATCGCCGGGCTGTACGCGGCGTTCGGATGCGTCATGGCCCTGTTCCAACGGCAGACCCAGCGCGCGGCGCAGGCACCGGACGAGCAGTCCCCGCTGTCGCTGGCACAGCGTTCCATCGATGTGGCGCTGAACGAATCGATTCTGTCGATGATGGAATCGCTGATTCCGGACTACCTCGCCTACGGTGTCGAACGCGAACGAACGGGCGGCCGGATGGAGGGCATCGCACCCTCGAACGCATACCCGTGCAACGACGGTCATTCGATCATCATCGCCGGGAACGGCGATGCGATCTTCCAGCGATACATGGAGACCATCGATCGTCCCGATCTGGGAGCCGATCCGGACCTCGCGTCCAACGCCGGCCGGTGGCGTCGACGCGACGAGTTGGACGCCGCTATCTCGGCCTGGACCGGATTGCATTCGCGCGAGCAGGCTCTGAAGATTCTCGACGCCGCCGGGGTGCCGTCGGGTCCGATCTACACCGCGGCGGACATCGTCGCCGACGAGCAGTACGCCGCCCGCAACATGATTCAGCACTTCCCGGTCGACACCGGAGGCGACGAGCCAACCGACGTCGGATTCGTCGGCGTCGTCCCGGTGATCGGTGACGCGTCTCTGCCGATCCGTTCGGTCGGACCGGATCTGGGCGAACACACCCGAGAAGTACTGTCTACCCTGCTCGGCCGCACCGACGAAGAGATAGGCCTGTAGATGTACCGATTCACCCCCGCTGCGGAACTGCGCGACGTCACGATGCGCGACGGCCTGCAGCTCACCGGCAAGATGCTGTCCACCGAACGCAAGCTCGAGATCATCAGAGCCCTCATCGAACTCGGCGTGCCGTCGCTCGAAATCGGGTCCATGGCGCGGGGCGACAAGGTCCCGCCGATGGCCAACACGCTCGAGGTCATCGGTGAGTTGACCGCCGAGGAACTCGCGCGTTGTTGGGTGTGGGTCGCCACTCCACGTCACGTCGAGAAGGCAGCTGCCGCCGGGGCCCGCAATTTCCAGTACTGCTTCTCCGCATCGGACTCGCACAATCAGGCCAACATCGGTCGGACCACCGAGGTGTCCCTGGCTGCGATGCCCGACGCCGTCGACATCACTCGATCGGTGGACGGTGAGATCGAGCTGTGTATCGCGACCTCCTTCACCTGCCCGTTCGAGGGGCAGGTGCCGCCGGATCGGGTCATCGAGATCGCCAACGACGAACGAGCAACCGGCGCAACAGATATCGTCATCTGCGACACCCTCGGGCAGGCGGTTCCGGTGCAGGTCTCGTCGCTGATCTCGCGGGTCCGCGCGGAAACCCCCGACCGCAGAGTGGTGTTCCACGGTCATGACACCTGGGGCCTGGGCGTCGCGAACACTCTGGCCGCGATCTCTGCCGGAGCAACGATGGTCGACGGTTCGCTCGGCGGACTGGGCGGGTGCCCTTTCGCCCCCGGTGCCAGCGGCAACACCTCGTCGGAGGACATACTCTTCGCCACGCGGCCGGACTGGTTCGAGCCGAAAACCCTTGCCACCATGGTGGAGCTGTCCGAAGAGCTGCTGACCGAACTGGGCGAGCCCATGCGATCGAAAACAGTTCAGGGTGCACGGTCCGAGGCCCACGTATTCGAGTGGGTCGTATGAGCCGCATCCTCGTCACCACCGAGATTCCCTCGCCGGGCATGGACATTCTGCGCGCCGCGGGGGAAGTGGACCTGCGGGAGGTCGATCACGAGGAGCTGGTCGACGCCTGCTCCTCCGGGGAATACTCGGTCGTCGTATCCCAATTGCGTGACCGGTTCGACGCCGACCTGCTGGCGTCGGCATCACTCGTCGGGATATCCAACTATGCCGTCGGATTCGACAACATCGACATCGGAGCCGCAACCGAACGCGGCATCACGGTCGCCAATACGCCCGGGGTGCTGACGGATTCGACCGCTGACATCGCGATGCTGCTCATCCTGTCCACGGCCCGCCGAGCCGTCGAGGCCGATGCGTTCGTCCGCTCCGGCTCGTTCACCGGATGGGAGCCCGAACTGCTTCTCGGCAGCGATGTCTCGGGCCGGGTGCTGGGGCTGGCCGGCTTCGGACGCATTGCCCGCGCCACCGCGCGCCGGGCACTGGGTTTCGGTATGACGGTCAAGTTCTGTCCCCGCCCGCCCGGCGACCGCGAGGTCTCCGACCACGAGCTCGGCGAGTTCGCGGGTCGCGTCGAGCATGCATCCTGGGACGAGATCGTCACGACCAGCGACTTCCTTTCCCTGCATGTTCCGCTGTCGGACTCCACGCACCATCTGGTCGACGCCGCCGTACTCGGGGCGATGAAGCCGTCGGCGATCGTGATCAACACCGCGCGCGGACCGGTGATCGACGAGGCCGCGCTGGTGACCGCGCTTCGCGAGGGGACCGTTGCCGCAGCAGGATTGGACGTCTACGAGCGCGAGCCGGCCCTCGAGCCCGGCCTGGCGGCTCTGCCCAACACGGTATTGCTGCCCCACGTGGGCAGCGCGACGGTGTCGGTGCGTTCGGAGATGGCGCGGCTGTGTGCAACCAATGCAGCCGCGATGTTCGGTGGTTCGATGCCACCACATCCGGTGAATCCCGACGCCTGGTCTCACGCGGGGTAGCGGCCGCCGAGGGTCCTCGTGATCCGCTCGGCATGGGAGATCAGCAGATCCACCCAGTCCTCGCACTGCGACTGCGGCATCCTCAGCGTCGGTCCGCTGATGGTGACGGCACCGACGATGTCCGCGGCCGAATCGAACACCGGCGCGGACAGCCCCGATGCGCCGGTCTCGCGCTCGCCGGTGGTGATCGCGTAGCCGTCGGACCTGGTCTGCGCCAACAGGGTCCGCATCGTCTCGGCTTCGGTGATCGTCTGCTCGGTCATGGATTCGAGTTCGCGGGAGAGAACACGCTCGGCCAGCTCGTCGTTCCAGGCCAGTAGGACGCGGCTGGCCGATCCCGCGCTGAGCGGGATCACCTTGCCGACGTACATGTCTCGGCGCAATGCATGGCGGGTCTCGGCGATGGCGACGCACACGCGGTAGTTCTGCTCGGGCCGAAAGAAACACGCAGTCTCGGTCGTCAGATCGCGCATGTCCTTGAGCACGGGGTTGACGACCGACAGCACGTCGAGGTCCTTGGTCGCCGTCGCGGCCCAGTAGGCCATCCGCACCCCTATGCGAATACGATCGCCGCCCCGGTCCAGAAATCCTTGCTGCACAAGGTTGGTGACGAGGCGCTGCACCGTCGAGGTGGGCAGGCCGGTGGTCTGTTGAATGTCACCGAGCGTCATCGACGGACGGTCGAACGAGAAGGCGTCGAGAATCTCGGTGATCTTGCCCAGCACGAGAAGCGGTTGCTGCTTCGACGCGCTCTCGGTACTCACCCGACCAATCTACGTGAAGGCCGGTCCGAGGGCGGCCAGGATGAGAACCGAGGTGATCGCGACGTACAGCGAGGACCCACTCGCGACCACGGTGTCACTGAAGTCGACCGGTCTCTCGAATCCACGAGCGTATTCCACGTCAGCCTTTTTCGTAATCGATGTCAGCATTGTGCGGCCTCTACGAGTAGCGTCCCAACGATGTCCGATCGACGTACTCTGACCACCGGTCGAGTTGTATTTCTCGTTGTCGCCGCGGCAGCACCGATGGCGGCCATGATCGGCAACGTCCCGCTGGCCCTGATACGTGGAAACGGTGCCGGCCTGCCTGCGGCCTACGCGATCAGTGCCGTTGTGCTGCTGTGCTTCTCGGTAGGGTTCGCGGCGATCAGCCAGCAGGTCTACAGCACCGGAGCGTTCTACACGTACATCGGTCTTTCGCTGGGCAAGCCGCCCGGAGTTGCTGCCGCATATGTCGCAGTTGTCGCTTATACCTCGCTGGCGTGCGGGCTTTCGGGCGCATTCGGATATTTCACGCATCTGGTATTCGCCGATTCCGGTATCGACATTCCGTGGTACGTCTTCACGGCGGCCGCTGTCGTGATTGTCGCTTTCCTCGGCTTCCGAAATGCCGACCTTTCGGCCAAGGTGTTGGGGTCGCTGATGGTGCTCGAATTCGCTTTTCTGACGGTGTTCAACGTCTTGGTGGTGGGTGACAAGGGAACCGCGGCGGTGCCACTGGAGTCGTTCACCCCGACGCAGGTGTTCTCCGGATCGCTGGGCATAGCGATGATGTTCGCCTTTTCGAGTTTCATCGGCTTCGAGTCTGCGGCACTGTACGGCGAGGAAACCAAGGATCCGAGGCGCAGCATCCCGCGCGCCACGTTCATCGCGGTCTCGCTCATCGCCGTCTTCTACGTGCTGACGAGTTGGATCATCGTCGGGGCCGCGGGCGGAGTCGACGCACCGGTGCTGGCCCAGACCGAACTGGGCAATCTTCTGTTCACGCTGGCGCAGCAGTACGGAGGAACCGTGCTGTACGACGGTACTGCGGTGCTGCTGTGCACCAGCGTGCTCGCGTCGTATCTCGCCGTGCACAACGCGGCCAGTCGATATCTGTTCGCTCTCGGGCGTGAGCGCGTACTTCCGGTGCGCCTGGGCGGAATTCACCCCAAGCACTCGAGTCCGCACATCGGCAGCATCACCGCCTCGATCGTTGCCGCAGTGTCGTTGACCGTGTTCGCGGTGACCGGTGCCGACCCGTACCTGATCTACGCCGCCGGTGCCATCGGCCTCGGCACTTTGGGAGTGATCGCTCTGCAGGCTGCGGCGGCTCTGTCCGTGGTGGTGTTCTTCATCGGCCATCCTGACCGATCCCTGTGGCGCACCGGGATTGCGCCCGGCATCGGCTTCGCCGGTTTCATGACCGGATTGGTGCTCGCCGGAACGAACTACAGCATCTTGACCGGTTCCGATTCTGCGGTCGTCAACGCGATTCCGGTGGTGCTGATTCTCGCCGCGATCCTCGGTGTACTGGTGGCCCTACGGATCCGGCGCACCGACCCGAAAACCTACGAGGGCATCGCCGCGGCGTACATGCGTCAGTGATCGGCAGTTCGTCGAGCTTCGAGGAGTCTGAGCCAGATCTCGCTGACCGTCGGGTACGACGGCACCGCATGCCACAGGTCGTCCAGCGAAACCTTGCCGACCACGGCCACAGTGGCTGCATGCACCAGCTCCGCGACGCCCGGGCCGACGAAAGTCGCGCCCACGATCGTGTTGGTGGCCCGGTCGATCACCAGCTGCGCACGTCCCGAGTAATCGTCCTGCTGCAGAGACGAACCCGCGACGGCGATGTCCTGTGCCACGATCTCGACGTCGATGCCTTTTTCTCGGGCCTGTGCCTCGGTCAGTCCGACGGACGCCACCTCGACCGGCGTGAACACCACCTGGGGGATCTGACCGTGATCTGCAGTCGCACGGAATCGCTTGCTGTCCAGCGGCTTTCCCTCGGCCCTGGCGGCAATGACGTCACCGGCCACCCGGCCCTGGTACTTGCCCATGTGCGTCAGCGGCGCTCGTCCGTTGACGTCGCCCACCGCGTAGAGCCACTCATGGCCGGGAACGTTCAGATGATCGTCGACGTCGATGTAGCGACCCTCCTCGAGTTCGAGAGTCGACAACCCGAGGTCCGCACTCGCCGGGGTGCGGCCTGCGGCGACGAGAACTTCGTCGGCGACGATTTCGCCACCGTCGACGACGAGAACGACCGGGCCGCCGTGGATTCGGCCGATGCCGGTGTCGGCAGGGTTCTCTCGTGACACGGACTCGAGGGTGGCGTCGAGGATGATCGTTGCGCCGCGATCCTTCAGTGCGCTCGCGACGAGTTCGCCTGCGAACGGCTCGGAACCGGCCAGCAGCGACGAGCCGCGCACGATCATCGTCACCTTCGCCCCGAGGGAGAGCAACCAGGTGGCCGCTTCCGTCGCGACGACGCCACCGCCGATGACGGCGATATGACCAGGGGTCTCGTGAATGTTGGTGGCATCGCGGGAGATCCACGGCTGGGCGTCGCGCAGGCCCGGTGTGTTCGGTACGGACGCAGTGGTTCCGGTGGCGAGAACGACTGCGTGTCGCGCGGTCAGCGTACTGCCGTCGACCTCGACGGTTTTCTCCCCGGTGAGGCGACCGTGGCCACGGATCACCGAGATGCCCGACGTCTCGGCCCACGTCACCTGCGACGAATCATCGAGGCCGTGGGTGAAGGATTCGCGTCGGGCCAGGACGGCATCGGCATCGAGGGGTTGATCGCCGACCAGTTCCTTGACCCCCGGCATGTTTCGTGCGGTGTCGAGAACCTCGCTGGGGCGCAGCAGCGCCTTGCTCGGCATACACGCCCAGTACGAGCATTCGCCGCCGAGCAGTTCGTGCTCGACGATCACAGCGGTGCGGTCGCTGCCTGCAATCGCGTACTGCGCGGCATTTTCGCCGACCGGTCCACCGCCGATGACGATGACATCGAATTCCGAGCTTTCTGAGGCCATTGCTCCACAGTGACATAGGCTCGCCGCTTATGGCGACCACTCGGAACAAGATTCTGATCACCGGAGCTAGCTCGGGGCTCGGTGAGGAAATGGCGCGACGGTTCGCAGGCATGGGCCGGGATCTGGCCCTCTGCGCCCGGCGGGTCGAGCGGTTGGACGACCTTCGCGCCGAGTTGATGCACCACAACCCGAACATCACCGTGGTGGTCCGAGCCCTCGACGTCACCGATCACGACGCCGTCGGTGAGGTCTTCGGAAAGTTGCGAGACGAACTGGGCGGCCTCGATCGAGTGATCGTCAATGCCGGGCTCGGCAAGGGCGCGAAAATCGGTACCGGGCGAGCCGAGGCCAACCTGCACACCGCCCGCACGAACTTCATCGGAGCGCTCTCGCAGGCCGAGGCCGCATTGTCGATCTTTCGTGAGCAGCGCCGCGGGCACCTGGTCTTCGTCTCGTCCATCAGCGCCGACCGGGGACTGCCGGGGGCCAAGGCGACCTACTCGGCCAGCAAAGCCGCAGTGGCCTCGCTCGGCGAATCGTTGGCCACGGAACTGTCGCGAACCGACATTGCCGTCACCACCCTGCTGCCCGGCTTCATCGCCACCGACATGTCCGCAAAAGCGGGCGACAGTGCCGCTCTCACAGCCACTCTCGACGAGGGTGTGACCGCCATGGTCGACGCGATCGAGAGCGAGACCCGCCGCGCCGCGCTACCCGGACTCAAATGGCGGGGCATCGACGCGGCGCTGCGGTTCCTGCCGAACGTGCTGACGGATCGGATGGTCTAGGAGTCGGGCAGGGGCTACTGCAGGTAGCCCTCCACCTGCTCGACGCTGTTTGCGGTAGCGGTGTCGGGGTTCTTCCCTGCATCGATGCGAGCCCGACGCTGGCGGAGCAGGTCCCAGCACTGGTCGAGCGCGTGCTCGAGGGATGCCAGTTGGGCCTTCTCGGTATCCGGGTCGATGTCGCCCGACTGGGTCTCGGTGCGAAGCTTGTGCTCGGTGGCGATGAGCTGCTGGATCTTGGTGTGGATATCGTGCTCGTTCATGGCGACAACGGTAGACCTACCAGGGTTTGGCGGCCAGGTTCCGCGTCGCCAGGGCTCGTTGAACGGCCGCGGTGAGCTCGGCCGTCGATCCGGCCAGGGCGTTGTCGGTGCAGACGAGCGACAGTGTGTAGTTGCTGTCCAGTCGGGAGAGGTAGGTCGACATTCTGATCGTCGACAGCGCGCCCGACGGGTTCGGATGGATCGCGCGGGTCGCGAGTCCGCACGATCGGTGGGGGCCGAGTGCGGTGATGCCGTCGGGAATGTCGCCGATGTTGGAGCACAACACTTCTCCGCGCCCCGGGGTCGACGTCAGCTTCGCGGCGACGCGGTGGGGGAGCAGCTGAACGATCTCGGGTGGATAGCCTGCCGGTGCTCCGACCGGTTTGCCGAACGCCGCCTTGCACGCCGCTCGGATGGCCGCGGGCGAGTCGTCTCCACGGACGGCGACGGTGGCCATGCCGATCGCGTTGGCATCACCGGACCCGGTGCGAAAAGGAATGTCGACGGTCACCGCGGGTGACCCGAGTTCGCTCATCGTGGCGGCGACGACAGAGACGAACAACGAATTGGCCGATCCGCCGACGCGTCGCGCAGCCGAATCCCATTCCGCAGCATCGATATCCACGATCACCGACTGCATCCTGCGCGCGTGGTGCGGCGCGATGCCGCCGCTGTCGGCGGTGGTGAACGCCCGCAGTTCGGCGCGGGCCTTCTTGCTGACCCACAATCTCGCCGTCGCCGCGATGGATCGGAGGAGAACGGTGACGATCATCGAGATCGCGTCCTTCACATCCGAGCCCGGGTGCAGCGCCGGTACGGGTGTCGACCCGGAGAATGCTCGAGCGGCAGCGTCGATGAGCTCCCGAGCATCGGCCAGCGCGTGCGAACACACCAGAGACAGCACGGTGCCGCCGTGTGCAACGGGCGCGGCCGTCAACCGCCAGCCGGGCCCGTACTGCGGGTCGAGTCGAACGTCTGCCTGCGCATCGGCCCATCCGATGATGTCGTCGACCGCCTCGGTGCCGTAGTGGAGCGGAAGCGATTCGGACGAGATGTCCCATCGAAGTCGTGCCCCGGGTGTGCGGGGCTTGCCGACTCGACGGCCGAGCTGCCCGATGGCCAGCTCGTCGTGGACCCTGTGGAGTTCTTCTGTGCTCACCGTCTCGGTGGTGCGCCAGATGCCCTGCAGTGCAATGGGAATTCCGTAACCGCGGTGGGTCCGGAGAAATATCTCGTCGATCACCGACAGGCGTGTGGATTTCACGGGCTCGCGGTGCCGTGTCGTCCCGCCCCCGACGCGAACCTGCTCGCGCCGCTGAGCGCGTCGGCATTGATCGAGATGGCACCGTGTCGGAATTCGTTCTTCAGGGCGGACTCTTCGTCGAGGCCGTCCTGTTCCAGCAGGGACAGTCGATCCTCACGCATGCAGGTCTGCGGCAGCAGCGCGAGTTCGGCGGCCAACGCCTCCGCTTCCGACCGGGCTCGGCCCACCGGAACCACTCTGGTGATCAGTCCGATGTTCAACGCCTCCTCGGCGTCGACGGCGCGACCGGTGAGGATCATGTCCATCGCCCGGCCCGTACCGACGATGCGCGGCAATCGCACTGTGCCGCCGTCGATCAACGGAACTCCCCAGCGCCGGCAGAAGACGCCGAACGTGGCGTCGTCCTCGGCGATGCGTAGGTCGCACCAGAGTGCGAGTTCCAGTCCGCCCGCGACGGCGTATCCCGACACGGCCGCGATGACGGGCTTGGACAACCGCATTCGCGTCGGGCCCATCGGCCCGTCCCCGTGTTCGGTCGCGTGATTCGAGCGCGGTGTGCCCAGTGCCTTGAGGTCGGCTCCCGAGCAGAACGTGCCGCCCTCGCCCCACAGCACTGCCACCGAGGCGGATTCGTCGGCGTCGAACTCCTCGAACGCCTGGATCAACTCCTGGGCGGTGGGGCCGTCGACGGCATTGCGTGCCTCCGGGCGCGACAGGACGATGGTGGTGACGGGGCCTGATCGCTCGATCCGTACCGGCATGTCAGTGAACGTTACTCGAGTTCTCTTGCGTGAAGCAGTGAATCAGTGCTTCAATCCTTGCATGCCGTACCGACGAACCCCTGCAGTGCAGGCCAGGCTCGATGCCGCACGCAAGAAACTCTTCGCCGCCGCCATCGAGGTTCTCTCGACGCAGGGGTACGCCGGCCTGTCGGTGGCGTCGGTCGCCGCGGCCGCAGGAGTGTCCTCCGGCAGCGTCTACACCCATTTCGAGGGCAAGTCGGATCTGGTGGTCGCCATTTTCCGCGAGGTCTGCAGTCGGGAGGTCGCGGCAGTGGTGGACGTTGCCGGGCACGGCAGCGCCGTCGAGCGAGTGACCGCAGTGGTGCAGACCTTCGCCGGACGCGCCCTGAAGAACCGGACGATGGCGTATGCCCTGTTGGCCGAACCTGTTGACCCGGCCGTCGACGCCGAGCGGTTGGTGTTTCGGCGGAAATTCACCGACGCCTTCGCCGACGCGATCGTGGCGGGCATCGACGCCGGAGAGATCCCCGAGCAGGACGCGGCAATCTCTGCAGCGGCTTTGGTCGGTGCCGTCGGCGAAGTGATGGTCGGCCCGTTGTCCTCGCACGAATCGGTGGATCCTGTACCCAGTCTCGTCGCATTGTCGTTGCGCGCGTTAGGAGTTCGAGATGGACACGCATGAGGTATTCAACCAGGCAATCGACCTGACGCCCTACGACACCTCCGCGGACCAGTCGTTGCTCGACGGCGTGACGCGGGCGGGCGCAGGCTGGGCACTCGACGAGGTCCGCGAACTCGGGACACTCGCCGGTGGCGCGGCGGCCCAGGAGTGGGGCAGGCTCGCCAACGAGAACCCGCCAGTGTTGAAGACCCACGATCGGTACGGGCACCGCATCGACGAGGTCGAATTCCACCCGCATTGGCACGATCTGATGACCGTTGCCGTCGAGCACGGGCTGCACGCCAGTCCGTGGGCCGACGACCGCGTGGGTGCACACGTCGCCCGCGCCGCGAAGTTCTACGTCTGGGGGCAGGCCGAGGCCGGACATATGTGCCCCATTTCGATGACCTACGCCGTCGTCCCGGCGTTGCGGCACAATGCTTCTCTGGCTGCGCAGTACGAGCCGCTGCTGGCGTCGAGGGAATACGATTTCGGCCTGCGGACCCCGTCGAGCAAGCGTGGACTGATCGCAGGCATGTCCATGACCGAGAAGCAGGGCGGATCCGACGTACGGGCCAACACCACCACGGCCACGCCGTCTTCGGACGGAACGTATTCGATCACCGGTCACAAGTGGTTCACCTCCGCACCGATGTCGGACATGTTTCTCACCCTCGCCCAAGCACCCGGCGGGCTGTCGTGCTTCATGCTGCCGCGTGTACTGCCCGACGGCACCCGCAACCGAATGATGCTGGCGCGCTTGAAGGACAAGCTCGGCAACAAGTCGAATGCATCCGGTGAGCTCGAATACCACGGGGCCACCGGCTGGCTCGTCGGCGAAGAGGGTCGCGGCGTGCGCACCATCATCGAGATGGTCAACATGACCCGGTTGGACTGCGTCATCGGGTCAGCGGCCGGAATTCGCAACGCCACCGTGCGCGCAGTCCATCATGCGCGTCACCGAGCTGCGTTCGGGGCTGCACTCATCGATCAGCCTCTGATGCGAAACGTGCTGGCAGACTTGACCATCGAATCCGAAGCCGCCACCGCCGCCATGATCCGCCTGGCACAGGCCACCGACGGCTCGGCGCGCGGTGACGAACAGGAGAGTGCACTGCGCCGAATCGCGTTGGCCGTCACCAAGTACTGGGTGTGCAAACGAGCACCGGCCCACGCCGCCGAAGCACTCGAATGTCTCGGTGGCAACGGCTATGTCGAGGAATCGGGAATGCCTCGGTTGTTCCGCGAATCGCCGCTGATGTCGATCTGGGAAGGCTCCGGCAACGTCGCCGCACTCGATTCTCTACGCGCACTGGCCCGTCAACCCGACAGCGTCGAGGCGTTCTTCGGTGAGATCGGCCAGGCGTCGGGCGCGGATTCTCGCCTCGACGACGCCATCGCCCGCGTCGGCAAGGAACTCTCCGACACCTCCGACATGGAATACCGGGCCCGGCGAGTCGTCGAACTGATGGCCCTGACCTTCCAGGGCGCGCAACTGGTGATGCACGGGGATGCCGCTGTTGCCGACGCCTTCTGCGCCAGTCGACTCGACCGAGACTGGGGCATCGCCTTCGGCACCCTGCCGACGGGAGTCGATACGGCGGCGGTGTTGACGCGGGTGTGATGCCGCTGATGCTGATCGGCTCCCCGTATTTGGATTTGTGACGCCGATCGGAGTCGGTTATCCGAAACTGGGGAGCTGATCCGCTGCCAGACGCTGGTCCCCGAACCACCCGGCCGGCGTAGGAAGGCCTGCCGCGCGGGCGAAGGCGTGCTCGAAGCGGCGAAGTAGTGCTCGCGGATCGTCCAGGTCCCGCCAATTCCACCTCACGATCACCCATCCCAACTCGCGTAGTCGGTCCTCGCGATACTTTTCGTCGAGCAGTACACGCTTGGAGTCGTACTTCGACTCCCCGTCGAACTCACCGATCACTTTGAACTCCCAGAACAGAAAGTCGACCCGTCCGACGAAACGGCCCGCACCGTCGTACACCCATTGATTGAGCAGTGGAGTCGGCATGGGAAGCGTCTCGAACAGCACGCGACTTCGAGATTCGCCGACGCTCTCGCCGCGCCCGCTCATCAGTGACACCGCTCGTCGGGCGGCGGAGATACCGGTGCGGAACCGCGCCGACTCCACCGCCGTCGACAGGGCGTCGGAATCCGTGTTGCCGGACCTCAGCGCGCTGTCACCCACGCACACGGACCGTTCTACGGTGGTGGTGCGCGCGATGTCGACGATGGTGCGGGCTGCCGAGGTGACCGGAAAGCCGTCGATCGTCGTACGCTCCGTGGGATCCAGTGTGGTGCCGTGGAGAATTCGTAGCGGGCGGCGTTTGCTGGCGTAGTCGAGACCGTGCGTCATGTGCACCTTGTCCAGTGGAAGCTGCCAGATGTCGAAGCCCCAGGCAATGGCCGCCGAAACATGGCTGAGAACTTCGCCGGCTGGTGCCGACAACAGGTAGGACCGTGCGAGCAACGAGTGACGTTCTGTCGGACTGGCCGACTGCATCACCGCGCCCGGCACGTAGTAGCCGGGTCGCAGTAACGACAGCTCACCGGTGCGGCGGAGTCGACGCAGGTCGTCGTCGGTCAGTCCGAACGCGAGTGCATCGGCCCGGGTGAACAGATCCGTCTGGGGTAAGTCCATGCCTGCTTGGACGCGCCGGGCGCCGAAACGGATCCGTATGCAACGAAAAAGCTCCCCAGTTTTGGATATCCGACGCCGATCGGAGGCAGAAATCCGAAACTGGGGAGCTGATTCGCGGCGGAGTGGGACTCAGGCCGAACGACCTCGCTGCGTCCGGTACCAGCGCACCAGTGCGTCGGTGGATGAATCCGATTGCGCGGCAGGAGCTTCGGCGTCGGTGAGGACCGGCGTCAGTTCGAGTGCCTGGGTCTTGCCGAGTTCGACGCCCCACTGGTCGTAGGAGTCGACTCCCCAGATGACGCCTTCGACGAAGACCTGGTGCTCGTACAGGGCGATCAACTGGCCGACCACCGACGGTGTGAGTTTGGGGGCGAGGATCGAGGTGGTTGGGCGGTTGCCGGGCATTACCTTGTGCGGCACCACATCTGCCGGAGTGTCCTCGGCGGCGATCTCCTCCGCGGTCTTACCGAAGGCGAGCACCTTCGTTTGGGCGAAGAAGTTGCTCATCAGCAGATCGTGCATCGAGCCGGTGCCGTCACGGGTGGGCAGATCGTCGGTGGGTTCGGCGAATCCGATGAAGTCTGCAGGCACCAAACGTGTTCCCTGATGCAGCAATTGGTAGAAGGCGTGCTGCCCGTTGGTGCCCGGCTCGCCCCAGAAGATCTCGCCGGTCGGAGTGGCGACGGGGGAGCCGTCGGCCTTGACGGACTTGCCGTTGGACTCCATGGTCAGCTGCTGCAGGTAAGCCGCGAAACGGGAGAGATCATTCGAATACGGCAGCACTGCACGGGTTTCCGCGCCGAAGAAGGAGCTGTACCACAGGCCGACGAGGCCGAGCAGAACCGGCGCGTTCTCGGCCAGCGGTGTGGTGCGGAAGTGTTCGTCGATGCGATGAAAGCCGTCGAGGAACTCGCCGAACGCTTCCTTGCCCACAACGGCCATGACCGACAACCCGATTGCCGAATCGACGGAGTAGCGTCCGCCCACCCAATCCCAGAAACCGAACATGTTGGCGGTGTCGATACCGAAGTCCGCGACGCGCTCGGCGTTGGTGGACACGGCGACGAAGTGCTTGGCGACGGCATCTTCACCGAGCGCATCGACGAGCCAGCGCCGGGCCGCGGTGGCGTTCGTCAGCGTTTCGAGGGTGGAGAACGTCTTGGACGCGATGATGAACAGCGTCGACGCGGGGTCGAGTCCGTCGAGCGCACCGACCAGATCCGCGGGATCGACGTTCGAGACGAACGTCGCGGAGATCCCGGCGTCGGCGTAGTGGCGGAGCGCGTTGTAGACCATGACCGGTCCGAGGTCGCTACCGCCGATGCCGATGTTGACGACGGTCGTGATCTTCTCCCCGGTGGCCCCGACCCATTCGCCCGACCGCACTCGGTCGGTGAATTCGCCCATGGCCGTGAGGACTTCGTGCACATCGGCAACCACATTCTGGCCGTCGACGGTCAGCGAAGCGTCCGCCGGTAGACGCAGTGCAGTGTGCAGAACGGCGCGGTCCTCGGAGGTGTTGATGTGCTCGCCCGCGAACATGGCGTCGCGCTTGCCTTCGACATCGGCGGTACTGGCCAGTTCGACGAGCAATGCGACGGTCTCACTGGTGATGCGGTGCTTGCTGTAGTCGATGTGCAGGTCTGCGGCCTCGAGGGTGAACGTACGGCCTCGGTCGGCGTCATCGGCGAACAGAGTCCGAAGATGAGTATCGGCGATCGTGGAGTGGTGATCGGTCAGCTTCTGCCAGGCATCCGTGCCGGTGATATCGACGCTCATACGCACCAACAGTAATCCCGTGCACAGTCACGCGCGCGTCGTTCTCGTTTGCGTGGGGCGCTGCGGAGGCATCATGGACGGTATGGACCAACGTGCATTGATCGATTCGATTCCGGCAAAACTGTGGATCGGCGGAAAGGCCGTCGACGCCGAAGGAGATAAGACGTTCGCGGTGAACGATCCGGCCACCGGGCGGCCCCTGACGGAGGTGGCCGACGCATCGCCTGCCGACGCGATGAAGGCGCTCGACGCAGCCGCGGCGGCGCAGAAGAGCTGGGCGGCAACACCTGCCCGCGAACGCAGTGAAATTCTTCGAGCGGCATTCGAGAAGGTCACCGAACGTGCCGACGACATCGCCCTGCTGATGACCCTGGAGATGGGTAAGGCCCTCGCCGAATCGAAGGCCGAGGTGAAGTACGGGGCCGAGTTCTTCCGCTGGTTCGCAGAGGAAGCGGTACGCATCGGCGGTCGCTACACCCCGGCCCCGGCGGGCAATGGACGAATCCTCGTCACCAAAGCGCCGGTCGGACCGGTCCTGGCGATCACCCCGTGGAACTTCCCGTTGGCGATGGGCACCAGAAAGATCGGGCCCGCTCTGGCCGCTGGCTGCACCATCGTCGTCAAGCCCGCTCGTGAGACCCCGCTGACGATGCTGTTGCTGGCTCAGATCTTCGACGAGGTCGGCCTGCCCGAAGGTGTGCTCTCGGTGCTGACGACGTCGAAGTCCGGTGACGTCACCGGACCCCTCATCGAGGATCCGCGGATGCGCAAACTCACCTTCACCGGCTCGACGGGCGTCGGCAAGTCTCTCGTCCAGAAGTCCGCGACGAGGTTGCTGCGCACCTCGATGGAACTCGGTGGCAACGCACCGTTCGTGGTGTTCGACGACGCGAACATCGACGACGCCGTGGACGGCGCGATGCTCGCCAAGATGCGCAACGGCGGCGAGGCCTGCACCGCGGCGAACCGATTGCACGTGCACAACAGCGTGCGTGCGGAGTTCACCACCAAACTCGTGGCGAAGATGGCCGAGATGAAGCTCGGCCCCGGCGTCGACCCCGATACGAAGCTCGGACCACTGATCAATGCAGACCAGCTCGAGACCGTCCAGGAGCTCGTCGACGACGCGGTGGCCAAGGGTGCGACGGTCGCACTCGGCGGTACTGCACCGGGCGGGGACGGCTACTTCTACCCGGCGACCGTCCTCACCGATGTGCCTGCCGAGGCGAGAATCCTCAAGGAAGAGGTGTTCGGGCCGGTGGCTCCGATCGTCGGTTTCGACACCGAGCAGGAAGGTATCGACGCGGCCAACAACACCGAGTACGGCCTCGCGTCGTACATCTACACGGAGAATCTCGATCGTGCGCTACGGGTGGCCGACGCCATCGACAGTGGCATGGTGGGCGTGAACCGCGGAGTGATCTCGGACGCGGCAGCGCCGTTCGGTGGGGTGAAGGAATCGGGATTCGGCCGCGAAGGCGGATCCGAGGGAATCGAGGAATATCTCGAGACCAAGTACATCGCTCTGAAGTGAACGAACGCAGGTCGGGTGCGCACACGGCGCGCCCGACCTGGGGGTGGAATCAGTGTCCGAGACGACCGCGGCCGAGGCGGAGCAGGAGCATGGCCAGCGTGTGGCCTTCCTGGCCCAGGCTGCTGAAACGCTCGAGAACCTTCATCTCACGGCTGTGCACCAGGCGCGGTCCGCCGGAGGCCATGCGGGTGCGTCCGATGATCTGCGAGACCTCGGATCGACGTCGCACTGCGGCGAGGATCTCGGCATCGAGGCGGTCGATTTCCTGGCGCAGGTCGTTGATCTCGGCTTCGCTGGTGGGCAATGCGGTCTCTGAGTCGATCTTCGTCGTCATGGCCATCGTCTCTCCTCGGGTCACATCTTGGATCGTTGCGTCGTCCGTCACCGTTACGCCTTTCGTATTCGGAACTGCATCGCCGATCGTTCGGTTCTCGTCCGGAATCAGGGCGTTGCGTCTATCGACAGGCTCCTGCATGCGCGGCCGAACAGCGGCCGACCCGATGCAGGCGATGACGTACGGTTTTTTCGATCACCGCTCAGTGTGCCACGGGTCAACCCTCCTGAAAAGTCGTCGGTTCGGCCGACGACCACGCGATGTGGGTTTGTCGGTACGCGCCGGTAACCTGACCAGACGATGAACACATTCCTCCAGGGCCTCCAGTCCCGACAGAACACCTCGTCCGACGCACTGCTGGAAGGTCTCAATCCTCAGCAGCGTGAGGCCGTTGTGCATACCGGATCTCCGCTGCTCATCGTGGCCGGGGCCGGGTCGGGCAAGACGGCTGTGCTGACGCGTCGGATCGCGTATCTGCTGGCCGAGCGAGGAGTGTCACCCGGCCAGGTTCTGGCCATCACGTTCACCAACAAGGCCGCTGCCGAGATGCGCGAGCGAGTCGCCGGACTCGTGGGACCGCGAGCGAACGCCATGTGGGTGTCGACGTTCCACTCGAGTTGCGTGCGGATTCTGCGAGCGCAGGCTGCGCTGCTGCCCGGTCTGAACTCGAACTTCTCCATCTACGACGCGGACGACTCTCGGCGACTGCTGACGATGATCTCCAAGGATCTGCAGATCGACACCAAGAAGTTCTCGGCACGGCTGCTCTCGACGGCGATCTCGAACCTGAAGAACGAGCTGATCGGCCCCGACAAGGCGGTGGAGGAAGCCGACGGCGATCCCGCCGAGCTCCCGCGGCTGGTGGCCAAGGTCTACGGCATCTACCAGCAGCGGCTGCGCGCGGCCAACGCCATGGACTTCGACGACCTCATCGGCGAAACGGTGGGCATTCTGCAGGCGTTCCCCCAGGTGGCGCAGTACTACCGACGCCGGTTTCGGCACGTTCTGGTCGACGAGTACCAGGACACCAACCACGCCCAGTACATGCTGGTCCGAGAACTGGTCGGTACACCCGACGCCGACGGCGCACTCGAGGGCACCGTCGCACCGGGCGAGCTGTGTGTGGTGGGCGACGCGGATCAGTCCATCTACGCATTCCGTGGTGCCACGATCCGCAACATCGAGGAATTCGAGCGCGACTATCCCGACGCGCGCACCATCCTGCTCGAGCAGAACTACCGATCGACGCAGAACATCCTCTCGGCCGCCAACGCGGTGATCTCGCGCAACATCGGCCGACGCGAGAAGAAGCTGTGGACCGACACCGGAGAGGGCGAGTTGATCGTCGGTTACGTCGCCGACAACGAGCACGACGAGGCGTCGTTCGTGGCCTCGGAGATCGACCGACTCGTCGACGGCGGAGACGTGCGCTTCGACGAGGTGGCCGTCTTCTACCGAACCAACAATTCCTCGCGGGCGCTCGAAGAGATCTTCATCCGACTCGGACTGCCGTACAAGGTCGTCGGCGGCGTCCGATTCTACGAGCGCAAGGAAGTGCGAGATCTCGTCGCGTACCTGCGTGTGCTGTCCAACGAGGACGACACCGTCAGCATGCGACGCATCCTCAACACTCCGCGCCGGGGGATCGGCGATCGTGCCGAGGCCTGTGTCGCCGTGCACGCCGAGCAGCGCGACATCAGTTTCTCGCGCGCGTTGCACGCCGCGGCCGCGGGCACGGTGGCGTTGCTCAACTCGCGGCAGCAGAAGTTGATCGCGCAGTTCATGGAGTTGCTCGACGAATTACGTGCAGTGCTCACCGCGACCGATGGGGACGGCAACGACATCGCAGACATCGGCGATGTCGTCGAAGCCGTTCTCGACCGCACCGGCTACCGTGCCGAGCTCGAAGCCAGCAGTGATCCGCAGGACGGTGCGCGTCTCGACAACCTCAACGAACTCGTCAGCGTGGCACGGGAATTCACCTCCGAGGCGCGCAACCAGGCCGCAGTGGCGGCGGAAGCTCTCGAAACCGGGGACGACGAGAACAATGACGAAGACGGTGGCGTCGACGGGTTGGCCGAGCCGGGGTCGCTCGCGGCGTTCCTCGAACGGGTCTCCCTGGTGGCCGACACCGATCAGATCCCCGATTCGGGTACCGGCGTCGTCACCCTGATGACGCTGCACACCGCGAAGGGTCTCGAATTTCCGGTCGTCTTCGTGACGGGTTGGGAGGACGGCCAATTCCCGCACATGCGGGCGCTCGGCGACCCGAACGAACTGTCCGAGGAACGACGTCTGGCGTACGTGGGCATCACCCGTGCGCGGCAGCGGCTCTATCTCACGCGCGCGATCATGCGTTCGGCATGGGGTCAGCCCATCGCCAACCCGGAATCGCGCTTCCTGCAAGAAGTTCCGCAACACCTGATCGACTGGCGACGCGAGGATCCGGGCACCGGGGGAGGCCGAGCCATCGGTGGGGGCAGATCCGGCAGCTACGGCTCGGGTGGTGGCGGATACGGCTCGAACAGTTACGGCTCGAACAGTTACGGCTCGGGCAGCTACGGCGGGTCCTCGAATCGCGGTCAGAGTTCGACTCCGAGTTTCGGTGCGGCCAAGGGGCGCAACTCCAACCTCGTTCTCGCCGTGGGTGATCGAGTCAGCCACGACAAGTACGGCCTGGGCACGGTGCTGGAATCGACCGGTGCCGGAGTCAAGGCGATGGTGTTGGTCGACTTCGGTTCGGCAGGCCGCGTGAAGATGATGCTCATCGGCGGCGTCCCGATGACCAAGCTGTAAGAGAGCCGAGAACGCGAAAGCCGGACCCTGCGAAAGCGGGGTCCGGCTTCGAGTTGAAAGCTGGTCGATTCAGTCCATCTCGGGGCCGAGGGAGATTCCTCGGGAAGCGAGCCACGGAAGCGGGTCGATCTTGACCTCGCCCGGAAGGTGGACCTCGAAGTGCAGGTGCGGGCCGGTGGAGAAGCCGCGGTTGCCCATCGTCGCGATCTCATCGCCCGCCATGACGTCCTGACCGACAGCGACGAGGGTGGTGTCGATGTGGCCGTAGACGGTGATCGTGCCGTCTGCGTGCTGCACGCGAACCCACATGCCGAAGCCTGCGGCCGGACCGGAGTCGATCACCTTACCGTCGGCGACGGCGTAGATCGGAGTTCCGATGGCATTGGCAACGTCGACGCCGGCGTGGAGAACGCCCCAGCGGGTGCCGAAGTTGGAGGTGTAGGTGCCCTGCGCCGGAAGTGCGAACAGCGGCCTGCGAGCAGCGGCTTCGCGTGCGGCACGCTCTTCGCTGAAGCGCTGGCCCTTGGCGAGCAGGTCGTTGAACTGGCTCAGATCCACCGGCGCAGCGATGCTGAGAATCTGCGGTGCCTCCGACGGCGTCGCGCTGGACGAGTCGGCGTCGATTTCGGTGGTCTGCGGAGTGGTGGTGGCCGCGACTGCTGCTGCGGCGGGTGCTTCACCTGCGGCGAGTGCGTACTCGGAGGTGGCGACTGCGGCGGGTGAGTCGTCGTTGACGACGGCCTGGCCTGCCGCGACAACCGCACCTGCGGCAACTGCGAGAACAGCAGCTCGGCCCTTGAGTGCGGTGGGAGGAAGGGGAATGCGGTGTGCGCCGCCGCGACGGGCCACGGGGGTGGCGTCTGCGGTGGTGGCGAACGAGGTGACAACGGTCGGCGACTCGTCGGCTGCGATGTGCGGGGTCTCGGCGAAGTCGGCTTCGGCGTACCGGTACGCCGGGTAGGCGTAGGCGTCGTAGGCGCTGGTCTCGTAGGCGGGCTCCGCGACTGCTTCGGCGGCGGGCTCGTAGCTGTAGACCGTGGTCGCGTCTTCGGCCGAGGGTCGAGAGAACCGGCTTGAAGTGAAGGACGCACGGTGTTGCTGCAAGACCTACAACCTCCGTTATCCGTGACCTGGCCGTTACTGAAAGACTCGGCAGACGGTAACGAAATGATTGCGGGGCGCGCAAGTTAACAGCCCAAACCGGCGGCATATGTGAGATGGCTCACAAGTCGACCTGCGGTTATGTCGTGACGAGCCACATTCGTAATCGGACACGAGAACCCGTGGACGGCACACGGTGACAGTAACGGTTCTCGCACCGATCGAGCCGATACCGTGATCCGAGTGCCGACTCCCACCTTCGACGACTCGTCCGCCCGTGGCTCCGAGCGAGCGGAACCACAACGGATCCGACCTCAGGACGGAGAGTTCGGCCGAGCGGACGATCCGTCGCCCACCCCCCGCATCGCGCTTGCTGTCGTACTCGCGCTGATCGCCGCGGTTGCCGCGGTGGCGGCCCAGCTGATCGGCGTTGTCCGCAGCGTCGACGGTTCGCCGGTAGGTGGCGGGTCAGTAGTGGCCGCGATCCTGGCCGTCGCCGTCCCCGTCCTCGTGGTGATCGGAGCCGCGTTGGGCGTGGCGGGCAAACGCATCGAGCTGGCGGCGGCACTTCTGGCCGGCTACGGCGCAGTGGCACTCGGACTCGCACTGCTCGACGTTGCCCTGCTGTCGGATCCCATCGACGCGAATCGGCTCGAGCTCTTTCGCCCGCTGAGTGCCGCGATGCTCGACGCCACCGCCGGGGCCTATGTTCTGCTCGTCGGTCACGCTGTGTCGGTTCTGGCGGGGGTTGCGGGGTGGTCTGCGGTGCACCGCGCCGGGCTCGGTGACGGGTACGGCCACTCGGTGTATTCCGAGCACGTGGGGCGCGCGGCTGCGGGGCGTGTCGGGCCGATGCTCGCGGCGCTGCTCGGCGCGTTCGGTGTGCTGGCGGCCGTTGCAGCGTTCGCGTCGCTGTACCGCTCGTCCGATCCCGTGGTGATCGTGACGGCGGTGGTGGAGTCGCCGGTGTTCGTCGCGGTGGGCTCCGGAGTTGTCGGTATTGCCGTGCTCGTCGTGGCCGCATCTGCGCTGGCCGCACTGTCGCCACAGGTGGCGTCGGGTGCGTCCGTCGGTGCCGGACTCGGGGTGCTCGGGTTCGCCGGGGTCGGTCTGCTGGCGGGACTCGGTACCGGTGACCGGGTGGATGCCGGACTCGGTGCGTACCTGGGAACGGTCGCAGGGCTCGGACTGCTGGTCTGTGGCGCTGTGCTGGCACCCGTCGCTTCAGCGCGTGACCGTCGAGCACTGGAGAGAACGCAGCAGCGCGAGACGGGTGCGCGAGGTGTCCGCGGTGTCGCCGGTCCCGGAACGACGAGATGGCACGCGGCAGCCGGAAGTGCAGGCATTCTCGCAGGTGTGTTGTCGGTCGTCGGATCGTTGTTGCCGATTCTGCAGACCGACTCGGAGATCGCCGCGCCACAGATAGTGGCCACACGCGTGGTGCTGGTCGCCGGGTTCGTGATGATTCTGGGTTCGGTACCGCTGTTGTTCTCCGAGTTCGCCTCGGCTGCGCGGCCGTTCGTGTCGATGTTCTGGCTCGGTGCGGTGTCGACTGCGGCCGCGGTACTGCAGTCGGTGGTGCTCGCCGAGGACGTCGAGGGGGTGAGCACCGGGATCGGCGCTCTGGCGATCATCGCGGGCGTCGTCGCAGCGGCAGCCGCCGGACTGCTGGCACTGTTCGCCGGATCTGCCGAGCGCGACGACGTCGACACCTCCGAGGACGCAGCGACCGACGGCGTGGTGCTCGGCACCGGACTGTTCGGTGCCGTTCTCCTCGCGGTGGGCTTGGCTCTGCCGCTGTATCGCGGTAGCGATCTCACGGCCGCGACCATCACCGAATTTCCATGGGGCTGGGACACCTGGGGGCAGATGCTGCTCGCCGTCGGAGTCGTCGTTGCCGCCGTCGTCGCCGCGCGGGCTCGGGCAGCACGCGGCAGCGTCCTGCTGGCTGCCGCAGCGGTCGCTGGCGTCGTGCATCTCTCGTCCTTGCCGCTGACATCCGCGCGCGCCACCGATCCCGAAATTGGGCCGGGCGTGCTGCCGTCGGTCGCGGGAATCGTCGTTCTCGGTGTCGCTGCGGCACTTTCGGCCCGTCGCGCCGATCGGTGACGGCCGTTTCATCGACACAGAAGCGGTGAGATAGGCCACATAGCATGCATGCGCCCGATGCGCCGTCGGGGCACCTGGATAAAGTCCATGCTCAGACCCGCTCACACCCCTGGAGCGGGCGTCAACGTAGACGAGACGGTGAGCTGATGGATCTCTTCGAATACCAGGCGAAGGAATTGTTCGCCAAGCATGGCGTACCCACCTCCGCCGGTCGTGTCACCGACACGGTCGCCGGAGCAACAGAGATTGCCGAAGAAATCGGCAAGCCAGTAATGGTCAAGGCACAGGTCAAGGTCGGCGGCCGCGGCAAGGCCGGTGGCGTCAAGTACTCCAAGGACGTCGCAGCAGCCACCGAGAACGCAGAAGCGATTCTCGGACTCGACATCAAGGGCCATGTCGTCAAGAAGCTTCTCGTTGCAGAAGCCTCCGACATCGCCGAGGAGTACTACATCTCCTTCCTGCTCGATCGCACCAACCGCACCTACCTCGCCATGTGTTCGGTCGAGGGTGGCGTCGAAATCGAGGTGACGGCGGAGGAGAACCCCGACGCACTCGCACGTATCCCGGTCGACGCCGTCAAGGGCGTCGACCTTGCTTTTGCTCGTGAAATCGCCGAAAAGGGCAAGCTTCCCGCCGAGGTGCTCGACGCCGCTGCGGTGACCATCCAGAAGCTGTGGGAGGTCTTCATCAACGAAGACGCTCTCCTGGTCGAGGTCAACCCGCTGGTTCGCACCCCGGACGATCAGATCCTCGCCCTCGACGGCAAGGTGACGCTCGACGCCAACGCAGACTTCCGTCAGGCCGGCCACGCCGAGTTCGAGGACAAGGACGCAGCCGATCCGCTCGAGGCCAAGGCCAAGGAGCACGACCTCAACTACGTCAAGCTCGACGGACAGGTCGGCATCATCGGAAACGGTGCCGGACTGGTCATGTCGACCCTCGACGTCGTTGCATACGCAGGCGAGGCGCACGGTGGCGTCAAGCCCGCCAACTTCCTCGACATCGGCGGCGGCGCATCGGCCGAGGTCATGGCCGCAGGCCTCGACGTCATCCTGGGCGACGAGCAGGTCAAGAGCGTGTTCGTCAACGTCTTCGGTGGCATCACCTCCTGTGACGCAGTCGCCAACGGCATCGTCGGCGCGCTGAAGAAGCTGGGCGACGACGCCAACAAGCCTCTGGTCGTCCGTCTCGACGGCAACAAGGTCGAAGAGGGCCGCAAGATTCTCGCCGACGCCGCGCACCCGCTGGTGACGCTCGCCGGAACCATGGACGAGGGCGCCGACAAGGCCGCCGAGCTGGCAGCGAAGTAGAGGAAACCATGTCAATCTTTCTGAACAAGGACAACAAGGTCATCGTCCAGGGCATCACCGGCGGCGAAGGCACCAAGCACACCGCCCTGATGCTCAAGGCCGGAACCCAGGTCGTCGGTGGCGTCAACGCACGTAAGGCCGGAACCACGGTCAAGCACGTCGACGCCGACGGCAACGACATCGAATTGCCCGTCTTCGCTTCGGTTGCCGAGGCAATCGAGAAGACCGGAGCCGACGTGTCCATCGCGTTCGTGCCGCCGGCATTCTCCAAGGACGCCATCGTCGAAGCGATCGACGCGGAGATCCCGCTGCTCGTCGTCATCACCGAGGGCATCCCCGTGCAGGACTCCGCGTACGCGTGGGCCTACAACGTGGAGAAGGGCAAGAAGACCCGCATCATCGGCCCGAACTGCCCCGGAATCATCACCCCCGGTGAGGCTCTCGTCGGCATCACGCCCGCGAACATCTCGGGAACCGGCCCCATCGGCCTGGTCTCCAAGAGCGGCACGCTGACCTACCAGATGATGTTCGAGCTCCGCGACTTCGGCTTCTCGACGGCCATCGGCATCGGCGGCGACCCGGTCATCGGAACCACCCACATCGACGCCATCGAGGCATTCGAAGCGGACCCCGAGACCAAGATCATCGTCATGATCGGTGAAATCGGCGGCGACGCAGAAGAGCGCGCAGCCGACTACATCAAGGCCAACGTGACCAAGCCGGTCGT
The DNA here is from genome assembly GCF_033142445.1 of Rhodococcus sp. IEGM 1330. Classification (NCBI taxonomy): domain Bacteria; kingdom Bacillati; phylum Actinomycetota; class Actinomycetes; order Mycobacteriales; family Nocardiaceae; genus Rhodococcus; species Rhodococcus sp. IEGM 1330. The sequence goes on from NZ_JAWLSB010000011.1 coordinate 79,526, forward strand.
CGGCTACGTCGCAGGCTTCACCGCTCCCGAGGGCAAGACCATGGGCCACGCAGGCGCCATCGTCTCGGGCTCGCTGGGAACGGCGCAGGCGAAGAAGGATGCACTCGAGGCCGCAGGCGTCAAGGTCGGCAAGACGCCGTCCGAGACCGCTGCACTCGCGCGCGAAATCCTGGAATCGCTGTCCGTGAAGTAGGACTCGCTCCTGTGAGAAGCCCGCCACCGACTTCGGTGGCGGGCTTTTTCGTGTTCCCCGGCTCGCGTGAATGGACCCGTGCATACGTCTGGGCGCGGCAACGTGACATTCACGCGAAGGGTCTAGATTGATGCGCGTGCACAGGATCTTCACCACAGCCTTCAGCTCGGTCTATCCGCACTACGTGAACAAGGCCGAGCGCAAAGGTCGGACGAAAGCCGAGGTCGACGAGATCATCCGCTGGCTCACCGGTTTCGACCAGTCGGCCCTCGACCGTCATCTCCAGGCCGACACGACGTTCGACGAGTTCTTCGCGGCAGCGGACCTCAACTCGAACGCGACCCTGATCACCGGAGTCGTGTGCGGCATACGCGTCGAGAACGTCGAAGACCCCCTGATGCAGAAAATCCGCTACCTGGACAAGCTGATCGACGAACTCGCCAAGGGCAAGAAGATGGAGAAGATCTTGCGCGAATGACCTCGAACCCGGGGGTCTTAAAATCATGCTGAATCGAAGTGTGGTCATCGATTCGTCGTCGGACTTCACTGATCGTCATGACAACCACCGAGAATCGTGCCCTCACCAAGTCCTGGCCCGACGCCCCCACCACTGCTGCCGGATGGATTTCCCGCGCGGGTGAGGTAGCTCAACTGCTCGCAGTCGATGCCGTCGCTCGCGACAAGGGCCGCGAGATTCCTGCCGCCGAGGTGCAGTTGCTCAAGGATGCGGGCCTCGTCACCCTGCTCGGCCCCGTCGAACACGGTGGCGCAGGTCAGGACTGGCCCACCGCGTACCAGGTCATTCGTACCGTCGCCGCAGCCGACGGGTCCATCGGTCAGCTGCTCGGATACCACCTGCTGTGGTTCTGGGCCGCCCGACTCGTCGGCACCCCCGAGCAGATCGAGGCCGTCGAGGCAGACGCCACGAAGAACAAGTGGTTTTTCGGCGGTGCCGTCAACCCTCGGGACAACGACGTCGCCGTCACCGACGAGGGCGACACCATCGTGTTCGACGGTTCGAAGACGTTCTCCACCGGCAGCCGCGTCTCCGATGTCACGGTGCTCGAAGGTGCACTCGAAGGCAGTACCGATCACGTCTTCGCGATCGTGCCGTCGAACATCGAGGGACTGTCCTTCCACGACGACTGGGACAACATCGGTCTGCGTCAGACCGAGAGTGGCAGCGTCACCATCGACAAGGTTCGCGTCGACTGGGCCAGCGCAGCAGGGTTCGTGGACAAAGCTTTTCAGCCGAGGGTCTACAACACCCTCAATGTTCCGACCATCCAGCTCGTTTTCGTCAACTTCTACCTCGGTATCGCGAGGGGTGCACTGGAGGAGGCTGCGTCGTACACCAAGGACAAGACCCGCGCGTGGCTGCACAGCACCGTGGACAAGGCCGTCGACGAGCCGTACATCATCGACATCTACGGCGATCTGACCTCCAAGCTCTGGGCCGTCGAAGCTCTCGCCGACGCAGTTGCGTTGGAAGGAAAGAAGATCCACGACAACGCCTGGAACGTCACCGCTGAAGAGCGCGGCGAGCACGAGGTACGCGTGGCCGCAGTCAAGGCTCGCGCCACGGAGGTCTCGCTCGAGATCACCTCGACAGTGTTCGAGGCGCTCGGCGCACGAGCGACGGCCAGTAAGTACGGCTTCGACCGCTTCTGGCGCAACGTACGTACGCACACCCTGCACGATCCGGTCGCATACAAGCGACGCGAGGTCGGGCGCTGGGTTCTCACGGGTGAACTGCCCGAGCCGACCTGGTACTCGTAGTCCCGACCTTTCTGCCCTGATCCGACCCCCGATTTCCGGATGAATGTGCCATTCACACCATCTGAGTGTGTGAATGGCACATTCATCCGCCGAAGGATGACGCACACATGAGCACCGAAAAAATCGCCGACGCAGTCAAATTCGCGTACTGGGTACCCAATGTCTCGGGAGGTCTGGTCACCAGCACCATCGAGCAACGCACCAGCTGGGACTACGAGTACAACAAGAAGCTGGCGCAGACGGCCGAGAACAACGGATTCGAGTACGCCCTGAGTCAGGTTCGCTACGAAGCCAGCTACGGGGCAGAGTTCCAGCACGAGTCGACCAGCTTCTCGCTCGCGCTGCTGCTGGCCACCGAACGGCTCAAAGTCATTGCAGCAGTGCATCCCGGGCTGTGGCAGCCGGCGGTACTCGCCAAGCTCGGTGCCACTGCCGATCACCTCTCGAACGGCCGATTCGCCGTCAACGTCGTCAGTGGCTGGTTCAAGGACGAGTTCACCCACCTCGGTGAGCCATGGCTCGAACACGACGAGAGATACCGTCGCAGTGCTGAATTCCTGCAGGTTCTGCGCAAGATCTGGACCGAGGACGACGTCGACTTCCGCGGCGACTTCTACCGGATCCACGACTTCACCCTCAAGCCCAAACCGCTGAACACTCCCGATCGACCCAACCCCGAACTGTTCCAGGGCGGTAATTCGTCTGCGGCGCAGGAGAATGCCGGACGGTACTCGGACTGGTACTTCAGCAACGGCAAAGATTTCGACGGCGTCACCGAGCAACTCGACAACCTCCGACGCATCGCGCGTGATCACCAGCGTGAGGTCAAGTTCGGGCTCAACGGCTTCATCATCGCGCGAGACAGCGAGAAGGAAGCCCGAGACACATTGCGCGAGATCATCGAGAAGGCGAACAAGCCCGCTGTCGAAGGTTTCAAGGGAGCAGTGCAGCAGGCGGGCAATTCGACGGGCGACAAGAAGGGAATGTGGGCGGACTCGACGTTCGAGGACCTCGTTCAGTACAACGACGGCTTCAAGACCCAGTTGATCGGAACCCCGGAGCAGGTGGCCGAGCGAATCGTCGCCTACCGTCGCCGCGGCGTCGACCTGATTCTCGGCGGCTTCCTGCACTTCCAGGAGGAGATCGAGTACTTCGGGGCCAAGGTCCTGCCGCTGGTTCGGGAGCTCGAGGCCGCTGAGGCGAACGACCAGGAGTTGGTGGCAGCCCGCTGACCTTTCGGTTCCGTGATCGGTCGGGTCCGTGCAGTAGCGTGAGTTCTCGGACCCGACCGACCTGGGGTACGGACAATCTCAGATGAGGAGACGCGATGACATACTCGCCCGGCAGCCCTGAAGCAGGGGGCTCCAACTCTGGTGGCTACGGCGGAGGTGGACCGTCCTACGGCCCGTCGTCCTCGCCGAATCAGCCGTCGTCCCACCCACAGGGTCATCCAGGCCAGAACCAGCCGTTTCACCAACCGTCGGTGTCCAATCCTTTCGGCCCTCCGGTCCCCGGCACCTCGGCACCGGGCTCGGCCGGCCCGGCTTCCGTTGCACCGCAGTCGAAGTCGCCCGGATCAGCGCTGTCGAGCCTGCCGAGAATTCTCACGTTCGCGATCCTCGGGCTCGGCGTCGTCACCTTCCTGCTCGGACTGCTCGACCTCGTCACCGCCGAGGTCACCTCGTCTCAGGAACTGCCGAGCAGCATCCAGACCTCGTTCAGCACCACCTTCTTCGCCTCCGGTGGTAGCGCGGTGTCGGTTGCTCTACTGCTGGCAGCGGGTTTGATCGCCGGTGCCTCGCTGCTGCAGAAGGACGCCAGGAATCAGGCCGTGGTGGCCGCCCTGGCGATCACCGGCTGGCTGGTGCTGGTCTTCCAGTCGTTCAGTCTGCCCAGCGCAGAGGGCAACGAGTTCGCCAGCACCACCAGCTCGCTCGGTATCGGTGCGATCCTGGTGCTCGTCCTGGGCTTCGTCCAAGCAGCCGCCGCGGTGGTGGCACTGCTGCTCGATGCGGGCATCGTCAAGGCTCCGGCTCCCAAGCCTGCGGGCTACGGCAATCAGAACCAGCAGTCGGGATACGGCCAACAGAACCCGTACAACGCGCCGACGACGTCGTTCGGTGGACCGTCGCAACCGCAGGCCTACGGCAATCCGCCGTCGTACGGTCAGCCCCAAGGAACCTCGTCGAACTTCGGGCAAGCACCGAGCGGGCAGTCCTCGGGGCAGCATGCCTACAACCCGGGTGGACAGCCGTCGTACGGACAGTCCGCCCCCAACACCCCGTCGCCCCAGGGCGGCTACGCACCGCCGCCGTACACCGGTCCCAGCGGCCCGGCCGCCGGGCAGGCCTACCCACCGAACCAGTACCAGTACGGCCAGCCGTCCGGATACGGCCAGCCCCCGGCGAAGTCGGACGAGCCCGAATCGGGCGAACAGTCGACGCCCTACGGCGCGCCCACGCAGTCGTTCGGTGCCACTCCCGCCGAGGACGAGAACAAGCGCGACTGATTCATTGTTTCATCACAGCTCACTTCGCGGCGCGCCTGACCGGCGCGCCGCGAAGATGATGCGACTCTCGTTGCGATGAGCGATCTATTGAACCGAGAGACGCGACGCGCGGCCGCCCGGGCCCCCCGCGCGGGCACCGGACCGACGCCCGATCAGTCGCGCATGCTCGCCGCAGTGGCCTTCAAGACCTCCGGACTGGTCGTGGTGATCGCGACGACCCTTGCTCTGGTCACCCTCGTATCGGTCAACAGCGACCTGACCGGAACCCTCGGGGCGATCGCCGGGTCGTGGTTCGCCGTGCACCTGGTACCGCTGAGTATCGGCGGGACGTCCCTCGGCGTCGCACCGCTCCTGCCGACGCTGATCATCGGCTGGTCCGTCGCCCGCACCGTCCACCAGGCGGTGGACTCCGGCACCGACCGCCGCGTGGTTCGGTGGGTGTTCGCGGCGTCGATGGCCGGCCCGCTCGCCGTCACCGCCATCGCCCTGGCCGTCGCCAAGGACGCGTCCAGCGTCATCGGACTGTCCAGCCCCAACGCACTCGTTGCCTTCTCCTGGGTCGCAGGCGTGCACGCGGCCGCATCCGGAACCGGTCTGCTGTTCGCGCGCTGGGACTCACTGGTGATCCGCCGCGGACTCCCGGACTGGGTGCGCGCGCTCGTTGCGCCCTTCGTGCGCGCGATATCGATCCTTGCAGCAGGCGGCGCGGCCGTCGTACTGCTAGCCCTGCTCGCCTCCTGGGAGACCGCGGGCGCACTGGTCGAGAGCGGACGCGATGTCGTCGGCATGCTCGGACTGACCGTGCTGTCGGTGCTCTACCTCCCCAACGTCGTCATCGGTGCCCTCGCAGTGGCCACCGGTTCCACTGCCGGGTTCGGAGACGCGTCGGTCAGCCTGTTCTCCACCACGGGAGGACCGCTCCCGCCGCTGCCGATCCTGGCCGTCCTTCCCGAAGGATCGGCCCAGACGATCTGGGTCGTGATGCTCGTCGTCCCGATCGGTGCCGGACTGTTGCTCGGCCGCGACTGCGCTGTCCGCAGCGCCGACATCCAGGTCGCGGTGTCCTCCGTGTGGGTCGTGTCGGCCGCAACCGGGGTGCTCGCAGCGCTGTTCGGCTACGCCGCAGGCGGAAACCTCGGCACCTTCGGCACCGTCGAAGTCACCGTGTGGAGCTTCGGGCTGCTGACATTCGCGTGGCTGGCGGTCGCCGGTTCTGCCTCCGCAGCCCTCGTCGTGTGGCGTCGAGCAGAACCCGAGCCGCCTCACGACGAGCCCGTTCCGACCCCCGTACCTGCGGCCGAGCTGGCGATCGAGGCCGCCCCATCCGAGCCCGACGATCACGAACAGGTCGACGAGGTCGAGGAAGTCGTCGAGGCGGAGGTCGTGGACGAGATCGTGGACGACGTCCCGGCCGAGATGCCCCCGGCCGAAGAACCGCATGCGACCGCCGAGGCCGCTACCGACGAACCGTTGGATGCCGAGATCGTTGCGCCGCCCGGAGACCAGGACGGACCTGCCCGGTAGGGCTCGAGGGCGCAGCGACTAGGCTTTCCGCTGGCTCGAACGATCCGCCTCGATAATTCAGGAGTAGTGCGCTGACTGCCTTGCGTGAGACACCCGCGCGGGTCGTCGTCCTCGCATCGGGGACCGGCTCGCTCCTGCAGTCGCTCATAGCCGCGACTGCCACCGAGAAGTATCCCGCCCGCATCGTCGCCGTGGGAGCCGATCGCTACTGCGACGCAGTCCGCCGTGCCGACGATGCCGCGATCCCTCACTTCCGTATCGCCCTGCGAGACTTCGCCGATCGATCGGCCTGGGACCACGCGCTCACCGATGCCGCCTCGAGCTTCGAGCCGGATCTGATCGTCACCGCCGGGTTCATGAAGATCCTCGGCGCGCAGTTCCTCGATGCTTTCGCCGGGCGGATCGTCAACACTCATCCCGCACTCCTGCCATCCTTCCCCGGTGCGCACGCCGTGCGGGACGCACTCGACCACGGCGTCAAACTCACCGGTTCGACGGTTCATCTGGTCGATTCGGGCGTCGACACCGGGCCGATCCTGGCGCAGCAAGCCGTACCTGTTCTCGACGGCGACGACGAATCCGCGTTGCACGAACGCATCAAGACTGTGGAGCGACGGTTGCTGGTCGACGTGATCGCAGCCGTGGCCGCCAAAGGTGTCACCTCCGATGGACGAAAGGCTCAGATAATCCGATGAGTGAACGTAAAGCAGTGCGCCGCGCGCTGGTCAGCGTCTACGACAAGACCGGACTGATCGAATTGGCGACCGGCTTGCACAGCGCAGGCGTCGCTCTGGTGTCCACCGGATCGACGGCGAGCAAGATCGCCGACGCCGGAATCCCGGTCACCAAGGTCGAGGACCTCACCGGATTTCCCGAGACCCTCGAGGGGCGCGTCAAGACGCTGCATCCTCGCGTGCATGCCGGCGTGCTCGCCGACACCCGTAAGCCCGAACATCTTTCGCAGCTCGAGGAATTGGGCATCGAGGCGTTCGAGCTCGTCGTGGTGAACCTCTACCCGTTCACCGAGACCGTTGCCAGTGGGGCGACGCCGGACGAATGCGTCGAGCAGATCGACATCGGCGGACCGTCGATGGTGCGCGCCGCAGCCAAGAACCATCCGTCGGTTGCTGTCGTGGTCGACCCGGCTCGCTACGAGGACGTGCTGACGGCCGTCTCCGGTGGCGGATTCACCCTCGCCGAGCGCACGTCGCTTGCCGCACAGGCATTTCAGCACACGGCGGCCTACGACGTCGCGGTGGCGTCGTGGATGAGCAGTGTGCTGACCCCGGACACCGAGTCGGTGTTCCCGGAATGGATCGGCGGCACGTGGGACCGCTCGGCCGTGCTTCGCTACGGCGAGAACCCGCACCAGAAGGCGGCTCTGTACGTCGACTCGTCCGCTGCCGCAGGCATCGCGCAGGCCGAGCAGTTGCACGGTAAAGAGATGTCGTACAACAACTTCACCGATTCCGATGCGGCATGGCGTGCGGCGTTCGATCACGCTGAGCCCACTGTCGCCATCATCAAGCACGCCAATCCGTGTGGCATCGCTGTCGGCAAGGACATCGCCGAGGCACACCGCAAGGCGCACGCCTGCGATCCGGTGAGCGCGTACGGCGGCGTCATCGCAGCCAACCGTGAGGTCACCGTCGAGATGGCCGAGCAGGTGGCCGAGATCTTCACCGAGGTCATCATCGCGCCGTCCTACGCCGACGGTGCACTCGGAGTGTTGCAGCGCAAGAAGAACATTCGCGTCCTGCTCGCGGTCGCACCGCCCACCTCCGGTGTCGAACTCAAGCCCATCTCCGGCGGCGCACTGCTGCAGCAGCGGGACGTACTCGACGCGGACGGCGACAACCCCGCCAACTGGACCCTCGCAGCGGGAGAGCCCGCCGACGAACAGACGTTGAAGGATCTCGAATTCGCTTGGCGCGCAGGTAGGGCTGTGAAGTCCAACGCAATCCTGCTCGCCCACGACGGTGCGTCGGTCGGCGTCGGAATGGGCCAGGTCAACCGCGTGGACGCCGCCCACCTCGCAGTGCAGCGAGCCGGGGATCGCGTCGTCGGTTCGGTCGCATCCTCGGATGCGTTCTTCCCGTTCCCCGACGGCCTCCAGGTCCTCATGAGCGCAGGCGTCAAAGCCGTTGTGCAGCCCGGTGGTTCGGTACGCGACAACGAAGTGATCGCCGCGGCACAGGATGCAGGAGTGACGCTGTATCTGACGGGATCGCGGCACTTCGCGCATTAGTGCGTGACGCCGAGCTCGCAGTTGTGCAGCCCAATACCTTATTTCCGGCTGCATAACTGCGAGTTCGGCTATCTGTGGATAGGTAGAAAGTTATCCACAGATAGCTGAGCAGGCCCTTTCCAGGGTGTCGAGCCTGCCAAGGTTGAAGCCATGGGGATTCAGGTCGGGCCGTTTCGGGGTTCGCAGGCGATACGCTCGGGCGCTCTCAGCAGGTACGAGCTGAGCCGCGACTACGTGAGGGTCTTTCGCGACACGTATGTCTGCGACGGGACTACTCTCGATGCGCGAACGATGGCCGTCGCTGCATCGATCTGCGTCGGCCACGGTGCCGTCATCGCAGGTATTTCTGCAGCAGCGATTCATGGTGCGAAATGGATCGATTCGACTGCGCCCCCGAGCGTTCTTGCAGCCGGTCGTTCCCATCAGCTGCCCGGATTGAGGATTCGCCACGACGCCTTCGACGACGATGATGTACTCGTCGTCAAGGGATTCGCCGTGACCACCGTGGTGCGCACCGCATTCGACATCGGGCGCTGGTTCACATCGACACAGTCTGTGGTGTACATCGACTCCGTGATGGCGGCAACGGGTCTGCGCGCAGAGAAGGTGCGCCACTACGCCACGTGCCGACCGGGCACACGGGGGATCCGGCGGTTGCTCGAGGCGCTGGACCTCGCCGATGGTGGATCGGCGTCGCCGCAGGAGACTCGAACCAGATTGCTCCTGGTCGGGGCCGGCCTGCCGAAACCCGAGACCCAGGTCGAGATCCGCGATAGTTCCGGCAGGTTCGTGGCCCGGATCGACTTGGGGTGGCCGCGATGGCGGGTAGGGGTCGAGTACGAGGGTGTTCACCACTGGCTCGATGAGCGTCAGCGGACCCGTGACATCGAGCGCTTCGAGGATCTCGACCGAGCCGAGTAGCAGATCGTCCGCGTCAATTCCGAGCAGATGCGGCTGCTCCCGCACGAGGTTGTGGCACGTGTGAGGGCAAAGCTCCGGGCCGCGGGCGCTCCGGTATAGCGAGTTCGCAGTTGTGCAGGCGATTCTCCCTGTTCGGGCGGCACAACTGCGAAGTCGGCGGGACGGGAACCTCGCTCTCGATGGCAGCATCGGCCAAACGCTCGTAGCGTGGAGAAGTGACCTCTACCAAACCTGGCATCTCCACTCTCGGCGAACTCAAGGCATCCGGACATCGGCAGCGGTCGATCAAGCAAGAGTTGCGGGAAAATCTTCTGACGGCATTGCGTGACGGCACCGATCCGTGGCCGGGGATCGTCGGTTTCGGCTCGACGGTGTTGCCGCAGTTCGAGCGCGCGATTCTGGCCGGTCACGACGTGGTGCTGCTCGGCGAGCGCGGGCAGGGCAAGACGCGGCTGCTGCGCACCCTCAATCTGCTGCTCGACGAGTGGGTGCCGGTGATCGCCGGAGCCGAACTGGGCGAGCATCCGTACGAGCCGATCACTCCGGCCAGCATTCGCAAAGCCGCTGAACTCGGCGACGACCTGCCCGTCGAGTGGCGGCATCGCAGCGAGCGATACGCCGAGAAGCTCGCGACCCCGGATACGTCGGTGGCGGACCTCGTCGGCGACGTCGATCCCGTCAAGGTTGCCGAGGGGCGAAGCCTCGGCGATCCCGAGACCATCCACTTCGGTCTCGTGCCCCGCAGCCACCGCGGCATCGTGGCGATCAACGAGCTCCCCGACCTCGCCGAGCGCATTCAGGTGTCGCTGCTCAACGTCATGGAGGAGCGCGACATTCAGGTGCGCGGCTACACCTTGCGTCTGCCGCTGGACGTGATGCTGGTGGCGAGCGCGAACCCCGAGGACTACACCAACCGCGGGCGCATCATCACCCCGCTCAAGGACCGTTTCGGCGCGGAGATCAGGACGCACTACCCCCTCGAACTCGACGCCGAGGTGGCGGTCATCGACCAGGAAGCGGAGCTGCAGGCAGCTGTTCCCAGCTATCTGCTCGAGGTGCTGGCCCGATTCACCCGACTGCTGCGCGAGTCGCCGTCGGTCGATCAGCGCTCCGGCGTCTCTGCTCGCTTCGCAATCGCAGCGGCCGAAACCATCGCTGCCGCAGCCGTTCATCGGGCTGCGATACTCGGTGAGGCCGAGCCCGTGGCCCGACCGGTGGATCTCGGCACCATCATCGAGGTGTTGCGCGGCAAGGTCGAATTCGAGTCGGGTGAGGAAGGTCGCGAAATCGAGGTCCTCGAACATATGTTGCGCCGAGCGACTGCCGATACCGTTCGAGCCCACCTCGGCGGCATCAACCTCGCAGCTCTGGTGACGGCAATCGAGACGGGCGAGCCCATCGTCACCGGCGATCGCATCACCGCCAAAGCGTTGCTCGACGAGCTTCCCGACGTCGAGGTCATCGGCGACATCCACGAACGTCTGAACGCCACCTCGGACGGCGAGAAAGCGGCCGCGGTCGAACTCGCACTCGAAGGTCTCTACCTCGCACGCCGTATCTCCAAGGACCCCGACGACGACGGTCAGACGGTGTACAGCTGATGCGTCGCTCCAGATACGGGCGGTATCACGACGGGCCGGATCCCCTTGCGCCACCGGTGGATCTGCGCGAAGCGCTCGACGCCATCGGTGAGGACGTGCTCGAGGGCGCGTCACCCAGGCGGGCATTGCAGGAGATGCTGCGGCGCGGGACGAAGAACATGCGCGGTCTCGACGACCTGGCCGCGCAGGCCGCCAAGCGTCGACGAGATCTGTTGAAGAAGAACAATCTCGACGGCACGCTGCAGGAAGTGCGAGAGCTGCTGGACAAGGCGGTACTCGAGGAACGCAAGGCACTTGCACGTGCCCTCGACGATGATGCACGGTTCCAGGAGATGCAGATCGGCGATCTGTCGCCGTCCACTGCTCAAGCGGTGCAGGAGCTTTCGGACTACGACTGGCGTTCGTCGGAGGCACGCGAGAACTACGAGAAGATCAAGGATCTGCTCGGACGCGAGATGCTGGACCAGCGTTTCGCCGGCATGAAGCAGGCCCTCGAAGGTGCCACCGACGAGGACCGTCAGGCCATCAGTGAGATGCTGAAAGACCTCAACGAGTTGCTCGACGCCCACAACAAGGGCGAGGACACCGATGAGCAGTTCGAGCAGTTCATGGACAAGCACGGGCAGCACTTCCCGGAGAATCCATCGAGCGTCGAGGAGCTGCTGGACTCCCTTGCTCAACGTGCAGCGGCGGCGCAACGGCTCCGGAATTCGTTGAGTCCGGAGCAGCGGGCAGAGCTCGATGCGTTGGCGCAGCAGGCCTTCGGCGATTCGAACCTGTTGAGCCAGCTGGATCAGCTCGATCAGAATCTCCAGCAGGCCCGGCCCGGAGAGGACTGGGACGGCTCGCAGAACTTCCGTGGCGAGAACGGGATGGGTCTCGGCGACGGGACCGGCGCGCTTCAGGACATCGCGGACCTCGAGAACCTGGGAAATCAGCTCTCGCAGCAGTACAACGGAGCTGCACTGGACGACATCGACGCCGACGCGTTGCTGAAGCAACTCGGGCCGGAGGCGGCGGCCGACGCCAGGATGCTCGCCGAGCTCGAAAAGGCGCTGCAGCAGCAGGGTTTCATGGACAAGGGTGCCGACGGACAATGGCGACTGTCACCGAAGGCGATGCGGCAGCTGGGGCAGTCCGCGCTCAAGGACGTGGCGGGAAAGCTGTCCCGACGCGGCGGCGAGCGAGACACTCGCAAGGCAGGCGCGATGGGGGAGCCCACCGGAGCGTCGCGAGCGTGGGAGTTCGGTGACACCGAGCCGTGGGACGTGACCCGCACGGTCAACAATGCGGTACTGCGTTCAGCCGCAACAGGATCGGGCTTCCCGGTGCAGTTGCAGGTGACCGATGTGGAGATCAGCGAGACCGAGACGCGAACGCAGGCTGCCGTGGCACTGCTGGTCGATACGTCGTTCTCGATGGTGATGGACGGCCGTTGGGTGCCGATGAAGCGCACAGCACTCGCGCTCAATCACCTGGTGAGCACCCGATTTCGCGGAGACGACCTACAACTCATCGGATTCGGCAGACACGCACAGACATTGACGGCGTCCGAGCTGGCCGGACTGGACGGTGCCTACGACCAGGGCACCAATCTGCATCACGCGCTCATGCTTGCGGTGCGGCATCTGCGGCGTCATCCCAATGCGCAACCGGTGGTGCTGATCGTCACCGACGGTGAGCCGACGGCGCATCTGGAGCCTGACGGCCACGCGTACTTCGATTACCCACCGTCGTCGAAGACTCTCGGGCTGACCGTGCGCGAACTCGATACCGTCGCGAAACTCGGTGCGCAGGTGACGATCTTCCGGCTCGGCGACGATCCGGGCCTCGCGCGCGTGGTCGACAAGATGGCCGAGCGCGTGGGCGGACGTGTCATCGCCCCTGATCTCGACGGACTCGGTGCCGCGGTGGTGACGGACTACCTGAAGCGTCGGCGATCCTGAATCACTTGTCGGCGGGCTTGATCTCCACCGATACCCCGCCCCAGAAGGCGAAACCGGTAATGATCACGCGCGGTGCGCCTGGGTGCGTCGCGCTGACGTGATCGAAGCCGCCCATGATGCCCATGCCGCGGACTTCGACGCTCACTCCGGGCGGCACGGTGACCTCGATGCCGCCCATGATGGCCACGCAGTTGATGGTGGTTTCCTCGGCGGTGAACGACGCGCGGCGTAGGTCGAGTTCGATCCCGCCCCAGAATGCGAACGCGTCGATACGCGCGGCGGGGGTCCACTCACCCTTGCGCACAGCACCGCTCATGATCGCGATCACGCGGTCGTTCGAGGAGCCACCGGACGGTGCGGTTGCAGGGGGAGGTGACAGCACCAGGTCGCCGGTCAGCAGGTCGAGTTCGCCGTAGGTCTTCGCCTGGTACACCGCAGCGGTGCGCTCGTCGTATTCGCTCACGGTGAGTTGGCCGTTCGCGAAAGCGTCGCTCAGCAACTGCGCGACGAGGTTCCTGTCCGCATCGGCCGCGCGAATCTGGCTTCGATCTCGGTCGGGGAGATGATCGCTCACCGACCGGACACTACCGGTGCCGGGGTCAGGCCGCATTCAGGATGGTGCGGCTCCCGAGCGGTGAAGCAAGGGACATCTGCATGGTGGCGTAGACGGCAACCATGATGCAGGACTTGTCGGCGGCGTCGGGCCTGGTTCCGGTACGCAGTTCGATGGTGACGGTCGTGGCGGTCTCGGTCACCGACGCGTCGGCTCCGTAGCACTCGGGAGTGCCGGTGACGAAGTGGACCGCGATGGTGTTGGGGGAGATCTGGCTCCAGGACTCGAACGGAGTGGTGGTGGCGCGGATCAGATCGGGGGTGGGCTCGAACATCGTGCCGACGTCGCCGACGGGCACTTCGTGGGGAACCGGAGGGGCGCTGGGTTGCTGAGCGAGACCGACCGGTGTGGTGGATCCGACCGTCGGCGTCGTCTCGTCGTCGCTGCTGGAGGCGGTGCTGCAGCCGACCAGCAGCAGGCACAACATGACTCCTGCAGCGAGAAACCTCATGTACTCAAAGTAGCGCTGTGAGCTGAGGAGAACCTTTGTGTTCGGCTCATGCGAGGAAGAGTGTCACGAGTGCGATGACGGGGATCGAGACGAGCGTGGTCACGAACGCGGTGTCTCGGGCGAGCACTACCCCGCGCTGGTAGCGGCTGGCGAAGACGAACACGTTCTGGGCGGTGGGCAGTGCCGAGACGACGACGATGGCGAACAGATCGTGCCCCTCCAGACCGAACACGAACTTGGCCATGAGGTAGCCGAGCAGGGGCTGCAGTGCCATCTTGAACACCGTGGCCAGAGCTACGTCCCGCCGTGGACTGATGCCCTTCTGCAGCACTCGGGCACCGTAGAGGGACAGGCCGAAGGCAAGCAGCGCACCGGGGACCGACGCATTCCCGACGAGTTGGAACGGCTGCATCAATGCCTCGGGCAGCTCGAATCCGGTGATCGAGAGGACGAGACCGGCTGCGCCGGCCACCACGATCGGGTTTCGGAACGGTGTCGTGACGGTCTTGAACACCGAGACCTTGTCGATCTCGGTGGATACATCGAGAATCGTCACCGCGATCGGGGTGTAGATCATGATCTGGAACAGCAGCAGCGGAGCGACGAAGTTGGCGTCGCCGAGTACGAACACGGCGATCGGGATGCCCAGGTTGGCGGCGTTGACGTACGAACTCGCCAGTGCCCCGACGGTCGCGTCGGGCACGGTCCGTTTCAGGGAGAGCTTGGCTATGACGAAATAGATCGCTCCGACGAGTAGTGCAGTGGAACCGGAGACGGCCAATACGGGCGAGAGGATGACCGACAGATCCGAGTTGGCCAACGTGACGAACAGCAAGGCAGGTGTCGCCACGAAGAACACGAGCCTGCTCAGTACGAACTGGCCGTGTTCGCCGAGCACCTTCAAATGGGCGAGTAGGTAACCCAGAGCGATGACGACGAAGATGACGGTGAAGCCCTCGAGGACGCCGGACATCTACGGACTGCTCATCTCTGGATCGGGAACGACAGAGAGGCCACGTAGCCGATGGCTACGTGGCCTCTCTGAATGAAAGTCTGGATCAGCGGCTGGTGAACGGCAGCAATGCCATTTCACGAGCGTTCTTCACTGCGACAGCAACCTGGCGCTGCTGCTGCGGGGTGAGCCCGGTGACCCGACGGCTGCGGATCTTGCCGCGGTCCGAGATGAACTGACGAAGGAGGTTGATGTCCTTGTAGTCCACCGTGGTCACCTTGGCGGCGTTCAACGGGTTCTTCTTCGGTCGACGGCCTGCTTCTGCGCGGACCTTCTTCGACGGTGCTCTCTTGACTGCCATCTGAAACCTTTTCCCTTTACCAGCTCGACTTGTGGACGCCTGGCAGCTCCCCGCGGTGAGCCATCTCGCGCATTTTCACACGGGACAGCCCAAATTTCCGTAGGTAACCGCGCGGACGTCCATCCGCAGCGTCACGATTGCGCAATCGTACCGGACTCGAATCGCGCGGCAGACGCTGCAGTGCTGCTTGGGCCTCCGCACGCTCGGAGTCGCTGCTCGAGGGCTTGCGGATGGTCTCTTTGAGCTCTGCGCGACGCGTTGCCCAGCGGGCGACGACGACCTTGCGTTGCTCGTTCTTCGCGATCTTCGATTTCTTGGCCACCGATCAGCGCTCCTCTCGGAAATCCACGTGCTTGCGCACGACCGGGTCGTATTTCTTCATGACCAGTCGGTCGGGATCGTTGCGACGGTTCTTGCGGGTGACGTAGGTGTAGCCCGTACCCGCGGTCGACTTGAGTTTGACGATCGGCCGGACATCGGTGCTCTTGCCCATCAGATCTTCTCCCCACGTGCGCGGATTTTGGCCACCACGGCGTCGATACCGTCGCGGTCGATGGTCTTGATGCCCTTGGCCGAGAGCGTGAGGGTGACGCGGCGACCGAGGCTCGGAGCGTAGTAGGTCTTGCGCTGGATGTTGGGATCCCATCTCCGGCTGGTGCGCACGTGGGAGTGCGAGACCGATTTTCCGAATCCGGGGGTGCGGCCGGTGACTTGGCAGTGCGCTGACATGAGCACTCCTTTTCTTGCCGTTATGACAATCGTTTTCGACAAAGCGTGTTCACGAATGTAGCGTGCATCCACAGGTAATGACAATCGTTGTCGACAAGAAGGGTGCTCGTGAACAACTCACCGGACGATCGAATCCCAATGGTCCTCGTCTCCGGCTGGACCGGGGCCATGGACGCGGTCGTGACATCACTGCTCGCGCCGGGGACCGTCGCGGTCCGCCACGACCTGAGCCGCGTCACCGAGGGCGTCGTGCGCCGCACGGTGTCCGTACTGGGTGAAACCCCGCGCGAGACCATCCTGGAACTGGCGCACGGCTGCGTCTCCTGCACGCTCCGCGAGGATCTACTGCCGCTGCTGCGCGCGCTGTCCGCCCGCAGCAACGTCGATCGCATCGTGCTCGCCATGGACCCCGCGCTCGAGCCCGAGGCGCTGTGCTGGGCCGTGGACAACGTCGTCGTGGCGGGCATCGTGGGGCAGATCGACGGCCCGGCCTCGCGTGACGTCCGCATCGAGGCGGTTGTCGACTGCCTCGACGCCGCAACCTGGCTGGCCGACGCCACCGGCGACGACGCCATGGCAGACCGAGGCATCGTCGCCAGTGGCGACGACGATCGAACCGTCGCGCAAGTGGTGGTCGGGCAGGTCGACTACGCCGATGCGCTCGTCGTCACCGCAGGCCCCGACGTCGACGCGTGGGAACGCGCCCGGCTCGCTGCTGTCCTGGCGCGGTTGGCACCGAATGCACCCGTGGTCTGGGTTTCTCAGGACGCAATGGTCGACGCTCCCGCACTTCTCGCGTCCGTTCCCGCCGATGCCCGGCGTGGTGCGATCAGCGATGCGCACTCACCGCTATTGCTCGGCCAGCCGCCGCTGGCTGTCGACTGTGGTGTCACCTTGGTCGAGTTCACCGCCACTCGGCCGTTCCATCCCGAGCGTCTGCACGAGGCGATCGACGTACTGCTCGACGGCGTCGTCACCGCGCGGGGGCGGGTGTGGGTCGCCACGCAGCCCGACGAAGCGCTGTGGATCGAATCGGCCGGCGGCGGTCTTCGCGTTGCCGGTGCCGGAAAGTGGCTTGCCGCAATGACTCCGGAGCAGCAGGACCGCGTCGACGCCACGCGTCGGGCAATGGCGGCGCTGCGGTGGGACGAGAAGTTCGGTGATCGCGACACCTCGCTGGTGATCCTCGTCCACGAGGCCGACCCCACCGAGATCGACCGAACCCTGCAGTGGGCGTTGGTATCCGACGACGAGATGGCAGACCCCGCGGCCTGGGCCACCTGGCACGACCCCTTCGGTCAGTGGCACGAAGACCCATGCGAGAGCAGCGAATCCCCGTACGCAGAACAAACACGAGAGGCAACAGAATGAAACCAGGCATCCACCCCGACTACCACCCGGTCGTGTTCCAGGACTCGAGTACCGGCAACAAGTTCCTCACCAGATCCACCGTCACATCCGCGCGCGAGACCGAATGGGCCGACGGCAACACCTACCCGCTCATCGTCGTCGACGTCTCGTCCGAATCACACCCCTTCTGGACCGGAGCCGCCCGCGTGATGGACACCCAGGGCCGCGTCGAGAAATTCGAGAAGCGATACGGTCGCCGAAGCCGAAAGGACGCCTGAATCATGGCTGTTCCGAAGAGAAAGATGTCGCGTTCGAACACCCGAAGCCGTCGGGCGCAGTGGAAAGCCGTTGCTCCTGATCTGGTGACCGTGCGCTTTGAAGGTCGAGAGTTCAGAGTGCCACGGAGGTTGGTCAAAGCAGTGCAGACCGGAGTGTACGACCCGAGCTGACCCTCAGCGGGTCTATCTTGACGTTCATGAACGATGGACCCAGTGCGCGAGATGTGAAGCGGTGGCGGCAGTACCTCGCCGACGAGCGAGCCGAGGCCGCCGTCTATCGCGATCTGGCAGGCCGACGCATCGGCGAGGAGCGCGAGATCCTGCTCGCACTCGCCGATGCGGAGGGCCGCCACGAGCAGCATTGGCGAACCCTGCTCGGCGACCGTGTCGGGATGCCGCTCAAGGGTGACATCCGCACCCGCATCCTCGGGGTGTTGGCACGTCGCTTCGGTTCGGTATTCGTACTCGCGCTGGCCCAACGAGCCGAAACCCGTTCGCCGTACGCCACCGACGCCGATGCCACGGAGGCGATGACGGCCGACGAACAGATCCACGCCGAAGTCATCAGGGCACTGGCGGCTCGCGGCCGCAATCGACTGTCCGGCACGTTCCGGGCCGCAGTGTTCGGGGCCAACGACGGCCTGGTGAGCAACCTGGCTCTGGTCCTCGGCATCAGCGGATCCGGAGTGTCCAATCAGATCGTCCTGGTCACCGGACTTGCGGGACTGCTCGCCGGCGCGCTGTCCATGGGTGCGGGCGAATACGTCTCCGTCCGTTCGCAACGCGAGCTGCTCGAGGCGTCATCCCCGGACAGTGCCGCGCGCGACGCCGTCCGACACCTCGACGTGGACGCCAACGAACTGGCACTGGTCTACCGAGCCCGGGGGATGACACACGAGGAAGCCGACGCCAAAGCGGCGGAAGTGCTGCGAGTACTACCTGCCGACGAGATGGCGCCCGACGTCGACGAGCACGAGTCCATCGGAACCGGCGTCGGTGCCGCCGGGGCCAGCTTCTGTTTCTTCGCCTCCGGGGCCGTCATCCCCGTGCTGCCGTATCTGTTCGGCCTCGAAGGCTATGTGGCACTTGCCGTTGCCGCCGTCCTCGTCGGAATCGCCTTGATCTGCACCGGCCTGGTGGTGGGACTGCTCAGCGGTGGGCCGCCGGTCAAACGCGCTCTGCGGCAGCTGGCTATCGGCTACGGCGCGGCCGGGGCGACATATCTACTGGGACTCGCATTCGGTGGGGGAGTGTAGAGACCGGTGGGTGGGCAGGATTGCACGATATTCGGCCTCATCGACGGGATCCCGCCATCACAGCGCACTACTGTGCATTCAGTCCCATCCCCGACGATCCGAATAATTCGCTCGCGTCGGAAACGTTCCACTCGATAGGGTTCTCGTCATGCGTGCAACCGTTCTGGCTTTCCCCGCTCTCGACTCGAGAGCCGGTGTGAGCGCTGTGCTGCGCGCATATTCGCCTGAACGACGTGATTCTCTCCGTGGCAAACAGGCACCGTTCGGGATTCGACCTATCGAATAACGCTCTCTCGTGGAGGGGGCAGAAAGGAAACATCATGCCCCCGAACAAGGTGGGCTTGCGTTTGCTCAATTGGGCTTCACAGCTCGAGGACAAGACTCTCGAGCAGGCCCGTGAAACAGCGTCGATGCCGTTCGTGCATCCGCACGTCGCCCTGATGCCCGACGCTCACAGCGGTATGGGAAGTGCAGTGGGAACGGTGATCCCGACGTTGGGTGCGGTGATACCGGCTGCGGTCGGAGTCGACATCGGCTGCGGAATGATCGGCGTCCGAACAGAATTCACCCTCGACGACGTCGACGGCCACAATCTGACGGACTTGCGACTCGCCATCGAAGCAAGCATTCCTCTCTCGCCCGGCAACTACAACGTCGGTGTCGATCGTTGGCAGTTCACTGCGCCCAAGCTGGTCGAACTCGAGGAGTTGGCGGCCAAGGACGGCGTCGAGCTGAACCACTCACCGCAGTGGCGTGAACAGCTGGGTTCGCTCGGCGGCGGAAATCACTTCATCGAGCTATGCCTCGACGAGACCGATCGAGTGTGGCTGTTTCTGCACAGCGGGTCGAGGGGCGTCGGTAACAAGATCGCCAAGAAGCACATTGCCATTGCGCAGCGATTGTGCGCGCAGTGGTGGATCCCGTTGCCGAACAAGGACTTGGCGTACCTGCCCGAGAGTGCGCCGGAATTCGGGCGATACATCCGAGACCTGAAGTGGGCGCAGCGGTTCGCGTACCTCAATCGCGCCGAGATGATGGACAGGTTCGGTGCGGTGTTCGCCGAGTGGATGGGAACCGACGACCATCGCGAGGTCGAGCGGATCAATTGCCATCACAACTACACGGTGAAGGAAACGCATGCGCACAAGGATGTGTGGCTCACGCGTAAGGGCGCGGTAGACGCACACGAGGGCGTCAAGGCGATCATTCCCGGGTCTATGGGAACTCGTTCTTACGTGGTCGTCGGTAAGGGCTCGCGGGCCGGGCTGTGCTCGGCTCCTCACGGTGCCGGTCGGCAGTTCTCGAGGACCGAGGCCAGGAAGCGGTTCACCCACGAGGACCTGCAGGCGCGGATGGTGGGGATCGAATTTCGCGACAGTGCCGACTTCATCGACGAGATTCCCGACGCCTACAAGTCGATCGATGTCGTGATGGAGGACGCCCGCGACTTGGTCAGCATCGAGCACGAGCTGAGGCAGATCCTCAACGTCAAGGGGACCTGATTCCTCCTCCCGTCGTGCGTGGAAATTCGTAGTGGGTCACGAATTTCCGTGCACGACGGGATTGTCCGCGTTCGTCCCGTTGTGCATCGGTGTTCGCGTGTTGTTCACTCAACTGCTTCGCTTGGTTAACGGATAGAGCGGTCGTCACCGCCACGATCGACTGATGACGCTCAATCCCGCAGGCGAGACCGTCGCGACCGGCATCCCGGGCACGCTCGCCGAGAACATGACCATGGCCGAGCAGCATGATTGGCATCGGTCGTTCCTGCGGCGGCACCCGGTCAGTCGACGAAATTTCCTGGTGGGAGCCGCCGCGACGGCCGCCGCGGTAGGCGTCGGGAATTCGGTGTTCGCGCGCACTGCCTACGCGCAGGACGCTCCGTTGGCTGTTGCCGGACGGCACATGGGCTTCGGAAACGATCCGGCGACGCAGTTGCGGTTCTCCGCTCAGCTCTCGCGTAATCCCGGAATCACCGGCGTCTTTCTCGACCACGGCCCCACGCCTGCATTGGGCGCGACGACCTCCGCCGAGGTGCGCAACCTGATCAGCCAGGTGCCCCAGACCGACGGCGGCATCCTCTCGGCCGAGCAGTACTACGTGCACGTACCCGTGGACAATCTGACGCCCAAGCTGCCGCACTACTACCGCTGGCGCACCGCAGACGGCTTCGTGAGCGATATCCGCAGCGCGTCTCCGGCGCTGCCGTCGGGCCGCATCGCACCCTTTCGGTTCACGATGATGGGCGATCAGGGCGTCGACGAAACCCCCTCGCAACCAGCAGGTCTGGTCGCCGGCGACTACGACGACCAGTACTACAAGGCGGACAACGAACCGTCGGTCAAGCACGCCCGCAACATCAATCGGCAGATTCAGGCATCGCACCCGGACTTCCACATCCTCGCAGGCGACATCGCGTACGCGGACCCGTCGGGTGCCGGTCTTCCTCCGCAGTTCGCGAAGCACGGACAGACGCCGCCGAAGGGATTCGACAAGTTCAACCCGTTCGTCTGGGACGGGTATTTCCAGGCCATCGAAGCCAGCGCATCGACCGCGCCGTGGTTGTTCGCCACCGGCAACCACGACATGGAAGCGCTCTACAGCCCCAACGGATACGGCGGTCACGCCGCACGGCTCGATCAGCCGACCAACGGACCCAAGGGATGCCCGTCGGCGTACTCGTTCGTCTACGGCAACACTGCCGTTCTCTCGCTCGACGCGAACGACGTCAGTTACGAGATCAAGGCCAACACCGGTTACAGCGGAGGAGCCCAGAACAGCTGGGTGGAACAGACGTTGGCGAGGTATCGTGCCGATCCGAACATCGACTTCATCGTCTGCTTCTTCCATCACTGCGCGTACTCGACGACATCCACCCATGCGAGCGACGGCGGCGTGCGCGACGCGTGGGTTGCACTGTTCGACCGTTACGAGGTGGACGTGGTGCTCCAGGCTCACAATCACGTCTTCGAGCGCACCGACCCCATCCGTGGGAATCGCGCGACGCGGGTCGCAGGCGACAACGCGACGGTCAGCGGAAAGACCGACGGCACCGTGTATTACACCGTCGGCGGTGGCGGTCGTCCGCGCTACACGTTCCAGGACGGCGAGGGCGTGAGCTACCGCGGCAACGAGCTGCCCGACACCGCAGTACCGAACAGCTATGTGTGGGCACCCGACGGCACCAAGTCGGCCGAGTCGATCACCTGGTCGCGAGTGCGCTTCCTGAACTACTCGTTCGTCAGAGTCGATGTGGTGCCGGGTATTCCGGGCATCACGGCCAGCAGAATGACGATCGGTGCCATCGACGAATACGGCAACGAGTTCGACAGGTTGACCTTCACCCGCGACATTCCGGTGGGTCCGGTGTTCGGTTCCTCGTAGGTCCCATGTGCGTGGAACTTCGACTCCTGCTACGAAGTTCCACGCACATGCGGCGAAGCCGCTCTACAACCACTTCTGGCGCTTGAACACCACGTACAGCGCGCTGGAACAGATCACCATGGCGACCAGTGCGAGTGGGTAGCCGAACTGCCATTTCAGTTCGGGCATGTCGTCGAAGTTCATGCCGTAGATGGCGGCGATGAGCGAGGGTGCGAAAAGAATTGCACCCCAGGACGAAATGCGCTTGACCTGTTCGTTCTGTTCCAGGCTCACCTGCGTCATGTTGCGCATTTCTTCGTTCTGCTGCTGCGCCACCATGGTGGAGTGCACGGTCATCGCGTTCTGCAGATTGGACCGGAATGCCTCGATGCGGTCCGAGATGCGGATCGCGTGGTCCAGCACGTCTCGTAGATTGCGCTGCAATTCGACGTCGACGTGATACTTGTCCGACCCACGCTTGAGCGATTCGATCATGTCGACCAAAGGCTTTGCAGCACGATCGAATTCGGATACCTCGCGCAACAGTGAATAGATTCGGCGCGACACACTCGGATCGCCGGTGAACAGTTGATCCTCGATCTCGTCGATGTCGGTTTGCAAGCCCTTGATGACGGGAACGTACTCGTCGACGACTTGGTCGAGGATGCCGTACAGGATCGCTTCGGGCCCGAGTCCGAGCAATTCGGGGGATTCCTCGAGTCGGTGGCGCACCTTCCCGAGTTCGGGTGATTCGGCGTGACGAATGGTGACAACAAAATCTACGCCGAGGAAAATGTGCAATTCTCCGAATTCGACCTTTTCGGTCTCGTCGATGTATCTGGCGGGACGCAGGACGACGAAGAGCTGCTCGGCATAGCGTTCGAGTTTCGGCCGTTGATGGGCCGCAATGGCGTCCTCCACGGCCAGCCGATGCAGCCCGAATTCGTTTGCCACAGCGTTGATCTCGCTGAGCTCGGGTCGATAGAGGCCGATCCATGCCATTCCGTGGCGATCTCGCATGCACTCGAAAGTGATATCGAGGCTCTCGGGATTCGCGGTTCGCTTCCCCTCGACGTAGACGGCGTTGTCGACGATCGGCACTTCGGGTCACCTCGGTTCGAGAAACAGACGTGCCGGACGGCACTCGATCGAGACTATCGCCTGCGACAGTGAGGCGACGCAGCACGTACATGTCACGCACTGGCCCCAGGACAGCGGCTGCCCGGCATCGATCCTGTTGCCGTCGAGCTAGCCCTTGCCGGCGGTCACCAGAATGGGCGCGTGTTCGCTGACCTTGGTTCCGGCCTGGAAGTTCGTTCCGATCACGGTGGCATCGGGGCGGTCGTAGTCGACGGTGACGTCGGTGAATCCGGCATCCGAGAGAGCCTGCAGGGCGTCCGATTCGGAGCTCCCAGCGACAGCAGGGATGGTGGCCCGGTCCGGCGCGGCCTGGGCGATGGCGCCGCCACCGAGTGAGAGGGCACCGGCTACGGCGATAGTGGCAATGGTCTTCTTGAATCCGATACGCATGACGTGCTCCTGAGGTTGGAATCGGTGACGACTCGAATGTGCTCGTTGGTCCTGTGGCAGCGGTCGGATGTTGCTGTCAAACCCCTGTCAGTCCCGTGACATGCTGATCCGATGCTTCTCGACGTGCTCGGACTCATCGGTATCGCGGTCTTCGCGGCCTCGGGCGCGTTGGTCGGAGTGCACCGCCGGTTGGATCTGTTCGGGGTCTGCGTCGTCGGAATCACGACGGGTATCGGCGGCGGAATCATTCGCGATCTGCTGCTCGGCATCCACCCGCCGACGTCCCTGGACACGTGGCCGAATCTCACCGTCGGCTTTCTCGCCTCGCTGGTCGTGTTCGTTGCACACCGACAGATGGGAAAGGTCCGCCGCGGAGTTCTGGTGCTCGACGCGTTCGGGATGGGACTGTTCGCCTCGACCGGTGCGACGATCGCGTTGGCTGCCGGCGGTAGCGCGTTGGCGGGAGCTCTCATCGGCACGACGACGGCGGTGGCCGGCGGTGTGATTCGGGACGTGCTGGTCAACGAAGTTCCTCTGCTGCTGCACCGGGACCTCTATGCCCTACCCGCGTTGCTCGGTGCGACGGCCGTCGTGTTGGCGGACGTTCTGAGTCTGCCGGAGAACGTGGGTCTGGTCGTCGGAACAGTGCTCGCGACGGGGTTGCGTCTGCTCGCGCTGTGGCGAAAGTGGAACCTCCCGCTCGCCCGAAATCTTCCTGGTCTGTAGGTCGTCGCAGGTGGAGTAGGTACCCCTCTCAGACATATCTCAGTCGACCAGGACAAACTGTACGAATGCGGATATTGGTGGTCGACGACGATCGGGCAGTGCGTGAGTCGCTGCGTAGGTCGCTGACGTTCAACGGGTACACCGTGGACCTGGCGGTCGACGGTCTCGACGCGCTCGAGCAGGTTGCGGCGGCACGTCCCGACGCCCTGGTACTCGACGTGATGATGCCTCGCCTCGACGGCCTCGAGGTGTGTCGTCGGTTGCGCAGCGTCGGTGACGACCTGCCGATTCTCGTGTTGACGGCCCGGGACTCGGTGTCCGAGCGCGTCGCCGGCCTCGATGCCGGTGCCGACGATTACCTCCCCAAGCCGTTCGCGCTGGAGGAACTGCTGGCTCGCCTGCGCGCGCTGCTTCGGCGTACCGCGATGGAAGCGGGCATCGACTCGGAGACCATGACGTTCGCGGACCTGTCGTTGGATCCGGTCACCCGTGAGGTCTCGCGCGCCGAACGATCGATCAGTCTCACCCGGACCGAATTCTCGTTGCTCGAGATGCTGATGACCAATCCGCGCCGAGTGCTCACCAGAAGCCGCATCCTCGAGGAGGTCTGGGGCTACGACTTCCCGACGTCGGGCAACGCACTCGAGGTGTACGTCGGTTACCTGCGGCGCAAGACCGAGGCGGAGGGGGAGTCGCGGCTGATCCACACCGTTCGCGGTGTGGGGTACGTCCTGCGCGAAACGCCCCCGTGATGGTCGCGTCGTTCGGGCGCAAGTCGGCCGACAGCGTCGGCTCCTCGCCGACGGCAATGCGACCACCGATGCCCCTGACACGGACGGTGTCGCTGCGGTGGAGGGTGACGTTGCTCGCGGCCTCCGTCGTCGCAATTGCGGTGGCGGTCATGGCCATTGCCGCGTACACGGTGGTCTCGCGAGCGCTGTACGGCGATGTGGACACTCAATTGCGTTCCCGCGCATCGGCTTTGGCGGAGTCCAGTCTGGTGTCCTATGACCCGCGCTTTGTTGCCGGAGCCACGTTGTACAGCACCGATGTCAGTGTTGCGCTGATCTATCCGGACATGTCCAGCTACAACCCGCCCGGGCCCAAGGTGCCGATCGGCGATGCCGAACTCGCTGTCGTGAGCGGAGAACAGGAATCGTCGCTGCGCACACTCGACGATCAGCGGGTGCTCGCACTACGCACCAAGGACGGCAGCACCCTCGTCGTCGCACAGAGGCTGTTGCCGACCGGGGAAGTGCTCGACCGTCTGGCGTGGGTGCTGTTGATCGTCGGAGCCTGCGGAGTTGTACTGGCGGCCGGGGCAGGTATGGCCGTGGGACGCACCGGTTTACGCCCGATTGCCCGACTGACGGCGGCAGCCGAACGGGTGGCACGCACCGATGACCTCACGCCGATCCCGGTGACCGGCGACGACGAGTTGGCCCGTCTGACCGAGAGTTTCAACACGATGCTCCGCGCACTGGCCGAATCTCGCGGCAGGCAGAGCAGATTGGTCGCCGATGCGGGCCACGAACTTCGGACCCCGTTGACCTCGCTGCGGACCAACATGGAGTTGCTGATCGCGGCGGGACGCCCTGGAGCGCCGTCCATCCCGGACGAGGACATGGCCGAGCTGCGGACCGACGTGGTGGCACAGATTCAGGAATTGTCCACTTTGGTGGGCGATTTGGTCGATCTGGCGCGAGAGGATGCACCGGAGACGGTGTTCGAGCGAGTCGACCTGGCCGACGCCGTCGAACGCAGCCTCGAGCGAGCACGCCGCCGTCGCAACGAGATCGACTTCGATGCGACGTTGATGCCGTGGTTCGTCTACGGCGATCAAGCAGGACTGTCCCGGGCCGTGCTCAATGTGCTCGACAACGCGGCCAAATGGAGTCCGAGCGGTGGTGAGGTGCGAATCACGATGCGGCAGATCGGCGATGGTCTGCTGGAGCTGACGGTGGACGACGCAGGCCCAGGTATCCCCGAGGAAGATCGCGAGCTGGTGTTCGAGCGCTTCTATCGCTCGACGGCGTCGCGTTCGATGCCCGGATCCGGTCTGGGACTTGCCATCGTGCGACAGGTGGTCGTCAAGCACGGCGGGACCATCGGGGTCGAGGTGTCCGAGCGGGGCGGCGCGCTGATACGAATCGTGTTGCCCGGCGAAAGTGCCCCTGATCCCACGACACTCTCGGCAAACTGATAGCCGGATCTCAGCGCTCTCTCAGTACCGCCCTGCACAGTGAGTAGCAAGAAGGCGGGCGGACCTCTACGACGAGGTCTCTACTGAAGGAAGCAGCAACGATGAGCGACGACCGTAACGAATCCGAACAGACCGGACAGGGTGCCGGTGGCGAGCAGCATCCGGCGGACCGGGCTTCGCGCGGCGACGAACAGAGCTACTCGGCCCAGCAGCATCCGACTCGGCAGGATTCCACTCAGCAGCACCCGACGCAGCAGTTCCCGTCCCAGCAGCCTCAACCCCACAACGCAGGGTCGCAGCCGCCGCAGCAGGGTTATCCGCAGCAGTACGCCGGCTACGGGCAGGGGGCGTACCAGCCCGGCTACGGGCCGTACGGTCAGCAGGGCGATCCGCAGCACACCCAGGCTCACCACGCTCAACCCCAGCACGTGGCGCCGCAATCGAATTCGGCACCGAGCGCGGTGAAGTCCCGCCCGGGTCGGTCGGTACTCGTGGCCGGAGCCATCGCACTCGTTCTGGTCGGCGGCGGAATCGGCGGCGCGGTCGGTGCTATCGCCACAAACAATGCCAACGGCAACGGCGGGGGAGTGACAAACTCGTTGAACTCCACGGTCACTGCTGCTCAGCCCGCCGCCAACTTCCCCGACGGCTCGGTTCAGGCGGTAGCGAACAAGGTCCTGCCGAGTGTCGTGCAGATTCAGGTGAAGGGTTCTCAGGAAGAGGGTGAGGGCTCGGGCGTCATTCTCAGCAGCGACGGCTTGATCCTCACCAACAATCACGTCGCGACGGGTGCGGGTGCCAACGGCAAACTCACCGTCGCGTTCTCCGACGGATCGGTCGCCGACGCGACGATCGTCGGTGCCGACTCGGTCTCGGACATGGCCGTCATCAAGGCAGAGGGCAAGACGAACCTGACGCCGATCGAACTCGGCTCGTCGTCGAACCTCGAAGTGGGCCAGCAGGTCGTCGCGATCGGCTCCCCGCTCGGCCTGGCGGGCACCGTCACCACGGGCATCGTGTCCTCGCTCAACCGGCCGGTCTCCACGTCGGGTGAGTCCGGCAATCAGAACTCGGTGATCGATGCCATCCAGACCGACGCTGCGATCAACCCGGGTAACTCCGGTGGCGCGCTCGTCAACACGGACGGCCAACTGATCGGAATCAACACCGCGATCGCCACGATCGGCGGCAGCCAGGGATCCGGATCCCAGAGTGGTTCCATCGGGCTGGGGTTCGCGATTCCGGTCGATCAGGCCAAACGCATCGCCGACGAGCTGACCGCCACGGGCAAGGCCACTCAGGCCATGATCGGTGTGCAGGTTCCCTCGCAGGACGACGCCAACGGTGCAACTGTCGTCGAGGTCACCGAGGGCGGTCCGGCAGCCTCGGCGGGCATCCCCACGGGCGCGGTGATCACCAAGGTCGACGACCGCGTCATCGCCAGCGGCGACGCACTGATCGCGGCGGTGCGCTCGCATGCACCGGGAGATTCGGTGAACATCACCTACACCGAGGGCGGCAGCGAGAAGACAGCGACGGTGACGCTGGGTACTGCGGAGCCTGCCGCGGCCCAGCCGCAGACTCAGACGCAACAGCAGGAACAGCAACTGCCCTTCCAGATCCCGTCGCTTCCGGGCGGTCGCTGATGTTACGAGAAGCAGGCAGGCGCGGCACGGTTGCAACGATTTACGCACAGCGTGAGCCGGGTAGGGGCCTTACTACTACGGTGAGCGGTATGGAACTCGACGCACCACTGGCAGGGCGCGCGTTGGTCGTCATCGTGGACGACCGAACAGCGCACAGCACCGAGAAGGACTCGAAGGGCCCGCTCGTCACGGAACTGCTGACCGAGGCAGGCTTCCTCGTCGATGGCGTCGTCGCAGTGACGGCGGACGAAGTGGACGTGCGGAATGCACTCAACACCGCGGTGATCGGCGGTGTCGATCTGGTGGTCTCCATCGGTGGCACCGGCGTCTCGCCGCGCGATGTCACCCCGGACGTCACCGCGGAGGTGCTCGACCGCGAGATTCCGGGCATCAGCGAGGCACTGCGATCGTCGGGGCTGGCAGCCGGTTCGCTGGACGCAGGTCTGTCCCGCGGGCTGGTCGGTGTGTCCGGAAGCACCCTGGTGGTGAATCTGGCCTCCTCGCGGGCTGCGATTCGCGATGGGATGGCGACGCTGACGCCGCTGGCGAGTCAGGTCATAGCCGAGCTGTCGGGATTGGACGCATAGCGATACCGATGAGCGACGAGCCGAACGACGATCGATCGGCCGAAGACGACGCGAGCCGGGCCCGAGCAGAACGGGCCCGGCTCGCTCGCATCTTCGGTGAGGTTCTGCCGGAGACGACCGGAGACGAGCGAGGCGACGGTGCAGGCACTGAATCCGGCGGCTCGTCCTCGGGCGAATGGTTGAAGCAGCAGCGACCACCTCACTACTTCTGATGTGATCCACGACACATTTATTCGGCCGGAATGACAGGTCTGTTAGTTACTCGTTTACCTGCCGTTAGCGGCCGGGCGGGCCGCTGAGGTCAAGGAACGGGGCGAGGAAGGGCCATTCGGACCGTCCGTGGAACCTGTGGAGTGCTCGCATCGGTCGGGTCCCGATCACTGTCTTCCCATATCAGGGCTGTTTTACTCACAGTTTCGATGTGTAACGGTTTGGTGTCGTCGGAAGATGGTGTGACGCGGGTTACCAGCAATCGTCAAGTGAAAGTTGTTCACGCTCCTGAAACACATCACGGGACAGCAACTTTCCGACGCCGATCGTAGGGATTGTCACGATCAGGCATCTCCTCTAATGTTCCCCTCAGCTTCCGACAGCAGGGCGTGGGACCAACAGGTGCCGCGCCCTTAATCTCGGAACTGTTGGATCGAGGATGTGGCCTTCACGGCTCCATCCGGCTCGGGCTCGTACGCATCGTTGCGTGCGATCTAGTTCGAGGGTGAAAGCCACAAGCTTCCCCGTGCGACACCGCGCTGGGACTGAACATGATGAGGAATAAATGACGGAGATCCAGAAGTCGCGGCGCAGCCGGGGACTCAAGTCCATGAGCGTCGCAGTTGCTGCCAGCGCTTCGGTAGTCGGCCTGGTACTCGGTACCGGAACCGCTTCCGCCGCTGTCGACAGCTCGAACTCGATCGTCGACGCTGATGGCAACACCGTGACGGTGACGCTGTCCGACACTTTCATCAATGGTGTCGCTCCCCTCGACGGCAGCCCGCTCACCCGTGAGTGGTTCGCCAACGGCCGGGCATCCTACGACGTCCAGGGCCCCTCGGCCGATGACTTCGAGGGCACCCTGAAGATCGGTTACCAGATCGGCTACCCGATGAGCCTCGGTGGCGGCATCGACGTCGAGTGGTCCTCGCCTTCGGCTGAATTCAACCTCGGCTCGGGCAACGAATCCTCTGTCACCGGAACGTTCCCGCTCGATGGAACCGCGCCTTCCGTCGGACCCCTCACCGGCACCGGCACCTCCACCAGCGGCCTCGACGTCGGCGTCCAGCTGATCCCGCAGGCCACCGGCTACATCAACCTCGCAAACGGCCCCGGCGTCGTCCAGTCCGAGAGCGCAATCGCAGTTGTCGGCGAAGAAGCTGACCTCACCTCTTCCGAGGGTGACGCAGCCGGCACCAGCGGTTCCATCCAGATCGCCAACCTGCATGGAACGGCCACCCAGATCCTGGGTAACGTCACCATTCGTCCCTACGTTTCGCTGACCAGCGCAACGGGCGACGTCGCAGTCACCTACGGTGCTCCGGTTCGCCTCAACTGATTTCCGAATCGGTTGTAGCCCGGTGATATCACTTCACCTGCAGTAAATCGAGACAAGTTCAGGCCCGTACGGATTTATCCGTACGGGCCTGAACTATGTTCGGCACACACTGGTTCGACTTGTACAGAGAGGCACTGAAGCAAAGATGCACTCGAAAACCCGTTTCACAGTTGTCGCTGCAGGGGCACTCCTAGCCTTTGGCCTCGCAGCCGGTTGCAGCAGTGAAGAGTCCGCAGCATCCGGTGAGAACACCGACGTCTGCACCACCTTCGCCACCGACCACAACGCGTTCGCGGGTGTGGTTGCAGCGGGACCCGGATCGGCAGAGAACATCGACAAGTGGACCGCCGACAAGCAGGCCGCTGTCGACAAGCTGAAAGCACTACCCGGCTCCGCGTCGGGCGACGTCGCGAGTTCGCTGACCACCTTCGTCGATGCGCTGCCTGCGGACACGCTGGAACTCTCCACCACGGACAGCGAATCCGGCACTGCATTCGTCGACAACGCCGCGGCCGTAGCCTCTGCCTGTGAAGCAGACGGAACCCCGATCACCCTCGACGAACTTCCGCGGTCTACCTTTACCAACTGAGCACCCCTGGGTTGCGCTCCATCGCACCCCTGCAACGAATGAATGCGCCATTCACACTGTCAGACAGTGTGAATGGCGCATTCATTCGTCGAAACAGGCCGGTGTCAGTGCTAGGAACGCTTGCCGAGATCCGGGGCTGCGTCGATTGCCTCGCCGCTACCGCCGGTGGTGTCGGCTGCGGTCGAAAGTTTCTGTCCCGCTGCGGTTCCCCCCGCGAGGATGTCGCGAATCTGCACCAGTACGTCGACGTCGCTCAGTTCCTTCTCCGGCTGGCTCACGTAGCGCTTCTTCGCCGTGTTCACCGGGAGAATCAGGACGAAGTAGACCACCGCCGCGATGATGACGAAGTTGATGATCGCGGTGATGACTGCGCCGACGTTGACGAACGATTCCGGCGACGACGTGATCTGAAACCCGAACCCGTATTCGTTGCTGCCACCGAGGGCAGCGACAAGGGGATTGATGATGTTCGTGGTGAATGCGGTGACGATTGCGGTGAATGCCGCGCCCACAACCACGGCGACTGCGAGGTCCACGACATTGCCGCGCAGTAGAAAGTCCTTGAAGCCCTTCAGCATGAGCCCTTCTCCCAACGTTCGGTTTGTTCTGTCGCGAGAAACGTTAGTGCAGGGTGACCGTGAGTGCGCTGACCAACGATGCGGCCGCAACTGTCGTGGCGTCGTCGGTCGGTAGAGCCAGTAGTACGACGCGGTCTCGCTGCCGAGTGCCACCGGCGTCGGCGGAGACGAGCACGACCATCGCTCCCGACGCCAACACCCGTGCCGCGGGTACGGCATTCGGGTCGCCGCGAGACTCGACCGTCAACACGTCGACGCGGTCGCCTTCCCTCAGTAGGTCGGTCACCGCGGCGTCGGCGAGATGCACCGGTACGACGCGTGCCTCGGTCCCCAGAGCCGTCGTGGCGGTCCGAGATCCGAGCAGGCGCACGTCGGTGAGCAATTCGCCCGCTCGGACCGGCCCGGTGAGTGTCTGGCCGTCCACGGCCTCGGATTCGACGAGTGCGCCCTCGGGGACGTTCGTCGAGTCCCACTCGGCAACTACGACGTCGGCCGGCGTCAATACGGTGCCGGGTGTCAGGTCGCGTCCGGCGGTGATCACCCGGACCCGGTCGTCACCGGCAGCGTCGTCGACGAACAGCGCGGCCGCAATCGCGACCAGAACTCCCGCCGCGATCCGTCTGAACTTGGTGGATCCGACCCACGCCGGACGCAGGGTGATGCGATCGAGCAGCGTCGAGTCGAGTCGATTCTTGCCGGCAGCCATGGCGGAAACGCTATCGGTGGCCGTGCTGATACAGGCACCGAAAAGGCCGGGCTGTGGATAACGGCCCGGCCTGTGGATGAAGCGGAAAACTACTGGCTGGCAGCAGCTTTCGTGGTCGACGACGACGAAGTACTACTCGACGACGACGAATCCGAAGATTTCTTCTCGGCGGGCTTCGAGTCCGTCTTGCTGTCCGATTTCGCGGCCGCTGCATCGGACTTCTTCTCGCTCGCGCCTTCGCTGGCGGTACCCGAGCCGCCCCGGCTGTCGGTGCGGTAGAACCCACTGCCCTTGAAGACGATGCCGACGGAGTTGAACAGTTTGCGAAGCTTGCCCGAGCACGCGGGGCACACCGTCAGTGTGTCGTCGGTGAAGGACTGAACGATGTCGAAGCGGTTGTCGCACTCGGTGCATGCGTATGAGTAAGTGGGCATCGTGTTTCCTCCGCGCTGGTCACCGAGGAAATTCGCCGCTCTGCTGGCCGAGGCCGAACACCGCCGGTGTCTTGTCTGTTCGTCGAAACTGTCGAAACTGGGGAGAGCATTAGCACTCTACAGTCAGGAGTGCCAACGAATCGAATCGTAGCGTTATTCCGTACCCAAGCGTACGAGCCCGCTGCCGGGGGTCAACACGTGCGTCACCCGTCTGTCGTGCGGCTCGGCGGGTAGACGATCGACCACTTCGCTCTCGCGCACCACCGCGACCAGCACGGCGTCGGGTCTGCACAGGTCGAGGGTGCGGTCGTAGAAGCCCGCGCCTCGGCCCAACCTGGTTCCGCTCCGGTCCACGGCCAGCGCCGGGATCAGCACCAGAGAGCACGCCGACACGGCATCGGGATCGAGCGTCGGTCCCGACGGTTCCAGCAGACCGAACGGGGCCGTCACCAACGACTCGCGCCCGGCGTACCGAGCCCACCGCAACGGACCCGGCTCGTGCGCACTCGGAAGCAGAACGGTCGAGCCGGCCGCGGCCATCGCGTCGAGCATGTCGATCGAACCCGGCTCCCGGCCTACGGGAACGTACGCGGCTACCACCTGGTGTTCGGCCGCCAACTCGCCGAGGACGTGACAGAGTGCAGAGGACTCCACCGCGCGCTGCGCATCGTCGAGCAGTCGGCGTTCGGCGAGGACATGTGCCCGCCAACGATCCTTGGGCGTGTTCTCCGTGAATTCGGGAACGGTCACAACGATTCGTCCTCCCTTCCTGTGCTGTCGTTCAACGATATGCACTCGGGGGTAAAACGCAGCACACGGCGAGCAGATCACCAGAAACCATGGATAGGGTGAGCACCATGACAGAAGCCGTTACAGCGACGACCGCCGCCACGCCCGTGCATTTCCGCACGGCCATCGTTCCCGCAGCGGGCATGGGTACCCGGTTCCTGCCGGCCACGAAAACCGTTCCGAAAGAACTGCTTCCAGTGGTCGACACTCCCGGGATCGAGCTCGTCGCCGGCGAAGCAGCAGATTCCGGCGCACAGCGACTGGTGATCGTCACCTCTCCCGGCAAGGACGGCGTCGTCGCCCACTTCGTCGAGGACCTCGTACTCGAGAACAAGCTGGAGGCCAGCGGCAAGCTCGAGATGCTCGAAAAGGTGCGGGTGGCCCCAGGTCTGCTCGACGTCCAGTCGGTCATTCAGCACGAGCCGCTCGGACTCGGACATGCCGTCGCCTGTGCCGAGGAAGTCCTCGACGACGACGAGGATTCCGTTGCCGTCCTTCTTCCCGACGATCTGGTGATGCCCCGCGGTGTGCTCGACGTCATGGCCCGCGTGCGCGCCAAGCGCGGTGGCTCGGTGTTGTGCGCTATCGAGGTCCCCGACGACAAGGTCTCCTCCTACGGCGTCTTCTCCGTCGAGATCGTGCCCGACGCGGTCAACCCGAACGTCCTCAAGGTCACCGGTATGGTCGAAAAGCCCAAGCAGGAGGACGCCCCGTCCAACCTGGCTGCCGCGGGCCGCTACCTGCTCGACCGCGCGATCTTCGACGCTCTGCGTCGGATAAAGCCCGGTGCCGGCGGCGAGCTGCAGCTCACCGAT
This sequence comes from Rhodococcus sp. IEGM 1330, assembly GCF_033142445.1. NCBI lineage: Bacteria > Bacillati > Actinomycetota > Actinomycetes > Mycobacteriales > Nocardiaceae > Rhodococcus > Rhodococcus sp. IEGM 1330. The sequence goes on from NZ_JAWLSB010000011.1 coordinate 113,752, forward strand.
GCCATTGCGCTGCTGATCGAAGAAGGCCATCCCGTCCACGTGGTGGTGCACCGCGGATCGAGACACGACCTCGGAAATCCCGGGGGATACCTGCGCGCTGCGGTTGACTTTGCTCTACAACGTGACGACTACGGCCCGGCGCTGCGCGAATGGCTGAACGAACGCTTGAGCGACAGCTGGGCACCGGAACTGACCACGTACGAATAGCATCGCGGGTCGATGCCATAGAGGAAGGGCCAGATGCGCTCGGTCGAAGATCAGCAGACCAGGGTGACCGCCGCGGCGGTGGCTCCACGGCCTGTTCGGGTCGCCATCTCGGAAGCACAGGGCCTGCTGTGTGCCGAAGAAGTGGTCACCGAGCGTCCCCTTCCCGGTTTCGACCAGGCAGCGATCGACGGCTACGCGGTACGGAGCGTCGATGTGGCTGCCGCGGGCACCGACCTGCGCAACGAGGACGACGAACGCATCGATCTGACGCTTCCCGTCGTCGGCGAGGTGTCCGCCGGGTCGCGTCAACCCATCCGTTTGCAACCGCGTCAGGCAGTACGAGTCGACACCGGGGCGCCGCTGCCCACCCTGGCCGACGCGGTGTTGCCCCTGGACCGAACCGACAGCGGTCGCGCCCGAGTCAAGGTGTTCCGACCGGTGCGCTCGGGCGACTACGTCCGGAAGATCGGCGACGACGTGCAGCCGGGTGACGTGGCGGTTCGCGCAGGCACGATCATCGGCGCAGCTCAGGTGGGACTGCTTGCTGCCGTCGGGCGCGACAAGGTGCTGGTGCATCCTCGGCCGCGTCTGTCGGTGATCTCCGTGGGCGGCGAGTTGGTCGACACCGATCGGACCCCCGGGCCCGGTCAGGTGTACGACGTCAACTCCTATGCGCTGGCCGCCGCCGCGCGCGATGCCGGAGCCGACGTCAACCGCGTCGGCATCGTCAGTACCGATCCCAAGCGACTGCGCGAGGTGGTCGAGGGACAGCTGATTCGATCCGAGATAGTGGTCATCGCAGGCGCAGTGGGCGGCGGCGCATCGGACGGTGTGCGTGAGGCGCTCGGCGAACTCGGCGACATGGAAGTGGAGCGAGTTGCGATGCACCCCGGATCCGTCCAGGGCTTCGGTCAACTCGGACGCGACGAAGTACCCACCTTTCTGTTGCCGGCCAACCCCGTCAGCGCGCTGGTGGTGTTCGAGGTCATGGTGCGTCCGCTGATTCGTATCGCTCTGGGACGACGGCAGCCGATGCGACGGACCGTCACCGCGCGAACCGTCGCGCCGATCACCTCGATCGAGGACCGCAAGGGATTCCTCCGCGGCCAGCTCATGCGCGACGAGGGAACCGGCGAATATCTGGTTCAGGCCCTCGGCGGCGCACCCGGATCGTCCTCGCATCTACTCGCGACACTCGCCGAGGCGAACTGCCTGGTCGTCATCGATCCCGAGGTCACCGAAATCCGAACCGGCGAAGAAGTGAAGGTCTCGTTCCTCGCTCAACGTGGCTGACGCCAGTGGCATGTTCGAGTGCCGCGGAGGGCGCATAACCACGCCACTGCGCGGAGCGCATAACATCGACGGATGCCGCGAACGTGGTCGAGCCACCCAGGTTGGCCGGCGAAATTGGGTCCAGTGAGAGTGGCCGGCGGAACCGTGACCGTGCGGCCGGTGCGGATGCGCGACGCGGCCGCCTGGAGCCGGATTCGCACCGCGGATCGCGCCCACCTCGAACCCTGGGAGCCCAGCGGGGAAGGCAGCTGGAACTCACGGCATCACATCTCCTCGTGGCCCAGCCTGTGCTCGGGGCTCAAATCCGAGGCACGCAAGGGACACATGCTGCCGCTGGTGATCGAGGTCGACGGCGAATTCTGTGGCCAGATCACCACCGGAAACATCGTGCGGGGAGCACTCCGATCGGCCTGGATCGGGTACTGGGTGTCCAAGGAGGTCAACGGTAAGGGCGTGGCGACCGCGGCCTTGGCGCTCGGGCTCGACCACTGCTTCGGTCCCGTCGGACTCCATCGCGTCGAAGCGACGGTGCGACCGGAGAACCTTGCCAGTCAGGCAGTGCTGCGCAATGTCGGTTTTCGCGAAGAGGGGCTGCTCTACAAGTACCTCGACGTCGACGGCGAATGGCGCGATCACAAGCTCGTCGCGATCACCTCGGGCGAGGTGCAGGGAACCGTCGTCGATCGGTTGGTTCGCGCGGGCCGGGCTGCCTGGGCCTGATTTCCGGTGCTGCGGCACAGGCACTCGTGTTGTCAAAGTGACAGGAGTGTAATTCGGGTCGGCGCGTCTGCATCGTTCTCGTAACTCCTCCGCATAGCCTGAGAACGTCTTTCACTGTCGCCGTCGCCGAAAGGGAGGAGAACAACGCCGATGCCGAACTCGATCATCTGGATCGGTCTCGTGGCCGTCTGGCTCTTCGTTCTTCTACCCATGCTGATGACCAAGCGTCCGCAGATCATGCAGACCACGGACGCTGCGCTCGCCACGCGAGTGCTCCATCGGGGTGGCACCAAGCGAAAGCAGCGCGGCCCCGCGACCGGGCACCGCAGTGATCCCGACTGGCGACCGGAAGACGACCTGCGAGTCTCCGCGCCGGCCCGAGAGATCTTCGGCGCCACCATCGCGACTGTTCGTCCAGACTCACCCGATCTACCCGGTACCGCGGAGGACCCGATGGACACTCACGCAGCAGAGAACGACCTCGATCGCGATGCACCGGACACGGAAGCACCGCGCGGTAGTTCGCCCGCGCACGAACCCGGTGTCGTCGACGACGATTTCGTCCCTCGCCGACGCGGCCGCGGCGGTTTCGATCCCGAGGCCGATGCGATTGCCCGGGCCGCGCGATACGCATTTCGGCAGCGCGCTGTTCTGGGGCTGGTCTTCGCGGCGATCACCACCGCGGCCCTGGCCTTCATCATCTCCCCGACGGTCTGGTGGCTGTGTGGACTGTCCGTCGCCGTTCTCGTCGGTTACCTGTACTACCTGCGTCGTCAGGTGCAGATCGAGGAAGAGGTGCGCAGGCGTCGGCTCACTCGGATGGGCCGATCCCGTCTCGGCGTGGAATCGGAAACCGACGACGAGCTCGAGCTCGTCCCGCAACGACTGCGTCGCCCCGGCGCGGTGGTACTCGAGATCGACGACGAGGATCCCGAATTCGAGCATCTCGATCACTACGAGGAGCCGTTCCAGGCACGTCGTGACGAGGACCGGGACTTGCGCAGAGCCCAGGGCGCGTAGCTACCGCCCGAAGCGGCTTTGCTAGAGTTACCCAGCCGGTCGGCATGACGGCAAAGGGGCTGTGGCGCAGTTGGTAGCGCGTCTCGTTCGCATCGAGAAGGTCAGGGGTTCGATTCCCCTCAGCTCCACCGACACGGGAACCGTCACTCAGGCGAGTGGCGGTTTTTCGTTGTCCGGCAACGGCGGAGACGAGTGTTACCGCGAAGTGAATTCTAAATGGATTTATGCGGACCGAACTAGATGGTCGGTTCGGGATTCGACTTTCGAAGACGCAAATCGATAAGCCCCGATTGTAAAATTGCCGCGCGAAACCTTCGATTCGATTGCTTGGAACGACGCGACCCGACTTGGAGAATCTTTCAAGCCGCTGAGCTGCGGATATGCAATTCGGTCAGCTTTAGGCAATTTCTGGAACATGTCGTAAGTTCGAAGACGTGGCTGGGCTGAATTCAATGTCGGAATTTGTCAGGGGATCGAAATGAACACTCTCAGTGTGGTAATTCCGGTGCTCGATGAGGTCGACCATCTGGGCGAATGCCTGACGCTGCTGCTCGATCAGGGCGACGATATCGACAGCATCGTCGTCGTGGACAACGGGTCGACCGACGGCACGCTTGCGCTGGTGAACAACATTCGCGCGGTGACGAACAAGGTCGTGTTGGTACACGAGCCCAATCGCGGCGTGGTCCATGCTCGCAATACCGGATTCGACCTGGTGGACTCGTCGATCATCGGTCGAATCGACGCCGATACCCGTGTTCGACCCGGGTGGGCGCGCTCCATCGTCGATTTCTTCGACGAGCATTCCTCCGTCGCTGCTACCGGCGGCCGAACGTTCCTGTACGAATCCCCCTGGGCTCGACCTCTGGCGTGGATGCACTCGCGCGCCGAACGACGTGAACCGTCGGTGCGCTCGGCCCTTGCGGTATCGGGCAACAACTTCGCGATCCGCGCATCCGCCTGGCGTGCGGTTCGCGGTGCGGTCAGTGAGCGAACCTGCGTGCACGAAGACATCGACCTGTGCCTGTGCCTGGCCGCCGAGCATCTGCCTGTTGCGCAGAACGGGTGGATGAAGGCCTCGGTGTCCGGTAGGCGCGCGACGACATCGCCGGCGAAGTACGTCCACTATGCGTTGGCGGGCTACCGCTCGTACCAGGCGCATGGTCTCGCGTCGCGCAAGCTCGGTCGCATCGTGGCCATGGATTGGCTGATGCACACACTGCGGTGGCCGATCTCACGACTGTTCGCAGCAGTTCCGTGCCGGGCATTGCCGGTCGATGATCGTGCCGAGTCCGACGAACGGATGCGAGCCGCCGCGTGACGGCCGGCTCGCGCATCCGCGAGTGGATGCGTAGCCCGTCGGACGTCCGCTGGGCCCTCGCTCAGATGCATCAGGCGACCATCGTCTCGTTGGCGAATGTGCCGTTCCTGCCTGCTGTGCTGCGCGCATCGGTTCTGCGGCCCGCGGGGCTGCGGACAACAGGGCCGTGCCTGATGTACGGCGGTTCGATGATTCAAGGGCGAGCATCGGTTCGGTTGGGCACCGGCGTGTTCGTGAACTTCGGCTGCTATTTCGACGCCGTTGCCGACATCGTGATCGGTGATCATGTCTTCATCGCGGATCACGTTCGTATTCTCACGAGTACTCACGAGACCGGGCCGTCGGGTCACCGCGCAGGCGCATTGCGGGGAGAGTCGGTGGTGATCGGTCCAGGAGTGTGGATCGGGTCCGGCGTGGTCGTGATGCCGGGCGTACACATCGGTGCCGGCTGCATCATCGGGGCGAACTCGCTGGTGACGCGAGATTGTGAACCGGACGGTGTGTACGTCGGCTCTCCGGCGCGTCGTCGCCGAGAGTTGAACGACCTTCCCGCATCGGAGCAATGGATCGGGGACAAGGCCGAATTTCGTGATCGGGAGGCAATGCAAAGATTGATACTTCCGCCGAATTCTGAATTCTGATCCGTAAAGTCCGAATAATTCGACGGGTTCTTTTCTTGAAGTAATGATGTAGCATCGTCAACGTCAGCGGCTCGAAATCAAATGCGGTCACCGTGTAAGGGTATCGAGCTACACGATTGCCAAAAATGTGTCAGGGGTTGGCGTTGTGAATACTCTTTCCATTGTTGTGCCTGCGTTCGACGAGTCGGCTCATATGCGCGAATGCCTGGATGCATTGCTCGTTCAGCGCGAACGCATTCGCGAAATCATTGTCGTCGACAACAATTCGACGGACGACACCGCGGCCATCGTCGCAGAATACGCGCGGCGATTTCCGCAGGTGGTTCTGCTGCGGGAGTCCGAGCGCGGCGTCGTACACGCACGCAACACCGGTTTCGATCACGCCTGCGGATCGATCATCGGCCGCATCGACGCCGATACCCGTGTCGAGGCCGGCTGGGTCGACTCGGTACTCGACTTCTTCGATCGCCGACTCGACTATGTCGCAGTCACCGGGCCGATCTACCTCTACGACTCGCCGTGGGCGCGACCGTACCGGGCGTTCGTCAACCGTTCCGTGCGGAACAGGCCTTCTGCGCAGTGGGTTTCTGCCGCATCGGGGAACAATTTCGCTATCCGCAGATCCGCGTGGGAGGCCGTTCGCGGTCGCACGAGCCTGCGCACCGACCTGCACGAGGACATCGATCTGTCGCTGTGTCTCAACAAGGTCGGTCTGCGTATCGCACAGATCGAGCCGATGCGCGTCGAGGTTTCTGGACGTCGGTTACTGACGCCACCACTCGAGTACCGGCATTATGTCCAGAGCTCGTATCGAACGTGGGCCCATCATGGGCTGGCCAGTGGTTGGTTGCGCAGATTACTGATTTCGGACCTGGTTCTGCACACGGTGCATTGGCCCCTGACGCGAATTCTGTCGTCGTGTGAATCTCGGATTCTCCCGGTCTCGCATTACGGAGTGGGCAATACATCTGTGCGTGATCTGTCAAGTATTCGCGACGAGAGTTATGCTGCCGCGATGCGCGGAAAGTAGATCCTTCGGCATTGTCGTCTGCCCGATTTCTCGCGTGAGGAATGCGGAAAGGGTCACCAAACCGGGTCTTTCGAGGGATTGTCGGTCTGTACCGGTTTTCGTGTCCAGGTATTCGACCAGTGCCGGCGCGGCCTGAGTTACCGGTGCGGCGGTTCAGCTGGCATTGTGGTTGCATCCGGCGGGACGCAAGGAGCGGTGGGGCAGTAGAAGACACAGGCGATGCCACCTCGTGAGCTCCGAAGGAGAAACCGTCGGCGACAGCTGTTGCGGCGGTCGAAACGGGTGCGCAGTATGGTTGATCGATTGACGATCCACCTACCAGTGGCGCCGGTAGATTGACGGGCGATATTGTGAACGGGCCGGTTCCGAACACAGGATCTGTCCCTGCAACTTCTCTACGGAGTGTGAATGTCGTTCGAGATCGTCGACCTCGCTGAAACGTGGGTCGCGGGTCTTCCCGTTCGCAGCCCCAAACGGGCGCTCGGCCGCCTCGACGATCCGGCACTCGATCAAGCGTGGTCCGCAGTTCTCAATCAGGAGACCTCCGGTCCGCTCGCATCCATTTATACCGACTTTGCCCCCGGTATCGGCTCGTACAATACGCAGGTAGTCGGTTATCTGTGTTCTTCGCTCGGTCAGGTTGCGCGCGGACATCTGGTTGCGAAAGTGCCCGCGGCGAAATATGCGCGCTTTTCTGCGGTGGGGTATTTCCCCGAGGTTCTGACCCGATTGTGGACTCAGATCGATCATGCCGAAGAGCAGGGCGAGATCGTGCGGTCGTTCACCGGCGATTACGAGTGCTATCCGCACGCGTACAAGGTCGACCTCTATCTGGCGATCATTGCGCCCGGCGGTTCGTGATGACCTTCCGTGTCACGGCACGCAGCGCAGAGCTGTTCAGTGGGTTGGTGGCACCGCGGGTGAAGCCCGGCGCGGAATCGAGCGGCAGCGAGTGGATGCGATTCTTACGAGATCGAGTGCGCGAGAAGCATATCGACGCAACCCAGGTGATCACGGTGTACGTTCCGGATCCGCACGGCACGGTCAATGCGGTGGTCGCGGTCTCGGTGGACTCACCCGGTGACGTCGCCGTCGGGGATGTGTTCGTCTCGGTACCGACCGGCGTGTTCGCGGTATTCGTGCCCAGCGGGGCTTTGGCGGATCCGATCGAGGACGTGTGGGCTCAGGTCGACGATTGCGTTGTGTCCGGATCGATATTTCGCGCCTACAAAGAGGAAGTCGAAGTCGTTACAAATATCGGAGAGGTGGAACTTTTCATTTCAATCGTTTTGTAAACGAGCCGTTTTTCATGCAATTGTCACTTTCGAATCACAAAGTAGCCACCGAACCGGTTACTATTGGCGAGCGCTGGCGGTCCGATATGGCGAAGTGAATTCCACGTTCACCTCGATCGGTCGACGGGTGGCCAGCGCGTACAGAGCGTCGATGTCATGGCAAGGTCGACAGAGCAGGGGTGTTCCAGCATGGTGAGACAACTCAGAGCAGAAGCCACTCGAGCGGCCGCGCTGCGCGCTGCAGCAGATCTCTTTCTCGAGGTGGGGCACGCGAATGCCACGCTGAGTCAGGTGTCAGCGCAGTCCGGTGTGACCAAGGGTGCGCTGTACTTCCATTTCGCGTCCAAGGAAGAATTGGCCCGTGCGATCGTCGACGAAGGTCACGAGCGCGTGTCCACTGCGTGCGCCGGCTTGGTCGACAGTCGCAGCCCGGCTCTCGAGTCCGTCATCGGAATCTCGTATTCGGTACTCGAACTGGCGGCATCGGACCCCTTGGTTCGCGTCATGTACCGGTTGCAGATGGAGATCGACGGATCCGACACCGCCCGCGGCAGTGTGTTCGGCACCTGGGGAAACATCTTCGAGCATCTCTTCGAGCGGGCCATCGAGCACGGTGACGTCGCCGATCATTTGGATGCGGGCAACGCGGCGTTGCTGGTGTGCGAGATGCTCGCCGGAGTCCTGATGGTGTCCGAGGCGCAGTCGCGTCTGGAGGATGCCCCCTCGCGCATGGAGAGGGTATGGAACACAGTCCTTCCCTCACTGGTGCCCGCCGACAAACTCGCGTACTTCCGCGAATTCGCTGCGCGGAGTCTGTCCAGTTTCGTACGCGAGAACATGACGTCGGGATCTGTCACCGTCTGAGAATCTCGTGATCTCGGGGTGCTTGCCGCACCCGGGTTTGCCGGGCACACTGTGTGACATGGAACACACTGTGCAGCAACCGCGGATGTCGGACAACGAGCTCCGGAAAGCGATCGGCACCCTGCAGCAACGTGCGGACGATGCACGCAAGCATGGTGCCGACGACGATGCTGCGCGCATCGAGCGCACCATCGCCGACTACCGAGACGAGATGTCGCAAAGATTGTGACGACCCTCCCGGTCGTCACCGCGTAGGGTCGAAATCGAACTGACACGTGGCAACCGGTGGGGGATACAAGCTTCGATGGCTACATACGATCTGCGCGGCAAGAAGACGTTGATCACTGGAGCAGGTAGCGGAATCGGCCGGGCAACGGCCATCGCTGCTGCGGGAGTGGGAGCCGAGCTCTTCCTCACCGATATCAACAGCACCGGTTTGGCGGAGACGGTGGACCTGGTCGGTCGCGCGGGCGGTACCGTCAGTCACTCGTTGCCGTTCGACGTGTCCGACTTCGAGGCCGTCACCGCGTTCGCGGACGACATTCACGCCGAGTTCGGCAGCCTGGACGTCGTGATGAACGTCGCTGGTATTTCGGCGTGGGGAACCGTCGAGAATCTCGAGCACCGGCACTGGAAGTCGATGATCGACGTCAACCTGATGGGTCCGATTCACATCATCGAGAAGTTCCTGCCTCCGATGATCGAGGCCGGACGCGGCGGCCATCTGGTCAACGTCTCGTCTGCCGCCGGATTGATTCCTCTGCCGTGGCACGCTGCCTACAGCGCCAGCAAGTACGGCCTGCGCGGGGTGTCCGAGGTGCTCAAGTACGACCTCAAGCGCCACGGAATCGGCGTCAGCCTTGTGGTGCCCGGTGGTGTCAAAACCGGCCTGGTGCAGACTCTTCAGATCGCCGGCGTCGATCGCGACGATCCGCGCGTACAGAAGTTGCAACACCGATTCGAGAAGCGTGCGGTCGAACCGTCTGTGGTTGCCGAGGCAATTCTCGCCGGAATCGCCAAGCGCAAGTACCTTGTCTACTCCTCCAACGACATCAGATTCGGGTACTGGGTCGCCAGAAAGTTCGCCCCGCCCTACGAGTTCGTACTGCAGAAGGCAAACGATCAGTTCTCCAAGCTGCTCGAGCCGCGTCGAGTCGAGGGTTCGTCGAAATCGACGTCCAACGTGCGCGCACCCGGCCCCGAATAGGACAGCTCGTCGTGCGGATTGGCCAGTGCGCAGCCGGCCAACGACAGGCAACCGCACCCGATGCACCCGGTCAAGTTGTCACGGAGCCGAATCAGTTGCTCTATCCGAGAGTCGAGTTCGCGATGCCACCGCGTCGAGAGCCTGGCCCAGTCCTCGCGCGTCGGCGTCCGCTCGTCCGGTAGTTCGCTCAACGCCTGACGTATGTTCGCCAGTGGGATCCCGACCTTCTGCGAGATCCGGATGAAGGCAACCCGTCGCAGAGTTTCGCGATGGAATCTGCGCTGGTTACCCGAGGTTCGACGGCTGCTGATCAGCCCCTGTTTCTCGTAGAAGTGCAACGCCGAGACCGCGACTCCGCTGCGCTCGGACAGCTGGCCGGGGGTCAATTCGCGAACGTTCCACTCGGGCATCGGCACGACCTCGACAATACTTCAGGTCCTGATCCCAGCGGCGACTGGCGAATGGGTTTACCGTTCGTTCATGAGTGTCGATGCGGCTGCGGGCACATTGGGTGCCAACTCCGAGGTAGGGGTGCTGCGCACCGTCATGCTGCACCGGCCGGGAGACGAGCTTCGACGCCTCACCCCGCGAAACAACGATCAGCTGCTGTTCGACGGTCTGCCGTGGGTCGATCGCGCACAGGACGAGCACGACGCGTTCGCCGATCTCCTGCGTGGTCGCGGAGTCACGGTACTGCTACTCGGTGAGCTTCTCACCGAGGCCATGACGGTCAGCGGCGCAGCGCGAATGCAGGGTATCTCCGCCGCTGTCGATGCCCGACGGCTCGGCCGGGCGCTCGCCGAGGACCTCGCCCAACATCTGCGAGGTGTACCCGCGGCCGAACTGGCGCAGATCCTGATGGCAGGCATGACATTCGACGAATTGCTCGAGGCGGAAACGGGGGAGCCGCAACCGATCGGGACATCGCTGGTTCGGCGAATGCATCACGGTGGGGACTTCGTCATCGATCCGCTGCCGAACCTGTTGTTCACCCGCGACTCGTCGTTCTGGATGGACGATCGAGTGGCGATCACCTCGCTGGCTCTGCCTGCCCGAGTGCGGGAGACATCGCTGACCGATCTGATCTACGCATTCCATCCGATGTTTCGGGGCGTGCGGCGCGCGTACGAGTCGCGGACCGCTCCGGTCGAGGGTGGGGACGTGTTGCTGCTCGCCCCGGGCGTGGTGGCCGTCGGAGTGGGGGAGCGCACCACGCCCGCCGGTGCAGAAGCGTTGGCGCGCAGCCTGTTCGAGGACGGTCTGGCGCACAGTGTGCTGGTGGTGCCGATCGCGCAGGAGCGCGCGTCGATGCATCTGGACACGGTGTGCACCATGGTGGATACCGACGCGGTGGTGATGTACCCGGCGATTCAGGACACGTTGTCCGCCTTCACCATTCGCCGCGAGGACACAGGCGTCAGTATTCGCGGTGCCGACCCGTTTCTCGAGGCGGCCGCCGAAGCGATGGGCATCGGCAAGCTGCGGTTGATCGATACCGGACTCGACCACGTCACCGCCGAGCGCGAACAATGGGACGACGGCAACAACACGCTGGCCATTGCGCCGGGAGTCGTCGTCGCGTACGAGCGCAACGTCGAAACGAATGCACGGCTCGAGGCGTCGGGCATCGAGGTGCTTCGGATCTCCGGATCGGAACTGGGCTCGGGCCGAGGCGGTCCCCGATGCATGTCGTGCCCGGTGTCCCGCGAGAGGTTGTAGCGCTCTACAGGACGGTCTGCACCTTGTCGGCCGGTCGGGCGAGCACGGTGCCCTTGTCGGTCACCACGATCGGGCGTTCGATGAGAATCGGGTGCTGGGCCATCGCCGCGATCAGCGTGTCGGCATCCGCGCTCTCCAGTCCCAGTTCCTTGTAGATGCTCTCGCGAGTTCGAAGGGCCTGACGGGGTTCGAGTCCGGCGTCGGCGAGAAGCGTGCGGAGTTCGTCCTCGGTGGGAGGCGTCTCCAGGTACCGGATCACCCTCGGAACCACACCTGCGTCCTCGATCAGTTTCAGCGCTGTGCGAGAGGTGTTACACCGCGGATTGTGGTAGATGGTTGCCGAGGCGGTCATGTTTGCAATCCTGCCACGCGGGTAGCCACCCCGACAGATTCACGCCATGAACGGGAGTAGTCGACATGACCGACAAGCGCATTGTCATTGCAGGTGGCCACGGCCAGATCGCCCAACATCTGACTCAGGTTCTCACAGCGCACGGAGATCGTGCGGTGTCGCTGATTCGCAACAGCGACCACGTCGATGCTGTCACCGCGCTGGGCGCGCTGCCGCAGGTGATCGACCTCGAATCGGCCTCTGTCGACGAGGTTGCTGCAGTGTTGGCCGACGCAGACGCGGTGGTGTTCGCCGCAGGTGCAGGCCCGAACAGCGGTCCCGAGCGCAAGGACACGGTCGATCGTGCGGGCGCGGTGCTTCTGGCCGATGCCGCCGAGAAGGCCGGTGTTCGCCGCTATGTCCTGATCAGCTCGTTCGGTGCGGGAGAGCCGGTCGCCGAGGATCTCGACGCCGGCTGGAAGGCCTACATCGAAGCCAAAACTGCTGCAGAAGACAATGTTTCGGCCAGGAGCGGATTGGATTGGACGATTGTGCGTCCGGGTAAGTTGACGGATGAGGACCCCACCGACTCGGTGGCTCTCACCGAGCCGCCGCTGGACCCGGGCGAGGTGACGCGCGCCGATGTGGCCGCGGTGATCGCACAGTTGCTCCACACCGACTCGGCCGTGCACAAGACGCTGATGCTGACGTCCGGTCCGACCTCTGTCGTCGACGCAGTCGACGCGCTCGGATAGGGCATCGACCGTGCGCGTACACATCGATTCGTCGAACACCACCCCGGTGTTCGAGCAACTGCGGATGCAGATTCTGGGGCTGGTGCGATCGGGCGATTTGATTGCCGGTACCAAAATTCCGACGGTCAGGGGTCTGGCCGAGGAACTCAAGATCGCACCGAACACGGTGGCGAAGACCTACCGCGAACTCGAGCAGCAGGGGATCATCGAGACGAGGGGCCGATCCGGTTCGTTCGTCGCGTCGGGCGGAGATCCGTCGCGTGACATCGCGGCCCGGGCGGCGACAGAGTTCGTCAGAACGGTCCGGTCCATCGGCCTGGACGACGACCAGGCCCGCTCGTTCCTGGAATCTGCTCTCAAAGGTGCGAGCGGCAGTTAAGTTGACGCTTCAACTTACTTCTGTCAGGGTAGGGCTGCCCGTATAGCCCTGTCAGAAGGATGTGTCATGAACTCCACCGTCGCCCGCGACGCCGTTGCCCTCGTAGCTCGAATCGGTCTGGGTATCGTTTTCATCGCCCACGGCTGGCAGAAGCTCAACACCTACGGACTCGACGGCACCGCCGCGAGCTTCGAGATGATGAACGTCCCGCTGCCCACGGCGTCCGCCTACTTCGCCACGTTCGTCGAACTCGTCGGCGGCGGTGCGCTCGTACTGGGTATCTTCACTCCCATCGCAGGGCTGCTGCTGTTCCTGAACATGCTCGGTGCCGCCATCTTCGTGCACTTCGAGAACGGCGTGTTCGCGACGGACAACGGCTACGAACTTGTCGTTGCTCTCGGTGTCGGCGCGCTGCTGCTCGCCGCATTCGGTGCCGGACGCATCAGTATCGACGGACTCACCAAGGGCAAGACAGCGATACTCGCGTAGGTCGTTCCGCAGGCTCCACTCCTGCCTCGCGTAGCTGATCTAGCGCCAGCTCGGCAGCCACAACTGTTCCTGCCACATCTGCGGCGTGATCGGCATAGCGGTCAGAATCGGCCACAGCCAGACGAAGTTGGCTATCACCACGGCGAGGTACAAGGACACCAGTAGTAGTCCGGTACCTCGCCGTTCGGCCGACGCGGTGGCTTTGCCGATGATGTCGCCCAGCACCAAGGCGAAGCCCATCACCATGAACGGCGCGAGCGCCACCGCGTAGAAGTAGTACATCTGCCGGTCGAGTGTGGTGAACCAGGGCAACAGTGCTGCGGAGTACGCGACGAGCACTGTGGCGTAACGCCAGTCGCGTCGGACGAACACCGACCAGATCACCCAGGCCAGCATCGGCAGTGCCAGCCACCACATCGCGGGCGTGCCGATCAGCATGATCGCCTTCACGCACGAGGACGCCGAGCAACCGGACACGCTCTCACCGTCGGCGTAGTAGTACAGCATCGGGCGAAGGCCCATCGGCCATGTCCACGGCTTCGATTCCCACGGGTGGCGGTTGCCTGCCGAATTGGTCAGGCCCTCATGGAATTGCAGCACGTTGCTGCTGTAGTACCAGAGCGAACGCAGTGCTTCGGGAACGAACGAGAACGGCCCGCCTGCACCGATTCCGTTGCCGACCTCGTGCCGGTCCACGCCGGTCTCGGAGGTGAACCACGCCCAGTACGTCATCAGGTACACCGCGATCGGAACGACGACCAGCGCGTACAGCGCTGGCCCGATGTCTCGCAACGCAGTACCCCGCCACGGGCGTCCGACGCCGTACGACCGCCGCGCCGCCACATCGAACGCCACGCTCAGCAATCCGAAGAACGCGATGAAGTACAGACCCGACCACTTGGTGCCGCAGGCGAGACCCAACATCACGCCGGCCCCGAATCTCCACCACCGCACACCCATTCGCGGGCCCAGAGCACTGGCATCCAGTCGCCCTTCGGCGCGCACTTTCGACAGTCGCTGCCGCATGTCGTCGCGGTCGACGACCAAGCAGCCCAATGCAGCGGTGACGAAGAAGGCGAGAAAGATGTCCAGCATGCCTATTCGGCTGCTGACGAACGTCACGCCGTCGACGGTCAGCAGAATCCCTGCGATCGCACCGACGAGTGTCGATCGGGCGAGCCGTCGCACGATCCGAATGACCAGTAGTACCAACAGGGTTCCGGCGACCGCCGACGAGAAACGCCAACCCCACCCGTTGTAGCCGAACAACGCTTCCCCGACGGCGATCAGCTGCTTGCCGACCGGTGGATGCACCACCAGCCCGTACGCCGGATTGTCTTCGAGCCCTCCGCCGGTGAGTACCTGATAGCCCTGCGGGGCGTAGTGCTTCTCGTCGAAGACCGGAGTTCCGGCGTCGGTGGGGTACCGCAACATCGTGAAGCGAGTGATCGCGCAGATGACGGTGATGACGATGGTGACGATCCAACCGCGGCGGGCATCGGTGTCGTGGAACCAGTCGCGCGCGGCAACGGTGGGCCCGGGACTGACCATCGACCGGTCGCCGGAGCGCTCAGGGGTCAGCAAGGTCACGTACCGATCGTAGGCGTTGATCGGCAGTGCCCGACAGGCCACTGCATCGCATGCGGGACACTGGAGGCATGCTCATCCTTGCCGCCACCCCGATGGGCGATGTCGGTGATGCCTCGCAGCGCCTGCGTGATGCCCTCGGCAGTGCCGATATCGTCGCCGCCGAGGACACCCGGCGCACCAAACAACTCGCCTCGTCTCTCGGCGTGGCGATCACGGGCAGGGTCGTCAGTTTCTACGATCAGGTCGAAACGGCCCGCCTTCCGGCTCTGGTCGAGGCCGTGGCGGAAGGCAAGACGGTGTTGCTGGTGACCGATGCGGGGATGCCGTCGGTGAGCGATCCCGGCTACCGCCTCGTGGCAGCCTGCGTCGAGGCCGATCTGCCGGTGACGTGCCTACCCGGGCCCAGTGCAGTCACCACCGCTCTTGCGCTGTCGGGTCTGCCCGTCGAACGCTTCTGCTTCGACGGCTTCGCCCCGCGCAAGCAAGGACAGCGACGCACCTACTTTCGGTCGGTACTCGCCGAGCCGCGCGCCATCGTGTTCTTCGAGGCACCGCATCGCCTCGTCGCGTGCCTCGAAGACGCCGTCCACGTCCTCGGCCCGGACCGCCGCGCCGCGGTGTGTCGTGAGCTCACCAAGACCTACGAGGAGGTCCGCCGCGGCGGTCTCGGCGAGCTGCTCGAATGGTCGAGAGATGGAGTGCGCGGCGAGATCACCGTCGTACTCGAAGGTGCCGTCGCCGTCGCCGAGGAACCGGAGGATCTCGTTGCCGACGTCGAGACGTTGGTTGCGTCGGGCATGCGGTTGAAGGACGCCTGCGCCCAGGTTGCGGTCGACGGCGTCTCCAAGCGTGAGGTCTACGAGGCCGTTCTCGCTGCGCGGAAAGAGCAGTAGCGGGTCAGCCCACCACTTGCTGACGCAGGCCCTCGGTGGCCGCTTCGAGGATCGTCTTGGTCCCCTTCTTCACCAGGAAGCCGGGTAGCGGGATCTTCGGGTCGACCGTCAGCTCGAACTCGACGTGAGTGCCGTTGCCCTTGGGCGTCAATGTGTATCGGCCGTCCTGGGCCTTCTGCTGAGTGCTCTCCACCAGCGTCCACGACACCTCGTTCTCGGTCCATGTGTACTCGACGAGCTGCTCGTCGTTGACGCCGATGATCGAGACGTGCATCTTGACGTGATGTGGCTTGCCGTCGTCGAACCGATCGACGACCTCACACTTCTTGTGGACCGGGGACCACGAGGGAATGCCCTCGACGTCGGCGAGAACTTCGAGGATTGCCGATGCATCTGCGTCGATGTCGACTGACTTGTTCGCTGTGACTGCCATGGGGAGAAGGTATCTCAGCTTTCTCTGCGGGGACTGACGTTCCGCGCGAACTCGCCGATCGCTCTCAGCGCGCGGCGGGCTTCGGGGATGAAGTCGGCTGCCTGGAACACGTGGACCTGATCCTCGTACACCTGGAGTTCGCACTCGACTCCGGCGACAGCGAGGCGCTGAGCCATGAGTTCTGCGTCGGCATAGACCATTTCGGTGGAACCGACCTGAATCAGCACCGGCGGAAGGCCCTCGAGATCTCCGTCGACGGGTGATACCCGGGGGCCCTGTGCGCCTTCTACGACGATGCGCGCGTCGACACGATCGGCCAATGCGGTCAGCGCCGGAACTGCGTTGGACGGAAAGACCGAACACTTCGACGCGTTCTCGTGATCGAGCTTGCGGGTGGGGTCCATGTCGGTCAGCGGGGACATGGTGAATATTCCTGCAGGCGCGGGCAGACCGACGGTGCGCAGCGCCAGGGTGACCATGAACGCGAGGTATCCGCCTGCCGAATCGCCACCCAGGATGATCTGCTCCGGTCGGAATCCGGAATCGAGGAGGAAGCGGTACGCGTCGACGCCGTCCTCGACGGCATGGCTGATCGGATTGCGTGGCATCATGCGGTAGTTCACCGACAGAACCGACCCGTCGACGTCCTTGGAGACTCGCGAGGTCATTCGGCGATGTGTCCGCAGCCCGCAGCAGACGAATGCGCCGCCGTGCAGGTAGAGCACCACGCGATCGGTTCCGGTGCCCTCGGCACGGATCCATTCGGCCTCGCATTCGGCCAGCATGACGCGGCTGCGTGTGGTGCCGCTGATCTGGGGGACGAGCAGTCCGGCGTAGTCGACCAACCCCATCGGCCACGGAAGTGAGGGGGTCTGTGCCCACACGGTCAGAAACGGACGCACCGTGAACTGCAGGTACTTGGACAGAATCTGCGACTGCAGGCTTGCGCCGCGGATATCGCGCCTGCGTGCGGTAGCTGCCGGATCGGTCGATTTCACTACGGTGAGCGCCGGATTCATAGCCGTCGCCTCCATCCCCGTCGTCGTTGCGCGGCGCGTGTGCGCCGTGCGTCGGAACCCCGCTCTATTTGGAACCCCTGGTAACGGACAATAGCGGGTAGCTTTTCGGGACCGGACGTAAGGTCGTGTTCTGAGTCACATTCGGTGCCGTACCGTGACCGAAAACAAATGGAAGTAGACCGCTCATGGCATTCATGCCCATCACCGAATCCATGTTCCTCATCGCCGAGTCTCGGGAGCACCCGATGCACGTCGGTGGTCTGCAGCTGTTCATACCGCCCGGCGATCCCCATGACTTCGCCGAGGAAGTGCACCGCAAGTTCACCACCGGGGAGGTGCACGAGCTCTTCCGCAAGCGGCCGTCGCGTCCGGTGCAGATCATGGGCAATCTGGCCTGGGCCTTCGACCCGGACGTGGACTTCGAGTACCACGTTCGCCGCACGGTGCTGCCTGCTCCCGGTCGAATTCGTGAGTTGTTCCAGTTTCTTTCGCTCAATCACAGTGCACCGCTCGATCGGTACCGACCGATGTGGGAGCTGCACATCATCGAGGGACTGGCGGACGGCCGAATTGCGTTGTACACCAAGGTGCATCACTCCCTGGTCGACGGTGTCAGCGCACTGAAATTGATGCAGCGCACGCTCACCACCGATCCTGACGATCGAAGTGGCGTCGCAACGTGGGACCCGTCGCTGTTCGGACGGCGCAAGAAGCAGGTCGCCGTCGAGCAGCCGGGACGGCTTGCTCAGCTGGGTAGTGGGCTCTCGATGGGACGCAAGATCGTCGGGGACCTCGTCGACTTCGCGCCCGCGACGGCGCGAATCGGGTTGCGCGCGTTGAAGAAAGAAGGGGCGCAGCTACCGTTGCAGGCACCGCGCACCATGTTCAACGTGCCTATCGGCGGCGCGCGCCGCTTCGCTGCCGAGAGCTGGTCGATCGAGCGCATCCGTACGGTCGGTACGGCGCTGGATGCGACGCTCAACGACATGGTGCTCGCGATGTGCGCCGGGGCACTACGGGCGTACCTCATCGATCAGAACGCGTTGCCCGAACAGCCGCTGATCGCGATGGTGCCGGTCTCGCTCCGCAAGGAGGGCGACGACAGAGAGGCCGGCAACTCGGTGACGGTCATCCTGTGCAATCTGGGTACCGACGAATCCGATCCGATCCTGCGGCTGGAGCGAATCAAGGATTCGACAGTCAAGGGCAAGCAGATGATGAGCGAACTCAACACCCTCGAAGCACTCACCGTCGGCGCAATCACCATGGCTCCGTTGCTGTTCGGTCCGGTGCCGGGATTCGTCGACTACACCCCGCCGCCGTTCAACGTCATCATCTCCAACGTTCCCGGATCCAAGGAGGATCTGTACTGGAACGGTGCGAAACTCGACGGCACCTACCCTGCATCGATCGTGGCCGACGGGCAGGCGCTCAACATCACCGTCGCCAGCAACGGTGACTCGTTGAACTTCGGGCTCATCGGATGCCGACGCAGTGTGCCGCACCTGCAGCGCATGCTGACGCATCTCGAGAACACGTTGGAGGAGCTCGAAAAGACCTTGTGAGCGGCTTCGCCGCACGTGAGCGGAACTTCGTAGCAGGGGTCGAAGTTCCGCACACGTGCGCGCAGCGCTCTACTCGTACTTGGGGAACACCGGCGTCGGGGTCGGCAGTGCCGTACCGGGCACCGAACGTGTTGCAATGTCGGTGAATTCGCGATTCGATGCGCCGAGCAGGTCGAGGATGCGTGATGCAGAATCCGGCATGACGGGCTGCGTCAGGATGCCCACGATGCGCAGTACCTCGAGCGTCACGTACAGCACGGTGGCCATGCGATCGGGATCGGTCTTGCGCAGTACCCACGGCTGCTGCAGCGAGAAGTAACGGTTGGTCTCACCGAGCACCGACCAGATCGCTTCGAGCGCGGAATGCAGTGCCTGAACGTCGAATTCGCGTCGGCAGATCTCGAGGAGTGCATCCGCGCGAGCCAGCATCGCGTCGTCCTCGGCAGTGAATTCTCCCGGTGCCGGGAGTGCTCCGCCGAGATTCTTGGCGACCATCGTCAGCGAACGCTGCGCGAGGTTGCCGAGTTCGTTGGACAGGTCGGCGTTGACGCGGGCGACGATGGCCTCGTGGCTGTAGCTGCCGTCCTGACCGAACGAGACCTCGCGGAGGAAGAAGAAGCGCACCGGATCGAGACCGTAGTTCTCCACCAACGACTTCGGGTCCAGAACGTTGCCGAGAGACTTCGACATCTTCTCGCCCTTGACGTTCAGGAACCCGTGCACGAACACCCGCTTGGGCAGCTCGATGCCCGCGGACATCAGGAACGCAGGCCAGTAGACGGTGTGGAAGCGGGTGATGTCCTTGCCGATGATGTGCAGATCGGCCGGCCAGAACTTCCGGTACGCCTCGGATTCGGTCTCGGGGAACCCGGCACCGGTGAGGTAGTTGGTGAGCGCGTCGACCCAGACGTACATCACGTGCGCGGGGTCACCGGGAACCGGTACACCCCAGTCGAACGTGGTTCGAGAGATCGAGAGGTCGCGTAGACCACCCTTGACGAAATTCACGATCTCGTTTCGGCGCGTGTTCGGTGCAATGAAGTCCGGCGACGCGTCGTACAGCTCGAGCAGTTTGTCCTGGTACTGCGACAACTTGAAGAAGTACGACGACTCCTCGGTCCACTCGACCGGAGTATTCGTCTCCGTCGCGACGCGGGAGCCGTCCTCGGCAAGGGTGGTCTCGGCCTCGGTGTAGAACGCCTCGTCTCGCACCGAGTACCAGCCGGAGTAGGAGTCGAGGTAGATGTCGCCGTTCGCTTCCATCCGCTTCCACAGTTCCTGGCTGGCGGCGTGGTGGTCGGCATCGGTGGTGCGGATGAAGCGTCCGTACGAGATCTTCAGCAGGTCCTGCGCGGTCTGGAATGCGTCGGAGTTGCGCGCGGCGAGTTCGCGCACGTCCACGCCCTCGGTCTGCGCAGTCTGCTGCATCTTCAGGCCGTGCTCGTCGGTGCCCGTCAGGAATCGCACGTCGTAGCCGTCGAGGCGCTTGAAGCGCGCGATGGTGTCGGTGGCGATGTACTCGTAGGCGTGTCCGATGTGCGGAGCGCCGTTGGGGTACGCGATCGCCGTGGTGACGTAGAAGGGTGGCCGTGAGGCATCAGCTGGCGCAGTCATGGTTCGCCTACTCTAACCAGCGTGAGCAGAGACCGTCCCGCACCACCGTTGCCCGAGCCCGTCGGCATTCTCGTCGACGCGCACACCCACCTCGATGCGTGCGGCGCGACCGACGCGACGAGTGTGGCCGCGATCGTGGACAAGGCCGAGTCCGTCGGTGTCACGCGCGTGGTCACGATCGCCGACGATCTCGAGGCAGCGCGCTTCGCGGTCGACGCGGCGTCCTGGGATCCGCGGGTCTGGGCCGCGGTCGCGATTCATCCCACCCGCGCGAACGTGCTCGACGACGCAGCCAAGGCCGAGATCGAGCGGTTGGCGTCCGACCCTCGTGTGGTCGCTGTGGGGGAGACCGGGCTGGACTACTACTGGCCCGGCAAGCTCGACGGTTGCGCCACGGTGGCCGAGCAGCACGACGGGTTTCGGTGGCACATCGACCTGGCAAAGCGCTTGGGCAAGCCGTTGATGATCCACAACCGCGAGGCCGACGAGGACTTGCTGGCCGTTCTGACGGCGGAGGGTGCTTCCGAGACGGTGATCTTCCACTGCTTCTCCGGCGGTCCCGAGACCGCGAAGGCCTGCGTCGACGCCGGCTACGTTCTGAGCTTTTCGGGGACCGTCAGTTTCAAGAATGCGCACGCGTTACGGGAGGCCGCGGTTCTGGTGCCCGACGAATTGGTGCTGGTGGAGACCGACGCTCCGTTTCTCACGCCGCATCCGTATCGAGGTGCACCGAACGAGCCGTACTGCCTGCCGTACACCGCGCGGGCGTTGGCCGAGGTTCGCGGTCAGGATCCGGTGGTGCTCGCTGCGCACGCGACAGCCAATGCGGAGAGGGTGTACGGCCTCTAGCTGCTGAAGTTGCGGCGTGGGTACTAATTCGTTACCGTACCGTGACCGAACTCGGGCGTTTCGACGCCGAAGTCACGCTCGCAACCGCCAGGAATACGAAACTTGTCGACTATCAGACGCCTCAACTCCGCCCGTTCGACCACTCTCTACCTGGTCATCGCGGCCCTGTTGATGACGCTCGTCGCCGGCGGTGTGATGGCCGTGAGCCGTCACAAGACCGTGACCATCGACGTCGACGGCGACATGATTTCGCTGAGCACGATGAAAACCGACGTCAACAGCGCCCTCGTCGACGCCGGCTACGCGCCGTCGGACAAGGACCTGGTCGTTCCCGCTCCCGATTCCGGTCTGAGCGACGGCGACACCGTGGTGCTGCGCCGCGCCCGCGAGATCACGCTGAATGTGGACGGCAAGCCCGAGGACATCTGGACCACGGCACTGACCGTCGAGGAAGCACTGCAGCAGACCGGCCTGGCCGAGGACGTGCACGTGTCCGCCTCGCGTTCGGAGCGGCTACCGCTCGACGGCACCGAGTTGGACGTGGCGCTGCCCAAGCAGGTCTCGCTGGTCGACGGCGGATCCCCCGTAACTCCGGTCACCCTGGCCGCACCGACCGTGCGTGAATTCCTCGAAGCAGCGGGCAAGCCGCTCGAAGAAGCCGACACCGTCACTCCGGATCCCGACGCCACCGTCACCGACGGCGCAGAGATCGTCGTGACGCGTGACCGCACGGTCACCAAGACCGAGACCACGGATGTCGATGCTCCCGAGCAGCGCATCGAAGATCCGACGATGAACATGAGCAAAACCGTCGTCGAGAACCCCGGCGCTCCCGGTGTCTCCGACATCACCTGGAAGATCAACATGGTGAACGGCGTCGAGGTCGGTCGCGAGAAGGTCGACGAGACGGTTCAGGTACCCGCGCAGCCGAAGACCGTGCGCGTCGGAGCCAAGCCGGGCACCGAGGTGCCGCCGGTGGAGAACGGTGCGATCTGGGACGCGCTCGCGCAGTGCGAGGCGACCGGCAACTGGGCGATCAACACGGGCAACGGTTTCTACGGTGGCGTGCAGTTCGACCAGAACACGTGGGAACGTCAGGGCGGCCTCAAATACGCTCCGCGCGCCGACCTCGCCACCCGCGAGGAGCAGATCGCAATCGCCTCGGTGACGCAGAAGTCGCAGGGCTGGGGCGCATGGCCGGCCTGCACCTCGCGCTTGGGTTATCGCTGACTGTCTTGGGTCGTTCCGCGGGCTCCACTCCTGCCCACGTAGAGTTTCCGCCGTGTCCGAACATGTGAGGGGAGCTGCAGCTCTGCTCGGTCCCGCCGAGGTGCGCTCCCTCGCCGCCGAGCTCGATGTGCGTCCCACCAAGCAGCTCGGGCAGAACTTCGTGCACGACGCCAATACTGTTCGACGCATCGTCGCCTCCGCGGGAGTCGGCCCGCAGGACACAGTCCTCGAGGTCGGCCCCGGCCTCGGTTCGTTGACTCTGGCGTTGCTCGATGTGGCCGAATCCGTCATCGCCGTCGAGATCGACCCCAAGCTCGCGAACCGCTTGCCCACGACGGTGGCCGACCGGGCCCCGACTCTGGCAGATCGGCTGACGGTGATCGAGGCCGACGCGCTTCGCGTTCGAGCCGCAGACATTGCGGGGGAGCCGACCGCTCTGGTGGCCAACCTGCCCTACAACGTCGCGGTTCCCGTGCTGATTCATCTGTTCTCGGAATTGCCGAGTCTTCGCGTCGCCGTGGTGATGGTTCAAGCCGAGGTGGCCGATCGACTCGCCGCGGTACCGGGAAGCAAGATCTACGGCATCCCCAGCGTCAAGGCCAGATTCTTCGGTGATGTCAAAAGGGCAGGCGCAGTGGGTCGTTCGGTGTTCTGGCCGGTACCCAAAGTCGAGTCGGGCCTGGTGCGCATCGATCGGTACGCCGAGCCGCCGTGGCCGACAGACACCGCGCATCGCAAGGCCGTGTTCGCGGTGATCGACGCCGCATTCGCGCAGCGGCGCAAGACTTTACGAGCAGCTCTGGCGGGGTGGGCCGGCTCACCGGTGGCGGCCGAACGCCGATTGCGTGAGGCCGGAATCGACCCGACGGCGCGAGGCGAAACCATCGACGCCGCAGCGTTCGTCCGCTTGGCCGCCACCGAAGCCTGACGGCTCGCTCTACAGGTGGATGTCCGACTGTCGCGTCAGCTCGGTCCACCGCGACGCCTCCGCGCGAGCCGCGGCCACCGGTGCGTAGCGATCGGCCTCGATCAAGACATCCAGCTCGAGACCGGTCATCGACGCGATGTCGGCCACCGGAACCTGGTACGTCCGGTACGGGCCGAGAGGCGGGGGATCGGTCTCGAGTCGCAGCGGTTTGTCGAGGATCGGGTCGAGGGACGGCGACTGGTCGAGCACGTATCCGGTGCATGCGGGAGTCGAATCCTGCGACCACGCCGCGATCTTGAAGAATTGCCGAGGAATGGCGACACCGCGGTAGATCGGATCGTTTTCGGCGAAGATACAGCCGCTGAAGACCGAGAGCTTGCGGCCGTACTGCTCGGCGTTTCCCAACACGTAGTCCTCGAGACCCAGCCACAGTGTCTTCGACTGGTTCAGAGTCGCCGTCTGCGGGGCGCACACCGTGTAGTGGAACGTGTCCTCGTTGGCGCGCCTGGCCACCGCAAGCTCACCCCACACCGGATCTCGCCGGCGAACCAGATGCCCGCGATCGAGGTCGTTGTTCGAGTACAACTCGTTGCCTGCCTGCTGCGATGCCGGTAGCCGATCGTCGAGTCGCCAGTTGTCTCCCCGCTCGACATCCTGCAGGCTCGCGCCGTCGATGTTGACGCCGGTGACCGCGGCGAGGCGTCGGGCAGGGTCGATGGACACCGAGAAGTGCGTGTACGGAAGTACCACCACGTCAGCGCGATCGGGCAACGGAACGTCGATGTCGGCCAGGAACTTCGGGTCGAAACCGAGTGGTGTCGTCATCTGCCCATTGACTCACGTACCGGTTACCGGAGGGTGAACCGCCGCGAGGTATCGCTCGTTCAGCCTCGCGTGGCGCTCGGCGACGATGCGGCATTCCTCGCGCAGTTCCGGTGGATCGAGCACCGTGAAATCGGTGTCGAACGCCGCCAGCCACCGCGCGATCGAGGGCAGCGAATCTCCGGCCAACACCACTGCGCAGGTACTGTCGTCGATGGATTCGAGTGTGCCCCATTGCTCGTCGATCATCGGGGCGATCGTCTCGATCGGGGCGTGCAACGCGATCCGCGCCTGAACTCGGGCGAACGCTCGATCGATTCCCTTCGAGACGAAGGCCGCCGCACCGCCCGGCGGAAGTTCCCGGGGCGTGAACCGCGGACCCGTCGGAATCTTCGGAGTCAGGCGATCCACCCGATACGACCGCCAATCCTCCCGCAGCACATCCCAACCCAGCAGATACCAGCGCGCTCCCGCCCGCACCAGGCTGTACGGCTCCACCTCGCGCCTGGACTCGGAACCGTCGTGCTTGCAGTAATCGAACCGCAACCGCTCGTGTGCGTGACACACCGCCGCCACCGTGGACAACACCGACGCATCCACCGCCGAACGCGGAGTCCTGTCCACCACGTCGATGCGCAACGCGTCGAGCCGATGTTGGATGCGCGACGGCATGACCTGCCGCAACTTCGTCAACGCCCGCAACGACGCCTCCCCGATGCCGGCGACCGAGCCCCCGGCGGCGGACTGCAACCCGAACGCCACCGCCAGCGCCTCGTCGTCGTCGAGCAACAGCGGAGGCATCTCCGCGCCGGGACCGAGCTGATAGCCACCACCGACACCCGGCGTCGCATTGACCGGATAACCGATGTCGCGCAGCTTGTCCACATCGCGCCGCAGCGTGCGAGGAGTGACGTCGAGCCGATCCGCCAATTCCGCGCCCGCCCAGTCACGACGCGTCTGCAGCAGAGACAACAGCCGCAACAACCGAGCCGATGTTTCCTTCATGAGGCCACGATGCCACGCAATGCGGACAACTACGGTCCGCATTGGCCGACGGACCCCGCTCTGGTGGTGAACTCGGCCGCTGTTTCTCCACTACTGTGGTTACTCGTGCTGTCTGTCGTTCCCACACCCGTCGTCGTTCGGGCCCCGTCGAAGGTGAATTTGCATCTGTCGGTCGGTGACCTGCGTCCCGACGGCTTCCACGAGCTGACGACGGTGTTCCAGGCGCTCTCGCTCTCGGACGAACTGTCGGTGGTTCCGGCCAAGACACTCTCGGTTCGGGTGCGCGGCGACGACGCGAGGGTGGTTCCCACCGATTCACGGAATCTGGTGTGGAAGGCCGCCGAGTTGCTGGGGCATCGGGTCGGGCGAGAGCCATCGGTGGAGATCACCATCGACAAGGGAATTCCGGTGGCCGGTGGGATGGCAGGCGGAAGCGCCGATGCCGCCGCGACCCTGGTGGCGCTGAACGCGATGTGGCATCTCGATCTCTCGCGCGACGAGCTCGACGAGGTGGCGGCCCAACTCGGCAGCGACGTGCCGTTCTCGTTGCACGGCGGAACCGCGGTCGGAACCGGTCGCGGGGAGAAGCTTCTTCCGGTGCTCTCGCGCAACAGTTTTCACTGGGTGCTGGCGTTGGCGAAGGGCGGTCTGCAAACGCCTGCCGTCTACAACGAACTCGACGAGTTGCGCGCCAAGGGTGATCCGCCTCGTCTCGGCGGCACCGAGGATCTGATGCATGCGCTGGCGTCCGGCGATGCGCGCGCGCTCGCGCCGTTGCTCGGCAACGACCTGCAGGCCGCTGCGGTGTCGCTGATGCCGCAGTTGCGTCGCACGCTGCGTGCGGGAGTCACGGCCGGGGCGTTGGCGGGCATCGTGTCGGGCTCAGGCCCCACCTGCGCGTTCCTGTGCGCCGACGCCGACGCTGCGGTGTCGGTGAGCGCTGAATTGTCCGGTGCAGGCGTGTGCCGCACCGTCCGTGTTGCGAGTGGACCGGTTCCCGGTGCTCGTGTTGTCACTACCGAATCGATTGGTTTTTCCTGATGGTCAATCTCGTCAACCTCGAAAACGTCAGCAAGTCCTTCGGTGTCAAGCCGCTGCTCGACGGCGTCTCGCTCGGCGTGCAGGAGGGCGAACGCATTGGCATGGTCGGCCTCAACGGCGGCGGTAAGACCACCACCCTCGAAGTTCTCGCCGGCATCGAGCCGCCCGATTCGGGACGCGTCAGCCGGGTCAACGGCCTACGGATGGCCGTCGTCACGCAGCGCGGCGTGCTGCCGCCCGGGTCGACCGTCGGCCAGGTGGTCCTCGACCCACTCGGAATGGCCGAGCACGAGTGGGCGGGTGACTCGCGAGTGCGAAACATCTTGACGGGCATCGGCATTGCCGACCTCGGGCCTGCAGGTAGTTCGGGACTCGACGCACCGATCGACAACCTCTCTGGCGGCGAGCGTCGACGAGTTGCGTTGGCAGCGGCCCTGGTTCAGGACCTCGACCTGCTGGTGCTCGACGAGCCGACGAACCACCTCGACGTCGAGGGTGTGCAGTGGTTGGCCGCCCACCTGGTCGACCGTCGCAGCGCGCTGGTGGTCGTCACCCACGATCGCTGGTTCCTCGACACCGTCGCCAATCGCACGTGGGAAGTGGTCGGCGGCGGCGTCGAGGCCTACGAGGGTGGCTACAACGACTGGGTGTTCGCCCGCGCCGAGCGGTCCCGTCAGGCCGACGCGTCCGAGGAGCGGCGACGCAACCTCGCGCGCAAGGAGTTGGCGTGGCTGCGCCGCGGTGCCCCGGCCCGCACATCCAAGCCGAAGTACCGCATCGAGGCGGCCGAGGCTCTGATCGCCGACGTTCCCGCCCCGCGCGACTCCGTCGCGTTGTCCTCGTTTGCTCAGCGCCGTCTCGGCAAGGTCGTCATCGAACTCGAGGACGCGCGCCTGGAGACCCCCGACGGCCGCGAATTGGTGAAGGACTTCACCTGGCGTCTGGCTCCCGGTGAGCGCGTCGGTCTCGTCGGCGTCAACGGTTCGGGTAAGACGACGATGCTCCGCACGCTCGCCGGTGAACTGCAGCCTGCTGCAGGCAAGCGCATCCAGGGCCAGACCGTCAAGATTGGTTGGCTGAAGCAGGAATTGGACGACCTACCCAAGAAGCTGCGTGTTCTCGATGCGGTCAAGGAAGTGGCCGAGCGGATCACCCTGGGCGACCGAGAGATTTCTGCCGGCCAGCTCGCGGAGCGGCTCGGCTTCACCCCGGCACGTCAGCGCACCCCCGTCGGCGATCTCTCCGGCGGTGAGCGTCGTCGGCTGCAGCTCACTCGCGTGTTGATGGCCGAGCCGAACGTGCTGCTGCTCGACGAGCCCACCAATGATTTGGACATCGACACCCTGCAGCAGCTCGAGGACATCCTCGACGGCTGGGCGGGCACTCTCGTTGTCATCAGCCACGATCGGTACCTGATCGAGCGCATCTGTGATTCGACGTGGGCATTGTTCGGCGACGGCAAACTCACCAATCTTCCCGGCGGCATCGACGAGTACCTGCGTCGCCGCGCGGTTCTCGCCGCCGACGCGACGCCGGACTCGTTGACCACCGGCGGGGCACCGCGCAAGGCCACCCGTGATGCGGCCTCCGAGCGCGCAGCCCGCAAGGAACTCAGCAAGCTCGAGAAGCTCGTGCTTCGGCTCTCCAAGCGTGAGGTCGAGTTGCACGCCGAACTCGTCGACGCGTCCACCGAGCAGGGCAAGCTCGTCGCCCTCGACACCGAGCTCAAGCAGGTCCTCGCCGACAAGGATGTCGCCGAGGAACGATGGATGGAACTGGCCGCCGAGCTCGAGTGAGCGGCTCCGCCGCATGTGAGTGGTATTTCGTAGCCCACTACGAAGTTTCGCTCACATGCGCGCAGCGCATACTGGAGTCATGACATCGGTCGTCGCGGAAGTACTCGGTTCGGATTTTGCTCGTCTGCATCCCAAGGTTCAGTGGCGCTTCGGATTGCAGTCCTCGGACAATCTTGCTCAGTTCGGGGTGGGCGTGATGGAGGAGATGACGCATTCTCGGCTCGTGCCGCCGCCGTTGCTGTGGGCCGGACGCAAACGTGGTCTCTTTCCCGCCGGTGTCGGCAAGGACGTGCCGTTCACCATCGCCAACTATGCGTATGTCGACGAACTGGGCCGCGAGACAATGTCTTTCGTGCGTCGCTTCGCTTTCGCGGGTCGCCCGCAGGGGATGAATTCGGTGATGGTGTCCTCCGCCGAGTCCGACACGTATGCCTTGGACTACCTGGGTTTCTCGTCGGACATGGTGGTGCACACCAGGTGTGAGGTCGATGCCGATGGTGGCCTGGTGCTCGAGAGCGAGGTGCCGCGATTCCTGCTGGGCCCTGTGGCACCGAAGTTGCCGAAGGTGGCGTCGGCGTTGACGATCGGTCGGGAGTGGTGGGATGCGGCCGAGGAACGCCATCGCATCGAGATCGAGGTGAAGAGCCCGGTGCTCGGACAGCTGTTTCTCTATCGCGGTTGGTTCACTGCAGAAGAGCGGCCCTGTCTCACCACCGACATTCCCGGTGACGCGCGTCCGCGGTCGGTCGAGGCTCGCGAATAGCGCTACTGTTACGCGTCGAACGATCTGCGTGTGAAGGAGTCAACAGTGGCCGTTGTCGAAGCCGAGATCGTGGGTGGCGTAGGGCATATCGTCCTGAACCGGCCGGAGGCTCTGAACTCGTTGAACGGTGCCATGATCGACGGCATCCGCGCCGCACTCGATGCGTGGCGAGACGACGATGCGGTCACTTCCGTTCTGGTGACGAGCAGTTCACCTCGGGCGTTCTGCGCGGGCGGCGACATCAAGGCGATTCGGCAGGCCGTCGTCGACGGTGACCACGAGGCCGGTCCGGCGTATTTCGCGGCGGAGTACGACCTCGACGAGTTGATTGCCGACTACCCCAAGCCGTACATCGCCGTCATCGAAGCTGCGGCTTTCGGCGGTGGCTTGGGTATCTCGATTCACGGCGGCATCCGCATCGTCACAGAGAACGCCGTGTTGGCCATGCCGGAGACGGCGATCGGTTTTGTGCCGGACGTGGGGTCGAGCTACTTTCTCTCGCGTCTGCCAGGCCATGTCGGACGCTACCTGGCGCTGACGGGAACTCGTATCACCGGATCCGACGCGCTCGCGCTGGGATTGGCGACGCATTTCTGCCCGAGTGAGGTCGTGTCGGCTCTGAAGGCGGACATTCTCGCAGGCGTGGATCTGCACGAGGTGTTGGATCGACACACCACTGCGCCGCCGACGACCGAGCTGTCGTTCGATGCGGAGGCGGTGGCAGCAGTGTTCGAGAGGAACTCACTCGTCGACATCATCGATGCTCTGGTGTGCGACACACCCTGGTCGCGGACCACGAAGACTCAGTTGGCGACGCTGTCGCCGACGTCCCTGATGGCGACCGACGCGCTGATCACACGCGGGGCCGGCAGTACGTTGCGTGAATGCCTCGATCGGGAGTTGCGGATGGCGACGTGGATCATCACCGAACCGGACTTCGCCGAGGGCGTTCGTGCAGTGTTGGTCGACAAGGACCGAGCGCCGCAATGGAAGCCTCTGGTACTCGAGATGGTGCGACCAGAGGCATTCCAGCAGCTGTTGTGACCGCTACGGGTCAGCGGTAGCCCTTGGCGGGGTTCTGCAGGTCCAGCACGATGGTCTGGCCGTTGGAGCGCACGTGGATCTCGGGGTTCTGCAGGCCACCCGAGACGAGGTATTCGCCGAGGAGCTGGAGCAGCTCGTCGGGGCCGACGGAGGTGTCGGGGGTGCGGATGTCTCCGGTGCGGCTGCCGAGCTCGTTCTGGGTCAAGCGGCCTGCGATGCGTACCGAGGCGACGCCCATGGCGGTGCGACGGTCGGGTCCCTGGCCGCGACCGAGCGACGGCGACGTGCCGGCGCTGGAGCCGTGAGTGGTAGAGCGGCCGTTGGTGGGCAGGCCGTGTTCTGAGATCTGATCGCTTGTAGTCACTTCAACCTCGTTCGATTCCGTGGCGGGCTTCTCTGGACGACGTCGATCCGCGCGGGGGGTCGTTGAATCCGTGGCGGACGACGTTGCTGGTGCAGGCGTTGTTGCGGACGCCTTCTCGGTGGACGTGACCACTGCCTCCGACTTCTCGGTGATAGGGGTCTCGGCCGCCTTCTCGGCGGGCGCAGCCGCCGAAGAATCGGTGCGGCCACCGGCGGGTGAAGCGGAGTCGGACTTCGGCGGCGTCGCCAAACGATGCGCGGGAGCGCCACCGACCTTGATCCCGGCCAATGGGTAGTTCGATCCCTTAGTCATGTCGTTGTCCACTTCATCGTGATTCCCAGGTGGTTCCGCGCCGAGATGTCACGATCGGGTATCGATCAGGACGGGCTACTCGGCGTCGAGCACGCAAAAACGTACTCGAAGTTTGTTCGGACCCACTGAGAGTAGCATCACGATTGTTTAAGACGCCATTTTTTGACCGAAGTTCTTGTTCTGGATCCTGAACCACACCGCAAATCCCCAGGCCACGAACGCGGCGTACACGAGGTAGAGAACCGCGGATGGATAGAACCCGGCGACGATCAGCAACGGAACGCCCACGATGTCCACCGCTATCCAGATCAGCCAGAACTCGGTGAGTCCACGCGCCATTCCGAAGGTCGCCAGCATGGATCCGGTGAAAATCCACGCGTCGGCCCACTTGCCGAACGAGCCGAGGTAGCCGAACAGCTGCGCGAACACCACCGTGCCGACGATCGCGACGACGATCATCGCCGTCCGCTCCCGCGCTGTGCCCCACCGCGGTAGAACCGCGGCCCCCGATCGCTTCGAGTCCCGCAGCCAGCGCATCAACCCGTAGACGCTCACGGCGATGAACATCAGCTGTCGCCCGGCCTGGCCGTACAGATCGAGCGCCTGCGGAGTGTGGAACACGCCGCCCAGAAAGACGGTGAACAGCAGCGCATTTCCGATGATCCCCACCGGCCACGCCCATACGACGCGGCGCATCCCGCCGATCGCCGAGAGCAAGCCGAAACCGTTGCCGACCACCTCACGCCACAGAATCGGGTGCCCCAGAACGGAGAATTCTGCGTCGAGCAGATCGATCAGCACGGGGTGCTACTGATCACCCGCGGCGACGAGTGGTTCGAGGGTCAGCTCGGGCATTTCTTTCTGGATGTACTGCAGACGCCACTTGTCGCTCACCAGCGCCAGCAGCGCGCCGTCGGTGCGGGTGAAGACCTCGACACCGCGTTGGCGACCCAACTCGACGGCCGAGGCCGCGTCGGTGCGTCGAGCAAGGGAGTATCCGAGTGGTTCCATCCGAGCGTCGACGCCGAACTCGGTCTTCATTCGTGCGGTGACCACCTCGAACTGCATGGGTCCGACGGCGGCGAGTACGGGGGACGCGTCGCCGCGAATGTCGTTGCGCAGCACCTGAACGACGCCCTCGGAGTCGAGTTGCTCGACGGCGCGGCGGAACTTCTTGTACTTGTCGGCGCTGTCGACGCGCAGGGCCGAGAAGTGCTCGGGTGCGAACGACGGAATGGGCGGGAACTCGACCTTCTTGTCGGTGTAGAGCGTGTGACCCGGGGCGAGTGCGGTCGCGTTGACGAGGCCGACGATGTCTCCCGGGTAGGCGTTCTCGACGGTCGTACGATCGCGACCGAACACCGTCAATGCGTACTTGGTGGTGAACGGCTTCTTGGTTTGCGAGTGCGTGACGACCATGCCGCGCTCGAACACTCCGGAGACCACACGCATGAAAGCCAGTCGGTCGCGGTGCGCGGTGTCCATGCCCGCCTGCACCTTGAACACGACGGCGCTGAACGGGTCGTCGACCTCGCGTACACCGCCCGAGACGTCGTCTCGCGGGCCGGGTGGCGGCGCGAGGGCCACGAGGGTGTCGAGAATCTGCCGGACGCCGAAGTTGAGCATCGCGGAGCCGAAGATCACCGGCGACGTCTGACCGGCCAGGAACATCTCCTGATCGTGCTGCTGACCGCTCGAGATCAGCAGATCGCTCTCCTCGACGGCGGTGTCCCAGTCGACGCCCTCACGTTCGGCCGCGGCCTCGGCCGTCATGAATTCCTCGGGCGCGATGGTCGCACCACCGGCGGTCCGGGTGAAGCGGATGTAGCTGCCGTCCTGTACGTCGAGCAGGCCGCGGAAGTCACCGGCGATCCCGACGGGCCAGTAGAGAGGCGTCGGCGTCAGGCCGATCCGCGACTCGATCTCGTCGAGGAGCTCGAGCGGCGACTGGCCCGGGCGGTCCCACTTGTTGATGACGGTGATGACCGGGATGCCGAACTGGCGGCACACCTGGAACAGCTTGAGGGTCTGCGGTTCGAGGCCCTTGGCGGCGTCGATCAGCATCACGGCCGCGTCGACGGCGGTGAGCACGCGGTAGGTGTCCTCGGAGAAGTCGGCGTGACCGGGGGTGTCGACGAGGTTGATGACGTTGGTGATCTCGGCGTCGGGCGAGGTCTGGTAATTGAACTGCAGCGCAGTCGAACTCACCGAGATACCGCGGGCCTTCTCCATCTCCATCCAGTCGGAGACGGTGGAGCGGCGGCCGGCTTTGCCGTGGATGGCACCGGCCTCGGAGATGACACGTGCATGCAGGGCCAGAGCCTCGGTGAGCGTCGACTTACCGGCGTCGGGGTGCGAGATCACCGCGAATGTTCGACGCCTCGCGACCTCGGTCTCGAGCTCTTTGGCCTGGCTTCGGGTGGTCCCGGACTCGTCGAGCGCTGCCGGTCCGGACCCTTCGAGCGTTGCGTCGACGTCGGGGGTGCTGGACGGGGTACTCACGAAGACCTCATTCTCGTAGCAAGGGCGGCACCGAAAGAGTGGCCGGAGCAGAAATCCTGCATTCGATTTCTCAGGATACGCGGCCCGTTGTTCCCCTCGGTCGGGGCGGGAGTGCCTACTGTGAACGGTGGGCCGGGAGATCCCTCACGAGGAGACGCGCGTTGAGCAAGTTCACCGAAGAGATGTTCGAGACCGCGAGCACCAGCAAGCACGGTCTGGTCACCGGCGAGCCCGACGAGGCGCTTCGGCAGTCCTGGGGTGAGATCCACGAGCAGGCGCGGCGAATGGCCGGAGCTCTGGCCGACGCAGGCGTCGAACACGGGGACGCGATCGGGATCCTGGCCGGTCAGCCGGTGGACATCGCGCCCGCGTGCCAGGCGACGTGGATGCGCGGGGGATCGGTGACGATGCTGCACCAGCCCACTCCGAGGACCGACCTCGCCGTCTGGGGTGAGGACACCGAGACCGTCGTACGGATGATCGAGGCCAAGGCCGTGATTCTCGGGGCTCCGTTCGACATCGCCGCACCCGTGCTCGAGGAGCGCGGCATCACCGTGCTGAAGATCGAGGACATGAAGACCGGTCGCGACATCGATCCGGTGCCGACAGCCGAGTCCGATATCGCGCTGCAGCAACTCACGTCCGGCTCGACCGGTTCGCCGAAGGCCGTGCGGATCACGCACGAGAACTTCTACGTCAATGCCTACGCCATGATCGACCGCATCGAATTCGATGTCGATTCCGATGTGATGGTCAGTTGGCTGCCACTGTTCCACGACATGGGGATGGTGGGCTTTCTGTCGGTGCCGATGCAGGTCGGTGCCGAGGTCGTCAGCATCACTCCACTGGACTTCCTGCGCTCGCCGCTGTTGTGGGCCAAGCTGATTCACAAGTACCGCGGAACCGTCACCGCAGCGCCCAACTTCGCGTACTCGCTGCTGGCGCGGCGGTTGCGTCAGGCCGAGGACGATCTGGATCTCGATCTGTCGACTCTGCGTTACGCCTGGAACGGGGCCGAGCCGGTCGATCCGGACACCATGATCGCGCTCGCCGAGGCCGGGGCCCAGTACAAGCTGAACCCTCTGGCTCTGGCTCCGGTCTACGGAATGGCGGAAACCACTCTCGCAGTGTCGATTCCGGATCCCGCTCAGGGGCAGGTGATCGACGTGGTCGACGCGGACCTGCTCGAGACCCTCGGTCGCGCCGTCCCGTCCACTCGCGGCAACACCCGTTCCCTCGCGACGCTCGGCAGGTTCGTCCCCGGGTTGGAGGGACGCGTCGTCGACAAGGAGGGGCAGGTGCTCACCGCACGGGGCGTCGGCATCATCGAGGTGCGCGGCAAGGCCGTCACGCCCGGATACATCACCGTCGAGGGCCCGGTGTCGACGCTCGACGCCGACGGCTGGCTCGATACCGGCGACGTCGGCTACATCACCGAGGACGAACTGGTGGTCGTCTGCGGGCGCATCAAGGACGTCATCATCATGGGTGGTCGCAACATCTATCCCACCGACATCGAACGGGCCGCGGGCACTGTTGCCGGTGTGCGGCCGGGCAATGCCGTCGCCATCCGGCTCGATGCCGGTGACAAACGCGAAAGTTTCGCGGTGGCAGTGGAAACCAACGACGTGGACAAGCCGGACGAGGTCAAGCGCATCGAACGTGAAGTGATCCACGCGGTGCACTCGGAGGTGGGTGTGCGGCCGCGAACCGTTGCGGTGTTGGGGCCGGGCAGTATTCCGAAGACGTCGAGCGGCAAACTACGACGGGCGAATTCGGCGTCGCTGCTGGCGTGATCAGCGCGGGTGCACCCTGTTCTGTGCCGCTTCGAGGCCGGCCGAGAGCAGGAGCTCTGCGGCATCGGCGGCTTCCTCGACGACGACGCCGAGATCCTTGCGCTCGGCCGCGGAGAACGGCTTGAGCACGAACGACGCCGGATCCATCCGCCCCGGTGGCCGCCCGACGCCGACGCGCACCCGCAGGTAGTCCTTGGTGCTCAGGTGCTGCGAGATCGAGCGGAGGCCGTTGTGGCCGCCTTCGCCGCCGCCGAGTTTGAGCCGCAGTGCACCGAAGTCGATGTCCAGCTCGTCGTGCACCACCACGATGTTCGCCGGCTCGATCGAGAAGAAGCGCGCCAACGCAGCCACCGGCTGTCCCGAGAGATTCATGAAGGTGCGCGGCTTGGCGATGACAACCGAGCGGCTGCCGAGACGGGCTTGCACGATGTCGGAGTTGGACTTCTTGTGCGAGGAGAACGCCCCGCCGATGCGTCCGGCTAGGGCGTCGGCCACCATGAATCCCACGTTGTGACGGGTCTTTTCGTACTGCGGACCGGGATTTCCCAGGCCGACGATCAGTGCGGGCCCGTCGAGTGGGGCAGGTTCGGTGCTCACGTGCGTCATTCTCTCATCGACTATTCGAAGGCGAACGGCGCGCCACCTCCCGTGAGAAGTGGCGCGCCGTTCTTTCGTGCTGGGTGAGTATCAGCTCTCGTCGGAGCTGTTCTCGTCCTCGGACGCTGCCTCTTCCTGAGTCTCGGCTTCGCCTTCCTCGGTGATCGGCTCGGTGCCTTCGCCATCGGCCTCGAGGTCTTCCTCGGACGGAGCCTCGACGACGTTGACAAGGAGGAGTTCTGCGTCGGAGATCAGCACGACGCCGTCTTCCAGCTGCAGGTCGCCTGCGGTGATCTGCGTGCCGATCTCCGCGCCCTCGACGGAGACGGTGATGGACTCCGGGATCTCCAGTGCGTCGGCTTCGATCTCGACGTAGGTGGAGTCGGTGGTGACCAGCGTGCCGGCGGCGGCGTCGCCCTCGACGATGACGTTGACCTCGACGGTGACGCGCTCGCCCTTCTTCAGGACGAGGAGGTCGGCGTGCTCGATGCTGCGACGGATCGGGTGCACGACGATCGACTTGGTCAGTGCAACCTGCTCTGTGCCGTCGATGTCGAGGGTGAGCACGGCGTTGGTTCCGTTGTTACGGAGCACTGCTGCGAATGCGCGGGCGTCGAGTGCGAGGTGGCGGGGGTCGGTGGCGTGTCCGTACAGAACGGCGGGCACGAGGCCGTCGCGGCGGGTGCGGCGTGCTGCGCCCTTGCCGAATTCGGTGCGGACGAGTGCGGTGAGATTGTTGGTCTTCGATGCCATGGTGCTACTGCTCCTGATAACTGTGGTTCGTGCGGCGTACTTCGTCGGGCGGTCAAGCTCGTCGGGGCGGACACGATCGAGCGCGGCCAACGGGGCCGAGCCGCGTCGATAACGGTGGACCCGGAATTCGTCGGATCTACCCTCGCCGAGACAACCTGGAAAACAATACACGACCACGTCATGTGCGTGGAAGTTCGACCCCTGCTACGAAGTGTCACTCACTTGCGAGCGCAGCGAGCAACTCGGCGGCAACACCACGCGCCACGGATATCGCATCATCACGGCCGCCGGCCGTCCCCATCACCACCGCGCCCTCGTGCAGCACCGCGAGCCGTGTTCCCAGCTGTTCGGCATCGGGGTATCCGGCTTCGCCGGTTAGTCGCGCGAACAACGATCTCGTCCAGTTCTTCTCGGACTCGATGATCGCGAGCACCGGGCTGTCGGTGCCGCCGAACTCCGCGAAGGCGTTGACGAATCCGCAGCCACGATGGTTGTCGCGCATCCAGATGTCGAGGGCGTCGTACACCCCGAGGATGCGCGCGTCGCCGGGTTCGAGGGATTCGACGTACTGCGTCACGTGATCGCACCACAGACCGTATCGGCGGGTGAGGTAGCGCTGCACCAGGCCGTCCTTGGAGCCGAATCGGTCATACAGGGTCTTCTTCGTGGTGCCGGCTTCCTCCGCGATGAGGTCGACTCCGACGGCTCGGATGCCCCGGGCGTAGAACAGTTCGCTGGCGACGGTCAGGATGCGTTCTCCGGCCGGGGTGAGTGGCTTGTCGAGCATGGTTGCCTTTCGAAAGCGCTGGTCAGCGGCAGGTGCACTGCAAGTATACAGACCTGTATGTTTACATCGGTTCATGAGATCACGCGTCGACGCCATCGCAGGTACTGCACTGGTGGTGCTGTGGAGTTCGGGCTTCATCGGAGCAGAACTCGGAACCGCCGAAGCACCGGCCCACACCCTTCTGGCCTGGCGCTACCTCGCCGCCGTCGCGCTGCTGATCGCGTGGTGCCGGTACCGGAAGTTGACCCCCACCTGGCGTGCCATCCGAATCCACGCAGTCCTCGGCCTGTTCTGTCAGTTTCTCTACCTCGGTGCCACCATCACCGGCATCGGGATGGGCGTGCCACCCGGTGTCGCCGCGTTGATCGCCGCACTGCAGCCGCTGGTGGTCGCGATGGCGTCGAGCCGGATCTTCGGCGAACGCGTCGGAGGACGGCAGACCCTGGGACTCGTCGTCGGGATTGCGGGTGTCTCTCTGGTGGTGGTCGGAGACCTGTCCGGTGCCGATCTCGCCTGGCCGGTCTATCTACTACCGGCTGCGGGGATGCTGGCACTGTCGGTGGGCACGATCGGTCAACGGATACTCGACCCCAAGGAGCCGATCCCCTTGGCGATGGCGATCCAATGTTCCATCAGTGCAGTCGGATTCATGACGTGGAGCGCGCTGGCCGGCGATGTCGCACCGCCGATGACGACGGGCTTCCTCGCGGCTGTCGCCTGGACGGTCGTGCTCTCGACCTTCGGGGCATACGGCGCGTACCTGTTCGTGGTGCGTCGCAACGGCCCCACTCGCGCCAGCGTGCTGCTCTATCTGACTCCGCCGACGACGATGCTGTGGGCCTGGCTCATGTTCGGTGATGCGATCACCTGGCTCGGAGTCGGTGGTCTGGTGGTCTCGGCAATCGGGGTTGCTGCCTATGTGAGTGGAACTTCGACCCAGACGCCGAAGTTTCATGCACCTGCGAGCGCAGCGAGCATCGTGTCCAGTTCCGCGAACGTGACGAAATAGTGGGGAGATGCACGAACGACGGCGTCGAGTCCCCGGCCCGTCATGTCCAGGCGCGTCGAGCTGCGGTGGCTGACGGTCACCGTCACCGAGCTGTCGGCGAGTCGGTCACGCACGGCGACGGGATCTTCGCCGTCGACGGTGAACGAGACGATGCCACTCTTGCGATCGCCCAGATCCCGCACCGTCGCCCCGGGGATTCTCCGGAGTCCGGCGCGCAGGTATTCGGCGCGTTCGGCGACTGCTTCTTCGACGCGGTCGAGACCGAGCTCGAGTAGATAGTCGACGGCAGCGCCGAGTGCGAGCCTGGCCGCGACGTCGCATTCCCAGAACTCGAATCGCGTGGCATCGTCGGCCATTCGATACGTCTGTCGGTCGACCCATTGGGCGCTGTGCAAGTCGAGAGCCGGCGGATGCAGCGTCGACGCCAAGCCCGGTCGCAGGTGGAGGAAGCCGGTTCCGCGCGGGCCGCGCAGCCATTTGCGGCCGGTGGCCGAGAGCGCATCGACTCCCAGTTCCTCGACGTCGACGCGCATCTGCCCGATGGACTGGCAGGCGTCGAGCAGGACCAGTGCGCCGTGGCGGTGCGCGAGATCGGCGACGGCGCGGGCGGGATTGATCAGGCCGCCGTTGGTGGGGGCGTGTACCACCGAGACCAGTTTCACCCGGTCGTCGAGCATCGATTCCAGTGCGTGCACGTCGATGCGTCCCGATTCGTCACTCGGGACTATCTCCACCGTTGCACCGGTGACCTCGGCGCGGTGGAGGGCCGAGATGGCATTGCTGGCGTATTCGGCCTCGCACAGCAGGATTCGGTCGCCAGGGGACAGCGGTACCGAGTAGAAGAAGTCGGTCCAGGCTCGTGTCGCAGAATCGCTCAGTGCGATGGTCGACGCCGGGGCTCCGATCAAGGTTCCGATCGAGGTCTTGACCGCGGCGAGGTCATCGAGTCGTTCGTGTGCGGCCCGGTAGCCACCGATTTCTGCTTCCCGTCGCAGGTGCGCGATCGCAGTATCGAGGACGACGGTCGGAGGTAACGAGGATCCGGCGCTGTCGAGGAACACCCGGCCCGACGCGCCGGGGGTGTCGCGTCGAATGCGGTCGTGATCGAGCATCGGTCGTCCTTTCGGTGGCGAACTCTCGGGCACCAGAGTTCCACAATCGGTAGCCTCGACAAGACGAGGGATCGCGGCGTTTTCGATCCCCGCAGCTGGGTACGTTCTCCAAGCGGAAAACGTGTTGAGTGCGGAAAGAAGGAAAAAGTGTCGTCCAACGAGAAGTCTCTCGGGCTGAGCTCGCGCCCGGCAGCAGAGGCATATGTGTCGAAGGTGTGTTTCAAACTGGGGCCGCCGGCTCTCATCGGTGCCGAACTCGAGTGGCTCACCGCCCTCGACGACGGAACCCGTCCGACCCTCTCAGCTCTGGCCGCTGCGCTCGGTGTTCATTCCCCGCGCAGTCTCGATCCCGAGTCACCCGCCCTGTCGTTGCCGGGCGGCAGCATCGTCACCGTCGAACCCGGCGGTCAGGTCGAATTGTCCAGTTCGCCTTATGCATCCGTTTCCCATCTCGCACCGATGCTCGACGCCGATGCGCGGCTGCTGCGGGACATTCTCGGTAGTGCCGGCATCGACATCGCATCTGTTCCGGCCGATACCGTTCGGGCACCCGAACGCCTCCTCGTTCTACCGCGGTACTGCGCGATGGAGAATCGGTTCACCACCATCGGCCCCTTCGGGAAGTTGATGATGTGCAACACCGCTGCGGCTCAGGTGAGCGTCGACGCGGGACGTGATCGCGCCGAGGTGGCCGCGCGCTGGCACATGCTGCACGTCATCGGTCCTGCCTTCGTGGCCGCGTTTGCGCGCTCTCCCGAACTCGCCGGCGCGCCCGGGGGGAACTGGGCATCGCAGCGGATGCGAACCTGGATCGAACTCGATTCCAGCAGAACCGATTCCAGCAGAACTGCGGCTCCGAACACCGGCGACCCGATCGCCGACTACGCACGCTGGGCACTCGACGTTCCACTGCTCTGCATCCAAGGCGGCACCCAGAACTGGGAAGCGCCGGTGGGCACCACGTTCGCTCAGTGGTTGGACGATCCCGACATCGTCGGACGCGCGCCGAACTCCAGTGACCTCGACTATCACCTGACCACCCTGTTCCCCCAGGTACGCGCCTGCGGGCACCTCGAGATTCGCTATCTCGACGCGCAGCCGGACGGTCAATGGGTGGTTCCGGCGGCGGCGTTCGAGGCACTGCTGTCCACACCCGAACTGGTGGCACGCGCCACCGAGATCGGCGGCGGGACGGCCGGACGGTGGCTCGACGCGGCCCGCGTCGGGCTGGCAGATCGTGACCTACGCATCGCCGCAACCGAATTGCTCGACCTCGCAGCAGATGTCGGTGGCGAGTTCTCCGAGTACCTGTCGGCGGCATCTCGCCGGTGCGGTGCCGGCGAGCCCCCCAGTGAATTCGACACGGCGACAAGGGCATTTCAGACTCGAAAGGAATCGGTGTGAGCGCTGAGCAACTCAGGAGCAGGATCGAAACGGTCCTCACTCGCAGTCGTGCCCGCAGTGCAGCACTCACCGACTGCGTGGACGAGACCGAACTGATGGCGCAGCATTCGCCGT
Organism: Rhodococcus sp. IEGM 1330; assembly: GCF_033142445.1. NCBI lineage: Bacteria > Bacillati > Actinomycetota > Actinomycetes > Mycobacteriales > Nocardiaceae > Rhodococcus > Rhodococcus sp. IEGM 1330. The sequence goes on from NZ_JAWLSB010000011.1 coordinate 154,365, forward strand.
TGATGAGTCCGCTGGTCTGGGATCTCGCACACATCGGTAGCCAGGAAGAACTCTGGCTCGTGCGCGACGTCGGGGGCCGTGACCCCGTCCGTCCGGACATCGACGAGCTGTACGACGCGTTCAAGCACTCGCGTTCTTCACGTACGTCGCTTCCGCTGCTCACTCCGGAGGAGGCGCGTGTCTACGTTCGGACCGTCCGCGACAAGGCCTGGGATGTGCTCGGCCGCAGCACTTTCGAGGGTCGGCCGGTCGAAAAGCACGGTTTCGCGTTCGGCATGATCGCCCAGCACGAGCAGCAGCACGACGAGACCATGCTCGGGACCCATCAATTGCGTTCGGGGCCTGCGGTTCTGACGGCTCCTGCTTCACCGGCCTCGGTGGTGCCGGTGTCGGGTGAGGCCGTCATTGCCGGTGGTCCGTTCTCGATGGGGACCTCGCTCGACCCGTGGGCACTGGACAACGAGCGACCGGCTCATGCCGTGCACGTGCCGACCTTCGCCATCGATCGGGCCCCGATCACCAACGCGCAGTTCATGGACTTCATTGCCGACGGCGGTTACGAACGCCGTGAACTGTGGACCGAGAAGGGTTGGCAGCATCTCCTCGACGCGAACCTGACCGCGCCGCAGTTCTGGGAGTCCGACTCCGATGGCACGTGGTGGCGTCGCAGCTTCGGCGTGCGTAAGCCGGTCCGCCCGCATCAGCCCGTAGTGCACGTGTGCTGGTTCGAGGCCGACGCCTACGCCCGCTGGGCAGGCAAGCGTCTGCCGACGGAGGCCGAGTGGGAGAAGGCCGCGCGTTTCGACGCCGACACTCGCACCAGCAACGCCTACCCGTGGGGCGACGCCGAACCCACTGCTGCACATGCCAATCTGAATCAGCGGCATCTGGAACCGGCGGACGTCGGCGCGTATCCCGACGGTGCCTCCTCGGCCGGTGTGCATCACCTCATCGGTGACGTGTGGGAGTGGACCTCCTCGGATTTCGAGCCGTACCCCGGGTTCGAGGCGTTCCCCTATGCCGAGTACTCCGAGGTGTTTCTCCGCGGCGACTACAAGGTGTTGCGCGGTGGCTCGTTCGGCACCGACGAGGTGGCGTGTCGAGGCACGTTCCGCAACTGGGACCACCCGATCCGCCGCCAGATCTTCAGCGGATTCCGGTTGGCCCGCGACGTCGAGCCCAGCTGAATGTGCCGTCATCTCGGGTATCTGGGCGCGGCCACCTCTGTCGGGTCGCTGCTGACGCAGGGTGATCATTCACTGCGCACCCAATCCTTCGCACCGAACGACATGCGCGGCGGCGGCACCGTCAACGCCGACGGATTCGGTGTCGCGTGGTGGGACAGCAAGAGTGCAGTGCACAGCTACCGCAACCCGATGCCCATCTGGACAGACCCGGCAGTCGACGATGTTCTGCCGCAGGTGCAGTCGAGGTCGGTGATCGCTGCAGTGCGATCGGCAACCGTCGGGATGCCGGTCGAGCGCAGCGCCTGCGCCCCGTTCACCGACGGCCGATGGGCGTTCAGTCACAACGGTGTGGTGTTCGGCTGGCCGCAGTCGATGGCCGAATTGTGGTCGGAGGTACCGCCGATCGATGCGCTCGCGTTGCCCGCGCCCACCGATGCCGCCGCCCTGTGGGTCGTGCTGCAGACCCTGCTGCGCGCCCACGATCCCGAGTCGGCACTGCGCATGCTGGTTCGTAGGGTCCTCGCAACCTCGCCCAAGGCTCGTCTGAACTTTCTACTGTCGGACGGCGAGAGCATGTACGCCACGGCGGTGCATCATTCACTGTCGGTTCTGCGGACCGAGGATTCGGTGACGATCGCATCCGAACCCCTCGATGATCGACCCGACTGGATTTTCATCGACGACCGACGCATGGTCGTCGCCACGACAACCGACCTCACCATTTCCAGCCTGGAATCGTAAAGGAGCCTCATGAGCACGGTGGACGTACATCTGGCCGACACAGCATTGGTCGACGAATTGCGCAAGGACGTGCGCGACGGTCTCACTGCCGAACCGAAGTGGCTCTCGCCGAAGTACTTCTACGACGCTCTGGGCAGCGAGCTGTTCGAGCAGATCACGGTGCTGCCGGAGTACTACCCGACACGCACCGAGCGCGCCCTCCTCGAGGAGCATGCTCTGGACATCGCCGAGGCAACCGAATCCACCATGTTGATCGAGCTCGGTTCCGGCTCGTCGGAGAAGACGAAGTTGCTGCTCTCCGCCGGAGTCAAGCACGGATCACTGAAAACTTATGTGCCACAGGACGTATCCATCTCGGCGCTCGAGGGTGCCATCGGCCAGATCACGCAGGAGTTTCCGGCGCTCGAGGTGCACGGCATCGTCAGCGATTTCACCGACACCCTGCACAATCTGCCGGGCGGCGATGGCCGGACCATCGCTTTTCTCGGCGGAACGCTCGGTAATCTGACGCCCGATGAGCGCAAGGAATTCCTGAAGGCCATCGCCGACGCCCTGGATCCCGGCGAGTATCTGCTTCTCGGTGTCGGTTTGGTCATCGACCCGGACGTGCTCGTGCCGGCGTACGACGACGCTGCCGGGGTGACTGCACAGTTCAATCGAAACGTGCTGTCGGTGATCAACTCTCGCCTGGGCGGCAACTTCGATCCCGATGCCTTCGAGCATGTCGCGCTGTGGAATGCCGAGCAGGAGTGGATCGAGATGCGACTGCGGGCTACCTCGCCGCAGGAGGTGTACCTCGCCGACCTCGATCTGCACGTGCATTTCGAGGCCGGTGAGGACCTACGCACGGAGATCTCGGCGAAATTCCGGCCCGAGGGAATCACAGAAGAACTCGCTGCAGCAGGATTCGACGTCGAGCATCTGTGGTCCGATGCAGAATCTCGCTTCGCGCTCATCCTTGCTCGGAAGGGCGGGTAGCGACCTACTCGGCCAGAGTGGGCACCATTGCACGCTACGACCGCTGATCGACGGGATCCCGTCGATCAGCGCGCGTAGCGTGCAACCTGGCCCGCCGCATCCGCGTATTCACGGGAGTCGACGGTCCGTTGCTGCGATCGATTTCCGACGACGCCGCACCACGGTGATGATTTCGTCCACGACGCGGTCGAGGTCCGCAAGCGCCGTGGCCGCCGAGTATCGCAGCACCAACCATCCATCGAGTACCAACTCGTTCTGGCGTCGACGATCGGTGTTGAACGTTGCGGAATCCGTATGGAACTCTCGGCCGTCGATTTCGACGATGACTCGTGCGGAAAAGTCGACCAGGTCGCCGTAGAACTTCCCCACGCGCGCATTGATCTCCATCGCGGAAGTTGCGAGCGGTCAACGCCCGCGCTACGACGCGCTCCGGCTCGGATCTTGTTCTCGGGCAGCATGTTCCAAGCTGCTTCCGGACGGCAGCCATCCCGTGCATTCCCTTTGCCGTGGTGCACAGTTCGGCAACCCGTCGCCACGGCAGATGATGGCCGATGGCGGTGTCGAAGAACTTCTCGAGATCAGGCGTCGACAACGAGGTCGCGACGTCGACGAATGTCTGCTCCAGCGACACCACTCGCAGGCCTCGGTGTAGCTGGACCTCGATGAGGCGTCGGCGATGAATTCGAACCCATGGCACCGACCTCGACTGGACGTTCGGGGCAACCGTGACGTCGACCAGACGCGGTTCGTACTCGATCAGTCCCCACAACCAGGCGGCACTTTCGTGGCTCAGTACGGCATTCGGTTTCCACAGAGTCACACCGGTGCACAGTCCGAAGTAGTCCGGTTTCTCTGTCGCGTAGACCTTCGGCAACAGGCGTACGAGCTCTCCCGACTGCGATCGCCTCGAAATGCCACTCGTACTGAGTCCTTGCGCCACCAACTGTTGCACTGTGTAAACCCCCATTGCTACACCGTTGCGGCTGGGGAGCCCGCGCAACAGTGGCAATCTCGCAATTGTGGATAACTCGATGACGTTATCCACAGGCAGTGCCCGGCAGAGTGGGCACCAGTGCACGCTACGACCGCCGATCGACGGAATCCCGTCGATCGGCGTCGATAGTGCGCAACCCTGCCCGGCCGGCATCGCCGAGCACCACCGACCTCGAGATCAGGCGTCGGCCAACGCGACCACCGGCGAAATTTGATTCGCCCGTCGTGCCGGAGTCAGTGAGGCCCCGAGCGCGAGGAGTCCACCGCACAGCACGGTTCCGGCGATCACGGCCCACGGCAGAGTGGGGGCCGTGAGCCCGCGCGAATCCAGTGAGCCCAGCAGCGATTGTGCTGCGGCCCAGCCGTAGCCGATGCCGAGAATCAGACCGAAGCCCATCGAGGCGACCACCATCTGGCTGCTCTCCGAGACGATCATCGCCCGAATCTGCTTGCGGGTGAATCCGAGTGCACGCAACAGACCGATCTCTCGGGTGCGCTGCAGAATGCTCAACAGCAGGTTGTTCACCATCCCGACCGCCGCGATCACAGCCGAGAACCCGATCAGTCCGGTCATGATTCCTACGGTCACGGTGAGTACCTGGTCGACGGAGGCTTCGTCGTACTCGTTGACGAGCATCGACCGGTAGCTGTACATCGCGACGGCGAACGTGGTCACCAGCGTCACCCCGATCAGCAATCCCACCGCGGTGCGGGTGCTGCGATCCGGATAGCGAATTGCGTTGGCCGAGGCCAATCTCGCCGCAGGTCCGCGGCCGAACAGTCTCCCGGCCAGCCTCAGCGTCGCGGGCAGAATTCGATAGGCACCGACCATGATGCCGGTGAACGAGGCGACACCGCCGAGGAACGCGACCAGAACGCCGGTCGGGTTCACCATCCCGATCAGGATCCCGAGCCCGAGCAACGCCACTCCGCCCGCGATCAGCACGATCGACAGCACCGTCCTGATACGACGCGACCGCGGAGCCTCCACTCCCGTGTCCACTGCGCCTCCCGTGGCCTGAACAGGTGTCACGTCCAACACCTTTCGAGACCCGACGTACGACGCGAGGGTAGTCGTCAGCACCACGATGACGACCGGCAGGATCACCAGCGGCTGGACGGACGTGTACTCCACATCCGGCAACTGACCGGCCGAGACCGCAACCGCCCGCGCGAGGTGACTGGCACCGATTCCGAGAACCACACCGACTGCACCACCGAACAACCCGACGAGGAAGCCTTCCCTGGCCACCGATCGACGCAGGTCACGCGCCCGGGCACCCAGTAGCCGAAGAAGGGCGATGGTGCGGGTGCGTCCCGCGACGATCGTCGCGAACGTGTTCGAGGTGACCACCGCCGCGACATACAGTGCAAGACCGATGAACACCAGGGCCACGCTGTACAGCGCGGTGATGGCCGCGCCGCCTTCCCCGCCGCCGAAGATATCGACCAAGAACGCGGTCGCCTGAATCAACACCACACCGAAGAACGACGCCAGCGACGTGACCAGAAGACTGGCACCGTGCTCCTTCGACGCCTGAGCCGAAGTCAGCGCACTCATCGGACGCTCTCCATTCCCAGCATGTAGCTCGAAATCTGCTCCGCCGTCGAACGTCCCAGTTCGTTGACGATGTGACCGTCGGCGAGGAAGACGATGCGATCGGCGTAACTGGCCGCGATGGGGTCGTGCGTGACCATCACGATCGACTGGCCGTACTCGCGCACCGCTGCGGCGAGTAGGCCGAGAACCTCACGGCCGGTGCGAGAATCGAGGTTGCCGGTGGGTTCGTCGGCAAAGATGAGGTGTGGCCGCGTACCCAGCGCGCGGGCGATCGCGACGCGCTGCTGCTGCCCACCCGAGAGCTGATGCGGGCGGTGGTTCACCCGCCCCTGCAATCCCAGAGTGTCGATGAGCTGCTCGATCCAGGCCGCCTCCTCGGCGGTCGGTGCGCGGCCGTCGAGCTCGAACGGCAGCAGTATGTTGCCCCGAACATCAAGGGTGGGAACGAGATTGAACGACTGGAAGATGAAGCCGACCTGCGTGCGGCGCAGCGTCGTCAGTGCGTCGTCGTTGGCCGCTGTGATGTCGGCACCGGCCAGCATCAGATGTCCGGAGCTGGCGTTGTCCAGTCCTGCCATCACATGCATCAGGGTCGATTTGCCGGAGCCGGACGGTCCCATGATGGCGGTGAACTGGCCGCCGTGAATGTCGAGAGACACGTTGTCGAGGGCGCTCACCGGATTGGACGAGTCGCCGAAATGTTTGCTGACTTGAAATGCCCGGGCAACGGGGCCTGCTGTGATCGTCATGCCCACAACGCTATGAATTCGGCGGACCGGAGTAATCAGGCGCGAGTCTTCGCCTCGTACATCGGGAGGATGACTTCGGTGTCAGTCTCCAGTGAGTCCGTGCTCGAACGCGTAGACCACCAACTGCACCCGATCGCGCAGCGCGAGTTTGGCGAAGATTCGACTGATGTGCGTCTTCACCGTCGCCTCGCTCAAGAACTCCATCGCGGCGATCTCGGAGTTGCTCAGCCCACGGGCGGTGAGTCGGAAGAGCTCCTTCTCCCGTGCGGTGAGGGTGGCGAACTCTGCAGGGACCTTCGGCACCACGGGTGTGGGTGTGAAGTGCGCCAGCAGCCCCGTCGTCGCCGACGCGGCAATCACCGAGTTGCCCGCATGAACCGTCCTGATCGCCGCGAGCAGAAATTCCGGGTCCGCGTCCTTGAGTACGAATCCACTTGCCCCCGAACGAATCGCTCGCGCCGCACTCTCGTCGAGATCGAACGTCGTGAGCACCAGAATGCGCGGTGGAGTATCGGACGCGGCCACGATCTGCTCGGTCGCGGCGATACCGTCGAGCACCGGCATCCGGACGTCCATGAGCATCACGTCGGGCCGCGCCGACGCGGCGAGCTCCACGGCTTCCTTTCCGTTCCCCGCCTCACCGACGAACTCCAGATCGGCCTGCGAGGAGATGAGCATGCGAATGCCCGCCCTGAACAGCTGCTGATCGTCGACCAGAGCCACCTTGATTCGATCGGCCATCAGTTGATTCCCTTCGTGGACGAGCCGGCAGCAGGAAGCCAGGCAGTCACGGTCCACGACGAGCCGTCGCCGGACGCGGTGCACATGCCACCGGCGAGACTGGCGCGTTCCTTCATACCGGCGATTCCGTGGCCGCCCGATTCCGATGCCGAACGCACCGAGGACACACTGTTGCGCACCGTCAATTCGATGCCGGCGGAGTCGGATTCGATAGTGACGGTAACCGGCTGGTCGGGATCGCCGTGACGTAGGGCATTGGTCAGCGATTCCTGCGCGATCCGGTAGAGCGCCAGGTGCGCCCCGGCACCCAACGACACCGACGTGGTGTCGATCGAGGAGTCGATGGTCAGTCCGGTTGCGCGCACCTGGTCGAACAGGCGCTCGAGATCGTCGGGTGTCGGGTTCGGTAGATCGCCCTGACTGTGCCGAAGTTGTCCGAGCAACACCCGAACGTCGGAGAGTGCCCCGCGCGCGGTGTCGGAGATGGTCGTCAGGGCAGTGTCGACGGCAGCGGGATCGACGGCGCGCACATAGCGTGCACCGTCGGCCTGCGCGATCACCACGGCCAGCGAATGCGCCACGATGTCGTGCATGTCGCGGGCAATTCTGTTGCGCTCCTGCTCGATTGCCACTTCGTGTTCGGCGCGGGCCTGATGTACTTCGGCGAGCTCGCGCGCGTGTGCGGATTCGATGGCGGTGCGCCGGGCGTAGGCGAGGCGGCCCAGTGCCCAGGACAACCCCAGCATGGCCCACAGGCCGGCGAGGAGTAGGGCGAACTGCGCGATCCGGGGTTCCTGGTAGCCCTCTTCCGTGGGCGGGCCGAACGGATTGCCGTCCACATACGCCATGTACAGCGCCGCGATCACTCCGCCGCCGACGGCCGACGCGAGCCCGAAGCGTCGAACGACGCTGTCGCCGTACGCGGCCGAGCAGTACAGAATCGCGAAGATTGCCGTATTGGCAGACAAGGGGAGCACCCCGCTGACCATCTGCACGATGGCCACAACCCAGGCGAGTGCCAACGACAATCGGGGTGAGCGACGCCGGATGGCCAACGCGACGCCGAAGCCGGCCAACACACCGACGGCTCCGGTACCGAAGGCTCCGTTCAGCGTGGACGGCAGCAGGAGCAGAACGAAGACGACGGCGTAGGTGACATCGAGCACCCGCCGTGAGATCGAACGCTTGCGCAGCACTCGATCAGACTACGTGGATCAGTTGGTGCGGCGACGAGCCTTCTCGAGCGCGGCCAGAGTCGACAGTACGGTGGTGCGCTGCCGTTCGAGATCCTTCATGCGAGCACGTGCCGGCAGGCCCTGCACGCCGTCGAGCGCGCTGATCTGCTCGTCGACGGAGGTGAGCTGGCCGAGCAACTTCTGCACACGGGACTGCAGTTCGATTGCATCGATGCCGGTGACACCGGCTTGCGACTTCTTCGTCGGTGCCTTGGCGGGCGCTCCGGACGCCGTAGAGGCCGGCGCGTTCCCCGCAGCAGCGGCCCTGGGACGCAACGCTTTGCGGACGGCAGCCGGATCGGGCAGCTTTTCGAGGCGGATACGGTTGAGCACCTCACGCGCATCCCGAGCGGTGACGCGGTACTCGCGCTCCTCTTCGTCCTCGGACGCCAGCGTGCCGCCCAAGGGCCGCAGACCATACATCCCGATGAAGTGCTTGGCCTCGTCGATGACGGCTTCCTTCTCGCGGCACAGACCGCAGCGCGGCTCGTTTCGGAAGTCCTCGACGCTGTCGGTGCTACCGCACCAGACGCACCCGCCCGGCGTCCATCGGGCAATTCTGACCGTAGTAGTTCCAGCCGGGCCGTGGGGAGAGTCTGCGTCGATCACGACGAGTCATCTTAGGTGACAACAAAACCCGCCCCGCACACCCCCGTCTCGCGAGCTGCAGGTTCCGGTCACGGACGTGACGTAGTTCATGCGGCGCGGACGGAGAGTGGGCGGGGCGGGATGAAACAGACCTGGAGGTCGGGAGTGGGGCCTGCGGAACGACCCAGGGGTACTATGCGCTGCCGTTAAAAAGGCTTGTGACGGAGCCGTTTTCGAAGACCTCGCGAATGGTGCGAGCCAGCAGCGGCGCGATCGAGAGCTCGGTCAGTGTTGCGAAGCGCTTCTCGTCGCTGATCGGCAGAGTGTTGGTGACGACGACTTCCTTGGCACCGCAGTTCGCGAGACGCTCGGCGGCCGGGTGGGACAGAACGCCGTGGGTGGCGGCGATGACGACGTCACCGGCTCCGGCTTCCTTGAGCACCTTCACGGCACCGGCGATGGTGCCGCCGGTGTCGATCATGTCGTCGATGAGGATGCAGGTGCGGCCTTCGACGTCACCGACGACGCGGTTGGACTTGACCTGGTTCGGCACCAACGGGTCACGCGTCTTGTGGATGAACGCCAGCGGCGCGCCGTCGAACGAGTCGGCCCACTTCTCGGCGACGCGCACGCGGCCGGAGTCGGGGGAGACCACGGTGATGTGCTCGAGGCTGTAGGTCGCCCGGATGTGATCGGCGAGCTGGCTGTGTGCGTGCATGTGATCGACGGGGCCGTCGAAGAAGCCCTGGATCTGATCGGTGTGCAGGTCGACGGTGATGATGCGGTCGGCACCGGCGGTCTTGAGCAGATCTGCGACCAGACGAGCGGAGATGGGCTCGCGTCCCCGGTGCTTCTTGTCCTGACGGGCGTACGGGTAGAACGGCAGGATCGCGGTGATGCGCTTGGCCGATCCGCGCTTGAGCGCGTCGATCATGATGAGCTGTTCCATCAGCCACGTGTTGAGCGGGAACGGATGCGACTGCAGCACGAAGGCGTCCGATCCGCGGACCGACTCCTCGAAGCGAACGAAGATCTCGCCGTTGGCGAAGTCACGCGCGGTCTGCGGGGTGATCTCGATCCCGAGTTCCTTGGCGACCTGCTCGGCCAACTCCGGATGTGCTCGACCAGAAAACAACATCAGGTTCTTCTGGTTGTCGATCCAATTGGGGGTGCTCACTGCTCTTCGCCGTCCTTTTGTTCGTGCCGATCACGATCTGCGAGCGCCGCTGCTTTCGCAGCTTCGGTTCCGGGCCTGTTGTCGATGACCCAGCCTTCGATATTGCGTTGCTTGCCACCGGAGACGGCCAGCGCGCCGGGAGGAACATCGTCCCGAACCACTGTTCCTGCACCGGTGTAAGCGCCGTCGCCCACATGTACGGGAGCGACGAACGTCGAGTCGGAACCGGTCCGTACGTGGGATCCGATTTCCGTGCGGCTCTTGTTGACGCCGTCGTAGTTGGCGAAGACGTTGGAGCAACCGATGTTGCTGTAATCGCCGATCGTGGCGTCCCCAACGTAGGTGAGGTGCGGAACCTTGGTGTGCTTGCCGATCGTCGAATTCTTCGTTTCGACGTACGCCCCGAGCTTGCCGCCCTCGCCCAGCACCGTGCCGGGACGCAGGTAGGTGAACGGTCCGACGGTGGCGTCCGGTCCGATCACGGCCTGCTCGGCGTGGGTGCGCACGACCGACGCGCGCTCGCCGATCTCGACGTCACGCAGCGTCGAGTCGGGTCCGACGATCGCGTCGTCGGCGATGTGGGTCTTGCCGTGGAGCTGGACGCCGGGTTCGATGCGGACGTCCGCGCCGAGGGTGACGTCGATGTCGATCCAGGTGGTCGACGGATCCACAACGGTGACGCCGGCCCGCATGTGTCGTTCGATGATGTGACGGTTCAACACGGAGGTGACGTGGGCCAGCTGGACGCGGTCGTTGACGCCCACGACCAGATCGGGATCGGCGAGCTGGGTGCCGTAGACGGCTTTGCCGTCGGCCTTGCTGATCTTGACGACGTCGGTCAGATACAGCTCGTGCTGAGCGTTGGCGGTGCTGAGTTTGCCCAGGGCGGTACGCAGCGCAACGGCGTCGAACGCGTAGACGCCGGAGTTGACCTCACCGATCAGCACTTGAGCGGGGGTGGCGTCGGCGTGCTCGACGATCTCGGCCACTTCGCCGTCGTCGGTGCGGACGATACGGCCGTAGCCGTTGGCATCGTCGGGGAGGAAGGTCAGAACCGTGGCGGCCGCGGGCCGGGGGGCGCTCAGATGCTCGTCGAGCAGAGCCTTGAGAGTGTGGCCGTCGAGCAGGGGTACGTCGGCCGCGGTGACGAGGATCGTGCCTTCGAAATCGTCGGGGAGGGCAGCCAGGCCGCACTGGACGGCGTGCCCGGTGCCGAGCTGGCGATCCTGGACGGCGGTGTGAATCGTCCGACCGAAGGTGGCCGCAAGGTCCTGGACGGCCTCGGTCACTCGTTCACGATCGTGTCCGACGACGGTCACCAGGTGGTCGGGGCCCAGGTCAGCGGCTGCGTGGAGGGCGTGCGCGAGCATGGTGCGTCCGGCGAGGGGATGCAGAACTTTCGGAGTCTTCGACCGCATTCGGGTACCTGCACCCGCAGCGAGAACGACCACGGCGGTCTGCACAGGCATTGAGCTCCTCAGGCGGTAACGCGAATGACGGAATGCATGAATGATGTTGCTCGCTCCGCCGCCAGGACTCGAACCTGAACTATCTGAACCAAAATCAGAGGTGCTGCCATTACACCACGGCGGATAAACGGCCAGCGGTTTCACCAGTGGCCGACGAATCGAACGACTCATTCGTCTGCCGCTGCGCTCCCACTGAGCGCACCGATCCTCGCACGCGAGGTGGTGGTGAGTCGAACCGCGATCCAGATTGGCAAGGACAAACGGATGGATCGGACATCGCTAGTGTGGAGGCGGCGTCGATTCCGGCGTCGGGAAATGCAGGGTCGGTAACGGGAGCGGTTTTCCATGACAGGCGCAGCCTCCGAGCAGGAACGCTCACCTCGGGTCCGAATGACCGGGACGCAACGGCGTGAGCAGTTGATCGAGGTGGGCCGGACGCTGTTCGCCGAACGCGGGTACGAGGCCGCGTCGGTCGAGGAGATCGCCGGACGCGCGAACGTGTCCAAGCCGGTCGTCTACGAGCACTTCGGCGGCAAGGAAGGTCTCTACGCCGTCATAGTCGACCGGGAGATGTCGACGCTTCTCGGGATGATCACCAAATCGCTCGACCTCAATCGCTCGCGGATTCGCGTCGAACGTGTCGCACTTGCACTGCTGACCTACATCGAGGACCGGACCGACGGTTTCCGCATTCTCGTTCGCGATTCCCCTGCGGCCGCCGAGGACGGCAAGTACTCGTCGTTGCTCAACGAGGCCATCGGTCGCGTCGGGCACATGCTGGCCGGGGATTTCTCTCGCCGCGGACTCGATCCCGAGTTCGCGCCGATGTACGCCCAGGCCTTGGTCGGAATGGTGTCGATGACGGCGCAATGGTGGCTCGACGTACGAACACCGTCGAAAGAAGTGGTTGCAGCACACGTGGTCAACTTGTGCTGGAACGGGTTGACAAATCTGGAAGCGGACCCTCGACTGACCGAGGAATGAGTACTCGGTTTCGTCTCTTCGCGTTGAAAGAAGGGGTATCGTCCCCTTTGTCGGCCATGAGAGCTACGTCACTCTCGAGGTAGTGCTCAACCGGACCGATGCATGTTGGCATGAGACGTAAAGCCACTCAGTGGTACCGTTCGGGCGTAATTTGCGCAGTGGCAGTTCAGAATTGCGAAGGCGGATCCCATGGTCAGGCAGGCCCGCGCTGAAATAACCCGCGACACCGTGCTCGCGGGCGCAGCGAACGTTTTCCTTCGCCTCGGGTACGCGAACGCGAGCCTCAGCGAAATCATTTCTCAATCTCAGGTCACCAAAGGCGCGCTGTACTTCCATTTCGGGTCCAAGGAAGAACTGGCGCGTGCGGTCATCGACGAGGGCAACGCTCGTCTGACCACGGCCTGCTCGCAGTTCAACGACGGCCGTATCCCGGCGCTCGAGGCGGCGATCGGCATCTCCTACATCGTCGTCGACCTGTCGGTCAGCGATCCCATGGTCTCGGCCATGCTCCGATTGAGCCATCAGATCGGCGATTACCGGGGCACCGAGGGCAATGTCATGGCCGGGTGGAGCGAATCGTTCGACAGGCTCGCCGCCAAGGCCATCGCACAGGGCGACATCGACCCCAACTCGGATTCGCGCACCATCGGTTCGCTCGTCCTGGAAATTCTCACCGGCGTGCACATGGTTGCGGTCGCCACCTCCACCACCGAGGAACTGCCGTCGCGCATGGAACGCCTGTGGTATTACCTGCTGCCGGCCCTGGTTCCTGCCAACAAACTCGACTATTTCCGCGAGTTCGCGGCGCGTCGAGTGATCCGCTTCGGCCCGTAACTACCGGTACCGCATCACGAAGTCAGCGATGTCGTCGCGCAGTCGTTCCGGATACTCGCCGTTGACGGCATGTGAGGCGTCCGGATAGAGCCGGACGGTCCCGTCGGGCAGTGTCTTCTCGGCCGTGGCGACTGCTTCCTGCGCGTCGTGCATCACGGACCTGCCCGCGATGACGGCCAGGACAGGCAGGTCGAGCATCGCGAGTCGCTCCTCGGCGATGCGCGTGGGCTGCGGCAGTTTCAGCGAGTAGCCCTGCATCCCGGCTTCGATCATGTCCGCGATGGGAACGTCCTCGACCTCGGCACCGCCCGCGGTGTAGGAGTTGAAGCTGTCCCGCCAGGAGTTCGGGAGCCACGGCACGGCAGCAGGGAGGGCCCGAATCGCGGTGCCCCAGGGAATGTCGGCGAAGGTCTGGGCCGGGTCGATCAGCGTGAGTGTGGCGAGGTGCGTGCTGTCGTGTAGGGCCAGGTTCGCTGCGGTCCACCCACCGATCGACAGACCGACGAGATGGACCTTGTCGGTCGGCAGAGCGTCGAGTGTCTGTTCGAGCCACGCGGCCTGGTCCTCGTCGTTGGTGATCGGCCGTTCCTGGATGCTGCGTCCCGGCTCGCCGAGCAGGTCGACGGTGTAGACGTCGCCTATCGTCAGCAAGCCGGGCAGGTTGGCCGCCCATACCGGCGTGGCCGAGGAGCGGCCGGGAAGCAAGAGCAGAGGGTGCGTGGAGGTTCCGGTGCCCTCGAATCGGTACACGCGGACGACGCCATAGTCAGTTCTGATGTCGAGCGTCTCCGCCGGATCGGGCAGATCGTCGAACGCACGGTCGTAAGCGGCGAGAAATCTGTCCTCGCTCGCTGCGCTGTTCCAATGGCCGACCGGTGACGGTGACCGGAGTGCGAACGCGAGGACGAGCGCGCCGACGGTCAACGCCCCAGCGGCGATCTTCAGGTATCGACGCCGCGTGTTCGGTGTTCGGACGGTCATTTCGAATCTCCTAACCGATCGGTAAGTAATTCAACCGTACGGTAGGCTGGCGATCGTGGCAACGAGAGAACCGAGCTTCGTCGAGCGGGCGCGACGCGCTCAGTTGATCGATGTCACGATCGACTCGGTCGCCCAGCACGGGTACGCGAAGGTCTCGCTCGCACGCATTGCAGACAATGCCGGGATCACCAAAGCTGCTGTGCTGTATCACTTCCGAACCAAGGATGCAGTGATCGACGCCGCGTATCGGTTCGTTCTCGCGGCACTGGTGGAGGATGTGGCGGCCGCTGTCGAGGCCGTCGACGCCCGGGAGGGCCCCCAGGCGTACGTACGTGCGATGGTCGGCCACCTGCGCGATCACCCGACGCACACCCGCATGTTGGTCGAGGCGCTCGGCAACTCTGCTCTGGGGCACACCCCGGAGGACCGATGGCGTCCGTTGGCCGACATCATCGACGCATCCGTCCGGACTCGCGGGACGGCAGGCGTCGATTCACGCACCCTGTCCATCATCGTCGGCGGTGGGATCGACGCGATAGTCACCGAGCGCCTGCACGACCCGGAGTACGACTCGGCTGCTGCTGCCGAGGCTCTCTCGGCGATGGTGGATGCAGCTCTGACGTAGCCCGTCGGCCTCTCCCGCCTGCCGGGCTGTCGGTGTACTCCCATAGACTCGTCCATGACTGTGCGTATGCAACCGTCGCCTCGAATCGCGTGTAGGAGCATTGCTGTTGTCTTCCGATTCTCTGCCTGCCATTTCTCCATCCGGGCCGGCCCCGATCGTTCCCGACGCGGCGCTGCAACTCTCGGGTCTGGCCAGCGTCGCGCTGACCGATTCGTCCATGGTGGCCGTCGCCGACGCGATCGGAACCGCCGAGCACACGCTGATCGGACCGCACTCGGTTCGCCCGTTCGTCGCCGCCGCGATCGCGCAACACGCTCAGCTGTTGATCGTCACCGCCACCGGGCGGGAAGCGGACGATCTCACCGACGAACTCCGCCAGATCCTCGGCGGCGGCGTGGTCATGTTCCCGTCGTGGGAAACGCTGCCGCACGAGCGACTCTCACCGAGCGCCGACACCGTCGGCAAGCGACTGGACGTGCTCCGCCGGCTTGCTCGCCCCGGTGACACCGATTACGGCGATCCTCTGCGCGTCATCGTCACCACCGTCCGCTCGTTGGTGCAGCCCATGGCTCCCGGTCTCGGCGAGATCGAACCCGTGACCCTGAAGGTCGGCCTGGACATCGACTTCGACGGCTTGATCCACCGTCTCGTCGAGTTCGGCTACCTGCGTGTGGACATGGTCGGTAAGCGCGGCGAGTTCGCCGTCCGCGGCGGCATCCTCGACCTCTTCTCGCCGACGGCAGATCACCCGGTGCGCGTGGAATTCTGGGGCGACGAGATCACCGAACTCCGCGCGTTCGCGGTCTCCGATCAGCGTTCGCTACCCGACCACGAGGTCGATTTCGTCATCGCTCCGCCGTGCCGCGAACTGCTGCTCACACAGGAAGTCCGCGACCGCGCCGCGGTTCTCGCAGCCGACAATGCCGGCGATACCGCGTTGGTCGAGATGCTCGACAAGCTGTCCGCCGGCGTCCCGGTAGAGGGCATGGAGGCGTTGCTGCCGCTGCTGCAGCCGGGTGAGTTGCAGTTGCTCGCCGATACCCTCCCCGCAGGAACACACGTATTGCTCTGCGACCCCGAGCGAATCCGCACGCGCGCAACAGATCTGGTGCGCACGGGCCAGGAGTTCCTCGAAGCATCCTGGACGGCAGCATCGATCGGTGGAGCTGCGCCGCTCGATACCTCCACCCTCGACACCTCCAGCCTCGAAGGTGCGTCACTCGATCTCGGTGCCTCGGCCTACCGTTCGCTTCGGCAGGTACGCGAGTCCGCGCAGGTGCACGGTCGGCCGTGGTGGACCATCAGCCCGTTGGCATCCGGCAACGGGGAAGAAGTCGAGCTCGCCGTCGATTCGGTCCCGGAGGTTCGGGGGTCCGAGGAGGCGCTGACGGCCCTGTTCGCGACCCTGCGAGCGCATATCGCCACCGGTGGTCGGGCGGTCATCTCCGTCGCGGGCGCAGGTACCGCCACCCGCATCATCGAACGTCTCGCCGAGGCCGAAGTGCCTGCGACACATCTCGATTCCGGTGCGGTTCCGGTAGCCGACGTTGTGAATGTTCTGTGCGGATCGTTGCACGACGGCCTGGTGTTTCCCGACGCGAAACTCGTGGTCGTCACCGAGAGCGATCTGACCGGCAACCGCGTGGCCGCAGCGGGCGAGGGACGCAAGCTCCCCGCGAAGCGTCGTAATCAGGTCGATCCGCTCGCCCTCGTCGCCGGCGACAGTGTCGTGCACGATCAGCACGGCATCGGTCGATTCGTCGAGATGGTCGAACGCACCATCGGCGGTGCCCGACGCGAATACCTCGTCGTGGAGTACGCACCCAGCAAGCGTGGCCATCCCGGAGACCGACTCTTCGTCCCGATGGACTCGCTCGATCAGCTCTCGCGCTACGTCGGTGGTGAGCTGCCGTCTCTGAGCAAGCTCGGCGGATCCGACTGGGCCAACACCAAACGCAAGGCGCGTAAGGCAGTTCGCGAGATCGCCGGCGAACTCGTGCAGCTGTACGCCGCTCGTCAGGCCGCTCCCGGGCACGCTTTCGGACCCGACACCCCGTGGCAGCTCGAGATGGAAGATGCGTTCGGCTTCACCGAGACGGTCGACCAGATGACAGCCATCACCGACGTCAAGGCCGACATGGAGAAGGCGGTTCCGATGGACCGCGTCATTCTCGGTGACGTCGGCTACGGCAAGACCGAGATCGCGGTTCGCGCCGCGTTCAAGGCAGTGCAGGACGGCAAGCAGGTCGCCGTACTGGTTCCGACAACGCTTCTGGCGCAACAGCATCTGCAGACCTTCACCGCGCGCATGGCGTCGTTCCCGGTGACCGTCAAGGGGCTCTCCCGGTTCACCCATGGCTCCGAATCCAAGGAGGTCATGGCCGGGCTGGCCGACGGGACGGTCGACATCGTCGTCGGTACGCACCGTCTTCTGCAGACCGGTGTCGCCTGGAAGGACCTCGGGTTGGTCGTCGTCGACGAGGAGCAGCGCTTCGGCGTCGAGCACAAGGAGCACATCAAGTCGCTCCGAACTCACGTGGACGTCCTGACGATGTCTGCGACTCCGATTCCGCGAACGCTCGAGATGAGCCTCGCCGGGATCCGTGAGATGTCGACCATCCTCACTCCGCCCGAGGAGCGGCACCCGGTGCTCACCTACGTGGGTGCGTACAACGACAAGCAGGTCGCGGCGGCCATCAGGCGTGAGCTGTTGCGCGACGGCCAAGTGTTCTTCGTGCACAACCGAGTCAGCTCGATCGACAAGGCCGCCAAGAAGATTCGCGATCTGGTTCCCGAGGCGCGGGTGGCCACAGCGCACGGTCAGATGAACGAGGAAACACTCGAACGCACCGTTCAAGGTTTCTGGCAACGTGAGACCGACGTACTGGTGTGTACCACCATCATCGAGACCGGCCTCGACATCTCCAACGCCAACACGCTGATCGTGGAGCGGTCCGATTCACTCGGCCTGTCCCAGCTGCACCAGCTCCGTGGTCGAGTGGGCCGCAGCCGCGAGCGCGGTTACGCATACTTCCTGTACCCGCCGGAGAAGCCGCTCACCGAGACCGCCTACGACCGGTTGGCGACCATCTCGCAGAACTCCGACCTCGGTGCCGGTATGGCCGTGGCGATGAAGGACCTCGAAATCCGTGGTGCCGGAAACGTTCTGGGAGCCGAGCAGTCCGGCCACGTGGCGGGCGTCGGATTCGACCTGTACGTGCGGCTCGTCGGTGAAGCCGTCGAGGCGTACCGCGCGGCCGCCGACGGAAAGCCCATCACCACCGACGAGGCACCCAAGGAAGTACGCATCGACCTCCCCGTCGACGCCAACATCCCACCCGACTACGTCACCAGCGATCGGTTGCGTCTCGAGGGCTATCGAAAGCTTGCTGCGGCAGCCGATTCCGAGGGTATCGACGCGGTCATCGAGGAACTCGTCGACCGGTACGGCCCGCTGCCCGAGGAGGTCGGACGACTGGTGTCCATCGCCAAGCTGCGCCTGATCGCCAAGGAGTACGGCCTGACCGACGTCAATGTTGCCGGAACGCAGGTGAAGCTGGCTCCGATGGACCTACCCGATTCCAAGCAGATCCGACTCAAGCGGCTCTACCCGAGCGCTGCGTACCGGGCCACCACCGGTGTGGTGCAGTTACCGCTGCCGCGCGTCGAAGGCGGCGGGGTGGGGGCGGCGCGCGTGCGCGACGTCGAATTGGTGCAGTTCATCGCCGATCTCATCCTATCCTTGGACGGGAAGCCATCTCGGTCGGTGTTGTTGGAGCAAACAGTGGGGGTGTAGCGGTGACGGTAGTTCTGCTCGACCCTGTTCGACCCACGCAAGTACCGGTGGATGCTGTCGAATTCCTCGGCGGCGCAGTGCAGTTCACCGAAGAAGTGCCGGTGCGAGTACGGTGGCTGTTCTCGGGAACCGCTGCGCCCGACGCCGTCGACGCAGTGCTGGTGAGCACCGATCCTGCCAACCCCGACGTCCAGGAACGGATCGCGCGCGGCGAACGGGTGATCGCCGCCGAGAAGCTTCCCGGTGACGACCTCATCGCGGCAGTCCGATTGATGGATCGGCTGCGCACCCTCGGCGGATGGGAAGCGCAGCAGACCCACGAGTCGTTGCGCGGGTACCTCCTCGAAGAAACATACGAGCTGCTCGACGCCATCGCCGCGGGCAACCTGGTGGACCTGCGCGAAGAACTCGGAGACCTGTTGCTGCAGGTGCTCTTTCATTCCAGAATCGCTCAGGATGCCGCCGAGAACGCATTCGATGTCGACGACGTCGCCGCGGGACTCGTTGCCAAACTCACCCACCGAAGCCCGCACCTCGGTCGCACGAACGCAGGGCCCATCGACATCGCCGAGCAAGAGCGAGTCTGGGAAGAGAAGAAGGCGTCGGAGAAGGCACGAGGATCCTGCGTCGACGGCATCGCCCTGTCTCAGCCGTCACTCGCCCTGGCGCAGAAAGTGATCGGACGGGCCACCAAGGCCGGCCTGCCCGACGAGCTGATTCCCGACGGCCTTCGCGTCGTACACATCGGGGTCGATCACTCGCACGGGGGAGACAGTGCCGAGGACCTGCTGAGGCGTCGGGTACTGGATTTCGCGTCCCTTGTCCGCAATGCCGAGGCGTCGGCCCGCAACGCAGGCATCGGCCCGGGACAGATGTCTGCACTCGACTGGATCGAGCACTGGGGTCTGCGGGGCTGACATACCCCGCCTCCCCCCCCGGAACCTCGCCTCGTCCCTCGGGTCGGGATCAATGCGGGTTTCAGTCGCTCAGAGTGCAACAAAGCCGCATTGATCCGGACCGGCTACCTGCGCCAGAACAGGTGATGGGTGACGCCGCTGCTGCTGGGGACGACCTCGTGCTCGAATCTGTCGTTCAATTCGTCGGGTGAATCCCACAGCTTCAGACCCGAGCCGAATTCGACGGGCGAGACGGCGATGTGCATGGTGTCGATCAGATCTGCGTCGAGGAATTCCCGGATGCTGGTGACGCCACCGCCGAGGCGCACGTCCTTGCCGTCGGCCGCCTCCTTTGCCTGTTTCAGCACCTCGGACGGTTCACCGTCGACGAAGTGGAACGTGGTGTCGGAGAGTGTGATCGATGG
This sequence comes from Rhodococcus sp. IEGM 1330, assembly GCF_033142445.1. NCBI lineage: Bacteria > Bacillati > Actinomycetota > Actinomycetes > Mycobacteriales > Nocardiaceae > Rhodococcus > Rhodococcus sp. IEGM 1330. Next base: position 174,325 of record NZ_JAWLSB010000011.1, read on the forward strand.
TCGCTTGTGGTGGGTGAGCACAAAGACGGGTGTGTGGAACGGTGGTTCTTCGCCCCACCAGCCCTGCCATTCGTGGTCGGCCCACGGTCCGCGTTGAGGTCCGAACTTGTGTCGGCCCATGATTTCGGCACCGATGTTGTTGGAGAAGTCGCGAGCGAAGTAGTCGTCCAGGCCACGGCTACCGCCGGAATCGACGTTCCCCGGAAAGGTGGCGGTGGCAAGGAACCACGCCATCAGGCTTCCATGATCGAGACCGAACGGGCTCTCCAAGCTCTGGTCCACTCCCGCAGCGATGCCATCGCTCGAAACGGTGAAGTTCTGTACCCGAACCAGCTGTCCCATGTGTGCTCCCGATGTCGATGATGAAGATGTACGACGTGTAGACCGAGCCGACCGTACGAACTCACCGCCGGACGGGACGGGGTGGGGCCTGCGGGAGGATCACTCGAACAGCGTCGAACCCCAGTATTCGGTTTCATCGAGTCCGGGTGGGCAGGCGAATACCGCAGATCCCACGTGTTGGATGTATTCGTTCAATGCGTCCTTGCGGGAGAGCGCCAATTGCATCGGGACGAATTGGGTCAGTGGGTCGCGGCAGTAGGCGATGAAGAACAGTCCGGCGTCGAGGTGACCGAAGCCGTCGGATCCGTCGGTGAAGTTGTATCCCCGACGCAGGAGTTGGACTCCGCCGAGGTTCTCCTTCGACGCCAGGCGCACGTGGGCGGTCTTGTCGATGAAGGTGCCCTCGGGGCCCTGGGATTCGAAGTCGAGTGCGTCGAATTCGTCCTTCTGGCCGAGCGGCGCGCCGGTTCCCTTGCTGCGCCCGATCACTCGCTCTTGTTCCTTGAGTGTGGTGCGGTCCCAGGATTCGATGAGCATGCGGATTCGACGCGCCACGAGGTAGGAGCCGCCTGCCATCCATTCCTGATCGTCATCGGAAGCAACCCACACGTTCTCGTCCAGCAACGACGGGTCCTCGGCCTTGAGGTTCGCCGTTCCGTCCTTGAACCCGAACAGGTTTCGCGGCGTTGCCTGGGTGGTCGAGGTGGACGAGGTGCGACCGAAGCCGAGTTGCGACCACTTGACCGACACGGTGCCGAACCCGACACGGGCGAGGTTGCGGATCGCGTGGACGGCAACCTGTGGGTCGTCGGCGCAGGCCTGGATGCACAGGTCTCCGCCGGAGCGGGCGGGATCGAGGTTGTCGGCAGGGAAGTGCTGCAGATCGGCAAGGGATGCAGGCCTTTTCGATGCCAGGTCGAAGCGATCGAACAAGCTCGGCCCGAAACCGATCGTCAACGTCAGCGACGACGCCGTCAGACCGAGAGCTTCGCCCGTATCGGTGGGCGGGCTGTACTGGCCGCCGTCGACCGCACCGCCGTCGAACGTCTCCTCACCCTTGGTGAGGCGTTCGGCCATCAGGGTCCACTTCTTCAGCAGCGCGACGAATTCGTCGCGAGAGTCGGTGGTGATGTCGAAGGCGACGAAGTGCATACGATCCTGCGCCGGGGTGACGATTCCGGCCTGGTGGTCGCCGCGAAAGTCGACCACATCCGAAGGCACCTCGGCACCCGACGCCGTCGCATGTCCTGCGAGGGCCCCGACTCCGACGAGCGCAGCACCGGTCCCGACGGCACCGAAGAGGCGCCGCCGGGAAATGTGTCCAGTCTTATTGTCCGGCAACGACACCCTGCACCTGGCTCACTTCGGCGGACAATGCATCGATCTTGTTGGACAGTTCTTGGCGCTGCGGTTCGGTCACGGTGTCGTAGAAGACGAAGCCGTCGCCGCTGCGGTACTTGGCGAGTTCGGCATCGAGCTCGGCAAAGCGCGCATCGATGGCGGTGCCCAGTTCGGCGTTGCGCTCGTCGAGGATCGGACGGACGGCGGCGATGGCGGCCTGCGAGCCGTCGACGTTGGCCTGGAAGTCCCACAGGTCGGTGTGCGAGAAGAAGTCCTCTTCGCCGCTGATCTTGGTCTTGGCGACCTCGTCGAGCAATCCCTGTGCGCCGCCGGCCACCTGGATCGGGTCGACGGTGAAGTTCTCGGCCTTGATCTTGTCGGCGAGTTCGGTGATGTCGGCCTCGAGCTGATCGGCCATTGCATTCGTATCGGGCTGCAGACCCTGCGTCCACAGGTCCTTCTCGATGCGGTGGAAGCCGGTCCATTCGGCTCCGGGCTCCACGTCGGGCTCACGCAGGTCGATGCGCGGGTCCAGGTCGTCCGGGAAGCTCTCGGCGACGGGCTCGATGCGCTCGTAATAGCTACGCGCGATGGGGAATTGAGCCTTGGCCGCGTTCACGTCCCCGCTCTTGACGGCCGTCACAAATGACGTCGTGGTGTCCTGCAGTGCGTCGATCTGGCTGACGACGTAGCGCTTGTAGCCGGCTGCGGCCTCGGCGAGGAGTCCGTCCTCGTCCGTGGTGCGCACCGAGTCGCCGGTGACGACGTAATCGGTGCGGACGCCGTCGCCCACCATGCCTGCCTTGCAGGCGGTTTGGTACGTGCCGGGGTCGGGCAGGGCGACGATGAGCTGACGCGTCAGGCCGGGTCCGATGTTCTCCACCTCACCCATGACGCGGTCGCCTTCGCCGTAGACGTAGAACTCGGTGACCTTGCTGCCGTTGTTGGTGATCTGGAACGTCGAGTTTCCGGTGGTGCCCTCGGATGCGCCGACGTCGCAGGAGGAGTCGGTCGCGGTGACGGTGATGTCGCCCGACGCGGCCTCGGTGGAGGACTTCTCGGTGCATCCGGCCAGAGCCATCGGCAGAACCGCGACGGCGGCCAGAGCGTAGGTGGTACGACGCATGGTGGTGGTGCCTTTCAGGAGGATTGCAGAGCAGGCTCGGGAGTCGCGGGAACGCGGACCGGGCGGAGGAAGAGGTAGAGGACGACCACGATGTAGAGCACCCACGCGATCGCCTGGAACACAGTGGGTTCGGGCCGGAAATTGAAGATGCCGGCGAGCACGGTGCCGTACCAGCTCGAGGCGTCGAAGTGTGCGGTGATGTCGAAGGCGACGGCACTGCCGCCGGGCAGGATGCCGCCGATCTGCAGTGCGCGGATGCCGTAGGCGAGGATTCCGGCGGCGACCACGATGAGGAATACGCCGGTGTACTTGAAGAACACGGCGAAGTTGATGCGGACGGCACCGAAGTACAGGAACACCGTCAGCACGGCTGCGACGACGATGCCGAGCAGGAGTCCGAGCAGTGGCCACAGGCTGCCGTTGGTGTTCTCGGCGTAGCCGACCATGAGCAATGCGGTTTCGACGCCTTCGCGGCCGACGGCGAAGAACGCCAGCGTCAGTACTGCGGCGGGGCCGACGGTCAGCGCTTTCTCCATGTTCGCGCGCAGTTCGCCGGAGATGTTCTTCGCGGCGGTGCGCATCCACAGCACCATCGCCGTCACGATGACGACGGCCACGAGCGATGCTGCTCCGGCGATGATCTCGGCGGTCAGTCCGGTGACGGTGGACGTGCCGTAATGGATCACGAAGAAGATGGCGGCGACCATGGCGACGGCGAGGCCGACTCCGAGCCAGACCCACTTGAGCGCGTCGCGTCGATCGGCTTTGACGAGGAACGCGACGAGGATCATCACGACGATGCCGGTCTCGAGCCCTTCGCGCAGGCCTATCAAGCCACTGCCGAACATCTGGGTGGCGATCGACGGCGCTGAGCCTGCGGCGGCGAGAAGTGGCATGAATCAGGCTCCTGCGGTGCGTCGAACATTGGTACGCCTTCCCTCGCAAAGGGTAGGCGACCCTCATGTGTGAAGGCTGACCAAAACATACACCCTGCAACCGAGGCCGAATACGCGTTGACCAGGGGTTATCTCGGTCTTTAGCTTTCTATTACCTTGCGTGTGGAGGATGGAGTGGTGATCTCCCGTATCTGCGTGCTCGCCACAGCGTCGGTCCTTCTCGCGTTGACGGCGTGCGGTACCGGCGAACCGAAGCGCGAGATTCCCGAGGGCATCCCGCCCGGACCCGGCACCGAAGTGCCGGCCATCGACTTCAACGCGCCCGGACGGACAGCCGACCTGTTGCTCGCGTGGGCCGAACCCCAGACCGACGCGCTGGGCATCTCGGTGACCGCCCTTGCGTCGTACGGGCACGCTGCGGCGATCATGACCGAGACGGATGCCGACTGCGGAATCGCGTGGACGACCCTCGCCGGCATCGGGTACATCGAGAGTCGGCACGGCACGTACCAGGGTTCGTCGGTCGCACCCGACGGTCTGGTTGCGCCGCCGATTCGCGGAATCCCACTCGACGGCGGACCGGGCGTCGCCGAGATTCCGGACACCGACGGCGGCGTCATGGACGGGGACACCGAGTTCGATCGGGCCATGGGCCCCATGCAGTTCATTCCCGAGACGTGGAAGAAATGGGGCGTCGACGCCAACGGCGATGGCGTCGCCGATCCCGACAACATCGACGACGCGGCGCTGACCGCGGCGCGATACCTGTGTGCACGCGGCGGTGATCTGCGTACCGCGCAGGGCTGGGAGACGGCGTTGATGGCCTACAACCTGTCGGGTCAGTATCTGCGGGATGTGCGTGATCGTGCGGCCGCGTACTCGGTGGGCACCAGGCCGTAGGACCTCCATGCATCGCGGGAGTTACAGGTGAGCGGTTAGTCTTGCACCCGGCACAGTCCGTCGGTACCCGTTTATAGGAGAAGCATTCGTGGCCATCATTGAGCAGGTCGGAGCGCGCGAAATCCTCGATTCTCGTGGCAACCCCACGATCGAGGTCGAGGTCGCATTGGACGACGGGACGCTGAGTCGCGCCGCCGTTCCCTCCGGTGCATCCACCGGTGAGCACGAGGCCGTCGAGCTTCGTGACGGCGGAGACCGCTACGGCGGCAAGGGTGTCGAGAAAGCCGTCAATGCTGTGCTGGACGAGATCGCGCCTGCCGTCATCGGTCTGGACGCCATCGAGCAGCGCACCGTCGACCAGGCCCTGCTGGATCTGGACGGAACGCCCGACAAGTCTCGCCTCGGCGCGAACGCCCTTCTCGGCGTCTCGCTTGCCGTCGCCAAGTCCGCTGCCGAGTCCACCGGACTCGAACTCTTCCGCTACCTCGGCGGCCCCAACGCGCACATCCTCCCCGTTCCGATGATGAACATCATCAACGGTGGCGCGCACGCAGACAGTGGCGTCGACGTGCAGGAATTCATGATCGCCCCCATCGGCGCACCCACCTTCAAGGAATCGCTGCGCTGGGGTGCGGAGGTCTACCACGCACTCAAGTCCGTGCTCAAGGCCAAAGGCCTGGGCACCGGCCTCGGCGACGAGGGCGGCTTCGCTCCCGACCTCGCCGGCACCAAGGCTGCCCTCGACCTCATCCTCGAGGCCATCGGCAAGACCGGCCTCGAGCCGGGTCAGGACGTCGCGCTCGCGCTCGACGTTGCGGCCACCGAGTTCTACACCGCAGGCACCGGCTACGCCTTCGAGCGTGAGACCAAGTCCGCCGAGCAGATGTCGGCGTTCTACGGCGAGCTCGTCGACGCCTACCCGCTGGTCTCCATCGAGGATCCGCTCGACGAGAACGACTGGGACGGCTGGGTTGCGCTCACCGAGGCCATCGGCGACAAGGTGCAGATCGTCGGCGACGACCTGTTCGTCACCAACCCCGAGCGTCTCGAAGACGGCATCGTCAAGGGTGCGGCCAACGCGCTGCTGGTCAAGGTCAACCAGATCGGCACGCTCACCGAGACTCTCGACGCCGTGGATCTGGCGCACCGCAACGGCTACAAGACGATGATGAGCCACCGGTCCGGCGAGACCGAGGACACCACCATCGCTGACCTGGCAGTTGCCGTCGGCAGCGGCCAGATCAAGACCGGTGCTCCGGCTCGAAGCGAGCGCGTTGCCAAGTACAACCAGTTGCTGCGTATCGAAGAAGCTCTGGGTGACGCGGCGCGTTACGCCGGCGAGTTGTCTTTCCCCCGGTTCAATTACGAGGGATAGCGAACAGGCTCGTATGACACGAAGTGGAGAGTGAATGATGGCACGGCGCGGCAGGTCCGGGACCAGTCCAGGTGGACGTGATCCCCGACCCCGCGGCCGTGCCTCCTCTTCGAGTCGGTCCAAGGCCGGGGGCGTCTCTCGCGACGAGAACGCCTCCGGTCGGCAGGCCACCCCACCGGAACCCTCCGAGCAGGTGCGCGACGCGGTCGTCGGCGGCAAGGCCGCGCCGCGGCGCGTCGGTGTTCGTCGGCCCAAGATGCCCGAGCGGACGTTCTTCGGACTGTCCACGGGGCGAGCCGTCGTTCTCGGTGTCGTGGTGTGTGCGCTGGCGTTGACGCTGGCGGTGCCGCTGCGCACCTACTTCTCGCAACGCAGTGAGCTCGAATCCGTGTTGGCCGAACGGCAGGCGCTGGCAGATGACGTGAGCCGCCTGCAGGTTCAGAAGTCTCAACTGGACGAGCCTTCCCGCATAGCCGCCGACGCGCGTCAACGCCTGCGTTTCGTCATGCCGGGGGAGACGCCGTATCAGGTGCAGCTGCCCGGCGACTACTCGCCGAGCTCCGAGGACCTCGCGGTCGACACCACTCCGACGGGACCGTGGTTCACAGAACTGTGGAACACCGCGGTCCAGCCCCAGGGTTCGGATGAGCCCCCGGAGCCGACGTCGGCACCGATGCCTTTAGTACAGCCAGAACCCGCACCGGCCCCGCCGCCGGTGCCAGAACCAGAAGGAGGACCGGTCGGGTGAATTCCTCGGCAGTCTCGCAGGAAGATCTCGATGCGGTCGCATCGCAGCTCGGACGTGAACCGCGTGGCGTACTCGAGATCGCGTACCGATCTCCGGACGGCAGGCCGGGTGTGGTGAAAACCGCCCCGAAGCTGCCCGACGGCACGCCTTTTCCCACCCTGTTCTATTTGACGGATCCGCGGCTGACGGCCGAGGCGAGCCGACAGGAATCGGCCGGGGTGATGCGGGAGATGACCGAGCGTCTCGGTACCGATCCCGAATTGGCCGCATTATACCTGCGTGCTCATCAGTCCTATCTGGCCGAGCGCGACGAGATCGAATCTCTCGGAACGGATTTCACCGGCGGCGGTATGCCCGATCGCGTCAAATGCCTGCACGTGCTCATCGCGCATTCGTTGGCCAAGGGGCCGGGCGTCAACCCACTGGGTGACGAGTCGGTTGCGTTGGCAGCTGAGAACTCGTTGCGCGGCAAGGCAATTCCGGCCGATTGGCCGACCATCGAAGAACTACGTGCGGAGAAACAATGACCAGGGTTGCAGCGATAGATTGCGGCACCAACTCGATCCGCCTGCTCGTCGCCGACAACAACGGCAAGTCGCTCGCCGACGTCTCGCGTGAGATGCGAGTGGTGCGGCTCGGGCAAGGCGTCGACGCGACCGGAGCCTTCGTGCCCGAGGCGATCGAGCGCACCCGGGTGGCATTGGTGGAGTACGCGGAGATCATTCGCAAGACCGGGGCCACCGCGGTACGTATGGTCGCTACCTCGGCCACCCGTGACGCGTCCAATCGAGAGGACTTCTTCTCGATGGTGCGCGAGGTACTCGGCAAGGTGATCCCCGGTGCCGAAGCCGAGGTGATCACCGGTGACGAAGAGGCGCGGTTGTCCTTCGCCGGTGCCGTGGGTGAACTCGACGCTGCTGCAGGGCCTTTCGTTGTTGTCGATCTCGGCGGCGGCTCCACCGAACTGGTGCTGGGCGACGCCAAAGGCGTGAAGTCCGCGTTCTCGGCGAACATCGGCTGTGTGCGCCTGACCGAGCGCTTCTTGCACAGCGACCCGCCCACCGCCGACGAAATCAACGGAGCGCGTGAGTACGCCCGCGAGAAGTTGGCCGAGGCCTTCGAGGAAGTGCCGATCGGCGACGCGTCGAGCTGGGTGGGGGTGGCCGGCACGATGACGACCATCGCGGCCATCGCCAAGGAACTACCCGAGTACGACGCCGATGCCGTGCACCTCTCGCGTGTGCCGTTCGATCAGCTCTTCGAGGTGTGCGAGCGACTGATCGGGATGACCCACACTCACCGAAGTGCGTTGGGCCCCATGCACCCCGGGCGGGTCGACGTCATCGGCGGTGGCGCCATTGTGTGCAGCGTGTTGGCCGAGGAGTTCGAGCGGCGCGGTGCCGTGAGCTCGTTGACGGTCAGCGAGCACGACATCCTCGACGGAATCGCGATGTCGATCAAGATCTGACCTGCAATTCTGCAGATGCGGTCTGCGGCGATGTAGGTTGCATCGCTGCGTGATTCGGTGAAGCCTTACAGGTGCTGTGGCCCACGTCACGGCTCCCTTCGAGGTGAGGACCACCGATGACGTCACCCGCCGACCAGGCTCCGGCCGACCAGGCGCCGGCCGAGAAAGGTCTGGCGCGTGTAGCGCAGATGCTCGCCAGGGGAACCGAGAAGTGGTTTCCCGACGCATACATCTTCGCGCTCGTCGGTGTGGTGGTCGTGGCTGTCGCTGCCTTCGCCAACGGTTCGTCTCCGCAGAATGTGGTCGACGCGTTCGGTAACGGCTTCTGGGATCTGACCGCCTTCACGCTGCAGATGGCGATGGTCGTTCTCACCGGCTACGTCGTGGCCACATCTCCACCGGTCGCCAGATTGATCACCCGATTGGCGCAGGTGCCCAAGAGTTCCAGTAGCGCAGTCAGTTTCGTGGCGTTGCTGTCATGCTCGGTGTCCTTCCTGAACTGGGGACTGAGCCTGGTGTTCGCCGGGCTGCTGGCCCGAGCCATCGCGCGACGTGACGATCTCCGCGTGGATTACAGAGCGCTCGGTGCGGCCGCGTTCATGGGACTCGGAGCCGTGTGGGCGCTGGGAATGTCGTCCTCGGCTGCGCAGTTGCAGGCGACGGCCAGTTCGCTTCCGGCGACGCTGCTTTCGGTCACCGGTGTGCTCGACTTCGGCACCACCATTTTCACGTGGCAGTCGCTTCTGATGTGCGTGATCATCATCGTTCTGACGGTCGTCATCGCACACGTGTCGGCTCCGAAGGGTGCCGCGATCAAGACTGCCGCAGACATGGAGGTCGATCTCGACGACACGGTTTCAGAGCCTGCTCCGCGCAGTCGACCAGGGGAGTGGCTCGAGTACAGCCGTATTCTTCCGCTCTTCGTCGGCGCGATGACGCTGGGATGGCTTGTCTCCCAGCTGTTGACGCTGCCGGTGCTGTCGGTGGTCAGCAGCCTCAACGGATACCTTCTGGTCTTCCTGATGCTCGGGCTCGTACTGCACGGCACCCCGCGGCGCTTCCTCGATTCCGTCAGCAAGGCAGTCCCGGCCACCGCAGGCATCTTGGTGCAGTTCCCGCTGTATGCGGCAATGGCGGCCATGTTGACCAAGGCAGAGGGCAGGGGAGGCGTCACGATCTCCGAGCATCTGGCGACCTTCTTCACTGAGATCGGGTCCGGTGGAGGCTTCGCTGTGGTCATCGCGATCTACACCGTCGTACTCGGACTCTTCGTCCCGTCCGGTGGCGGCAAGTGGCTCGTCGAAGCGCCGTACGTGATGCAGTCGGCGACCGACGTGCAGATGAACCTCGGCTGGACCGTGCAGATCTACAACGTCGCCGAGGCGCTGCCGAACCTGATCAACCCGTTCTTCATGCTGCCACTGTTGGCCGTTCTGGGTCTGCGAGCTCGGGATCTGATCGGATTCACGTTCCTGCAGTTCATCTTTCACTTCCCGGTGGTCCTGTTGCTCGTGTGGCTCCTCGGTATGACCTTCGACTTCGTGCCGCCGGTCATCCCGGCCCAGTAGCAGCCCGATATGATCGTCACCGCTGGAGCGCGACTCCGGCGGTGGCCCCTATAGCCCAATTGGCAGAGGCAGCGGACTTAAAATCCGCACAGTGTCGGTTCGAGTCCGACTGGGGGCACCAGAGTCCATATGAATCCATTCTCGATTGCGGCACAGCGTATTTCGAGGGGCGTCGATGTACTGGGTGGACGCTCGCGGATGTGCATGGACCCCGCGGAGCAGCGGATTCTGTTCGTTGTCACAGAAATCGTGCGTTCGGCCGAGTTTGTGCTGCTCAGAGTGCTTTCCTAGGAGTGGGTATTGCCTCGAGTGTCATGGCTCGGTGTCACAGAATGTCACAAGTCATCACAAACTGGACGCGTGCTGCACGACTCCATCCGTCCATGCAACTGGCTTTGCCGGTGACTCGATCCGTCCCGGCAATGTCATCTGAAAGTGTCATTCGAGTAGATGAAGGGGCCGCCGGCCGAAGTCGAAGGGCACCGGATTTGTCTGGATGGGTCGCTACAGTGCAGGAACTCGCAACGATCAGAACAGAGGTGACTCGGGTGGCGAAGCGTCGGGGTTTTTTCGCGGAGATGCAGCACCAGAACCGGCTACGCGAACAACGTGACCGCCAGCAAGCACGGGCCCACGCGCAGTCGACTGCTCGTGCGGTGCGGTTGTCGGAGAAGGCGCGGCGCGATTGGGAGCGCGCGTGCGCCTCCGCTGACCGCGCGGCGAATCAAGCTTCTGCAGCGGCAGTGAAAGAACGCGCCCGCTTGCACGTGGAGGCGCAACTGGCAGAGGTCGAGGCGCGCAACGCCACCTTGGCAGAGATGTATGAGGCGATCGACGGCATCCTGGCGGCCACGCTGGACGTCGACGATTATGTCGACCTGAACGCTTTACGCCAGGAGATCGAGCATCCGGCGTTCGATCGACCGGATCTGACTACACCGACAACCCCGCCTCTACCTTTACCGTTCCCACCGGAGCCGGTCTACGTCGAACCAGCCGCACCCGAGGGTCTCGGCTCCCTACTGGGGGGACGAAAACGCCGTGTAGCAGCTGTGGAGCAAGCGCAGGCGATGTACTGGCAGCAGAGGCAGGGGTGGGAACAGGCTGTCGCTCAACGCAATCACGCCCAGGAAGTAAACGAGCGCGCGCACGGTGCCGCCGAGGCGAGTCGGCTACTGGCCCTCTCTATCGCTCAGTCCGAGTATGAGGCGGAGTGCGCAGAACGCCGCAAACAGGTAATGCAGGTGAATATCGCGTTGGAACGGCTGATGGTTGGGCTGCAGGAGGGTGAGCCGAATGCGCTCGAAGAGTATGTCTCCATCGTGCTCGGGAATTCGGTGTATCCGGAGTGTTTCGAGGTCCAATACGACTTCTCCTTTCACGGCCCGGATCAGGAACTCGAACTGACTGTTTCGGTTCCCTTGCCTTCGTATTTGCCGACCGAGAAGTCGTTCAAGTACACCAAGGCGACTGACACGATCACCAGCACGCCGCTACCGCTGAAGGCGCGCAAGGATCGTTATGCCACCGCAGTGGCCGAGGTCGCGGTCCGCACCGCCCACGAAATTTTCGAGGCGGACCGTGACGGTGTGATCAGCACGTTGGCGATGACAGTCGGGGTCGACACCGTGGACCCGGCCACTGGCCATCCCACTCGGATCACATTGGTTGAACTGGCGACGGACCGAACCGCCTTCGAGCGGCTCAATCTATCCGGCGTTCAGGCGGCCGCGACGCTCGAGCACTTGAACGCCGGTATATCGAAGAATCCACACGACCTGGTACCCGTGGGCAACACACGGGGAGTTCGCGGGTGAGTTCGTTTCAAAAAAACTTTGTTTGCGACCACGCGTGCAGGCCACGATGACAGGCCCAGACGACACTATCCGGGCTCTCCGAACCACCCTGGTAGCCAAAGAGCGCGAGCTCAACGATCTGTTGGATCGACTCAAAGTGGTCGAGCAAGAACGCGACGAGGCGCGATCGCAAGCTGCGCGACGGGGTTCCTCACCAGCGCCGGCTTCGGGGCCGGTGCCTACTGGCCTGGTGGAGACCGACGACCGGATCGTGTTGCAGGAGGTGGGCATCTACACCTACCAGCACCCCCTGGAGAACGCCGAGCAATTCCGTGAACGGTTGGCCGCGGTTCGTGACGAGATCAAGGCTGCGGTCGTCGGGGGAGAGGCCATAGTCGCGTCGGACATGTTCAGCTTTAACAATTCTCTTGCCAAAGGCCGCAAGATGACGTCGGATCTGTCGAAGCTCATGCTGCGCGCCTACAACGCCGAGGCCGACATCTGTGTTCGTACCATCCGGGCCGGAAACCTTGCGACTGCAGTCAGCCGTCTGGAGAAGGCAGCTGCCACGATCGCGAAGCTCGGAGACATGATGCAGATGCATGTCGCCGAGACCTATCACAGGCTCCGGGTAGAAGAACTCGAGCTCACAGCCGACTACATGATGAAAGTGCAGGAAGAAAAACTCGCTCAACGCGAGGAGCGCGAACGTCTCCGAGAGGAACGCAAGGTCGAGCTGGAATTGGCCGCGCAGCGGGAGAAGCTCGACAAGGAACGAGCGCATTATCAGAACGTGCTTGACTCCCTGGCCGGCCGCACCGATGAGGAGGCTCAGCGTATTCGAGACAAGTTGGGCGAACTCGACCAGGCCATCGCGCAGAACGACTATCGACGTGCCAATATTCGCGCCGGCTATGTTTACGTGATCAGCAACCGCGGTGCATTCGGACCGGATGTGGTCAAGATCGGTATGACGCGGCGGCTCGAACCGATGGATCGGGTCCGCGAATTGGGGAGCGCCTCGGTACCGTTCCCATTCGATGTGCACGCGTTGTATTTCTCCGACGACGCCGTTGCCCTAGAGGGAGCACTTCACGCGGCTTTCGCGACTCGTCGACTGAACCACGCGAATCTCCGGCGTGAATTCTTCTTCGCCGAGCCTAGCCAAGTGCGAGAGGTGTTGGCTCGAAAGGTGGGTAACCTTTTGGAGTACACAGAAGAACCCGAAGCTACACAATATTTCCAGAGTCGTGGTTCCTGGCCGACCAGGGTGCTGTCGTGGCCGGAAGAGTAATCAAGACTTCGGCCGGGGTAAAAGAACTGACGCGGGTCGACTTGTGTAGGCGCGACCTGGGTCAGTGCAGATGAAGAGCTGATCGATTTCTACGACGCGTTCGCTCTCTTCTCCTACATACATCGTTGGCTCGACTCAATTCAAAGGCTGACAACACGAGGTGGCAACTGATGACTGAATTGACCGCTCTCAGGCTCTGGGATGACAACCCAAGCATCATTGATCTGCTCGGATTCGACGCGGTCGTGGAGCCCATCGTCGAGGCGATCGGCACGGTCGATGTCGATCCACTTGCAATCGGCGTCCACAGCCCTTGGGGCGGCGGAAAATCCACAGTTCTGAACCTCCTGGAAAAGCGTCTGGAAACCGGCAGCCGCTACGTCGTCATTCGGACTGACCCTTGGCAATACGACAACCATGACGACGTGCGGGGGTCACTGATCGCGGAGGTTCTAGATCAGCTCGGCTCGATCTTCAACGATGACGGAGCGATCAAGGGCCGCATAACTGATCTGGTTAAGCGCATCAGCTGGACACGCGTGGGACTTGCTCTTGGCAAGGGCTCGCTCACCATGCAATGGAATCCCGATGAGTTGATCGACGCGTTTACGCCGAGGGGACGCTCTGACGCCAAGTCGATGGCTGGATTCAAAGACTCTTTCAACACACTCGTGAGGGGTCTTCCGAACATCGACCGAGTCGTCGTGCTCGTTGACGATCTGGACCGCTGCCTGCCCCCCGCGGTGATGGCGACCCTCGAAGGGATCAAGCTCTTCCTGGCGGTACCAAAGATGGTCTTCGTGATCGCTGCCGATCAGGAGATGGTTCGAGACTCCATCGCCGTCAGCCTCGGCGAGACAAACCGCAGCGGCGCCTTCGCGACTCGATACCTGGAGAAGATTGTCCAACTGCCGGTGACACTTCCGAGACTCGCGACGGCCGACGCCGAGGCATACATCGGGCTGCTGCTCGCGCGCACCGAGGGGGCGGACGAGGCGCAACTCGAAACGCTCACGCTGCATTGCTCCGATCGAAGGCAACAGGGGTTGGCTCCGCTGCTGGGTGACCTTGGCAACCTGTCCTGGACACCGAGCCAAGAAACCCTGGACCTCTCGGCCCAATTGGCCGAAGGACTCTCCTCTGACAGGCTGGCCAATCCCCGCCAGATCAAGCGCTTCCTGAATGCGTTCGGCGTGCGGTCAATGGTCGCGCAATCTCGAAGAGTCATTATCACAACCGCGGTTCTCATGAAAATGCTGCTGCTGGAGGACCTTCACCGCGCGTCATTCGAGACCTTGGCGGCCACGGCCAAGTCTGACCGCACCGCGCTGCTTACAGATTGGGAAGCGTGGGCCAATGGAGATGAGGATGTCAACTGTCCTGACAAGATCAGCGAGGAAACTCGCTACTGGGCAGCAAGCGAACCATCACTCGCCAGCCTTGACCTTGGCCTCTATCTTGACCTGGCTGCCTCGCTCCTCAACGTCCGTGCAGGCGAGGAGACCAGCGACGCTGTGATCCGGCTGATCAGTAGCCTTCTTGGCAACGGCACTGCCGCGCGGGAAGCGGCCCTGGTCGAGTTAACCGCACTGGGCGAAGCCGAGCAGCGGACCGCAATGGAATTCGCCCTGAGGCAGGGACGGCGCTTGGACGATTTGGACGTCCTCTTCGAGATGGCGATCAAATGGTCCGATACGACGCCCAACCTGGTGGATTTGGTCATTGAGGCCGCCGGTGAGCTACTCCATCGTCTGACGACGGGCACCGTGGTCAATATGAATGGTGCCGCGCTCAAGGCGCATTATCTCCCGACAATTCAACGACTCGCCAACGACGACCGGATCGACAGCATGGTCGCTGAAGCCGCCAGGATGGAAATAGAGAGCGCGAATGGGAACTAATGGCGCGTTCGGCGGGAGCGATGCGGCCGCTTGGAACCAAGCTCGGGACCAGTGGACGTCGCTTGGCGACTCAACGGGCGGCAGCACTGGGCCAGCAGGAGACGATGTCCCGCCGCAGTCCGAAGGAGACTCCGCCTACGACCCACTAATTTCGGCCATCGCAGGAGCCCTGATCGGCGAAGACCCTGATGCGCGACGCCCTTCGGTACCAATCTTTTCCCTATCGGCGACGCTCCCCCGTCGCGGCGGCGGCCGCGGCGGCGGGGGAGGAGGAGGTGCTGGAGGCGGAACGGGGGGCTCCGGCGGAGGGTCCTCAAGCAGAGGTCGCCGCGTTACGTCCCAGGCCGCTCGGGGCGGAAACGCGATCGGCGCGGCCACCGCATACCGCGATCGCGACGCCGCGACTCTCGCTGGCTACGGCCTTAGTCTGGAAGAACTGGACGCCCTGTCGCCCAGAATGCGTTACTCACGAATCCTAGATATCGCCATCGGGCAGGCCGGCCACCCGGACGAACAGGCAATGCGCCAGGCTTCCCTCGAACAGATCAAGACTCTCCTCGCGGGAGGCCCGGAAGCAATGAATGTGACCGGGCTTGAAGCGGTCCGAAACTTCATCGGAGAACTCACAATTCGTCTTGGCCTCATAGAGTTGCGAGACCAGATACTTGCCAACACTGTCACCGCAAAGCAGGCCCATCAGCGCGAGACCGGCCTTCGTCAATGGGTCAAAGCTAAAGTCGCGAAACTCGACCTAGGCAAGTACGGTGCCGTCTCAACACGAGACTTCCACCAGGTTGCTCGACAGATGAGCGCTGACGTCCTGCGACTTCTGAAAGGCGAATGACCATGTCAGCATCGGGCGCCTACTCCGTGCGAGCGCAAGGCAACGAAGATTTCGACGTTGGCGGCTACACCACCTTCGAATGGCCATCCAAGCCAGGCCGCACGAACTCCGTCGTGTCAGACCTCGCTTGGAATCTGGCCCCTCTGCACAACCTTGACCCAGAAGTCGCGGACCTCATTCACATCGCCGCTGGCGCATACATGGCAGACCGAAGCACCGCCCGCGGAGCCCGCTTCAGTCGAGACATCGCACTCCAAGTTGCTGTGCTTGCCCCAGACTCATGGACCGGCGACCTTCTCGACACGACCGCGGACCTCCTAGGCTGGCTTACCGGCGACAGCTGGAATCTCACTGTCACCACAGGACCCGAGGTTAATTTCGACGAGACGCTAAAGATCGCGCACAGTGGGCCGGTAAGCCTCCTTAGCGGCGGTCTCGATTCATACCTGGGCGCGATCACGTTACTGAAATCCGGAGCCAGTCCGTCTTTCGTTGGACACAAGGACACCGCGACCTCAATCCGCGGAGCTCAGACGGCTGTAGGGACCTGGCTTGGACAGGCGTTTGCTCCTGCGCCCTCATATTCCAGATTTCAACTCGCGCAGGCCACCCGACGCCACGAGCCGAGCAGCCGAAGCCGCGCCTTCCTGTTCCTCAGCCTCGGGATTGCGGTTGCCAGCAGCATTGGTGCGAAAAGCCTAATCGTTCCCGAGAATGGCTATACAGGGATCAACCTGCCGCTACGCCCAAACCGCGGTGGCGCCCTCTCCACACGGTCGACTCATCCCGAGACCTTCCGACGAGTCGCAGAAATTTTGGCTCGACTCGACGTCAACGTCACCATCTCGAACCCTTTCGAGTGGATGACCAAAGGCGAGGCGATGGAGAGTGTTCGCGATCTCCGCCCACCGGACGGCTGGAAGGTAACGGCAGCGGCGACTCTCTCGTGCAGCAAACTCGGGGGAAATTGGTTCGCGGGCTCGCCGAACTTCAACTGTGGACTATGCGTGCCGTGTATGGTCCGCCGCGCGACTTTCATCAAAGCGAAAGTTGAAGACGACACCCCGTACCTCTTCCAAGCTATTTCGGGGGCGCATCTCAGCGACCTTGTCAACGCTCGACGAGGTGACATCGAGGCGGTTCGCTATGCGATCGAGGCTGGCGTCGACATTGACGCCATCGACTCCGGAACCTGGCCGGCCGACTACGACCTTGACCGCGTCGAAAGCCTTGTACAGCGAGGTCTTGATGAGCTGGCGATGCTGGAGCTCCCATGACGATGAATTCACTTGGGCTTCCGAGCTTGGACTGCCACGCCCACATCTCACCTGACGTGACCCGACCCCAACTCGACACCATCGGCCATGCGCACGTCTTCGCGGTCACTCGCAGTCTCTCTGAGGCCGAGAAAGTAGCAGCACGCCTCGATCACCGCCTCACTTGGGGGATAGGTGTACACCCCGGAGTTGCCACCGCGCGTGCGAGCTACGACCCAGACACATTCCGTCAGCTACTTCCCCGGTTTGCCCTGGTAGGCGAAGTTGGCCTTGACCGACGTGGAGGCCGCGGTGAGCAAGAACAGATACTGTCCGATGTTCTCGCCGCCTGCGCAGACCGGCCGGT
Organism: Rhodococcus sp. IEGM 1330; assembly: GCF_033142445.1. Classification (NCBI taxonomy): domain Bacteria; kingdom Bacillati; phylum Actinomycetota; class Actinomycetes; order Mycobacteriales; family Nocardiaceae; genus Rhodococcus; species Rhodococcus sp. IEGM 1330. The sequence continues at coordinate 191,547 of NZ_JAWLSB010000011.1, forward strand.
CTTTATATCAATCCACTCGACAGGGCGCACCGGCGAAGTCATCGACCTGGTGAAGCGTCGACCTCACCCCGGTGTGATCCTTCACTGGTTCTTGGGTACACCAGATGAACTAGTGCAAGCGATCGCGGCGGGTATGTATTTCTCCGTTAACAATGCAATGAGCGAGGAACGTCTTCAGGCTCTGCCGCGCGATCGGGTGCTAACTGAGACCGACTTTCCCGCGCGGCAGGTGCGAGCGCGAGCACCGGGCGAAACCCAGCCGATAGAGAGTCGCCTGGCGCGGGTCTGGCGGATGCCAGAGGAGCTTGTGCGGTACCAGCTTTGGACAAATCTGAAGCGACTTGCTCTTGCCTCTGGGGCGATCGATGCCCTCTCAGACTCAGTGGCGGATACGCTCCTGGCGATCTGACCAGACACAAGCGTAGGTGCACCGAGAGCACTCGGGGTGAGTCGCGATGGGCTCTCCTATTGTCCGTCAGCTGGATTGGGTCGTAGGGGAGCTCAGTAAGCTGCTGGAATGACGATTCTGAGGTTCATTAATAATCGGTTGGACGAGGCAGAGCTCAATCTGCGGGAACGGACCGGTGAAGACGGGTTTCCTGAGCATAGCGACTTCGGGACATTCCGAAGGATGGCGCGAGACATTGAGGCTCGTACTGGCGATGACCTAATCGGCGACGACACTCACGATGCGATTCTTAAGCTCATCGCGGGACATTGGTCAGAGCATGACGACTTTGAGCGTGCGTGGTTCATCGATAAGTGAAAGAGCCGGTGGTGTGCGGGCCCAAGTTTGCGCCTTGTGACTTGGCTGCGCGGAGTACTGATACGACAGCAGTTCGAACTCGTCGTAGTACCGGCGACCTGTGAGCCGACAGGTGGCGTCACTGAGTATCACCGCGACGGCCTTCTCGGCCGGCTCCGTAAAACCAAGACGGACCAAGCGGGTCGCCGGGCGGCGAAATTCAGGCTGCACAACGACAGTGACGAAACACGCCCGCTCGACACCGAAGCGCGGTTGGGTCACACAGACGCACTTGCCTACTGACCCAGGCCGATGTCGGTTTGCGACGAATGAGTCTCGTTGCCACGAGTCCGCACAGTCTGTCGATGCGGCATGGCGCTCTCCGTCCACCCGATACCGTGGCTGTCCGGCACCGATCGGGACTGTCCGGTGTCGGAGGATCGGCGGCAGTTCGGTGTCACGAGAGTGTCACAAGTCGGTACGATCGACGATGGACTCGTCCAGACGACAATGCACGAAAAGCGTTGCAAATAAACAAATATCGAGTCCAGTATGGTTCAGGTTAATCCACTTCTAGGGACTTAAAATTCGCACAGTGCCGGTTCGAGTCCGACTGGGGGCACCAGAGTCCATATGGATCCAGATTTCTGAACCAAGACAGTGATTTTCGGGTGGTAGCGTGGACTTCGGTGGCCAGCCATGGATCTGAGTGGACCACTGAGGCAGCGGATTTCAGATCCGCGGAATTCGCCGATTCTATGGGCTTAGAATAGTATTTCCGCAGTTCAGGGGCTTAAGGCCCGTTGGTCTTGGCGCCCGGTGTCACAACGCTGTCACAACTGCCTCATGAGCATTCAGATGGACGTGGATCGACGTGCGTGGACACGCCGGTTTCTTGCTTCGTCCACCATCGGCTAGATACAGCAGGAACTCCCGACATGAGCCCCGCCCAGCTGAGAATTCAGGGTCAGATGCGCCCCTCGGAGGTCGGGCACGTAAATTGCACTTTCCGCATCTGCTCGGCTGAAACGCCAGCTCAGCACAGTTTTTGCTACGCAGGCGTGTCGGAGACGTGCGTTCGGCTGCCTAAATGGACTTTCGACCAGGCCGGATACCTGCTGTTGGCTCTCCTGAGAGCCCTACCGCTCCAGCCTCGTCTGGCTGTGGAGCCGCAGATACCGCCTGCGGTCGCCGCACGCATCGCGGGCGCGGTGCAGTCGTCCCGGTCGAAGGGCGCCCGGCGGACGTATGTGACGGCGTGGCGTCGGTTCTTCGGGTGGTGCGAGCGGGAGGGGCATGTCGCGTTGCGGGCACACCCGGTCACCGTCGCCGCGTACCTTGTCGATGCCGCCGAAACCCGCACAGAGACGGGGGACGGGCCCACGCCGTCACCACCTTCGGCACGTGGATCGCGGCCATCAACAACAGCACCGCACCACCGGGCACCTGTCCCAAACGGCGCACGAGCTCTTACCGCAATGCTGTCCGGGATCCGCCGCGAGTACGCCACCGGGGGAGCCCCGCCGCTGAATCGGAGAGCCCCGCTATTGGTCGACGACATCGAGATCCTCGTCGAGACCGCGCGAGGGCGGTGTCCCGGCTGGGCCGACAACGTGCTTGAACGCCGCGATTCCGCGATCCTGCTGCTCGGCTTCGACGGTGCCTTCCGTCGCAGCGAGTTGTCGGACTTGGTGTGCGGCGACGTCACGGTGCATCGCCTCGACGGCCTACACGTCCGACTGCGATAGTCGACGACCGACCAGCAAGGCCGGGGTGCGGTGAAGGCTCTGTCGTACAGCGAGTCTCACGAGACCTGCCCACCCTGCGCCTACCTCAGCTGTGGGTACAGGTTGTCGTCACCGCCTACGACGCCGGCGGCTGCCCGTCGGTCATCCGGCTAATCTCCGCAAGCGGGAACCGTTCGTCGACCATATGTGCCGCGGGAGAGTGCCCCGCTTCGCTGCGCGTGCGCCATCGCTGCGGACCGTCGCGAAGAACGGGAACCTTGGTGCCGCACCTGTCCGGGGCGGCAATCCACAAGACCGTCCGGTGCCGCGCCGAGCAGGCCGGGTACGACCCCACCACGCTGACCAAGCTCGGCGGACATTCGCTGCGTGCCGGGTTCATCACCCAGGGTACCCGCAACGGTGCCGACGGCTCCGCCATCGCTTGGCAAACCGGGCACTCCCGCCTTGACTCAGTCGAGGTCTATCGGCGCGAAACACGCACCGCTGGTGGGTAACGCAGTAAAGAGCATAGGCATGCAGCGGTAAATGCGCTGAATCAGGTTGCAGTGCAGTCTTTTCAGATTCAGGATGTTCTGACAAATCGAGCCTGGCCTGGCTATGCGCATCACGGATCATGAAAACCAGAATGGTTTGTCTCCACGTAAATTTTTTAAGCCAGTGTGGTTTCTGTCCTCCTAACGGCGGTTACGGTCGGGGCGTTTCGGCGGATCTTCCGGCGTATTGCCGCGGGAACTTAGTCGTTGTTCGACTTCACAAAGCTGCTGTTGTAAACGATCCTGACCCTGATAGTTTGGATGTACAGGGATAGTGCAATAAAAAGCATCTTCTATGCGCAGATATTCAATGAATTCCGCTGTCCGCTTTCTCCAGTCAGTATGACGATAAGCCTGCAACCGCTCGTACACAGATTCATTTATAATTGGCGTGACCTCAGTCATGGCTGAAAGATATTCATCACCACCCGTCGCCCACCGCAGATGAAGAAGGCCGGAATCTGTTACTTCTATGAGCGTGCAATCGTCGATACTTTGGACCGTTGGGTCGTAGTTCTGTATCAACCCGGTCTTTAGCATAAAATCGAGATAAAGATCGACGGGGCGTGAGGGCAAGCCCATACCTGTAAGATATGCGCGAACACTGTCAACGTGAATAGAACGCCCTTCATGTTCTTTATCTGGAACGTCTCTTAGTAGAGTCAAAATTCGAACGCCGAGCAAGGGAGATGTTGTGACGTTGGTGTGCAAGTCAAAGATATTTTGCACGAAGTCATGTTGTTCTGCGGGGTAGACTTCGTAACCTTGGCGAATAATAGCTTTGTCGATGCGCCATCGCGGGATTGTGAGCGAACCTGCGGAAATATAGGTTGCGACAAGCTGGTCGACCTCGATGTGAGGTGAGACCATGGTTTTCCGTACCAGATCCAGCGTTCGCCGAATATCAAAGTTCGCCAGAGCGCCGACCGTACGCGACACGTTTGGCATATCCAGAAAAATGCGCTGCATTGTTTTTGCGAATCCGTTCAGATCTTTTACGGAAAGGCTGATTCCATGCTTGACAAAGTAGTCGGACTGGGGTCGCAGCTTTTCATGCTCAACTTTCGCATCAATAAATTCGATACGTTTTCGTATTACGTCGCCGATCTGCGGCGTGGGCAGAAAAAGAGACGTGACTTCAAACGACTGTAACGCGCCATGCTTCGACAATTGCCAGCTTGTACGGTCTGTTATTGGCATTATCACGAGGCAGGCCGATTTTTCATATAGCGATCGCGCATATTGATAGACGTGCTGCTGAAATTCGATATCGAAGTGATCAGCGTTGTCTATCACCACTACAGGCAACGATCTCCGCTGGGTGCGCACATGACGGATTAGTCCTTGTAAGTACGTGTGCGGATCGTTCGTTCGCAGTGCGTCAATGCGGCTTCCGAACTCTTGGTGGAACTCCTCCCTATCTCGAGCATACATAGTACTGTAGGGGCCTTTTGAGAGTCTTTTGTATTCATCGAAAAACATTCCCTGGAGTTCGGCGAATGTCGGGCTGTCAGGAAATATTGCCGATTCGGCAGAAGCGACGATCCGTTTGTTTAGCCATGTAACGACCGAACGTGAGTCTCCGGGATTGTCTTTCATGTCGATTCGAATGACGATGCAACGCTCGGCAACATCTTTTGGCAGCACGACCTTGAAGAAGCGATCGACAAATGTGCTTTTTCCCGAGCCCTTGGTTCCTACGAGTAGAACAAACTCTCGCCTGTCCAACTCCTGTCCACGAGAGATGGCGGCTGTGAGCGCTGCAGCATGTGTGGTCTCTATGGGTTGAACCTGCGCGAGCAGGTCGCTAGCAATGCGTACGATCCGATGGTCGGCCAGTCGGCTCTCCGGAGACTCTACGAAGCATTCGTAGACCATCTCATCATCCCCTTCGCCGCCGAGTCTCTGAAAAAACTCAGACATGGTGCGGTCCAAGTCCTTGGAAAGCTCACCAGATGGCTTTAAACGCGCGCTTCCTGCCCTTCGGAGGGCGCGACTGAAGATTGACGTCCGGATTGGCTGTCCCTCTGCCTCCTGGAAGTGGGGGCGATAGACCAGGCCATTGACAGAGGGTTTGGCAAGAAGATCATAAAAAAGTCCAAACTTGACCTCTAACTCTGTCAGACTTGGGAACACATACGCCATTCCTTCCAGCGTCTCAGATCCGTCGCCAAGCCTATTTCCTCGGTATACAATCCATTCGAGTCCATTCGTCACGCATGCAAGTTCTGAACTATTCATCGCGCAATACAGAATTCCTTGACGAATGCCTTCGCTGGCTGCTGGAGTTTTAAAAACTGGACCGTTCAGCTTGTACGCTTGCCCTGCCGCTTTCGACCGACACCCTAGATCGCGACCGTCGCGTTTGGCCTCGACCACCATACGAGACTTTCCTGCTATAGAGAGTACGTAATCGGCGTAGCCGTCTCCGCTCTTCTTCTCGCATCGGATGTCAGAGCGGTCCCAGTTCAGAACTTCGATTAGCAGGCGGTCAATGACTTGTAATCTTGCATCCGCTTCAGTACCGCGCCCTGTCAATGATTCAACCAGCTGAGGAAGAATTTGTTGATACTTCGCAAACGCAACGTCTAGAGGTTCCATTTTAGTTCCTATTACTATGCGGTTTCGCTTCAACCTAGATTTGTTGCGTCTTACTTCACGTACTTGAGCCATGGGATTGTCGCGCTCCCATTTGGCTACGACCTTGCTGATTCGTGAGCGTGGCGCTACCGGCTATGTGGCGAGCGAACGGGTCAGAAAACCTTTGTGCACGGGTAAGCCCAGTCATCCGTCGTCGGGGATGAAGGGCGATGACATCGTCGGCACAGACCGAGCATAGTCCGCATACCGAGGTTGCATGGTGCATCTTGTCTCATGACCGCGGTTCAGGTCGTGCCGCTTGTACGATTCAACGCTGGGGCGCGGGGTGGCCAACTGTTGTATTTCGGCGAAGTCGACGCCGTATTCGTCGGCCATACGTTGGTGGTTATGTCGTCGCGACGGGGGTCGCAATGAAGCCTGGATAAGCAGACCACTCGCACACCCACCGGGGCGGCGGTGGGTGTATGCGTAGTCGCCCCAAGATCACTTCCACCTGTGGTTTCATGTTTGATAGGCATACCGCAGCAATGCTGCTTCGTGGGTATCGACGGTGCACCGTCCCCTTGACCGTATACAGAACCACTCAACCGCGTAGAGCGCTACCCACGGAACCTTGGAACGAATTAACCAGAGTCAGCAGCCGTAGAAGTCGCAGGGGTCGGTAGTGCAACTACGCCTGAACCACGCCAACCTCAGGCGAGATTTTTCTGCGCAGAACTGGCGCAAGTACGGACAGTGCCACCCCAGCAAGTCGGTCTCCTGCTGGAATGCAACGAAGAACCCGATGTCGTTCAGTGCTTTCAGAGCCGCGGAAACTGCCGAGGGAAGTGACCAGATTGACCGCAGAGCCAACCGTAGTAGGTATGTTCGCCGGGTCCGGAGTTCAGATGATGTGGCGTTTCCAGAAGTCATCTTCTGCCCATCCCGTGGGAATTCCCATCCCCTCTAGTGGTGTGTCTCCAAATTATTTGACTTTTGCTAATGCGACGCGACCGCGAGCGACTTTCTCGAGGATGGATTCG
>NZ_JAWLSB010000012.1:0-15299 GCF_033142445.1 Rhodococcus sp. IEGM 1330
GCGGGACATGAGGACATCCTTCCAGCGGAACCCTCGGTCCCGCTATCTCGGTGTCCACCATCCGGGGTGAACCTCAGTTTGCGCGACCCCGAGATCATCGGTCTGTACGGCGACGCGCTTGCCGCCGGAAAGGCCACGGGCAGCATCGAATTCAAGATCGTCGACGGTTCGAGTGTGCCGAGCGGTCTGCGCGGTCGGGTTCTGGGGGCCGAGCAGTCCAACACCTCGGTGATTCTCGGTGATCTGCTGTTGCTCAAGCTGTTTCGTCAGGTGCCGCCGGGAATCAGCCCGGATGTGGAACTGCATCGCGCGCTGGCGGAGGCGGGGAGCGTCAACGTCGCGCCGCTTCGGGGCTGGCTCGAAGCCGAAGTCGGCGGTGAACCCACGACGCTCGGCATGGCTCAGGATTTCGCCGCGAACTCCGCCGAGGGGTGGACTGCGGCGCTGGCCAGCGTGCAAGAGGTGTTCGATTCCCCGCAGACGCCGATCGAAGACCTGCCCGCCGATTTCGCCCCGGACGCGCATCGAATCGGAGCGGCCGTGGCGCAGGTGCACCACGACCTGGCATCGGTGCTGGGCACCGCCGAACGGTCGGTGGAATCGACGGCCGTCGAGGAGATCCTCGCCCGCATCTCGGGAGTGGCACGGGTGGTGCCGGAGATCGCGCAGTACATCCCGGCGGCGACCGCTCTGATCTCGCGGGCGGAGGCGTCGAACAGCACCACGGTGCAGCGCATCCACGGCGACCTGCATCTGGGTCAGGTGCTGGGCACTCCCGAACGGTGGCTGCTCATCGATTTCGAGGGCGAGCCGGCAAAGACCCTGGCCGAGCGTAGGCAGATGGACAGCGCTCTGCGTGACGTGGCGGGAATGCTGCGCTCGTTCGACTATGCCGCCAACCACCTGCTGGTCGATCTGCCCGAGGATCCGTCGGCACGAGAGCGAGCCGAGAAGTGGGCGGCCCGCAGCATCGCAGCATTTTTCGACGGATACGCGTCGGTGGCCGGGCACGATCCCCGCGAGGAGGCCGACCTGTTGCGCGCATACGAGCTGGACAAGGCCGTGTACGAAGTTCTGTACGAGGCACGCAACCGTCCCACCTGGCTGTCGTTGCCGATGCGCGCCGTGGCGCGCCTGGTGAGCTGAGTGGTGGGCCGGTATCGACGACCCATCAGGGCCGAAGTCGACCGGCCCGTCTACGACAAGTACCGTATTGCCTGACACGGGAGGCAGGACATGAACGGTATCTTGGCAATTTTCGGCATCGCGGTGGTCGTCATCACCATCGTCGTGGTGGTCGTGCTCGTCGCGGTGTTGTTCGTCGCATCGATCAAGCCCGACAGTCTCAACATCGACCTGGACCGCAAGAAGCGCGCTCGGGAAGAAAGTTCCACGAAAGCCTGAGACTTCCGTCACGTCCGAGATCGATTCGTTCGTGTGCGGAGTTGTATCGAGTCGAAGCGCCGACTGACGCTTCCGGTTCTACAACTGGAGACCTCGTGAGCACTTCCCTGAAAGCTCCGGCTACGTCCGGGTCATCGGGCTGTGCGCCCCGCCTCAGGTCGCGGATGCTCGGGGAGTCGGTGCTCGCTCAGTTCACGCGCTTCGTGATCGTCGGGGTGTCGAGCAACGGTGTGTACGCCCTGTTGTTCGTCGCTCTCGCTTCCGTCGGATCGTTCGCTGCCAACCTCGCAGGTGTGGCCGCAAGTACCGTCCTCGCCAACGAGCTGCACCGCCGTCACACCTTCCACGCGGCCGGTCGTGTCGGCTGGTTCCAGACTCAGTGGGAAGCCGGGGGACTGGCCCTGATCGGGCTGGGTCTGAGTACCGCGACACTGGCCGCCGTGCACATCCTGTTCCCGGCAGCGCCGACGTATGTCCAGCTTCTGGTCGTCATCGCTGTCGGTGGCATCTTCGGAGCCGCCCGGTTCCTCGCTCTCCGTGGCTGGGTGTTCCGCGCACCGAACTTCTCCGGCCTCGAACCTGCCCAGCAATGACCTGTGACGTCGCACCACGCGGTGTCGGCGTCGGTTGCTACCTCTAACAGAATCTGGGCAAGGCTCCCCGTGATGCGCATCGATCGCCCTAGGCTTGCGAGCTGACGTCAACGCGAGGAGGCATCTCTATGGCCAGGGATCTGACACAGCTCGAGCTTCTGCAAGAGCTGGTGCCCACTGCCGAGGACAATGTGAACCGTCACATCACGATGGCGCGGGAGTGGCACCCTCACGACTACGTTCCGTGGGACGAAGGTCGCAACTTCGCCGCACTCGGTGGCCAGGACTACGACCCGGAGCAGTCCAAGCTCTCCGACGTCGCACAGGCCGCGATGATCACCAACCTGCTCACCGAGGACAACCTGCCGTCCTATCACCGTGAGATCGCCGAGAACTTCTCCCGCGACGGTGCCTGGGGAACCTGGGTCGGTCGCTGGACCGCCGAGGAGAACCGCCACGGCATCGTCATGCGCGACTACCTCGTCGTCACCCGCGGCGTCGATCCCGTCGCCCTCGAAGAAGCCCGCATGATCCACATGACCAACGGCTACGCCTCACCTGCAGGCACTCAGGTCGGTCTGCTGCACTCGGTCGCGTACGTGACCTTCCAGGAGCTCGCCACCCGCGTCTCGCACCGCAACACCGGCAAGGTCTGCGACGATCCGATCGCCGACCGCATGCTCCAGCGCATCGCCGCCGACGAGAACCTGCACATGATTTTCTACCGCAACATCACCGGCGCGGCGATGGACATCTCGCCCGATCAGACGTTGCAGGCGGTCTCGGACATCGTGACGAACTTCGTCATGCCCGGTGCCGGGATGCCGAACTTCCGTCGCAACGGTGTGCTGATGGCCAAGCACGGCATCTACGACCTGCGTCAGCACCTCGAGGACGTCGTCTGGCCGGTCCTGCGCAAGTGGAGCGTGTTCGAGCGCAACGACTTCACCGCACGCGGTGAGAACACGCGTGAAGAACTCGCTGTCTTCCTCGAAGACCTCGAGCGGCAGGCCACCAAGTTCGAGGAGATGCGAGATCGCTCCCTCGCCCGCGAACGCGCGAAGGCCGAAGCACGCGCGTCGTAGTGCCTGCGGCAGTGGTGCGGTTGAGTGCCTGCGGGTCGTTCCGCAGGCTCCACTCCCAGGTGCCCCCGGCGGCACTTGACCGCACCACTGCGGCGAAGCCGCATACTGGGGTGTGAACGAATTCTGGGACCGCATCTCCGCGGTGAGTCCTGATCCACCGGTGTGGATCGTCCAAGTTGCTGCTCTGGTTGCACTCGTCATCGTCGTGTTGCCGCAGACGTGGCGGATCGCGCGCAACGTGGTCACCATTGCGCACGAGGGCGCGCACCTGTTCGTCGCGCTGATCACCGGTCGGCAGCTGATGGGGCTGCGACTGCATTCCGATACCTCCGGCGTCGCGATCTCCAAGGGCAAGCCCACCGGGCTCGGCGTCATCGCCATGACTTTCGCTGGCTATGTCGGGCCGTCGCTACTCGGTCTGGGCGCCGCGTTCGTGCTCGGCACCCAACATGCGGTGGCGGTGCTGTGGATCGGCGTCATCTCGATTGCGTTGATGCTGTTGATGATTCGCAACATCTACGGCTTGCTGTCGCTCGTCGTCGTCGGTGCTGCACTGTTCGTGGTGTCCTGGTGGGGGACCGGCGAACAGCAGGTCGCCGCGGCGTACTTCATCACGTTCTTCCTCTTGATCGCTGGTCCGCGTCCCGTTCTCGAACTGCAGAAATCACGCAGCGCAGGACGGGCTCGGGACTCCGACGCCGACCAGCTGGCTCGGTTGACCTTCCTCCCCGGCATCGTCTGGGTCGCGTTGTTTCTGCTCGTCACTGTCGGCTCACTGGCGTTGGGGGCGTGGCGAATTCTCGTTCCGGTGCAGTGACGGCGGGCCCGGGCACCTCAACTGTCCGGCTGCGGATTCTCCGTCAACATCCCGACCAGTCGCGCTACGCGGACTGCTCGGGTCTGCGCTCGCGCAGCGTTGTCGATCGGCATCAACAACTGACGCCGCTCGCTCGGCCGCTTCCGCTCCCACGCGGATGTGCAATGTGCCGCCTCCATCGCCTCCGCGACGTCCTGCGGCACCGGCACCAGATCGGGGTCGGCCGGTTCGAATTCGCACGACACCAAGTCGCCGGGGCGCACGCCCAACCGACGCTGAAGACCTGCACCGATGTAGACGAACGACCCGGGCAGCACATTCGAATCTGCTTTGTTGAGACCGAGATTGAGGCTCAGTCCGTCGATCGAGCCGTCGATCCGGCGAGTCGGCCACCGCTCCGCTGCCTCGACCAATCGAGTCGGAACACGGATGATCGTATACGTGTTCTTACCCCACGTCATCGGCTCGAGCACTCCGTCGAACCGACTGCTGTCACTCACGAATGCCTCGCATCGTCGACACTCCGCTGAAGGGAACTTCGCCCACAATCGCAGCATAATCGAATGATCTTTGCGGAATGGAGACTCGCATCGAACCCCCTCGCCGATCGAGACCCATTAGGTTCGAGTCGTGAACCTCACCGAGGTATGGACCGCATACATGGCGATACTGCGTGAGCGTGCGCCGGTGACGGCCGCGTCGATTCGGTCGCCACGGTCGGTGGAAGAGCGCGAGGCCGCGGAACGGGCGACGACTCCGTGGACGGACGAGTTGCGCGAGTTCTACGGACTGCACGACGGCCAGCACGTGCCACTGGGTGAGGACTACGTCCCGGTCGGTTCGGTGCTGCCGGACGCGAATCTGTTGTCACTCGACGAGGTTCTCGCCCGGCACACGTTCAGCCTCGAAAACCCTCATCCGATCGACTATCTGGGCGATGATTGGCCGGCCGTTGTACGCGCTCAGGAGGCAGGTGAGACGGCGGAAATGTTCGTCCCCGCCTACGTCCCGTTTGCCGAAGGCATCTTCGGGCTCACCTACATCGACACACGCCCGGGTCGACGGCGCGGCTGCGTACGGATGTTCTCGGCCGAGGCGGCGGACGGGGGCGCACCGTGGTTCGACTCCCTGACCGAATACATCGCAGAGGTCCACCGCAGCGTCGAGGCCGGATCAGCGCTCGGGGAGATGACGCCCGCGTTCGAGGACGGCGTACTCGAATGGCACGACCTCGAATTCGAGCTCGACGAGCGTTCCCGGGTGCCGACACCGACGCCCGCTGTCGTGCGACTGCCGTTCGCGCTGATCGATTTTCGGCCATCTCAGCTGTCGGATGACGATGATCTGATCGATCTCGACCATGTCCGTCGTACCGTCATCGAGACCGCTCGAATGCTGCATCCGCATTCCGTTGTGGAGGACGCCCGAGCGGTGTATCGGCAGGTGCCGCGTCTGCGGGGTGCGAACATGAATTGGTGGGTGTCGATGGATGGGTCGGAGGTGGTCTTCACCGCAATCGTCACCGGAGAGGACCACGACGTCATCGTCCTGGAGCTTCCATCCGGGGGATGCGTGTTCGTAGTCGACGAGTGAGGCGAGCGCTGTACTGGTGCCGACGAACGAAGGGTTACGCATGGCCGTCATGGACGACGCACCGAGAGTGCATGCCGAGACACGCGAGCAATGGCGGACATGGCTGACCGCACATCACGGAACTGCGGAATCCGCGTGGCTGGTGTCGTGGAAGAAGGCCACTGGAAAACCGGCGATCAGCTACGACGACGCCGTTACGGAAGCACTCGCGGTGGGGTGGGTCGACAGTCGACCCCGAAAGCTGGACGACGAGCGAACCATGCTGTATTTCTCGCCCCGGAAACCCGCGAGTGCGTGGTCCCGTCCGAACAAGGTTCGTATCGAGGCCCTCCGTGAAGCGGGCCTGATGCTGCCGGCAGGGGAGCGAGCCGTCGAGGCTGCCGTAGCCAATGGAGCATGGACCGTACTCGACGAGGTCGAGGATCTCGTAGTCCCCGAGGATCTGTCGGCCGCCTTCGCCGAATACGAAGGCTCGGAAAGCAATTGGACCAAGTTCCCACCGTCCGCGCGTCGCGGGATTCTGGAGTGGATCGTGACCGCGAAGCGGCCCGAGACCCGCGCCGCTCGAGTGCACGAGACTGCTCGGCTCGCATCGATCGGCGAGCGCGCGGCTCGATGGCAACCCAAGCGCGACCGACAGTGACAGCCGGGGTCGCAGACTGTCACGAGAGAAGCGATCCTCGAAAGAGTATGTCCAGCAATTGGCGTCGCGCCTCGGTCGGCGATATCTGTTCCTCCAGCACATGACGTGTCATCGAGGTGATCCCCGCGATGACAAGACCGGCCAGCATCTCGACGTCCACATCGGCCCGAAGACGTCCTTGCCTTCCCAGAACCGATAGCAGCCCGTGTACGTCTGCGCGGAACCGTTCGATGTGCCTGGTGACGGACTGCGGCGGCGACCCCAGTGCGGCCGTGGTGAGCAGGGCCCTCGTCGGAGATTCGACGAAATAGATCAACTGCAGGTCGATGTAGTCACCCAGCACCGTCATCGGATCCGACCCCGCACCCTGGTCCAGTACGTCCTGAAGCTGCGCCTCGACGCGCACTACTTCCTGCTCGACCCAGGCCTCCAGAATCCGGGACACGTCGGGAAAGTAGCTGTACAGCGTCGGCCGCGACACCTTCGCGCGCGCGGCTACCGCGGACATCGTCATGCGGCCGGTCCCCTGCTGGTCGGCCAATTCGATCGCTGCGAGCATGATCCTTTGGCGAGCGGACAGCTCGTCGTTCGTCGTCACAGCGTCCTCCCGCCCGCTCCTTGTCAGCAGCCTTACAATCTGTAAGGCTATCGGTCATGGCACGTACACCGCACCCGGCCATCGCCACCGAGTACACACTCTCGCCGGACAGGCTGAGGCGACTCCGCATCTGGAACCTCTCGCTGTCCGCGCTGCATGCTGTTCAGGCCATCGCGGTGCTCGTCATCGCATCCGACTTCGCCATCGATGTGACCACTGCGTACCCGGCAGGACCACCGGGAACGGTGGTCCCGCAGGCGCAGGAAGCGTTCGCGGTTCCCATCGGTATCGCCGTCGCAGTCTTCCTCGCACTGGCGGCGGTGGATCACTTCGTCACCGGGGCACCGCTACGAACATCATACGAACGCAACCTCTCTCGCGGTGTCAACCCGTTCCGATGGCTCGAATACAGCGTCAGCGCCACGATCATGGTGGTCCTCATCGCCCTGTACGCCGGCATCACGCAGATCAGCGCGCTCATCGCGATCGTGGGTGCCAACGTCGCCATGATCCTGTTCGGTTGGCTCCAGGAGCGCTTCAACCCACCCGGACAGCGACCGGACCTCACCGCGTTCTGGTTCGGTTGTGTCGCCGGTGCCGCACCCTGGGTAGCGATCACCGTGAACCTCGTCGGTGCTTCGGAGGTTCCCGCGTTCGTCTACGGAATCTTCTTCTCGTTGTTCGTCTTCTTCATGAGCTTCGCGGCCAACCAGTGGCTGCAGTACCGAAGCATCGGGCCGTGGAAGGACTACGCATTCGGCGAGTTCGTCTACCTCGTACTCAGCCTCGCCGCGAAATCCGCTCTGGCCTGGCAGATCGTTGCCGGGTCGCTCGCATGATCGGACGTGGACGGCCACACCTGACGTCGTTCGACGACGACGTCGTACTCATCACCGGCGCGACGTCGGGCATCGGTGCCGGACTCGCCACCCGGTTCCACGCGCGTGGTGCCCACGTCGTCATCACCGGTCGCGACCTCGAGCGCCTGAGCGCGATGGCCGCGGAACACCCCGGCATGACGCCGATCGTCATGGACGTTTGCGACCCGGAATCCGTGCGCCGCGCGATGGCCGACATCGCCGCATCGATTCCACATCTGACGACCCTGATCAACAACGCCGGAGTCCAACGCCCACTGGACTTCTCGGCGCAGGAGCGGCCGGCGATTGCCGACATCGCCGACGAGATCGCCACCAACTTCACAGGACTCGTGGACGTCACCTCGGCAGCGCTGCCCCTCCTGCGCCTGGCCCCTCGCGCACGGGTGGTGCACGTCGGCTCCGGCCTCGGCTTCGTTCCACTCACCGGCGCTCCCGTGTATTCCGCGACCAAAGCAGCCGTGCATTCGTTCACCGTCAGTCTTCGGCATCAACTGCGCCGAACCACCGTTCAGGTGGTCGAACTCGTCCCGCCGGTGGTCGACACACCGTTGCACCGCAGCATGAAGAGCGCGCCGCCGATGGCGATGCCGTTGGAGAAGTTCCTCGACGCGACGATGGCCGGACTCGACAGTGGCCGCGACGAGATCGCCATCGGACTGGGCCGAGTGTCGATCATCGGGTCACGGCTCGCCCCGTCGATCCTGCTCGGACTCATCAATCGAGACGGTCCACCCCGCTAGAACACCACCCACAGCAGCGACGCGAGCGCGAAAATCGCCAGTCCGAGAGTGGTTTCCATGACGGTCCAGGTTTTCAGTGTGGTCTTCTCGTCCATGCCGAAGAAGCGGCTGACGAGCCAGAAGCCGGAGTCGTTGACGTGGGAGAGCACGGTGGCTCCGGCGGCCAGTGCGAACACCAGCAGCGCGATCTTGAAGTTGCTCAGATCCAGTTCGGCTACCTGTACCGAGATCAGCCCGGCGGTGGTGGTCAGGGCCACGGTGGCCGAGCCCTGCGCGACGCGGAGTGCGGTGGCAATCAGGAAGGCCTGCAACAGGATCGGCAGTCCGAGGTCGGACAGCGATGCGGTGAGGGACTGCCCGATGCCACTGGCCCGCAGCACTCCTCCGAACATGCCGCCTGCACCGGTGATGAGGATGATCGAACAGATGGGCCCGAGGGCCTGATCCATGTACTTGGCACCGTCGGCCACCGGGAAGCGTCCGGGTGCGAGGATGAACAGGGCCAGGAGCAGGGTGATCAGGAGTGCGATGGGCGTCTGCCCGACGAGAGTGAGAGCGGCCGCCCAGGTTTCGTCTCCGGTCAGCACACCCGAGGTGGTCAGCGTATTGACGACGGTGTTGAGCGAGATGAGCACCAGTGGCGTCAGGAGAATGAACAGCACTGCGGCGAACTTCGGGGCCGGGTCGCGGAGCGCGGCCATCTCTTTGTCGTGCTCTTCCGAGTTCTGGGACCCGTCTGCGAAGAGGTCGGCAGGCATGGTGACGAATCGTTTGCCGAGCTGGGTACCGACGAGGTACGAGCCGACGAACCAGGCGACGACGGCGACGGGAACACCGACCAGAAGAACCGATCCGATGTCTCCGCCGAGCAGCTCGGTGGCGGCGACCGGCCCTGGGTGCGGTGGGACGACGGCATGCATGGCGGCGAACGCGCCTGCCGTCGGGAGTGCGTAGAGCAGAACCGAGCCGCCGAAGCGTTTGGCGACCGTGAAGATGATGGGCAGAAAGACCACGAGGCCGGCATCGAAGAAGATGGGGAAGCCGAAGATGAGCGCGGCGACGCCGAGTGCGAGTGGCGCCCGTTTGGCACCGAACCGGTTGATCAGGGTATCGGCCAGTACTTGTGCGCCACCGGTGATTTCGAGCAGTCGGCCGACCATCACACCCAAGGCGACCAGAAGTGCGACCGAGCCCAGGGTGGAACTGAAGCCGGAGAGTAGCGCGTCGGGCACGTCGGCGAGTGGTATGCCTGCTGCGACAGCGGTGAGGGCGCTGACCAGAACGAGCGAGACGAAGGCGTGAAGTTTCACCTTCATGATGAGGAAGAGCAGTATTGCGACGGCCGCAGCCGCGATCAGCAGCAATGCCGTCGTTCCGTATGCCGGTTCGATCGGATCCATGGGGGTTACCTCGTTCGTTCGGCTCGAATTTCGACCATATCGGACAGTCTGCAAGCCCCGTGGGGTTACGAGCTCCGGTCGTCGGTCGACTCGGGTGCGGTGGAGTACGGTGCGAGTATGAGTGATGGGGATCACGTAATGGGTGGGGACGGTGCCGGAGCGTCGACGGAGGAGCCGACGAAGGAGCAGTTGCGCGAGCAGGCACAGCGCTACGCGGCGGCGGCCCGGCTGAAGATGAAGGAACATCGCGAGAAGGCGTCCGGTGGTCTCGGAGCGGTGGTGGCCGAACGCGCGGGCGGCTGGGACCTCGATGATCAGAACACCGTGGCGATGGACCGTCAGCAAAAGCTCTGGAACGGGGTGATGGACCGTTATTTCCGCATGGAGATCGACGGGTGGGAGACCATTCCCGAGTCGCCGGTTCTCGTCGTCGGGGTGCACTCGGGTGCGCCGTTCGTGTGGGATGCGTGGACCGTCGGCGCGCAGTGGTGGCGACACTTCGGTGAGAAGCGGATTCTGCACGGCACCGCGCACGACGCCCTGATGGCGTTTCCGTTGATCGGCAAAGTCTTTCGATCCATGGGTGTGCTTCCTGCTGCGCCGGACTCGATGTCGACGGCATTGGCCGAGGGCCGGGACGTCATCGTGTGGCCTGGCGGTGAGGTCGATTCGCTGAGGCCATGGAGCAAGCGCGACGAGGCGACGCTCGGTGGCCGAACCGGCTTCATCAAGCTCGCCATTCGGATGGGCGTACCCATCGTGCCGGTGGCGACCGTGGGTGGGGCCGACGCGATGCCGGTGCTCATCCGCGGTGACAAGCTGGCGAAGGTGCTCAAGCTCGACAAGATTGCACGCTTGAAGGTGTTTCCGATCGCGATCTCGCTTCCGTGGATCATCGCGCCCGCCGCGCTGCCACAGATTCCGTTGCCCGCCAAGATCCGTACCCGATTCATGCCGCCGGTCGAACTGGACCACGATCCGGCTCGGTGCGAGGACGAGGCGTACGTCGACGCCAAATACGACGAGGTGCGCGCGAGCATCCAGTCCGGGATGGACGCACTCGCCAGTAAGCGAAAGTTTCCCGTCTTCGGCTGATTTCTCGTTGTATCGGCAACGCGGACCGAAGCTGACCGCGATCGTTTCTAGCGTCTCCGTCGTAGGGATTCACCGCTACGACGAGGGGCGTCACACATGATCGAAACATCGGGATTGACCAAGACTTTTCGGCAAGGCAAGAAGACAGTGGAGGCGGTGCGCGGCATCGATCTGACGATCGGTGAAGGTGAACTGGTGGCTCTGCTGGGTCCCAACGGGGCCGGTAAGTCGACCACTTTGCGGATGCTGACCACCCTGCTGTCACCGACGTCGGGCTCGGCCCGGATCGCCGGGTTCGACGTGGGCAAGGACCGGGATCGAGTCCGGCGCAGCCTCGGCTACGTGGGGCAGGGCAACGGCGCGGGCCACAATCAACGCGTCCGTGACGAGCTCGTCGTGCAAGGTCTGTGCTACGGCATGACGCGTCATCGATCACGCAGTCGCGCAGACGAATTGATCGAGGCACTCGAGCTCGGCGAGCTCGCTGCCCGTACGGTCTCGACTCTCTCCGGTGGGCAGCGTCGACGCCTCGACATCGCCTTGGGGTTGGTGCACCGGCCACCGTTGCTGTTTCTCGACGAGCCGACCACCGGCATGGATCCGCAGAGCCGAGCGAACCTGTGGGACCACATTCTCCGGCTCAGGCGAGAGATGGGCACCACCATCGTGCTCACCACGCATTATCTCGACGAGGCCGATTCGATGGCCGAGCGGGTGATCGTCGTAGATCGCGGGACCGTCATCGCCGATGACACCGCCACCGCGCTCAAATCGGAGCTGGCAGGCGATCTCGTCGTTCTCACCGTGTCCGACGCGGCAGCGTTGGTCCCGCTGCTCGACGGTGTGGCCGGGGTCAGGGACGTGACGGTCGCGGGTTCGCGTCTGAACATCCGGGTCGAGCGCGCCGAGGTGGTCCTTCCGGACCTGCTGCGGCTCAGCGAGTCTCACGGAATCACGGTGCACACGGCGGATATGACGCGACCTACCCTCGACGACGTGTTCCTCGGACTGACCGGTCGCAGCCTGCGCGAGAGCGTGACAGCGAGCAGTACCGAGTTCGAGAACTCCGAACTCGAAATGGCAAGCACGGCAGGAGAAATCCGATGAACGTCCTCTCGGGAAGCACCTTGGTGATGGGTCGGGAGCTGCGTCCGATGGTCCGCGATCCGTTCACCGTCATCTTCAGTCTCATCCAACCGCTGATCCTGCTCGCACTGTTCGGCCCACTGCTCACCGATGTTCCCGGTCTCGGGGACGGAAGTGTGTGGGACTGGTTCGTTCCCGGTGTGCTCGCAATGATCACCATCTTCGGAACGTCCATGACGGGCTCGAATCTGTTGGCCGAGTTGCAGCAGGGGTCTCACGAACGAATGTTGGTGACACCGTTGCCGCGATCGGCGCTGCTCGTCGGGCGCGCGTTCAAGGAAATGGTGCCGCTGGCCGCACAGGCCGTGCTGATCGTTCTGGTGGCATTGCCGCTCGGCCTGTCCGTGAATCCGATCGGTGCCGCCGTGGGAATCGTGCTGCTCGGCGTGTTCGGCGTCGGACTCGGCGCACTGTCCTATGCATTGGCTTTGGCTGTGCGCGGGCAGGATTGGGTGTTCTGGTCCATCCAGCAGACATTGATGTTCCCGCTGCTCATCCTCTCCGGCACGATGTTGCCGCTCACGGCCGCCCCGGGCTGGATGCAGTTCCTGGTGAACATCAACCCGCTCGGATATCTCGTCGACGCCGAACGTGCACTGTTCGCCGGCGACTTCGCCAGTTCGACGGTGACGGCAGGTGTTGTCGCGGCCGCGGCCACTGCGGTGGTCGGACTTGCCGTCGGGATCCGGGCTATGGGTTCCTCGCGGGTGTGAGGCGGGCTCGAACCGTTCGCGATGCTCACCGCGCTGCACAACTGAGCACTCGAGCGCAGACTGGCGGTCGTCCAGGCAGGGTTCACGAGGAGTGCAACGCCGATGAACAGTCGATCGACCATAGGATGCGCGGTAATTGTCCTCGCTCTCGCGGGGTGTTCGTCCACACAAGAGAACCCGTCCACCACGGCTGAGCCGTCGGCCGCACAATCCGTGGAATCCGTGGAATCCGCACAATCCGTGGAATCCGTGGAGTCGGTGGAAGCGGATTCGGGTGGGTCGGACTTCTGCACGCTGTACGCCACACAGGTGGCGCAGGGTCTGGCCAACCTGCGGGAAGCAGAGGCCGGTGGTGTCGAAACGGCCGAATCCATTGCCGAAGAACTCGCTGCGAAGGCCCCGGTGACCCAGTCGGAGCTGCAAGCGGTCGCTCCATCGGAGCCATCGGCGTGGCTACAGGCCATGGAAGAGGCCGACGCCAAGGGTGCGGCCGGCGACTTCGGCGCGATGGATGGGGTGTTCGAGAACCTCACCCTCCTCACCGACTGGTCGATCGCGAACTGCGGCCCCGAGTACGCGCCGATCTTCACCGAATACAAGGCGATCATCGGGTAGGCGATACGAATGAGGCTTCGGGCCTGACGGCACAGCTCGAACCACTAGGCTCGGCTCATGGATCGGCCTGCGGTAATTCTCGAAAACGATGTGACCGTGTACGACTTCTACCTGCGTCACCAGCAGAATCGTCAGGTCGCGAGGTTGGCGTATGCCACCCTTGCCCGACGCTTCCGCCCGCGGGTGTCGTATCCCGACGGTGCCCGTGAGGAGCTGCGTCGTCTTGTCTACGACAACACACGGCTGCTCATCGCGGTCAATCATCTGACCGAGAACGATCCGTACACGCTCGCAGCGGCGGCATGGGCGTCGCCGCTGCGTCCGGTCATCGGCCGCACGCGGGTATTGGCCAAGGATGAGCTGTTCCAGGAACCCAAGCAGCGCAAGCGAATCGACATGATGGGTGGCATCCCCGTCTTCCGCGGAAAGAACCACGGCATGCGGGCCGTGAGCGCAGCCGGCAGCCGCATGATGGATGTCAGTGCCGAGCGAATGAAGCGGGGCGACGACCTCGCAGTGTTCCCCGAGGGCACCTGCAATCTCGAGGATCCGACGACGGTGCAGCACGTCGGCAGTGGCATCGGCCACATCGCACTGCGGGCGCGCAAGTTGGGGGTCGAGCCGGTGCTGATCTGTATCGGTCTGAGCTACGGCCCCGGTGCGCCGAAGGTGAAGCAGGCGAGCGTCTACATCGATTCACCCATCACCGAACTGCCCGAGAAGCCGATCGACATCACGCGTGTGGTTGCAGAGGGAATGCAGAAGGCACTCGACGGAGCGGTGGCTGCGTACTGACTGCGCCGCCGGGGTTGGTAGAAACAGATGACAGGTAATTCGATTCGGCGTTTCGTCAGGAGATATTCGTGAGTGATCAGATCAAGACGGCCATAGTCACCGGTAGTGCGCGTGGAATCGGCGCTGCGGTAGCGAAGCGGCTGGCCAAGGACGGTTTCGGCGTCGCCGTGGTTGACCTCGACGAGGCCGCGTGCAGCGACACCGTCGGCGCAATCCAAGCTGCAGGTGGGCAGGCAGTGGCCATCGGTGCGAATGTCGCCGACGAGGAATCGGTCCAGACCGCGGTCGATCGCATCGCGAGCGAGTTCGGTGCGCCGACCGTACTGATCAACAACGCCGGCATCACCCGCGACAACCTGTTGTTCAAGATGACGGTGCAGGACTGGGATTCCGTTCTCGGAGTACACCTGCGTGGATCGTTCCTGATGACCCGCGCGGTGCAGAAGCACATGATCGACGCCAAGTGGGGTCGCATCGTCAACCTGTCGAGCACGTCCGCCCTCGGTAACCGCGGCCAGGCCAACTACTCCGCCGCCAAGGCCGGAATGCAGGGCTTCACCAAGACCCTCGCCATCGAACTCGGCAAGTTCGGTGTCACCGCCAACGCCATCGCCCCCGGGTTCATCGAGACGGAGATGACGGCGGCCACCGCAGAACGTGTCGGCATGCCGTTCGAGGACTTCAAAGCCGCTGCGGCGTCGCAGATTCCGGTCAATCGCGTCGGGCACCCCGATGACATCGCGCACCTGGCGTCGTTCTTCGTCAGCGAGGGTGCCGGATTCATCTCGGGCCAGGTCGTCTACGCCGCCGGTGGGCCGAAGGACTGACCTCTCGTGAAGGCGTGAATGGACCATTCACGAGCCCAGACGGGTGTGAACGGTCCATTCACGCGGCTCCCGGGGCGACCGACTACGGCAGGATCGAGTCGACGTAGCCGCCGTCGACGCGCAGTGCGCCGCCTGTGGTTGCGGAAGCCTGCTCCGAGCTCAGGTACACGATCATGTTGCCGATTTCCTTCGGCTCGATCAGGCGTCCGATGAGCGATTGTGGCCGGTGCTCCTTCATGAATTGTGCCTGTGCCTCGTCCCAGGGAAGTGGGGGGGCCCCGCGGTAGCGGCCCCACAAAGCAACAACCCCCCGCCTGGGCTTGGCCCCCCAAAACCCCAAATAGAGAAACCCCC
>NZ_JAWLSB010000012.1:15309-177024 GCF_033142445.1 Rhodococcus sp. IEGM 1330
TGGGGATCAGGGGGGGGGGGTTGGGGGGGTTGGGGGGGGGGGTCCTTATTTTTTTGGGGGGGGCCCGCCCCCCGGGCTGGGGGGCCGCGGGGGGGGGGGCCCCCCCACTTCTCGACACCCTCGGTGTGGGTCGGTCCGACTATCACCGAATTGACCGTAACGCCCGTCCCCGCAGCAGCTTTCGCAAATCCACGGGTCACTGCGAGTAGGGCGGTCTTCGTCATTCCGTAATGGATCATCTCCTCGGGAATGACGACCGCGGAATCGCTGCAGATGTTCTGAATTCGACCCCACCCCGCGTCGGTCATTGCCGGCAGATACGTGCGGATGAGCCGAATTGCCGAGAGTACGTTCACCTCGAAATAACGTCGCCATTCGTCGTCGTCGATGTCGAGAGCGGGTTTGGCTCCGAAGATTCCGAGGTTGTTCACCAGAATGTCGACCACCGGAACCTTTGCGACCAGCGTCTCTACCCCTTCGGCCGTCGCGAGATCAGCTGCCACGACGATCACTCGTGCACCGGGTACCTCGGTGAGCAGTTGTTCTTCGGCCGAATCGAGCGCGGATGCGCTGCGTCCGTTGAGTACGACGCGCGCACCGGCACGGGCCAATTCGGTGGCAATCGCCAGTCCGATGCCTTGGCTGGAGCCGGAGATCAATGCGGTGCGGCCGTCGAGATCGATGTTCATGAAGCCTCCCAGTGTTGTGGAACGACTCCAGTGTGCGCCTCCCGAACGGATGAATGTGGCATTCAGCTTCCCCAAGAAGCTGAATGCCACATTCATCCAAAAGAGGCGGGGGACTACTACGAATACGTGTAGAAACCCTTACCGGTTTTGCGGCCCAGCATGCCGGCGTCCACCATGCGCTGCAGCAGCGGCGGCGGGGCGTAGTGCGGCTCGCGGAACTCCGCGTACAGCGACTCGGCCACCGCGAGGGTGACGTCGAGGCCGACGGTGTCGGTCAGACGCAACGGGCCCATGGGGTGTGCGCAACCGTTGACCATGCCCTCGTCGATGTCCTCCGCGCTGGCGAAGCCGGACTCGAGCATGCGGATGGCCGAAACCATGTACGGGATGAGCAAGGCATTGACGATGAATCCGGCGCGATCGCCTGCGCGGATCGTCTTCTTGCCCAGCGTGTTTCCGGCGTAGTCCGTCACCGCTGCAACGGTTTCTTCGCTGGTGAGCAGGCTGACGACGATCTCCACCAACGGCAGCACCGGCACGGGGTTGAAGAAGTGCACTCCGACGACCTTGTCGGGACGCTTCGTCGCGTTGGCCATCTTGATGACCGGGATCGACGAGGTGTTGGTCGCCAGGATTCCCTCGGGTTTGACGATGGAATCGAGCTTGCCGAACAGATCCAGCTTCAGCGATTCGATCTCGGGTGCCGCTTCCACCACGAGGTCACGGTCTGCGAAGTCGTTGATGTCCAGAGTCAACGTGATTGCAGCACGGGACTTCTCGGCCGCGTCGGCTTCGATGCGGCCGGACTTGACGGCGCGGGCGAAGGACTTGTCGAGGCGGGCTTCGGCTGCGTCGGCGGTGGCCTGGCTCGTTTCCAGAATCAGCACCGAACTGCCGGAACGAGCACACATCTCGGCGATGCCGGCTCCCATGGTGCCGCCGCCGATGACACCTACGAGGTTGATGTCGCTCATTTGAGCAGCGCCCGCGACATGACGACACGCTGAATCTGGTTGGTGCCCTCGTAGATCTGGGTGATCTTGGCGTCGCGCATCATGCGCTCGACCGGGAAGTCGGTGGTGTAGCCGGCACCGCCGAAGAGCTGCACGGCGTCGGTGGTCACCTCCATGGCCACGTCGGAAGCGAAGCACTTCGCTGCCGCGGAGATGAATCCCAGGTTCTTCTCACCGCGCTCGGCGCGAGCCGCGGAGCTGTAGACCATCAGACGAGCGGCTTCGACCTTCATCGCCATGTCGGCGAGCATGAACTGCACGGCCTGGAAGCTCGAGATCGCGTTGCCGAACTGCTTGCGGTCCTTGGTGTATGCGATGGCTGCGTCGAGGGCACCCTGTGCCAGGCCGACGGCCTGTGCGCCGATGGTGGGGCGGGTGTGGTCGAGCGTTTCCAGCGCAGTCTTGAAGCCGGTACCGGGATCGCCGATGATGCGATCGCCGGGGATCTTGCAGTTCTCGAAGTACAGCTCGGTGGTGGGCGAGCCCTTGATGCCGAGCTTCTTCTCTTTCGGGCCGATACTGAAGCCCTCGTCGTCGATGTGCACGATGAACGACGAGATGCCGTTGGCACCCTTGTCGGGATCGGTCACGGCCATGACCGTGTACCACTCGGACTTGCCACCGTTGGTGATCCAACACTTGGCACCGTTGAGGATCCAGTCGTCACCGTCTGCTTTGGCGCGGGTTCGCATGGCGGCCGCGTCGGATCCTGCTTCGCGCTCGGACAGGGCGTACGACGCCATCGCGCCACCGGCCAGGGACGGCAGGACCTGCTTCTTGAGTTCCTCGGAACCCTTGAGGATCAGACCCATCGTGCCGAGCTTGTTGACCGCGGGGATCAGCGAGGACGAGCCGCAGACGCGTGCGACCTCTTCGATGACGATGCAGGCAGCGACAGAATCGGCACCCTGGCCGTCGTATTCCTCGGGAACGTGGATGGCGTTGAAGCCCGAGGCATTCAGCGCTTTGAGTGCTTCCTCGGGGAAGCGGGAGTCCTCGTCGACCTCTTTGGCGTACGGAGCGATCTCCTTCTCCGAGAGCGCCCGAATGGCCGCGCGCAGTTCGTCGTGCTCTTCGGGCGATTGATACAGATCGAAGTCGGGATTTCCGGCCATGTCGGCCACGCTCCTCGGTGTGTCGGGGTAGCACTGCCCACGCGGGGGCACTCAGTGCCAAGGATGCGCCCAGTGTACGACTGCACGTCGCATGATTCAAGACCGGATGTGCATCAGACGGCACTGAGTGCCACGTTGCGGCGTCGAGCTCACGTTGTTGTGTGATCTGCCAACGCGTCGACGACTTTGCTGACCGATGTGCCCCGAGGGAAGGACGCAACGACGATCTCGCCGACGAACTGTGCGCGCACTTGCGCCAACGCAGACCGAAGATCGCCGACGGAGGTGGGCAGGCCGTCGCGGATCATCCGCCGCAGGATGTAGTTGTGCGTCGCGGTCACCGAGGCGGAGAACTGCAGGATCTCCAAGTGGGAATGATCGGGCAGCACTCGCTGTAGGTGTTCGACGAAGAGTCGGTCGTAGCGGAACACGGTGACGATTTCTCGGTCGCGCAGTGCGGGGATCTTGTGGACCACCTGGTAGCGCAGCCGCGACATGTCCTGCCACTCGGAAAACCGCTCGTACACCAACTGCGCGGCATCGCATACTGCCCGCCAGGGATCGCCCTCGTTCGATTCGAGGAACGCGCCGGCCTGCTCGAGCAGTATTTCGTGATCGGCGAAGACGACGTCTTCCTTGGCGCGGAACTGACGAAAGAATGTCCGACGCGAGATTCCAGCGGCACCGGCGATGTCGTCCACCGTCGTCGACTCGTAGCCCTTGACGGAGAACAGGTCGAGGGCCGCGGTGGCCACGGTGAGCCTGAAGTCGGTGGATTCTTCGGGGTCTCCGCGCATGGGAGTGAACGTAGTCGAGTTTCGGGACAGGCAGGGAGGTCGTCCAGTTCCGTCTGTTGATTGCTAGTGTTCGCAAGTAGCCTGCTGCGCGGTGGCGGGTGCCAGGGGAGGACTTCATGGCCACGGATTCGAGCCGGCCGCTCTACAGAATGAAAGCCGACTTCTTCAAGACGTTGGCGCATCCCGCCCGTATTCGGGTGCTGGAATTGCTGAGCGAGCGCGAGCATGCCGTGTCCGAGATGCTTCCGGAAATCGGCATCGAGCCGGCCAATCTGTCCCAGCAGTTGTCCATCCTGCGGCGCGCCGGTCTCATCGAAGGCACTCGGGAAGGCCTGTCGGTGTCCTACACGTTGACGTCGCCGAAGGTGGCGGACCTGTTGGTCGTTGCGCGGGAAATACTCACGGGAGTGGTGGCCAACCAGGCCGAGCTGCTGGAAGGCGAGTCCGGAGCGCGCACCTGACCCGACGGCCTCGGATGGTCTGGCTCACGTCGCTGTTCACCTGATTCATTACTTGCTAAACTTAGCAATCAGATGGATCAGGATCGATGAGTTCTCAGAGAGCGTCACATGTCCGAACCGACGAAACCCGACCGTAAGACCGACGCCTCGAGGGCTGTCACAGCGCTCCTGCCCAGATGGAGCGAGTGGAAACCCGCCTTCCGCGCGCCCGGTGCGGATCTGCTCGCCGGTCTGATCGTGGCCCTTGTCGCGTTGCCGCTTGCGCTCGGCTTCGGCGTCAGTACCGGGCTGGGTGCAGCGGCCGGCCTGACCACGGCGATCATCGCGGGAGTCGTCGCCGCGGTGTTCGGCGGATCACGGTTCCAGGTGTCCGGTCCGACCGGTGCCATGACGGTGGTGCTCGTGCCGATCGTCGCCGAATACGGGCCGACCGGAGTGCTCGCCGTCGGGCTGATGGCCGGGGTCATCCTGCTCGCGCTCGCCGCTGCCGGCGTCGGTCGAGCCGTCCGGTACATGCCGGCACCCGTCATCGAAGGGTTCACTGCAGGCATCGCCGTCGTCATTGCGCTGCAACAGGTTCCGTCGGCCCTGGGTATCACCGACGCCGAGGGTGAGAAGGTGTGGCAATCCGCGTTCGACGCGGTGCGCTCGTTCGTCTCGCACGCGAGCGTTCTGACACCCACCGTGGCCGTCACGGTCGCGATCGTCATGCTCGTCGGTGGCCGCCTGGCTCCGAAAGTCCCGTTCTCTTTGGTTGCGGTCGCCGGAGCAACGGTGATCACCCAACTGTTCGACCTCGACATCGCCCGCATCGGCACCATTCCGTCGTCGTTGTCCGCCCCAAGCCTGAGCTTCTTCCACCTCGGTGACGTGACGGCGTTGTTGGCACCGGCATTCGCCGTCGCTGCGCTGGCGGCCCTGGAATCACTGCTGTCCGCGACCGCGGCGGACTCGATGGGCGTCGGCGCGCGGCACAACCCCGACCGTGAACTGTTCGGGCAAGGGCTGGCGAACATCGCCGCGCCGTTGTTCGGCGGGATCCCCGCCACCGGTGCCATCGCCCGCACTGCCGTCAACGTTCGATCCGGAGCACGCACCAGGCTCGCCGCGCTCACCCATGCCGTGATCCTCGCCGCGATCATGTACTCCGCCGCGGGCTTGGTGGCCGACATTCCACTCGCAGCCCTCGCCGGGGTGCTCCTGGCGACGACGGTACGCATGGTCGAAACGGCGTCCATCCGGGCAATTTCCCGCGCCGGTCGTGGAGATACCGTGGTGATGGTGTCGACCTTTCTCGTCACGGTCGTCTTCGACCTGGTGACGGCGGTGGCGGTCGGTGTCGGGTTCGCTGCGGTGCTGGCCCTGCGCGCCGTCGCGCGATCGGCCACGGTCGAGCAGGTTCCCCTGGATGCTCTCGACGCGGTCTCGAATGAAGAAGAAGACTTGCTGCGCGAGCACATCGTCGCCTACCGGATCGACGGCGCTCTGTTCTTCGGAGCCGCGCACAGCTTTCTGCTCGAGCTCGCCGACGTGTCGGACGTGAAAGTGGTGATCCTGCGCATGTCACGAGTGACCACCATCGATGCCACCGGAGCCATCGTCCTCAAGGACACGATCACCGCGCTCGAACACCGACACATCACCGTCCTCGTCTCCGCAGCCAAACCCGAACATGTGCGGCCGATGACGGCGCTGGGTGTGTTCACCACCAAGGACGACGAGGCGCGCCGTGTTTTCGAGACCACGCCGCAGGCCATCGCCTATGCGCGCACCGTCGTGACCGAGGCGGTCCAACCCCGCGGGTAGGGTCCAAGTCACACTTGCGTAGGAAAGGACCGGCTCATCGTGGCTCTCGTTGCAGGAATCGACTCCTCCACCCAATCGTGCAAAGTCTTCGTTCGCGATGCCGAATCGGGAGAGTTGGTGCGCCAGGGACGAGCCGCCCATCCCGACGGCACCGAGATCGACCCGCAGCGCTGGAAAGACGCGCTCGACGAGGCAGTCGCAGCAGCAGGCGGACTCGACGATGTGGACGCGGTGTCGGTCGGTGCGCAGCAGCACGGCATGGTCTGTCTCGACGAGCCAGGAGCAGTGGTCCGTAAAGCCCTGCTGTGGAACGACACTCGGTCGGCGCAGGCCGCGTCGGACTTGGTGTCCGAGCTGGGGAAGGAGACCGGCGTCGACGGAGGGCAGGCCTGGGCCGACGCCGTCGGAGTGGTCCCCCTGGCCTCGATCACCGTCGCCAAGTTGCGATGGCTTGCCGACCACGAGCCGGAGAACGCCGATCGCACTGCGGCTGTGTGTCTTCCGCACGATTGGCTCAGCTGGCAGCTCGGCGGCGCATCCGGGCTGGGTTCCCTGGCCACCGATCGAGGCGACGCCAGTGGCACCGGGTACTTTTCGGCGGCGTCCGGCGAGTATCGAACAGATCTGTTGCAGTTGGGTTTTCGTGATCGCAATCCGTTGTTGCCGCGAGTGGCCGCGCCGAACGAGGCCATCGGCCGCACGCAGGCCGGGGCGCTGATCGGGCCCGGGACCGGGGACAACGCCGCGGCCGCGCTGGCTCTCGATGCGCAGCCCGGTGACGTGATCGTGTCGGTGGGAACCTCCGGCGTCGTATCGGCGGTGACATCGGCTGCGGCAGCGGACGGTTCGGGTCTCGTCGCTGGATTCGCCGACGCCACCGGCCGGCAGTTGCCGTTGGTGTGCACCCTCAACGCGGCCCGGGTGCTCGATGCGACTGCGCGTCTACTGGGCGTCGACCATGACGAACTGTCTCGATTGGCGCTGTCGACGGTAAGCGAAGGCCTGGTGTTGGTACCCTACCTCGAGGGTGAGCGCACCCCCAACCGTCCCGATGCGTCCGGTGCGATTCACGGCCTGCGACTGAACAATTCGACGCCGGGCCACCTGGCGCGCGCGGCCGTCGAAGGGTTGCTGTGCGGTTTGGCCGACGGCATCGATCACCTGCGGGCACAGGGGGTGGAGACGAAACGGGTGCTTCTCATCGGCGGCGGCGCGAAATCTGCTGCGTTACGAGAGTTGGCCCCGGCGATCCTCGGCGTACCGGTGATCGTGCCCGAGCCGGGTGAATATGTCGCCGACGGTGCCGCGCGCCAGGCCGCGTGGACTCTCGCGGGGACCAGCGAGCCGCCGAAGTGGGCTCAGGGTCGGTCGCAGACGTACGAGGCCGACCCGACCCCGGCGGTCCGTGAGCGGTACGCCGAGGTGCGGGATCTGACCGAGGGCACCACCGCCATGTGAGTGGAACTTCGTAGCAGGGGTCGAAGTTCCGCGCACATGCGGCGAAGCCGCTCTAGGGAATCAGGCGCGCATCGCGGTAGCGCTGCATCACCGAGGCGATGGCGTCCGGGGTCGATCGGAAGCCCAGGAACCCGGCCTTCTTCGACTTGTTCATGTCGGTCAGGCATTCCATGTCGCGGCCGAGGTCACCGTCGGTGTGCCACCACGACGCGAGACGTGAGACGTCGCTTTCGACCAGATCGTGCTTCTCGGCGATGCGCTTCCACGTTGCGGCCGCGTCGGACATGCGGGGTTCGAGTGGTCGAGGCTCGCTGTCGTAGCCCTCGGGCTCGACGCCGAACATGTCGGCGAACTGCGGCCACAGCCAGCGCCAGCGGAAGACGTCACCGTTGGCGATGTTGAAGGCTTCGTTGTGTGCGTTGTCATCGGTTGCGGCCCAGAGCATCTGCTCGGCGAGCAGGTCCGCGTCGGTGAGGTCGGTGAGCCCGTTCCATTGCGTTTCGGAGCCGGGGAACACGAACTTCTCGCCGAGTTCCTTGCAGATCGACGCGTAGACGGACAGCGTCAGCATCATGTTCATCGCATTGCCGACCGCGAAGCCGGAGATGGTGTGGGCGCGGTGCACGCTCCAGCCGAATCCGAACTTCTCCGCACCGGCGAACAGTTCGTCTTCCTGGGCGTAGTAGAAGTTCGGGGTGTCGAGGCGGTCCTCGGTTTCGTGGAACGGCGTCTCGGCCATCACTGCCTCGCCGTAGGCATCGAAAGGTCCGAGGTAGTGCTTGAGGCCGGTCATCAGGGCGACGTGCTTCACCGAATCGAGGGGGCCGAGGACGTTGAGCACGTTGCGTAGCGTCGCCGAATTGACCTCGATGTTCTCCTGCTCCGAGTCCTTCTTCATCCAGGCGGTGAAGAACACGACCTCGGGGCGGACTTCGTTCAGAGCGTCTTCCAGCGAGTTCGGGTCGAGCAGATCGGCGGCCACGGGGATGACACCGTCGACGGGGACACTTCCGCTGCGGCTCAGTCCGTAGGTGGTCCAGCCGGCATCGAGTGCGGCGCGGCACAGGGCCTGCCCGGAGATACCGGTGGCACCGACGATCAGCGCGCGCGTGTTGTTCGTAGTCATTCGCACCGACTACCCACTGGAGCCGATGCGACACGTGACGCGTCGAGCCTCACAACAGAGAAAGAACCTGCTGGGTGACGAGCACGAGCGCGCCGACGGCGGAAACGGTGATCGCGACGATGCGCAGGCGTCGACGGTCGAGAACTCGATTGACCACCCGTGACAGCAGGAAGCCGAGAATCGTCGCCGGGGCCAGGAACACGAACAGCGTGGCCGTATGGGCATCCACAGCGCCGGCCACCGCCAGTACCGCCAGCGAGATGAGCGAGCCGACGAGAAAGAAGCAGCTCATGGTGCTGCGCAGCTCGGCACCGGTGTTGCGTTGCCACACCAGCGCCATCGGGGGTCCGCCGATGGAGGTCGCGGTTCCCAGAATTCCCGACGCGGCCCCGGCTACCACCAGATTGCGTCTGTGCGGCAACGGGACCCAGCCGAACGACGTCAGTGCGACGCCGCCCAACACCACCAGCGCCAGCAGAATCGCGAGTCCGCGTTCGGGCAACAGGACGAGCAGAAGTGCACCCACCATGGAACCGGGTAGGCGACCGGCGAGCGCCCACCCCGCACCCGAGAGGTCGAGGGCCGTGCGATCACGAAACAGCACAAGCACACTGACGACAACGGCGAGCATGATCAGCGTTGCCGGGATGAGGCCGGGGTCGACGATGGCGACGATCGGCGCGGCGAGCATGCCCATGCCGAATCCGATGGACGCCTGCATCGCCGATGCGAAGAAGATGGCCAGGGCGACGACGACGAATCCGGTGACGCTCAGGTGTGTCGCCATCACGTCCCGGCAGCGACGAGGCCGAGATTGCCTGCGACGAGTGGGTAGTGGCATTCGGCGATGTGATCGGCCTCGTCGGCGTCGAGCGCCACCGGGGGTGCTTCACTGGCGCACAGTTCGGTCGCTTTCCAGCAGCGCGTGCGGAACCGGCATCCCGACGGTGGATTCAGCGGTGACGGTACCTCACCCTTCAACAGGATCTTCGTTCCCCGGGTCGACGCGTCGAGTGTGGGTGCCGCCGACATCAATGCCGCGGTGTACGGATGGGCGGGACGCTCGAATACTGCTTCGGTGGCACCGGATTCGACGATACGGCCCAGGTACATCACCGCGACGCGATCGGCGACGTGGCGGACGACCGACAGATCGTGTGAGATGAACACGTAGGAGATGCCGAGTTGCTTCTGCAGGTCGTTGAGCAGGTTGAGGACCTGAGCCTGAACCGAGAGATCGAGTGCCGAGACCGGTTCGTCGCAGATGATCACGTCGGGGTTCAGCGCCAGGGCCCGCGCGATGCCGAGGCGTTGGCGTTGACCGCCGGAAAACTCTTGTGGGAATCGGTTCTCGTCACTCGGCCGAAGTCCCACCAGATGCAGCAGCTCACGCACGCGTGCGGAGCGATCGCGGCGAGTCTTGTAGAGGCTCTTGTGGGTTCGCCAGGGCTCGCCGATGATGTCCCCGGCCGTCATCCGCGAGTTCAGTGAACCGTACGGGTCCTGAAACACCATCTGTACTCGTCGACGCCACGCGAGGAGTTCCTTGCCGCGCAGAGCGAATGGATCGATGCCGTCGAAGGCGACGGTGCCCGAGTCGGGTCGTTCGAGCATCATCAGGGTGCGTGCGAGAGTGGACTTGCCGCAGCCGGATTCGCCCACGAGTCCGAGGGTCTCACCGCGCCGCAGATCCAGGTCGATGGCGTCGAGGGCGCGGAGCTTGCCTCGGCCGACGTCGAAGGTCTTGTTCAGGCCGCGGACGGTCAACAGTTGCTCAGACATGGCTGGATACCTCGTTCGGGAAGTGGCATGCCGACATCCGGCCGGTGCCGACGGATTCGAGCGGAGGGCGAGTACTGATGCAGATGTCGCGGGCGATCGGGCAGCGGGCCTGATACACGCATCCGTCGGGGATGGAATGGAGGTCCGGTGGGGTGCCGCCGATCGACTTCAGATCCTCACCGCGGACGGCGTGTACGGGTACCGAGTCGAGCAGCCCCTTGGTGTACGGGTGTCGCGGTGCGCCGAATACCTCGGACACCGGCCCGGTCTCGACGACGTTTCCCGCGTACATGATCGCGACCTGGTCGGCCTCCTCGGCCACGAGGGCGAGGTCGTGGGTGATGAGTACGACGGCCATATCGTGCTCGGTGCGGAGTTCTTTGAGCAGAGCCATGATCTGAGCCTGCACCGTCACGTCGAGGGCGGTGGTCGGTTCGTCGGCGAGCAGTACCGACGGACTCAGTGCCACGGCCATCGCGATCAGCAGGCGCTGACGCATGCCACCGGAGAACTGGTGCGGGTAGGAATCGGCGCGTGATTCGGGCTCGGGGATACCCACTCGGGCCATCAGCGCGATGGCCTCCGCCCGTGCTTGCTTGCCGGACATGCCGCGATGGATCCGAAACGGCTCGGCCAGTTGGGTTCCCACGGTGTAGACGGGATTGAGGGCGGTGAGCGCGTCCTGGAACACGATGGCCAGTTCGGTGGCCGCGATGGTTCGTCGAACCTTGGTCTTGGCGGTGACCAAGTCGACGTCGCCCATTTCCACCGAGCCGCCGGTGATGTCTGCGATCGGCTCGAGCAACCCGACGATGGCCTGTGCCGTCATCGACTTGCCGCAGCCCGATTCACCCAGCAGAGCAAGGGTTTCACCGCGGCGGGCGCTGAAGGTGACGTTGTCGACGGCGCGAATGACACCCGACGGCGTCCGCAGATCGACGGTCAGTCCGCGCACGTCCAGGGCGACGCTGCCGGAGTCGGGTCGCAGCGTTGCGGTTGCCGGTGCGCTCATGAGACGACCTTTCGTGCGGAGATCAGGCGAGACCGCTTGGAGCGGGGGACATTGAGTCGCCACCGCTGTGCCGGATCGGTGGCGATGCGGGCCCAGGCGGCGAGGACAGTGGCCGAGACGGTCGTCAACACGATAGCCAGGCCGGGGAAGAACGAGAGCCACCACGCAGTCTGCAGATAGGTGCGGCCCTGCGAAACCATCAGGCCCCAGGAGACATCCGGTGGCTGAATGCCTATGCCCAGGAAGCTCAACGACGACTCGGCGAGAATGACGAAGCAGAAGTCCAGAGTCGCAACGGTGAGCAGCGTCGGCAACAGAATCGGGGCAACATGCCGCCGGATCACCGACCCGCTCTTCGCACCGAACGTGCGTGCGGCGTCGACGAACAGCCGACTCTGCAACTCGGCCGACTCGGCGCGGGCGGTACGCAGGTAGATCGGGATACGCGTGACGGTCAGAACCAGAACGATGTTCGCGGCACTGGGGGAGAAGACGTAGAGCACCACCACGGCCATCAGCAACGACGGGAAGCTGAGGATGACATCGGCGACACGCATCGCTGCGGTCTCGCGCCATCCGCGGTGGAAACCGGCCCACATGCCGATGAACGAGCCGATGACCGCCGAGAGGATCACGGCTGGAATGGCCACCGAGAGTGTGGTTCTGCTCGCCACGACCAGTCGGGCGAACATGCTGCGCCCCAGTGGATCGGTACCGAGAATGTTCATCCAACCGGTGTCGAGGGTGAACGGTGGGAGGTTGGAGCGGTCCAGATCCTGATCGGTCGCGGAGTCGCCGACCAACATCGGGCCGAAGATCGCGGTGAGGAAGACCAGCACCAGGATCGCGGCGGCGACGGTGGCCACCCTGTCTCGCAGGAGCAGCTTCCACAGCGGAGCCGATGCCTTGCGGGCTTCCATCGGAACCGCAGGTGGAACATCCTCGGGCTCGGACGTTTTCGGTGCTTCGAAGTCGAGTGACATCAGTTTCTCCTAGACCTTCACCTTGTCGCGAACCCGGGCGTCGAGCAGTGCGTAGCAGGCGTCGATGACGATGTTGAGGATGAAGATGCTCACCGCCGTCAACAGAACAGCCGCCTGTAGGACGGCGAAATCGCGCTGCAGGATGGCGTCGATCATCAGCTTTCCGATGCCCGGCCAGCCGAAGATCGCCTCGACGACCACCGCGCCGTTGACGAGGCCGACCATCAGGTCGCCGGCCACGGTCAGGGCCGGTGCCGCGGCGTTGCGCAGCGCATGGTGTGTGACGACGCGGAGATCGCCCGCCCCCTTACTGCGGGCAAGTCGGACGTACGGTGCCGACAGGGCCGAAACCATGGCGCCGCGCACCACCTGAGTCAGCACACCGAGGGGGCGAATGAGCAGCGTGGCGATGGGGAGTACCCAGGAGAGCATTCCGCTGTCCACACCCGAGGTGGGCAACCACCCGAACAGGATGGCGAACACGTAGACGCCCATGATTGCGAACCAGAAGTCGGGGATGCTGGCGGCCGTCATCGACAGCAAGCTGGAGATGCGGTCGGCCAGCGAGTTGGGCCGGTATGCGGCCCAGCATCCGATGATCACGGCGCCGAGGATCGCGAGGAACATCGTCGCGAATGCCAGTTGCAGGGTGGCTGGGAAGGCCCGTAGAGCCATCGCCGCCGCGTCCTCGCCGGTGCGCAGCGACTGACCGAAGTCGAGCTGGACGACGCCTTTGAAGTAGTCCACCAGCTGGGTCAGGACCGGTTGGTCGAAGCCGTTGGTGGCGCGGAAGGCCTCGCGTTGGGCCGCGGTCGCGGACTCGGGTAGGTAGAGGCTGGTCGGGTCGCCGGTGAGACGGGCGAGGAAGAACACGCCAAGCAGGACGACGAACAGCGGGATCAGGCTGGTGTATATCCGTCGGCGCAGAAATCTGAACATGTCAGGGCCTCTCGGTATCGGCGCGGGTCATCGCGGCGAGGTGCATTTCGTCGACCGTGGCCGAGTTCGGGGCGTAGTCGACGGAGTCGGCCTTGGCGAGCACCCCGTTCATGTGTGCGATGAAGGCCATCTGCATGACCTCCTTCGGCTCGTCGGCAAATACTTGTGCGTAGGCATCCTGACGTTCGATGCCGGTCTTCGCCCCCGCCTCGGCTACGCGTGCATCGAATTCGGGAGTGCCACCGGCACTTTGGAATCCATCGCTGCGCAGGTACTGGTCGGCGGTGAACGCGGCGTCACCGGCCTGGTTTCCGTGCTGAATGACGAGCAGATACGGCCCGACCTTCGGGAACGGTCGCTCCTGGTACTCGGCTGTTCCTGCGGAGTCGGTCATCTCGATCGAGACGTTCATTCCGATCTTCGACAAGGCGTTCTGAATGACTTCCAGGGTCTCGTTCACTTTGGGGAACTGGCCTGTGCGTCCGATCATTCTGATCGGGGTGTCCACGGGAACTCCGTCGGCGCGGGCCTCGTCGAGGAGAGCTCTGGCCTTGTCGGGATCGTAGGGCCAGGGTGTCAGCTCGTCGTTGTAGCCGATGACGCCTTCCGAAATAAGCTGCGCAGCAGGCTCTCCGAGTCCACGGAACAGGGCCTTGACGATGCCGTCGCGGTTGACGGAGTAATTGATGGCCTGCCGAACACGGATGTCGTCGAGCGGGGTCTCTTCGAGTTGTATTCGCACGGCCGTGGTTTCGTTGTTCGGGTAGGCGACACCCAGCTCTCCGGCACCGTCCTCGGGTCCGAGTGACGTTGCGAGCTCGGCCTCACCGTTGAGGACCATGGAGGCCCGGACGCTTCCCTCACTTCGCCACTGGTAGTCGGCGCGTGCGTAGTCCGGTGCGTCGCCCCAGTAGGTCTCGTTTCTGACGAGGGACAGCTTTTGTCCGGCGTTCCAGTAGTCGATGACGTACGGTCCCGTGCCGATCGGCTGGCGGACTCGTTCGGTCATGCTGGTGGTCCGCGGCACCATCTCGATGAACGACACCCGGAGCGGGAGGATGGGGTCGGCCTCCGGCGCGGCGACGGTCAGAGTCAGTGGATCGACGACAGTCACCGTCAGGTCGGCGTCGCCGAAAACGTAGCCCTCCACATTGCAGGCGAGATCGGAGTTGACGGTCCGTTCGATCGAGTGGGCGGCGTCTGCTGCCTCGAACGGGCTGCCGTCGCTGAACGTGACGCCGGGGTGGAGCCGGAACGTCCATTCTCGGTCGGAGTTCTGTACCCAGGATTCGGCCAGCTTGGGTTCGAGCGCGCCGGTGCTCGGATTTCGTTCGGCGAGTGGCTCGGTGATGTTCGAGCGCGTCACGACGCCGATGGCCGTCATCGACACATCGCATGCCTCGAGTGTCGGCGGTTCCTCCTGAAGGACGATTCGGAGCGTGTCCGCGTTGCCGGCGTCGCCGTTGTTGGAATTGGCGACGGTGCATCCGCTGGCGACAAGTGAAAGTGACAGTGCGCCAACAGCTATTGCGGCGACGCGATGGGTCCGTCCCTGCTGCACGGAGAGTGCAGGGCTCATGATGGCCTCCAGTGGGAAAAGGATCCGCGTCTGCGAGTCGCAGCCGAATCTGTGACGGTAGACACACGGTAGGAGTGCGCGAAGTCCACCGTCAACCGGACATTTCCGGCTTTGTGGCAGTTCTGTGGGTCACATCGGCAGTCATTCCCTGCTTTGGATCACATAGGCAGTGGACTGACCAGGCCGGATGGCACGTCTGGTAAGGGCAGCCTGTGCCGATACGGCGTGGTCCATGCCGTTTGGGTATCGGTCCATGTTATTTACGTGTTGGACAGGTATTCCGGAAGCGGAATACCGTACAGGAAAAGCGCACGCTCCACCATCTCGCGAGGAGAACAATGGTTACCGTCAGCTCAACGAAACCGACTGCATCCAAGGAGGATTCGCGCCGAGCCGGTCGGGTACTCCGAGTCGGACCGCTCAAGCCTTCGCTGATGGACACCTTGAATTCAGACTACGACGCATTGGTCCTCCCCGACGGCGAGGACCGCGACGACTTTCTGACCGCACACGGTGACTCGATCACCGCGGTCGTCACCTCCGGTCGGACCGGCGTCGACGCCCCGCTGATGAAGCGGCTGCCGCAGCTGGGAGCAGTCGTCCACTTCGGCGTCGGGTACGACACCACCGACGTGGCGGCGGCGGACGAACGCGGCATCGCCGTCAGCAACACTCCGGATGTGTTGACCGACTGCGTCGCAGATCTGGCCGTCGGATTGGTGATCGACACCGTGCGCGGGCTCTCGTCCGCCGAGCGATTCGTTCGGGCGGGCCGCTGGCCGGCCGAGGGCAACAGTCCACTGACGCGTCAGGTCACCGGCAAGCGCGTCGGTATCATCGGCCTCGGCCGCATCGGTTCGGCAATTGCCGAACGGCTCAACGGTTTTCGATGCACCATCTCGTACCACAATCGCAACGAGATCGACGGCTCCCCGTACACGTACGCAGCCAGTCCTCAGGTGCTCGCCGGCAGCGTCGATGTGCTGATCGTCGCCGCGTCCGGTGGTTCGGGAACCGCCCATCTCGTGGACCGCTCGGTGCTCGAAGCGCTGGGGCCGCAGGGATACCTGATCAACGTGGCGCGCGGAAGCGTCGTCGACGAGGGGGCACTCATCGAGCTGCTCGCGGCGGGGCAGCTCGCCGGAGCCGGTCTGGACGTGTTCGCACACGAACCGAACGTGCCCGACGCCCTGCTGGCCATGGACAACGTGGTCTTGCTGCCGCACGTGGGCAGCGGAACGGTGGAGACCCGCGCCGCAATGGAAGCGCTCACGCTCGAAAACCTCGATCGATTCCTGGCCGACGGCACCCTCGTCACGCCGGTGACCCGATGACCGTCATTGTCGGCTACTCGCCGACCACCGAAGGAAAAAGCGCGCTGCCCTTCGCGTTTCGTGAGGCGCTCATGCGCGGAACCGATCTGATCATCGTCGCCGAGGACACCAGCGCGTCCGACGCCGAGTTCGGTGCCACTGTCGAATCGGCCCGAGACGAGGTGTCTGCCGTCGGTGTGACGACCAAGGTCCACGACAACGAGCCCGGCCGCTCACACGCCGACAACCTGATCGACCTGTCGTTCGATGAGCAGGTCCAGCTCGTGGTGATCGGCATCAGACGCCGATCGCCCGTCGGAAAACTGTTCATGGGCAGCATCTCTCAGCGCGTACTGCTGGAGGCCCACTGCCCGGTGACGGCCGTCAAGCCGCCGGTGGGATCGCCGCGCTGAGTAGGCTTCATCGGCGAGTCCTGCCGTGTCGAATCAACACCGCGATGCCAAGTCCGATCAGGGTCAGGATCAGTGGTGCGACTATCGCCATGTTCGAGCCGATCGCAGTGAACAGGACGAACGCTGCAAGGGCCGCGAGGAAGTACACAGCAGCGAAACGTGGTGTCCAGAAAACGGAATGCACGCGATCCTCCTGGGTCGGAACCTGGATGCGGCAGCCGGCGATCTTCCCGGCGGGCGCACCGGTAAATCATAAGGGTAAGTAACGACTGTCCGCTATCCATGTCACGTAGACGGGTGATCGTTGGCCGGGGACGACGTCGCGGTCGAAGTGGGCCGTCAGCGCGCTCAGGCAGACAGCAGCCGGTAGAAGCCCGCGGGTCTCGGTCCGGAGTCGCGGCTGGCTACATCTGGCAATCGCAGACCGCGACCTCACCAGCGACGCATCATGACCACTCACGCGTCGGCAGAACGTCGGACATGAAGCGGTGCAGTGCCGGGTTGTCGTTGTCCACGCGCCAGGCGGCGTCGAGTTCGACGGGCCGTTCCTTGACGGTCCGAACCGGGCGGAACACAACGCCTTCCGGACGCATGGTCGACGCGGACTCCGGCACCAACGCCAATCCGATGCCGGAGCGCACGAGCACCAGCATGGTGTGCACCTGGGTCACGTACTGCACATATCGCGGGGAGACCCCGACGATCGTGAAGGTGCTGATCAGCAATTCGTGGAAGTATCGAGCGTCGACGGGCGAATACATGATGGTCGGCTGCTCGTCGAAGTCCTCCACCGACAGTTCGTCCTTCTCGGCAAGAGGGTGGTCGTGGGGCATGGCTGCAATCAACGACTCGTGCAGCACCGGCCGCGATGCGATTCCCGGTCGCTTGAGCGGGGGTCTGGCCAACCCGAGATCGATATCGCCGACGGCCAAGGACTCCATCTGCACGGCCGAGACCATCTCGCGCAGAACGAGCTTCACATCCGGGAGCTTCTCGCGCGCGGCATCGAGCAACTGTGGCAGCACCGCATGCGCCGATGCGCCTGTGAATCCGACGACCACGGTCCCCAAGTCTCCGGTGGGAACGCGTCGCACAGTGAGTAGTGCGCCTTCGGCAAGGTCGAGGATGCGTCGGGCCTCGGGAAGGAAGGCCAATCCCGCGGCCGTCAGGGTCACCGATCGGCTCGTGCGGTCGATCAGCTGAACACCGACTTCGCTCTCGAGCTGTTGAATCTGCCTGCTCAGTGGCGGCTGCGTCATGTGCAGCCGCTCGGCAGCGCGGCCGAAGTGCAGCTCCTCGGCGACGGCGATGAAGCAGGACAATCTGTTGAGCGAGAACATCGATTCATTCCTTGCATCGCGGAGTGAAATTCGTTGTGCCTTTGTGTATCAATCTAGCGCACTGCTCGACGCCCCGATGATTGGTAACCTTCCCTCCGGTAAGAGTAGAGTTGCCGAGGAAGTGGACGCTGTACCTGTCGCAGTCCCTCGTACTCATCGAACGGAGTTGTCGTGTCTCGAGCTGCCCAGGTGCCTGTCACCGCCGTCGAAGATGTCTCGGTGTTGGGTGCGTTGCGCTCGCCGAGGCGACTCGAGACCGAAGTACTCGCAGGCCTGGTCGTGGCGCTGGCGTTGATTCCTGAAGCCATTTCGTTCTCGATCATCGCCGGGGTCGATCCGCGCGTCGGGCTGTTCGCGTCGTTCACCATGGCCGTCACCATCTCCATCGTCGGTGGCCGACCCGCGATGATCTCCGCGGCCACCGGAGCGATTGCCCTGGTAGTGGCCCCGTTGGCGCGGGAATACGGCCTCGACTACCTCATCGCGGCGGTGATTCTCGGCGGAGTCCTTCAGATCCTGCTCAGCGTGCTCGGCGTCGCCAAACTGATGCGGTTCATCCCGCGCAGCGTGATGATCGGTTTCGTCAACTCTCTCGCCATCCTCATCTTCAGCTCGCAGGTGCCGTACCTGATCGGTGTCCCGTGGCTGGTCTACCCGATGGTCGCCGTGGGTCTGGTCATCATGTTCTTTCTGCCCAAGCTCACCACCGTCGTGCCGGCTCCGTTGATCGCCATCGTGCTACTCACTGGCGTCACACTCGTGTTCGCACTCGCGGTTCCGGATGTGGGCGACGAAGGGGAGCTGCCGTCCTCGCTGCCGTCGTTCCTGATCCCGAATGTGCCGCTCACGTTCGACACACTGTCGATCATTGCGCCGTTCGCGCTGGCCATCGCGTTGGTGGGCCTGCTCGAATCCCTGATGACGGCCAAGCTCGTCGACGACATCACCGATTCGCATTCCAACAAGACTCGCGAGGGGTGGGGCCAGGGTGTGGCCAACCTCGTCACCGGGTTCACCGGCGGCATGGGCGGTTGCGCGATGATCGGCCAGACCATGATCAACGTCAAGGTCTCCGGTGCACGCACGCGGATCTCGACGTTCCTCGCTGGAGTCTTCCTGTTGATCCTCGTGGTCGGACTCGGCGACATCGTCGCGCTGATTCCGATGGCCGCGCTCGTCGCTGTCATGATCATGGTCTCCATCGGAACCTTCGACTGGCACAGCATCAACCCGAAGACGTTGCGGCGCATGCCCAAGAGCGAAACCCTCGTGATGGTCGCGACCGTGGCAGTCACCGTGATCACCCACAACCTCGCGTACGGCGTCGTCGTCGGCGTGGTCACCGCGATGGTGCTGTTCGCCAGGCGGGTTGCACACCTGACCGAGGTGATCGACGTGGCTCATCCCGACGAGGACACTCGCGTCTACGCGGTGAAGGGCGAACTGTTCTTCGCGTCGAGCAACGACCTGATCTATCAGTTCGACTACGTGGGAGATCCGAAGAACATCGTCATCGACATGTCCGAGTCGCACATCTGGGACGCATCGACAGTGGCGACCCTCGACGCCATCACCACCAAGTATGCGGCGAAGGGAAAGACGGTGGAGATAGTCGGCTTGAACGCGCCGTCGACCGAGCGGCACGATCGTCTCAGTGGAAACCTGGGCGGCGAGCACTGACTAGGGTGGTTGGTCGGGCGAAGAGAGGCGGCACATGGCAGACGACGGCATACACATGCAGATCGGGCAGGTAGCTCAGAAAACCGAGCTGTCCATCCGCACCGTTCGTCACTACGACGACGTAGGCCTGGTCACGCCCTCTGCCCGTTCCGCAGGCGGATTTCGGCTGTACACCGAGACCGACGTCGAACGCCTGCTCGTCATTCGCCGGATGAAGCCACTCGACTTCACGTTGGCCGAGATGAAGCAGCTATTGGAATCTCTCGACATTCTGGGCGACGAGGACGCGGCCGACGATGCTCGATCGTCGGCCGCGGCTTTCGTTCGCGAGTGCCACACCAAGGCCGAGGACAGCTGCCGCACGTTGCGTCGGCAGCTCGCCTACGCCGAGGAGCTGACCGAGGTGCTGTCGACTCGCGGGGCAGCGGCTCAGCTCTAGCCGTCGACGACAACCGGGACGATGAGGGGCTGACGGCCCAGGGTCTGCTTGGCCCACCGGGCCGATTCCTGCACGATGCGCTTCTCGATGTTTTCGCGAGAAGCAACCTTGACGTCGCTCTCGCGGGTCAGAGTCTTGCCGATCGCCTTGGCCAACGAGTCGAAAGCGTTGGCCTCGTGCGCGAATCCGCGTCCGATGAAGTCGACGTCGTCGACCAGCAGGCCGGTGTCGGGATCCACGATCGCAATGACGGTCAGCACGCCCTCGTTCGCGAGCAGGCGACGTTCGGCCAGCGAGTCCTCGGTAACCCCACCGACGGCACTGCCGTCGACGTAGATCAGTTCGATGGGGACGCTTCCGGTGATCTGCGCGACGCCGTCGAACAGGTCGATGACGCTTCCGTTCTCGGCGATCAGTACGCGATCGCGAGGAACGCCTGTCTTGATCGCGAGATCGGCGTTGGCGCGCAGGTGTCGCGATTCCCCGTGTACAGGAAGCACATTGGCGGGTTCGAGGATGTTGTAGCAGTAGACCAACTCGCCGGCGCTGGCGTGACCGGACACGTGCACCTTCGCATTTCCCTTGTGCACCACGCGCGCCCCCTTGTCGACGAGACCGTTGATCACGCGGTAGATCGCGTTCTCGTTTCCGGGGATCAGGCTGCTGGCCATCAGTACGGTGTCGCCGTCGCCGACCTTGATCTGATGCTCACCCGAGGCCATCCGTGACAGCGCGGCGAGGGGCTCGCCCTGCGATCCGGTGCAGATCAGCGTGATCTTGTTCGCGGGAAGCCGATTGAGCTTCGGCAGGTCCACGACGAGCCCGTCGGGTACATCGAGGTAGCTCAGATCAGTCGCAATTTTCATGTTGCGCACCATCGATCGCCCCACGAAAGCGACCTTGCGGCCTTGCGCATGCGCGGCGTCGAGGACCTGTTGGATTCGGTGTACGTGACTGGCGAAGCTCGAGACGATCACTCGTCCCGATGTTTCGCGGAATACCTTCTCGATGGCCGGGACCAGATCGCGTTCCGAGACCATGAACCCGGGAACCTCGGCGTTGGTCGAGTCGACGAGGAGTAGATCGAGCCCCTCCTCGCCGAGGCGCGCGAATCCGCGGAGGTCGGTGATCCGACCGTCCAGCGGGAACTGGTCCATCTTGAAGTCGCCGGTGTGCAGCACCAGGCCGGCGTCCGTGCGAATGGCGATGGCGAGACCGTCGGGGATCGAGTGGTTGACGGCGAGGAACTCGAGCTCGAACGGGCCTTCCTGACGGGTTTGCCCCGCCTCGACCTCGATCAGCGTGGTCGAGACCTTGAACTCCTCGAATTTGGCAGCCAGGAAGTGCAGTGTCAGCCTCGACGAGATGACGGGGATGTCGCCGCGCTCGCGCAGCAGATAGGGGACGCCGCCGATGTGATCCTCGTGTCCGTGGGTGAGGACGATCGCGACCACGTCGTCGAGACGATCGCGGATGCAACTCCAGTCCGGCAGGATGACGTCGACGCCGGGCTGGTGCTCCTCGGGAAACAGCACACCACAGTCGACGATGAGCAGTTTTCCGTCGAACTCGAACACGGTCATGTTCCGGCCGATCTCGCCGAGACCGCCGGTCGCGATCACGCGAAGGTGCCCTGCCGAAAGCGCGGAAGAGGATCGCTTTCTCGGTGCGGCGGGGGATCTGCGGTTGCGTGGTGATCTAGACATGCCACTTACGCTACGGGGGGCCTCCGACCTGGCCTCGACCCCGGTCCGAAGATTGCCGCATTGTTCCCTGTCGGGGGCGCGATGCCCTGCGTCGGCGCATCGATCGTCGGGCTGCCGGTCAGGTCAGCGACGTGCCCGATACCGCAGGTGAAGCACCCGGTCGCCCCGAGTGCCGCGCGCACCCAGGACAACTCATCAGGTCGGTAGGACGAACAGGAGCCAGGAGGCGACAGGGGCGAACACGATCATGGACATCCCCCAGATGAGGAGCCCTCGGAAAGTTCTGTCTCGCCCGTGCTCTTCGGTATTCGCAATGATCAGGGCTCCCCCGGTGGAGAACGGGCTTGAATCCACAGCTGAGGCGGCAATGCACAGCGCGACCACGAACCCGAGTGTGCTGACGTCGCCCGCCAGTACGAGAGGAGCCGCGAGGGGAACCAGTACGACGAACATTGCGTTGGTGGATGCGAAGGCGGATACCACTCCAGCGACGAAAAGTATGGTCAGGGCCGCAACGAGCGGCGCACCGATCGTTGCGACCGACGCTGCAATGTTGTCTACGACGCCGGCGCTCTGAAGCACCGAGATGTAGGTGACGATGCCTCCGATGAGAAGAATGACTCCCCAGCCGATCTGCTCGAAAGCTCGTTTCGAGTCCTGCGGATACAGGGCTGCCAACACGACCGCCGCCGTCAGAGCGAGAAACCCGACGTCGAGGGTGAATCCCAGGGCCAACGCAACGATTCCGACGAGGAGGGTCACGGTGAGAACATTTTTTGTGGTCCAGGTGACAGTTTTGACGGCGAGGGCGGTCCCGGATGTCGGACTCCCGCTGGTGTCGTCGTCCGGCGAGTCCACCAAGTGCTTGCCGCGACGGAGGAGCTCGGTCCCACCGAGCATGAAGAATGCTGCGAGATTCAGGACGAGGTTTGCAGCGAATGTGAAGAAGAAGATCGGAGCCGGGTCGAGGCTGATGCCGCTCTGTCCGAAGACTTCGTCGACGATGTTGAAGTAGACCGAAATCGGAGAGAAGCCTCCGGCGTTGGTTCCGTTGAGCACACTGAGGCCGACCAATAGAGGGCTGATCTTGTACCGATAGGCAAAGGCGAGTCCGACCGGGATCAAAATGGCGTTGGTGGCGGCACTGAGAGCTCCGGCACCGGTGATGATTGCCGCCAGAACGAAAAAGACCCAGGGAATCATCGCGACTCTGCCGCGGACGAGGTGTACCGCGCTTCCGACTATGGCGTCCACAGTTCCGTTCGCGCGTGCGATTCCGAACAAATATGTGACGCCCA
The DNA here is from genome assembly GCF_033142445.1 of Rhodococcus sp. IEGM 1330. Classification (NCBI taxonomy): domain Bacteria; kingdom Bacillati; phylum Actinomycetota; class Actinomycetes; order Mycobacteriales; family Nocardiaceae; genus Rhodococcus; species Rhodococcus sp. IEGM 1330. The sequence continues at coordinate 38,259 of NZ_JAWLSB010000012.1, forward strand.
GCAGCGTCACGAAGAGGCTGCCTGGGAATCCTTTGGCAATGTCGCCGACCTCGAGGTCGAAATAGCCGACGCCGAGAGCGAAAGCGGCAACCAGGGCCACGGCTCCCATGTTCAACGAGCGCCACATCGCGATCGCAAAGATTGCGACGAGGCCGGCGACAGCGATCAATTCGGGTGTGTTCATCGAAGTTCCAATCGGTAACGGAAGGCGGCGGCTACGCCGTGGGAAACGCGGTGTTCGACAACGTCGCCTGCGTGTGTGCGGGCCGTTCTCTCGATACGTACGAGTGCCTCGTCGGGTTGGCAGCCGAGCTCGGCTGCTATCTCGGGATCTGTGGCTCCGAACGAGAGATCCTCGGTCGCCGAACCGACGATGACACCGGAGTGCTGTTCGTATGCGGGGTATAGCAGAGGGCCGATGCCGGCGATATCGATGTCGGCGATCGCATCGAACCGAGGGAGGGGAAGCCAGATGTCCTCCACCAGAAACGGTGTCGCGTCGTGCTCGCGTATTCGGTGAAGATGTACGACGTCCCCGTCGTGGTTCAACGCGCGAGCTATGTCGTCCGATGCGGCATGTCTGACTCGCTCGAGAATTCGTGCATCCGGTACTCGGTTGCCGTCACCGCGGGCGCGAAAGAATCTGAAGAACGCATTGTCGAAGGTCGGGCGACGCACGAAAGTGCCGCGTCCTTGCCGTCGGTCGAGTAAACCGTCGGCGACGAAGTCGCCGAGAACTCGCCGCATCGTTCCAACGGAGACGTCGTACGCCGTGGCGAGCTCCGCTTCCGACGGCAATGCCACGTCCGGGCCCCACTCGTTTGCGACGATTCGCCTGTTCAGGTCGTCCCTGAGCCGCGCGTGCAGGGGCAGCCTGCTGTCCGCATTCTGTGTCATGACTCACACTCTGGCAGATATTTCTATAAACATCTAGTCCTTTACAGGTTTAGGTTCTTCTCGTATGTTCGCTCGTATGCGACCTCAACATCTGCCGCCTCTGGTCGACACTCATGCGCATGCCTTTCGCCGAGGTCTGGCGCTGTCGACCACGCGGCGATACGCACCCGACTACGACGCGACCGTCGAGGAGTACCTGCTCGAGCTCGACGCCAACGGGGTCGATCGCGGAGTTCTGATACAGCCCAGTTTCTTGGGATCCGACAACTCGTACCTCCTCGAATGCCTTGCGCAGAATCCAGACAGACTTCGAGGGGTTGTCGTTGTCGACGACTCTGAACAGGAGTTGGATTTCGATCAGCTTCACGAACAAGGTGTGCGTGGTGTCCGGCTGAACTTGATCGGGGCCGCCGTTCCCGAACTGGAGCGACCGTCATGGCAGGGCTTGGGTAGGAGAATGGAGCAGTTGGGCTGGCACCTGGAGGTGCAAGCCAGAGGAGGACAGTGGGCCGATCTCGCGCCACGGCTCGCGTCGTGGCCGTCGCACGTCGTCGTCGACCATCTTGGGCTCCCGAGTTCAGGAGATTCACGCGCAACCGCCCTGGTGGCCGAAGTTGGCCGCCTTGCGCACGTATGGACGAAAATGTCGGCGCCGTACCGAAGTGAAGACGCAGATGCGGCCGTCAGGAGATATCTCGAGACACGAGGAACCGAGAATCTGTTGTTCGGCACCGACTGGCCCTTCACCAAGCACGAAGATGGTCGCCGAATGAGTACTCAGGTCTCGTGGGCGAAAAACCTACTCGGCGATGACGCATTTGCCGACGCGCTGCCGAGGAATGCGCAGTGCCTGTTTGCCTGGAGCTGAGGGCAACGTCGTCGAGGGGTCTGCCACCATTGCGGAATCACGTGTCATCACTTTAAAGTGATGACGCGCATCATCGGATTGCGTCTCGTGCGGGAGGAGCTCGTCAGAATGCATATTCACACCGTGGTGATCATCGGCAGCGGCTTCGGTGGCCAGTGCGCAGCGAAGGCATTGCTCGATCGTGGCATCGACGACCTCGTCATTCTCGAGCGACGCCCGTTTCTCGGTGGCACGTGGAAGCAGAACCGCTACCCGGGCGCAGCCGTCGACGTGCAGAGTCCGCTGTACTCGATCGCGTCGGAGCCCTTCGAATGGTCGCGTATGTTCGCCGAACGCGAGGAGCTCGAGCGGTACACCGACCACGTGCTCGAATCGAACGGCCTGCCGTCTCGCACGCATGTCGATACCGACGTCCAGAAGATCGAATGGTCGGGAGACCACTGGACCATCACCACCTCGCGTGGCGACTACGCGGCGAAATTTGTCGTCAACGCGTCGGGACCACTCAGTACACCCGTCATACCGCCGTTCCCCGGCCGAGAGAAGTTCCAGGGCACCCAGTTCCACACCAACGACTGGCACACCGAGTACGACCACGCGGGTAAGCGGGTCGCCATCGTCGGCAGTGGTGCCAGTGCCGCGCAGGTGATCCCCGCGATCCAACCCGACGTGGCGCAGCTGCACGTCTTCCAGCGCACCCCGCACTGGGTGATGCCACGCCACGATCGCGAATTCACGCCGTTGCAGCGCAGGCTGCTGAAGTTGGAACCGATCCGCAGGCTGGTGCGCGCGGGCATCTACTGGAGTCTCGAAACTCGCATTCTCGGCTTCAAGTATTCACGGACGATGTTGAAGGCGGTGGCGCAGCGAACGGCTCTGAAGCACATCGAGTCTCAGGTTCCGGATTCCGAGCTTCGAGCGAAGGTCACCCCGGACTACGTCATCGGGTGCAAGCGAGTACTGCTGTCCAACACGCTCTATCCCGCGCTGGGGCAGGCGAACGTCACCCTGCACGACAAGAATGACGGCATCGCCGAAGTCACCGAAAACGGGATCGTCACGACCACAGGCGAACACGTCGATGTCGATCTGCTGGTGTGGTCCACCGGATACGACGCCACCGACGGCGTCATCTCGTACCCGGTGATCGGACGCGACGGCCGGGCCCTGTCCGACGTCTGGAATCCCTACCCGCGCGCCTACCTCGGCACCACAATTCCCGGTTTCCCGAACCTGTTCGTCGTCACCGGACCGAACACCGGAATCGGGCACACCTCCGCGATCTTCCTCATCGAGGCGCAGATGGAGTACATCGTGCGGGCCGTCGACGCCGTCCGGCAGGCGGGTGCAACGGCCATCGAGGTCACTGCCGCCGCCGAGCAGGAGTACACCGACACGATTCACAGCGAGATGGAGGGCACCGTCTGGAAAGACGGCGGCTGCCACAGCTGGTATCAATCCAAATCCGGGCACGTCGTCGCCATGTTCCCCGGCTTCAGCTTCACATTCCGCCGGTGGGCCAAGCGTTTTCGGCCGGAAGCCCATCACATCCACCGGTCATCCACCGAGGTGACTTCGAAGGACGAGGTATCGGCATGAAGGATCATTCGGGTCGGGTCGTCCTGATCACCGGGGCCGCCGGAGGAATCGGTGCCGCGGTTGCAACGGCGCTGCATCGTGGCGGTGCCTCGGTCGTTCTGGTGGACACGGAGTCGTCGGATCTCGACTCCGTGACTCGAAAGCTGGGCAGCGAGCGGGTCCTGGTTGCCCGCGCCGACGTGACCGAGCGGGAGCAGTTGGACGCCGCGGTGGCCGCCGCGGTCTCCACGTTCGGACGGCTCGACGTCGTCTTTGCGAATGCGGGAATATCCAGTGGAGCAACGGCATCGACCGTTCGTTCTGCCGAGGATGGGGTCTTCGAGAGAGTTATCGGGGTCAACCTCACGGGCGTGTGGAACACCGTGCGGGCCGCGCTGCCGTCCATCGTGGAGTCCGGTGGCTACGTACTGTTGACCTCCTCGACCTACGCGTACCTCAACGGTTTGGCGAACGCGCCGTACGCGGCATCGAAGGCGGCCGTGGAACAACTCGGCCGGGCGCTACGGCTGGAACTGGCAGGCACCGGTGCCACGGCCGGGGTGCTGTATCCGGGCTGGATCGCTACGCCGATTGTCGAGGTGGCGTTCGGCGGCGACGAGATCGCAACAGCGCTTGTAGCCAAAGGATTTCCGTCGCCGCTGCGCCGTCCGATCGCACCGGACAAGCTCGCGCGAGGTGTGGTGCGGGGCATCGAGCGACGAGCGCCGCGAATTCAGGTGCCGGGCCGGTGGATTCCTATGTCGCTCCTGCGCGGCGTGATCAATCCGGTGTACGACGCCATTCTCGAGCGAGATGCCGAAGTACGCAGACTCACCGCGCAACTCGATGCCCGCCGTCTGTGACAGAGGTCGAGAGCGCGGGCCGGTCCTACGGCGGCGAGAGCGCAATTGATCGGGACGATCGCAGGCGTAGGCAGCTGTTGGACGCAGGTCTGCGGGTGTTCGGCAGCGTCGGCTACCGAGCCGCGACCGTCCGCGGACTGTGCCGCGAGGCGAAGGTGGCCGACCGGCACTTCTACCGGCACTTCGACAAGACCGAGGACTTGCTGCTCGCGGTCTACGGCGAATGCATTGCCCGTCTGACGAATTCGGCCGTGGAAGCCATGGCCGAGGTAGACCCGCACAGTGATGTCGGAGCCGTCGCCAGGCAGGTTCTCGATTCCTTCTTCCAGGTCATCGAAGATCCGCACCTGGCCCGAGTGGTGTGGATGGAGGTGCTCGGTGTCAGTCCTCGCGTCGAGCAGACGTATCTGACGGTGATGCAGCAATTCGGTGCTCTGTTGCTCGGCTACCTCCGCACGTTCGCCGGCGACGTCCCGTCGGGACCGGACCTCGACGTCGACCTGCTCGCCACCGCTGCGATCGGCGGCATCAGCCACACCGCCATGACCTGGTATCTCAGCGGCTACGCTGCAGAGCGCCGAGCCGTCGTCGCCACCATCGCGACCATGCTCGCCAACATCGTCGCGCCGCTGCAGGCGTAGCAGTCGATCACCAGCGCGGGCAGGTGTTTTCGAAGCTCGGGTCTATGCTCTGCATGTATCCGGTGTCGTCGCGGTCGCGGATTCCGCAATCGAGGTACTGCTGATGCAGTGCCGCGAGCGCGTCCTCGTCGATCTCGACGCCCAGGCCCGGCCCGGTCGGAACGGCCACCGCACCGTCGACGAAGTTGAGCACCCCTGGCACGACGACGTCCTCGCTCTTCCACGGCCAGTGCGTGTCGCAGGCGTAGGTCAGGTTCGGTGTCGCTCCGGCGAGATGCACCATGGCGGCCAGGCTGATTCCGAGGTGGCTGTTCGAGTGCATCGACAGTCCCAGCTCGAAGGTCTCGCAGATTCCGGCGAGCAACCTCGATCGCTGCAGACCACCCCAGTAGTGATGGTCGGACAACACCACCTGCACCGAGTCCTTCACCACCGCGGGCTTCAGATGATCGAAGGCGACGACACACATGTTGGTCGCCAGTGGCATCTTCGCCTCGCGCGCAACCTCGGCCATACCGTCGAGCCCCGGTGTCGGATCCTCGAGATACTCCACGATCCCGTCGAGCTCGGCGGCGACCCGAATGGACGTGTCGACAGTCCACGCGGCGTTGGGGTCCAGCCGCAACGGCAGGTCCGGGAATGCCTCACGGAGCGCCTTGATTCCGGCTATCTCCTCGTCGGGTGGAAAGACGCCGCCTTTGACCTTGATGGCCTCGAAGCCGTACTCGTCGATCATCTTTCGGGCCTGCCGTACCAAACCGGCGGGATCGATTGCCTCGCCCCACTCGTCCGGCCGGCCGCCGGGATGTGCTACCCACTTGTAGAACAGATACGCACTGAACGGAACCGAGTCCCGAACCTTCCCGCCGAGCAGGTCCGACACCGGTCGACCCAGTACCTTGCCCTGCACGTCCAGGCACGCGATCTCGAACGGTGAGAACACGCGGTCGGTGGTGCTGGCCGTGGTGATCATTCCGGCCACTCCGTCGCCGCCGGTGATCGAGAGGGTGCCGAGCACGGCGTCGATGGCCTCGCGAATCATGTTGAGCGCGAACACGTCCAGGCCGGCGATGGCTGTGGCCGCAACGTCGAGACGAGCCAGATGCGCGGTGTCGGCGTAGGTTTCACCGAGTCCGACGACGCCGGCATCGGTGTCCAGCTGAATGATCGCGCGCAGTGCGTAGGGCTGGTGGACGCCGACGGTGTTGAGCAGCGGAGGGTCGACGAACGCGATGGGAGTGATCCGAGCGCCGGTGATCAGGACCGGATCTCGCATCAGTGCACCGCGAGCTCGTCGGCCAGCACGGCCCGACCCGCGGCGACGATTGCGGTCAGTTCCTCGAGGTGCGGCGCGCTGATGTCCACCAGCGGCGGGCGCACAGGACCGGCCTCGATGCCCTCCATCGTCACGCCTGCCTTGATGAGCGAGACGGCGTAGCCGGGAACCTTGTCGCGTAGGCGCACCAGGGGGTGGAAGAACTCGCGAAGCAGTGCGGCCGTGAGCTTGTCGTTGCCGCTGTCGAGCGAACGGTAGAACGCCAGGGCCAGCTCGGGCGCGAAGGCGAACGTCGCCGAGGAGTACAGCGTGACACCGATGGCCCGGTACGCCTGCTGCGAGACCTCCGCCGTAGGCAGACCGTTGAAGAACTGAAAGGGCTTGCCCGACGGTTCCAGGGCGTCCAGTACCGCACGGACGATACGGCCGACCTGATCGAGATCTCCTGTGCCGTCCTTGAATCCGACGACGGTGGGCAGCTGCGCAACCTCGACTGCCGAGTCCTCGGTGAAGCGGGCGTTGCCGCGGTTGTAGACGATCAACGGCAGATCCGATGCACCGGCAACGGCCTTGGTGTAGTTGACCAGACCGGCCTGCGGCATCGTCACCAGGTAGGGCGGGAGCAGGAGGATGCCGTCGGCTCCGTTGGTCTTCGCGCTCGCAGCGAATGCCTTTGCCTGGGCGACGGATCCGCCTGCACCGGCGTACACCGGCACGCGGCCCGCGACGACGTCGACCGCGGTGCGCACGATCTTGCCGAACTCCTCGCTTTCGAGAGCATGGAATTCGCCGGTACCGCAGGCGATGAACACACCGCCCGGTCCGGCGTCGACACCCTTCGCGATGTGGGCGGCCAATAGGTCGTAATCGACCTCACCGGCGGCGGTGAACGGGGTGACAGGGAAGAACAGGACTCCGTCGAGCATGGGGGTCTCCTTGTTGAACTAGGTGTGGGCGAATCAGTCTTGGGTGAGTCGGCCGTCGACACGACGGAAGATCCCGTCGGGATTTCCGTCGGCAATTGCGCTGGGCAGCAATGATGTCGGCACGTCCTGGTACGAAACAGGACGCAGGAAGCGCTCGATTGCGAGCGATCCGACCGAGGTGGTGCGGGAATTCGAGGTGGCGGGGAAGGGGCCGCCGTGGACCATCGCGTGGCCGACCTCGACGCCGGTGGGCCATCCGTCGAACAGAATGCGGCCGGCCTTGAGCTCGAGAACCGACAGGAGTTTGCCTGCGTCGGCATGATCGGACTCGTCGGCGTGAACCGTGGCGGTGAGCTGACCTTCCAGCAGTGCGGCAACGTCGCGCACCTGCTGAGCGTCGGTGCAGCGAACGATGAGACTCGATGCGCCGAACACCTCGGCCTGCGCTGCATCGGAGGTGAGGAATGTATCGGCATCGGTCTCGAACAACGCTGCGCGGCAGGCGTTCGGGGCGTCGGAATCCGATCCTCGCGCAACCATGGTCACCGCGTCGGACAGGGTCGTGACGCCGTCGGCGTAGCTGGACGCGATGTTCGGGGTCAGCATCGTGGTGGGGGTCGACTCCTGTACCGCGGTGGTCGCCGCCTCGGTGAAGGACTGCAGGCCTGGGCCGTCGACGGCGATGACGAGACCGGGGTTGGTGCAGAACTGGCCCGAGCCCATCGTCAGCGATGCGACGAAGGCGTGGCCGAGTTCGGCTCCGCGGGAGGCGAGTGCGCCGTCCATGACGAACACGGGGTTGATGGAACTCATCTCCGCATATACCGGGATCGGCTCACGACGACCGGCTGCGGCGGCGACGAGAGCCGTTCCACCCGAACGCGATCCGGTGAATCCGACGGCCTTGATGCGAGGGTCGGTCACCAGGGCGGTACCGAGTCCGCGACCCGAGCCGAACAGTAGAGAGAATGTGCCCGAGGGCATTCCGGTGGCCGCGACGGCGTCGGCGATGGCACGGCCGACCAATTCGGACGTTCCCGGGTGGGCGTCGTGCGCCTTGACGACTACGGGGCAACCGGCAGCGAGAGCGGAGGCGGTGTCGCCGCCGGCGACGGAGAATGCGAGCGGGAAGTTGCTGGCTCCGAACACCGCAACCGGGCCCAGAGGAATCTGCCGCTGGCGGATGTCGGCGCGAGGGAGAGGTGTGCGCTCGGGCTGCGCCGGATCGATGCGGGCACCGTTCCAACTACCCTCGCGCAGAACCGAAGCGAACAATCGGAGCTGGCCGGTGGTGCGGCCGACCTCGCCGGTGATACGTGCCAGCGGAAGGCCCGACTCGGCGACGGTGCGTTCGATGAGGGTGTCGCCGAGAGCGGCGATGTTGTCGGCGATGGTCTCGAGGAACTGAGCTCGGGTCTCCGAGGAAGTGGCGCGGTAGTCGGCGAATGCTTCTGCCGCTGCAGCACAGGCCTTCTCGACATCGGTGTTGTCGCCGTGCCCGTAGGCGGGTTCGAGATTCGCGCCGGTGCTGGGGTCGATTCCGTGAATGTGCGTGCCGGCACCGAAAACCGGGACGCCGGCGATGATCATCCGGCCGGTGAGGTTGGTGGACTGTGTCGTCGACGCTGTCATGGGGTGACTCCTAGGGCTGTATTGCGATACGTGCACTGACGCCAGGGCGTGATCTGGCTCATAGGTCACCACGCTAGAAGGCTGATCGATACATGTCCAAGTCTAAAAAAGTCGCATTTGATGCAGTCTCGGTATCGATCTCGCTGCCAGGCGCGATGGGGACGTACTGCGATTGCCGATACCTCTACTGCATCGGTCGATGCGTAGATGGTCTTGGACATGCATCGACCGCGCGACCTACTGTCCCATGTGAGCCGAGTCACCAGAAGTAAGTGAGAAAGGTCGGACATGAGCGTCCACACCAGCACGCCCGTCGTCGCCGAGATGCGCGTCATTCCCATCGCGGGGCACGACGACATGTTGCTGAACCTCAGCGGAGCCCACGCCCCGTACTTCACCCGCAATCTGGTGGTGCTGACCGACTCGGACGGGCGAACCGGCGTCGGTGAAGTGCCGGGAGGCGAGGCGATTCGGCAGACGCTGGAGGATGCGCGCGTGCTCGTCGAGGGCCAGGGCATCGGCCGATACAACGCAGTTCTGGCCGACATGCGTCGCGCGTTCGCAGATCGTGATGCCGGTGGCCGCGGCGCGCAGACGTTCGATCTGCGGATCGCCATCCATGCGGTGACCGCAGTGGAATCGGCGCTGCTGGATCTGTTGGGTCAGCACCTCGGCGTCAGCGTCGCCGCGCTGCTGGGCGACGGCCAGCAGCGCGAGAAGGTTCAGGCTCTGGGCTACCTGTTCTTCGTCGCCGATCGGACCGAGACCGACCTCGCGTATCGCAGTGCAGCCGACGAGGCCGCCGGAGCCGACGACTGGATGCGCATCAGGCACGAGGAGGCAATGGATCCCGAGGCAATCGTGCGCCTCGCCGAGGCTGCGCAGGCGCGCTACGGATTCCAGGACTTCAAACTCAAGGGCGGGGCGCTGCCTGCCGCCGAAGAGGCCGCCGCAGTACGCGCACTGGCCGAGCGATTCCCGGAGGCCCGAATAACGTTGGATCCCAACGGTGGTTGGCTGCTGAAGGACGCGATCGAGACGTGTCGTGGACTGCGCGACGTGTTGGCCTACGCCGAAGACCCGGTCGGGCCCGAGGGCGGTTTCTCCGGACGTGAGGTGATGACGGAGTTCAAGCGTGCCACCGGACTGCAGACCGCGACCAACATGATCGCCACCGACTGGCGCGAGATGGGTCACACCATTCGGTCCGGTGCGGTGGACATCCCACTCGCCGACCCGCATTTCTGGACGATGGCCGGGTCCGTACGCGTCGCGCAGCTGTGCGACGCGTGGGGCCTGACATGGGGATCGCACTCCAACAACCACTTCGACGTATCTCTGGCCATGTTCACCCACGTGGCCGCGGCTGCTCCTGGGACGATCACTGCCATCGACACTCACTGGATCTGGCAGGACGGTCAGCGAGTGACCAAGGAGCCTTTCGAGATCGAAGACGGCTACTTGACCGTGCCCGATAAGCCGGGCCTCGGCGTAGAACTCGATTTCGAGCAGATAGACGCGGCACACGAGCTGTATCAGAAGGAGGGGCTCGGTGCCCGGGACGACGCCATCGGAATGCAGTACCTGATCGAAGGATGGACGTTCGACAGCAAGCGGCCGGCCCTGGTTCGATGAGTTCTGGTGCGCTGATGAAGATCGTCGTCGGCGATCGTAATGTTCTCCCGCACCGTGAGCAGTTCGAGGCGGGCTTGCCTGCCGAGGCTCAGGTGATCTGGTGTGTTCCGTTCGACGAGAGTCGGGTCATCGAAGAACTTGCCGACGCCGACGTGTACGTCGGCGGCAAGTTCAGTGCGGCCATGGGTGCCGCAGCGCCGAAATTACGTATGGTGCACGTCGCGGGTGCCGGAACGGACAACGTCGATCGCTCCGGATTGGGCCCCGATGTACAGGTGTGCACCACTTTTCATCACGAGCAGTCGATTGCCGAGTATGTGGTGGCGGCGACGGTGATGCTGCGACGGAAGTTTCTGCAACAGGATCGGGCGCTGCGTGAGGGGCGGTTCGCGACCGCCGTCTACGACCCGACCATCGCGCAACCGTTGTCGCTGAGCGGTGCCCGCATCGGATTCGTCGGCTTCGGGCACATCGGCAGGCGAACGTGGCAGCTGTTCAGGGCGTACGGCGCGGTGGGTGCAGCGGTCACGGGGAGCGGTCATGCACCGGACGAGGGTCTGGAGTGGGTCTCGGGTACAGACGATCTGGGCATGTTGGTCGATTTCGCGGATGTTCTCGTGGTCTCCGCACCGCTGAACGAGCACACGCGCGGCATGATCGGTGCCGAGGAGCTGAGCAGGCTCGGCAGCGACGGGGTACTCGTCAACGTCGGTCGGGGGCCCTTGGTTCAGGAGCAACCGCTGTTCGACGCGTTGTCTCGCAACGAGATTGCCGCGGCCGCGATCGACGTCTGGTACCGCTACCCCGGGCCGGACGGCGTGGGAGAACCGAGTGTGCTGCCGTTTCGCGATCTCGACAATGTGCTGATGACGCCACACTCGTCGGGCGTCACGCATCATACGTTCGTGGGCCGGGTCGCGGATATCGCGTCGAATATCGATGCACTTGTTGCATCGATGAACCGTTGAATTGTGTTGGACGGGCATTGAATCTCGAAATAGGCTGTGAAGCAACATCATCGACAATCAAAAGGAGATAGAGATGACGACGTACATCGTCAAGCCCGCGAGCGGTCTCAGCGCACCTGATGCGGCAGTTCGGGCTCTCGCGTCCGGCGACGCGACCATCGACAGTATCGCCGAGGTGACGTTGTCGTCGATTGTGCTGCCGCTGAAGAACCCGATCAGCGACGCCAAGGTTCTGACCGGTCGGCAGAAGGCGATGACCGAGGTGGTCTTCCTGTTCGTCGAGATCCGCACCGAACAGGGCCATGAGGGAATAGGGTTCAGCTATTCCAAGAGGGCAGGCGGTCCCGCCCAGTTTGCGCATGCCCAGGAGATCGCCCCAGTTCTCATCGGCGAGGACCCCAATGACATCGGCAAGATCTGGACGAAACTGGTGTGGGCCGGAGCCTCGGTGGGGCGCAGTGGTGTTGCTACGCAGGCGATTGCTGCGATCGACATCGCGCTGTGGGATCTCAAAGCCAAGAGGGCAGGTTTGCCGCTGGCCAAGCTGATCGGCTCGTCACGCGATTCGGTGCAGACGTACAATACCTCCGGTGGTTTTCTGCACACTCCCATCGAGGAGGTCATGGAGAACGCCGCCATTTCACTGGCCAACGGCATCGGGGGCATCAAACTCAAGGTGGGACAGCCGGATTGGCGTACCGATATCGCCCGCGTCACCGCAGTCCGCGAGTTTCTCGGTGACGACGTCCCGTTGATGGTCGATGCCAATCAGCAGTGGGATCGGCCGACGGCGCAGCGCATGGGCCGAATTCTGGAGCAGTTCGACCTCGTGTGGATCGAAGAGCCGCTCGACGCCTACGACGCCGAGGGGCATGCGCAGCTCGCTCGCAGCCTCGATACCTCCATCGCGACGGGGGAGATGCTGGCCAGCGTCGGTGAGCACGTGCGCCTCATCGAGGCCGGCTCGGTCGACATCCTGCAGCCAGACGCTCCCCGCATCGGCGGGATCACGCAATTCCTGAAGTTGGCCACGTTGGCCGAGCACCACAATCTGCAGCTCGCCCCGCACTTCGCCATGGAGATCCATCTGCACCTCGCGGCGGTGTATCCACTGCAGACGTGGGTGGAGCACTTCGACTGGTTGGACCCGCTGTTCGACGAGCACCTCGAAACACGGGACGGACGGATGCACCTGTCCGCTCGCCCGGGGCTCGGATTCACGCTGAGCGAGCAGGGTCGCGCGTGGACGGTGGCGACGACGGTGGTGCGCTAGCTGGTATCAGCCCCAGTCACATGGGAATGATGCGGCGCATGAGCGATCTGGCTGCGGCGACGACGAGTTGCCGATTGTGCGTGTGCACGAACTCGAATCGTCGATCCGCGTCGGCGCAGTCTGTATCGCCCAGATCGCGGGCGATGAGCGCCGAGAAATAGTGCTGACCGACCGCGGTGATCGTCCACTCTCGGGTGAACTCCTCCGTGGGGTCGAGATCTGCTCCCCGCACACCCGGCGCAGGTTCCCCTCCCAGACCGACGCCCACGGCCGCGACAAATGCGTGCTTGGTGGCCAGCATGGCGTACTGCTCGGCGACAGGCGGGCTGAACCATCGGGAATGCTGGAAGGTGGACATGAGGGCCAGCGAATCGTTGGTATCGCGGGCGTGGTCCTCGATCTGGCGGGAGATGGCGCGGATGAAGGCTTTGGTTCCGATCGACGGAGCAACGAGCTCGAACAGATCCGATGGCAGGTTCGGCACCAGACCGGAGTTCGCAACGGGCTCGCTCAGAATCGACAGCGCACCCGGTGCGGTCCGCACCGACTCGGGCAGCGGACCGGGCCTTCCGAACAGCCATCCCTGGCCCAGTACCGCCCCGAGTGAGTGGGCGCGGGCGAGGTGTTCGTCGTTCTCGATGCCCTCCGCCAGAACAGTCGCCCCGGTCGCCTCGGAATGCGCTCGTACCGCGGCGATCACGCGTGCCTGCGCTCGATTCGGATCTCGCTGGACCAACGAACGGTCGAGCTTGATGATGTCCGGCGCGACGAACTCGAGCATGGTCACCGTGTCCGGATGCACGCTGATGTCGTCGAGAGCGATGCGGCATCCTGCCCGCCGACCGTCGGCAACCACGGCCAACAACACTGCGGGATCGGCCAGCAGCGACCTCTCTGTCAACTCGAGCACCACGGAGAATCGGCCTTGGGCTGCTGCGAACGCGCGCTTGGCGGCGTCGGTCGGTCCGGTCGCGGTGTGGGGTTCTACGTTGACGAACAAACACAGTTCCTGTGCCATCCCCGCAGCGAGTGCTGCGTCGACCGCCCCCGTGCGACACGCCCAATCGAGATCGTCCACCACACCCAGGTCTGCCGCCGTCGAGAACACGGAATCCAGGTCCAGTTGGGGCCACTCGGGCCACCGCGCCAGAGCCTCGTACCCGAGGACGGTGCCGGTGCCGAGTTCGATCACCGGTTGGAACACCGGGCGGACAGCGTTCACATCGGCGAGGGCAGAGGTAATCGCCTCGTGCGAGGAGCGCTCGCGCACAGCGTCGTCCGGCATGAAGGTGTCTTTCTTCGCGACAATAAGTTCTCAGCTCATTTCCGACGTTACCTGCCTGGTCGGCGTTCGGTAGACGTAGGACATGCATCTGGGTGCGCGTCAGCGAACACCCTCGGCCCGCAGTTCTCGTGCCCAGGCGACAGCGTGTTCGGTGAGCACCCCGGCGATGCGTTCCAGTTCGCCGGGGTAGGAGGCCACCTCGGCGGGCATCGAGACGCTCAGCGCATCGGTGGCAGGGATTCGGTAGGGCACGACGGTCGCGATGCACACGACGCCGACAGTGCCCTGCTCCTGCTCGAGCGACCAGCCGCGCCTGCGCACCTGAGCCAGTTCGGCGATGAGGGCATCGCGATCGACGATGGTGTTCTCGGTGTACCGCTCGAGCTTCTTCGGAAGTAACTTCGTCACCTCGTCGGTCGTCAGCTCGGCGAGCAGTGCCTGCCCGAGGGCGGTGACGTGGCATGGCAGTTTTCGTCCGACGCGGTGCATCCGTCGCACCTCGAGCTTGGAGCCGCGGCTGGCGAGGTAGATGACGCAGTCCTCGTCGCGTCGGGCGAAGTGGACGGTGTGCCGCACGTCCGACCGCAGTGTTTCGAGCACTGCCGCAGCTCGGCCGACGACCGAGTCCTTGTCGAGGTAGGACGTGCCGGTGAGCAGGGCGTGGGTGCCGATTCCGTACCGCGAGCCGGACTCGTCGGCCTCGATCCAGCGCAGGTCCTTGAGCGTCCGGAGCAGGGCGTGCAGACTCGACCGTGGATACCCGCAGGCCTCCTGGAGTTCGCCGAGACTCATGCGTGTGGGGGACGCGGCCAGGGTCTCGAGGATGTGGATCGTTCGTTCGGCCGACTTCACCGGCTGACTATCCGGCGCAGCTGTGGCCGTGACATCGTTCACCATGGAGACAGTGTCCCTCATGATGAACGATGTTTCATACGCGGACACAGATATTGTCGTCGGCCACTAGTACTCGGCGATCAGATTGTTCGAGATGTACTCGAGATCGATGTCCTCGCCCAGGCCAGGACGGGTCGGCATCTGCACCATCCCGTGCGCGTCGATCGGGTCGACGGTGGACTTCAGGTGCGGCGGCACCCAGTCGTAATCCACCAGCGGATGCAGGAGGCCGCGCTCGTACCACTGGATGTTCGGAGCGCCGCCGACGAGCGCGAGATTGGGAGCGCCGTTGCCGTGGATCTCGCACTCGAGACCGAAGCCGTCGGCCATGTGCACCGTCTTCAGTGCAGGCGTGATGCCGCCGCCGTTCATCGCGCCGACGCGCAGGATGTCGCACGCGTCGTCGGCGATCCAGTCCGCCCGCGAACGATGCCGACCGGGAGTGGTCTCCGGGCCGATCACCGGAGTGTCGATCTGATTCGCCAGCCATTTGTACGAGCGCATCGAGAACTCGTCCATCGGCTCCTCGAACCAGTCGAACTTCAGTGCGTCCAATTCGCGGCCCAGCTTGAGGGCGTCGGTACGTGAATACCAGTGATAGCCGTCGAGCATCAACGAGAACCCGGGTCCGACGGCATCTCGCACCGCAGCGCACGCCTCGATGTCCCGCGCGAGGCTCGGCGCCCCTTCGAGCGGCGGCATCCAGGTGTGCAATTTGATTCCCTGGTAGCCCCGATTCTTCAGCGCCACAGCGAAATCCGCGTACTCCTGCGGGCTCGACAGGCCGCCCTCGATGGTGTCTCCACACATGGTGCTCGCGTAGGCCTTGACCTCGCTGCGGGCCCCGCCGAGCAGCTTCCACACCGGGGTGTCGAACCGGTTGCCCGCGAGATCCCACAGTGCCTGATCGAGGTAGCTGCAGGTGTGCTCGGGGAGTTCGACGGCTCTGGTGCGCTGTCGGATCGCGAACTTGCGGTCCATCTCCTCGCGGTGCAACGGGTCGGTCCCGATCAGGACCGGCCGGAAGTGTTGCTCCACTTGGTCTTCGCGCAGGTAGTTTGTCTTGCCCAGGACGTAGCCGCTTACGCCGTCGGAATCGGTGATGCGCAACAGTGCCTGAGTGGTGGGTATCGACGGACCGGGGTGTCGATGCCCGTAGGAATCGACGGCGGTGCGGGCCTCGGTCTTGAAGACCTGGACGGCAACCTCGGTGATGACGCTGGACATGGCGGTGAATCCCCTATTTACCCTGTCGGGCATCGTATTTGGCCTTGGAGCGGTCGAGCTTCTCGGCGAAGTCGTCGGCAAAGTCCTGAGCGCTGAGCTGCCCGATGAGCACCTTCTGCCACTGGCCCAGCATCTGAACCTGCACGATCTTGCCGAAATCCGGAAGGTAGTCCGGTGGGGTGACCAGCACCGTCTCCGGATCGTCGAGGGCGGCCTGAGCAGCTTGCACCGACGGCATCGCCTGGAAGGCGGGAGCGGAGCGAGCGGCGGCGTTGACCGGGATCTGACCCACGTTCTCGTTCCAGTAGGCCTGCGATTCCGACGAGGTCATGAACTCGAGGAACTTCCAGGCCGCAGCCTGATGCTTGCTGCTCTTGAACACCGTGTAGGACGGGAACGGGTCCGTCATCACTGTACGGACGCCATTGTCTGCGCGGGGCAGTGCAACGGCACCGACGTTGTCGCCGAGCGCCTTACGGTGATTACTCAACGATCCGAGGTTGTGCTGCATCATCGCCACCGAGCCGCCGCCGAAGCTGGCGACCATCTGCGGGAAACCGTTGTTGACGTCGGCGGTGGGGGTGTCCACGTCGTACAGGGCGGCGAAACGTTCTATTGCCTGCACCATCTCGGGCCGGTTGACGGTGGATTCGCTGCCGTCGAAGAAGTTGTCGATGCCGGTGGTGGCGAACATGTGCTGCAGCAACGGGTAGATCGAACCGGCTCCGCCTCGGATGGTGAACCCGTAGCGGCCCTCGGACTTGTCGGTCAGTTCGTCTGCGGCGTCGTAGAATTCGTCCCACGTCTCCGGGGGCTCGATGCCGGCCTCGTCGAACCAGTCGGCCCGGTACCACAGCGTTGCGTTGTTGCTGGTGAACGGCAGACCGTACAGGTTCTCACCGCCACCGGACTCCATCGCCGACTCGATGATCTTCTGGTCGTACTGGTCCTTCTGCGGCGAGGCCGCCATGAAATCGTCGAGGGGAATGACCGCGTTCTGCGCGACCAGCGGTGCGAGGTACGCGGTGGAGACGATGCCCAGATCGGGAGCCGACCCACCGGCGAGAGCCGTCTGATATTTCTGCTGAGCGCTGTCCGACGGCAGGCCGACATAGTCGATGTCGATGCCGGGGTTGACTTCCTCGAAGCGTCGAATCAGTTCCTCGTACAACGGGGTTCGATCCGGTCCGGCATTGTTGTCCCAGAAGGTGAGGGTGCCGCTGTTCGGATCTCCGAGTGCACCGTCGGGCAGTGAGGTCTCGGAACTGCAGGATGCCAGCACGAGCGTCGCGACCGCGCCGACGAGGGTGGTGCGCAGCAGGGTGCGTCGATTCATGTCGATTCTCTTTCCGTACGTCATGATCAGCCCTTGACCGCGCCGGCGCTGAGGCCCTGGACGAGGTACTTCTGGATGACGGCGAACACAGCGACCACCGGTACCGCGGCGATCAGACCGCCGGCCGCGAGGACGCCGAAGTCGACGTTGTAGGAACCGATCGTGTAGCTCAATCCGACTGGGAGGGTGAACTTGTCCTGGCTGCTGATGAACATCAGGCCGAACAGGAAGTTGTTCCAACTGCCGATGAACGCGAAGGAACCGACGGCGATCAGGCCGGGGCGCAGCAGCGGCAGCATGATCATGCGGAAGGCCTTCAGGCGTGAGCAGCCGTCGACCATCGCGGCCTCCTCGAGCTCGACGGGAATCTGAGAGATGAAGCCGGCCATCAGCATTGCCGCCAGCGGCAGTTGGAAAACAGTGTCGGCGACGATGAGGCCGAACAGGTTGTTCACCAGTCCCATCTCGCGGAACACCTGGAACAGCGGGATGAGCAGCATCGCACCGGGCACGAATTGGCTGCACAGCAGGGCCATCACCAGGGGTATCTTGGCGCGGAACTTGAAGCGTGCCAACGCATAGCCGGTCGCCAGCGCGACGAACGTGGTGAGCACGAGAGACAGGCCGGCCACGATGAGGCTGTTCTTGAAGAAGAAGCTGAAACCGAGGGTGTTCCAGACCGTGTCGAAATGGTCGAGCGTAATGGGCCAGGGGAGCATCGAATTGGAACCGGCGGGCCGGAATGCGAAGACGATCATCCAATAGAACGGGACGAGGGTGAAGAGCAGGTAGACGGCCAACGGAAGGCCGACGCTGAACACGCGGGGCTTGGTGCGATGCACGCGCACCTTCTCGGTGTGGTCCTGCGGCGGAGTGGTCACGACGGGACGGTCTGCGGTAGTGGTCATGTGCGTCAGGCCTTATCGCTGTTGAATTTGCTGAGGCGCAAGTAGAGGATCGAGCAGAACAGCAGGATGACGAAGGCCACGGTGGTCAGAGCCGATCCGTATCCGAAGTCCTGCGCGGTGGTGGCGAGCTGAGAGACGTAGAGCGGCAACGTCGTCGTGACGTCGGCCGGTCCGCCTGCGGTGAGGGTGTACAGAAGATCGACGTTGTTGAACTCCCAAACCCCGCGCAGCAGGGTCGACAGGATGATCACGGCCTTCAGGTGCGGCAGTGTCACGAATCGGAAGCGCTGCCAGCGGTTCGCACCGTCCACGTTCGCTGCCTCGTACAGGTCCTTGGGCGCACTCTGCAGTTCGGCGAGGATCAGAATGGCGAAGAACGGCACACCGCGCCAGAGCTCGGCGACGCTGGTGGCCCAGAATGCAGTGTCCGGATCTGCGATCGGCGCGGCGGTGCCGTCGCCGATGCCCATGTCGCCGAGTAGTTTGAACAACCCGGTCGACGGGTTGTAGATCAGCAGCCAGATTCCGGTGGTGAGCACGCCGGAGACGGCCCAGGGAGAGAACACCAGGGCTCGGGCCAGGCCCCGCCCACGGAAGACCTCGTTGACCAGCAGGGCGAGTCCGAGGCCGAGAATCAGCTGGAACACGACCTGAACGCCGACCCACTTGGCCGTGACGAGCAGGCTGTTCCAGAACAGGTCGTCGGCGAACATCAGTTCGAAGTTCTCGAGGCCGGCGAAGCCGTTGTCCCACGGCGTCGTCGGGTTGTAGAACTGCAGGCTGTAGTAGAAGACGCTGCCGACCGGGTAGAAGATGAACACGGCGAGCAGGATGACGACCGGTGCGATCAGGATGTACGGGGCCGAGATGCGGCGCTTGCGTTTCGGCCGGGCGGGAGGGACGGCCGAGCTCTGCGCACGGGTGCCTCCCGACCGGGGTGGTGTGGTGGTGACCATGGGGGACGCTCCGAAGCGTTCGGGGCCGGATCGAGGAGCCGGCGAGTGGGTCTGGCGGGTTCTTCCGGCCCTGAGGAGCCGGGCTGTGGAAAGTCTGTGCGGTTCACATATCTGAACTGTCATCTTCTATGTGAATTTCTGGACCAACTATGACGGCAGTCACAAGCGCTGTCAAGCATGACCGGTCACACGTGCAGGCTCAACCAACTCGCTGCGGAGTCCTGCATCGCCGTCGTGAAGCGGTGTAGCTCCGGAAACCATTGGGTCAAAAGGTTTTTCGAGCTTCCGTAGTCGCGACGCAATGATGCTTCGGCGCCGCGCATGCCCGCCGTGCCGAAATGCGAGTCCTGCTCGGCGAATTGGACCAGCAGTGGAGTCGGGGCGGCCGAGCCCGCGATCTCCGGCCAGTCGCAGACCGCGGGCAAGCCCGGGGTGATCATCAACCAGCTGGTGTCGTCCGCACGACCGTCGGCGATGTCGGTGTACGTGCTCATCGAGGCGGTGATCACCCCGGCTCGCAGTCGGTCGCTGCAGGCCAGTAGATGTGCGACGCGGGCTCCGCCGCCGGAGAATCCGGCGGTGGCGATGCGATCGGGGTTCACCTCGGCGCAGGCGCGCAGCACGTGCAGCGCTGTCAGATCTTCGGTCAGTATCTGACCTGCCAGCGAGCTACTCTGCAGTGCAGCCACTTTCGCCAGACCGTGCTCGTGCTCGCGGGCGGCCGCCTCGTATCGCTGCAGTCCTTCCAGGTGCGCACCGGCCCGGCGAGCCCGGTCGGGGAGCTGCTCCCACGGCACTCGGCGCGAGCCCCACGGGAACACGTCGTGGACCAGTACTGCGAAACCTGCCGCCACCAGGCGGGAGGCCGGTGCGCTTCCGCCGTAGCCGTGCTCGCGGAGCGCGGCGATGCCGGGAGCGATGCCGTCGGGACCGTCGGCCACCTTCTCCTTGCCGTAGAACTTCACACCGTCGTGGCCGTGCATGAGCAGGATCGCGGGCAGTGGGTGCACTGCTTCCTGGGGCGTCAGCAGCCACGCAGACGTGTCGTTCCAGGTCAGTTCCACTCCGCGGACGCCGTCACGTGTCCACCTGCGACCGCGAGTCACCTGCCGGGGCAGTGTGGTTTCGGCGACTCCGAGGGCCTTCCCGATTGCCGCGCGACGGGCGAATCGTGGACAGCCGGGCTCGAATTGTGTTCCCATGTGTGAACTCAGTTCTCTCTATCGAACAAATCAGCCATCGAAGGATGACCCCTATGACCGTCGACCGCATCGTCGCGCACGCCTATCCCTGGGACGTACTCGGTGATCCACACTTCGTCGAGCGCGCCCGCAGGCTCGGGGTGCGCGAGATCTCGCTCGCCGCGACCTATCACTCCACCAGGGCGGCAACTCCGCTGCACCCGCAGCACAAGGTGGTCGACGCACACCATGCAGCGCTGTACCGGCCGGTGCGTCCCGAGGCCTGGGCCGGGCACACGATCACCGCCAGAACGGCCGACTGGGCCGGTGCCGAGGACGCATTCGGCGAGGCGGCGGCCATCCTGCTCGACGCCGGATTCCTGGTGAACGCCTGGATCGTGCTGACGCACAGCACAATTCTCGGCCACGCCCATCCCGACGCGAACGTCGTCAACTGTTTCGGAGACGCCTATCGCTATGCCCTCGCACCAGGGCATCCCGACATCGTTCGGTACTGCGCCACGCTCGCCGCCGAGGCGATACGAGGCGTCGAGGTGCACGGCGTGTCCATCGAGGCCTGCGGACAGCTCGGTTTCGCGCATGTCGGACCACACGAGAAGACGGACGGCGCGTTCCCTGGAATCGGCGACACGCTGATGTCGATCAGCTGCACGCAGCGCGAGCTCGATGCGTGGAGCCGCCGAGGCGTCGACTCGGCGAAGGTGACGCAGAAGCTGCGCGACGGCGTCGACGCCCTGTCGGCCGGAACCTTGCCTGCAGGTGCGGCGATCACGGACGTCTTGGACGCGGAGGAGATCGACGCGGTGGTGGGGGTCCGTCACGCCGACGCCGATCACCTTCGTGCCGAAGTGCTCGCGGCCGTGCGCGCGGAGGCACCCTCGGCGCGCGTGACGTTGCACGGCCATCCCGATCCGTGGAAGACGGGCCCCTCGCCTGCGCTGACCGCTGCCGCACCGGCCGATGTCGACGCGGTACTCGTGTCGGCGTGGCCTGCGACGGCCGAGACCGTGTCGGTGGTCGAGGCCACCCGCGCTGCCGTCGGCGACGGGGTGGATGTGGGTGCCTATGTATCGGTACTGCCCCCGAAGAAGCTCGACGAGGTGGCCGCGCATGTGGCTGCGACGGTCGACGCCGGGGCGAACGAGCTGCACCTCTATCACCTCGGTCTCGTCAATCGACCCCAGCTCGATGCGTTGGGGTCGATCGTCACAACGTATTCGTAGGGGTCTGCAACGGCTGCTCCACTCGACCGGCCCCGGCGCGGAATCCCGCAGTCGGGGTGGTCGAGTGGAGCAGAACGTGCATCACCGCATCCGTTGGCCGAGCGGGTGATCACAGAACGCGCCGCCGACTCGCTGCAGGATCGGGTCGGAGAACGTCCACTCGTGTTCGGCCAGGAACTGCTCGGCGAACTGTTCCGCGTCGTCGCGAGGCACATATCCGATCTCCGCACCCTCGTTGCCGGACCACCACGCGCGCGAGTTCTTCGAGATGCCCCACACGGTGTGAAAACCTTTGGCGCTGTCCGACAGTGACGCCTCGATCAGTCGGGCAGTGTCGGCGGGCGACATCCAGGTGGCAAGGCCGCGGTAGTTCGGCGGGGCGTCGAAGCTCGAGCCGATACGTAGATTGACGACGTCGATGCCGAAGCGGTCGTGGTACATCCGACCCAGCGCTTCGACCGCCGCCTTGCTCCACCCGTAGAAGCCGTCGGGTCGTGGAGCAGCGTCCCCCGGAAGCGGTGCGCCGCCCGCCTCGTCGTGCGTCCAGAAGCCGACTGCGTGATTGCTCGACGCCACCACAACGCGGGTGACTCCGTGTGTCACCGCGGCATCGAACACGGCCTGAGTGCCGTCGACGTTGACCGACAGGATGTTGGCCCACGAGTCCTCCGTGCTCAATCCGCCGAGGTGCAGAATCGCGTCGACACCGTCCACCGCAGCGGCCACGGCGGCTCGATCGGTGACCGATCCCTGCACGAATTCCTCGGTAGCAGAATCGATGTCGGTGATCTCGGCGATATCGAACAGTCGCAGCGTGCGGCCGGGAGCCGCCAGTAGCGGCCGGAGCATCGCACCCATGTTGCCTGCGGCTCCGGTGATGAGCACTCGTGAAACGGTGTCGGTCATTCTTCTCGAACTCCTTCGATGGAAACCTTGTAATGGGCATCACAGTAGTACATACTTCTAGATGAAGTCAGCATTCTGGCATCCATTCATATACGTGAACCCCACTCGGATCGTCCGGCACGTTCCTGCCGGTGAAGGGACCACCATCATGGCCACCGTTGCATTTCAGGGCGTCACCAAACTCTTTCCCGGCGGCGACAAAGCTGCCGTCGACCAGCTCGATCTCGACATCCAGGACGGTGAATTCCTCGTCCTCGTCGGCCCGTCCGGCTGCGGAAAGTCGACGTCGCTGCGGATGCTCGCCGGTCTGGAAGAAGTCGACAGGGGAGCCATCACCATCGGCGGCAAGGACGTCACCGACCATCAGCCCAAGGATCGCGACATCGCGATGGTCTTCCAGAACTACGCCCTGTATCCGCACATGACGGTCGGCGAAAACATGGGATTCGGCCTGCGTATCGCGGGTGAGGACAAGGCCGAGATCAAGCGTCGCGTCGAGGACGCTGCCAAGATTCTCGACCTCACCAAGTTCCTCGACCGCAAACCCAAGGCGCTCTCCGGTGGTCAGCGTCAGCGAGTTGCCATGGGCCGCGCCATCGTTCGCAAGCCCCAGGTGTTCCTGATGGACGAGCCGCTGTCCAACCTCGACGCCAAGCTCCGGGTACAGACCCGCGCGCAGATCTCCGCGCTGCAGCGTCGACTTGCCACGACGACCGTGTACGTCACCCACGATCAGGTCGAGGCCATGACCATGGGCGATCGCGTGGCCGTGCTCAAAGACGGTGTGCTGCAACAGTGCGACTCGCCGAGGCGCATGTACGAACACCCGAACAACGTGTTCGTCGCCGGCTTCATCGGATCGCCTGCAATGAATCTGCTCGAGCTGCCCCTCGTAGACGGCGGCGTCCGCTTCGGGGGCGAAGTGGTTCCGGTTCCCCGCTCCGCCATTGCCGGAATCGGCGAGAACACTGTGACACTCGGCGTCCGGCCCGAGGACCTGCAGATCACCACGGGGGCAGGCCTCGAAGTGACCATCGACGTCGTCGAAGAACTCGGAGCCGACGCCTACGTCTACGGCCAGGCCGACATCAACGGCACTCGTCAGCCCATCGTCGTCCGCGCCGACGGCCGCATCCCACCGGAACGAGGATCGAAGATCACGCTCTCCTACGCCGCCGAGCGCACTCACCTGTTCTCCACGGTGACCGGCGAGCGTCTGGTCGACTAGTGGAGCGCTGACGCGCATGTGCACGGAACTTCGTAGCCTGCTACGAAGTCTCACTCACATGGCGCGAAGCGCAGCGTACTGTCTGCCGAGTGACAGACGCTCACCAGGCATCGCGATTGTCCGCGATCTTCAGACCGACGCCGCTCCGGGTCATGGCGGCAGGTTTTGCACTTGCCATGGTCGTCGGTGCGGGCGTACTGATGATTCCGGCGGCCACCATGCCCGGGTACGACACCGATGTTCTGCAGGCGTTGTTCACGTCGACATCGGCCGTCAGCTTGACGGGCCTGATCGTGGTGGACACACCGGTGTACTGGTCGGGTTTTGGGCAGGGCGTCATTCTCGGCCTGATCCAGATCGGCGGATTCGGGATCATGACGATCGCGTCGTTGGTCGGATTGGTCCTGGCCGATCGAATCGGGCTGCGCGGCAGGCTCAATGCGGCCGCCGAGGTTCGCACATCCGGGCTGGGCGACGTTCGAAGCGTCGTCGTGGGCGTGTTCCGCACCAGTTTGATCATCGAGGGTGTCGTCGCCCTGTGTTTGGCTGCGCGCTTCCTCGTCGGATACGACGAGCCACCCGGTCGCGCACTCTGGCTGGGCGTCTTCCATGCCGTGTCGGCGTTCAACAACGCAGGATTCGCCCTCTTCAGCGACAACATGATCGGGTTCGCCACCGATCCGTGGATCTGCATCCCACTGTTGGTTGCGGTCGTATTGGGCGGCATCGGATTTCCGGTTCTCTTCGAGATCGCCCGTCATGTCCGATCGCGCGCCCGCGGCGTCAGGTCCAGCAAGCGGTGGTCGCTGCACACTCGCATGACGCTGTCCGTCACCGGTATTCTGTTGATCCTCGGACCGACTGCGGTGTTGCTCTTCGAGTGGTCGCGGACCCTGGGCGGATTCGGCTTCTGGGACAAGATGCTCGTTGCGACGTTCCAGGGCATCATGCCGCGCACCGCAGGATTCAACAGTGTCGACTATGCGGACGTGGACAACGCGACCCTGCTGATCACCGACGTACTGATGTTCATCGGTGGTGGCAGCGGCGGCACGGCCGGTGGCATCAAGGTCACGACGTTCGCATTGCTGCTGTTCGTCATAGTGGCCGAGATCCGCGGTGACCGTGAGGTGACGGTGTTCGGTCGTCGAATCGATGCGCGTGTGCAGCGTCAGGCGTTGACCGTCGCTCTCATCGGCGTCGCGTTGGTGCTGGCCCCGGTCGTGGCGTTGCTGGCTGGCACCAACTTCGACCTCGATGTGCTTCTCTTCGAGGTCGTCTCGGCATTCGCCACGGTGGGGCTGTCCACCGGCATCACCGCACAGCTGCCCGCCTGGGGCCAGCTGATTCTGATCGTCCTGATGTACCTGGGCCGCATCGGTTCCATCACGCTGGTCAGTGCCCTTGCCGCCCGCGACCGCGGTCGGCGTTACACGCTCCCCACGGAAAGGCCGTTCATTGGCTAGGAAACCGTCCTCCGATGTCGTCGTCGTCCTCGGTCTCGGCCGCTTCGGCAAGTCGCTGGCACTGGAACTGATGGACCAGGGAGTCGAGGTTCTGGGCATCGACACCGACGAGGCTGTGGTGCAACGTGTCTCGGATCGGCTGACTCACGCGGCCGTGGCCGATACCACCGACGAGGAGTCGCTGCGGCAACTGTCGGTGCACGAATACGACCGCGCCGTCGTGGGCATCGGATCCGATCTGGAGGCGAGCCTGCTGACTGCGTCCGCGCTGATCAACCTGTCCGTGTCCAACATCTGGGCCAAGGCGATCAGCAATGCGCACGCCAAGATCCTCACCCAGATCGGCGTCCACCACGTGGTGAGGCCTGAGCACGACATGGGTAAGCGGGTCGCTCACCTGGTGCGCGGCCGGATGATGGACTACATCGAGTTCGACGACGGTTTCGCCATGATCAAGACTTCTCCGCCCGCCTCCATCATCGGAAAGAAGCTGGGCGAGAGCGGGGTCCGCGCCAAACACCGTGTCACCGTCGTCGCGGTCAAACGCCGAGGCGAAGGATTCACCTACGCCACAGCAGACACGGTGATCGGCGCAGACGACACCGTCATCGTCTCGGGTCAGGTCCGAGACGCCGAACGGTTCAGTGAGTCGACCTGAGTGACTCGAGGGTTGCGCGCGCGCCGTTCTCATGCAGCGATGCAAGCTGTTCGGTGTATTCGGCCACGAATCGCTCGTTGTCGATGAGGTCTCCGAACACCGCGCGATTGGCGATGAACGCCGTAAGATCCTCGCGCTGACTCTGCGCGATCGGCACCAGTGAATCCTTCAGTTGGTCGACGATCTCGATCGGCTCGCCGGTTTCGTCGACGGCCTCGGCGTAGCGCGCCCAACTCGCGACGACAGCGGTGGACCGGACGATCTCGCCGCCGGTCTCGAGGTTCTTGCGAATCACGGGCAAGAGCCACTTGGGAATTCGGTCCGAGGACTCGGCACACAGGCGGGCGACGGTATCGCGGATTTCGGGGTTGGAGAACCGTTCGATCAGCGTCCGCTTGTAGTCGGCCAGGTCGATGCCGGGAACGGGTTGCAGCGTCGGGGTTGCCTCCTCGTCCATGTACGCGAGCAGGAATTCCGCGAACAGAGTGTCCTGGCAGACCTCGTGCACGAGGCGATAGCCGCTGAGGTAGCCGAAGTACGCCAGTGCCTGGTGACTGGCATTGAGCAGGCGAAGCTTCATCAGCTCGTACGGGGTGACGTCCTCGACCACCTGGACTCCGACGTTCTCGAACGGTGGTCGACCGAGCGTGAACGAATCCTCCAAGGCCCACTGCGTGAACGGTTCTGCCGCGACCGGCCATGCGTCCTCGATGAGGTAGCGATCCGACAGTTCCTGCATCACTTCGGGAGTGGTCACCGGGGTGATGCGGTCGACCATGGAGTTCGGGAACGTGGCCTCGGACTCGATCCAGTCGGCGAGCTCCGAATCCTTCAACCGGGCGAACGCGATGAACGTGGACTTCGCGATGTGGCCGTTACCCTCGATGTTGTCGCAGGACATGATCGTGAACGGCTTCATGCCACGATCCTTCCGACGCGCCAAGGCCTCGACGACGAGCCCGAAAGTCGTTGCGGGGACTGCGCCGTAGACGAGATCGGCTGCGATCGCCGGATTGTCGGCGTCGAACTCCCCGGTGTTCGCGGAAAAGTTGTAACCACCCTCGGTGATGGTGAGCGAGACTATCTTCACCGCCTCTGAGGCCATCTTCTCGATGACCGCCTCGGGATCCTCGGGAGCGAACAGGTATTCCACGATCGACCCGATGACTCGCGTCTCCCAGGTTCCGTCGGAGTGCTTGAGGGCGAGGGTGTAGAGGCAGTCCTGTTCGGCCATCACCTCTTTCATCTTCCGATCGTGCGGAAGCACGCCCACGCCGCAGATCCCCCAGTCCGACGCCTCGCCGCGCTCGAGTAGGCGATCGACGTACATGGCCTGGTGGGCGCGATGGAACCCGCCGACCCCGAAATGCACGATCCCCGTGGTGACCGCACCGCGGTCGTAGCTCGGTACCGAGACGTCGGCATGGATCTCCGACAGAGTATTCGACCGAAGCTTCATGCGTTCTCTCCATCTTCTCGAAAACCTGGTATCACAACAGCTTTGATGCTTCCGGGCTGCTTGTCCGCGTTCAATGCATCCTCGACGCCATCGAGTCCGAATCGCGCCGTCACCATCGCGTCCAGATCCACCATGCCCGACGCCACCAAGGCGCGTGCGATCGGCCATGTGTTGGCGTAGCGAAAGACGCCGGTGAGCAGCAACTCTCGGTTCTGGATGAGCGAGATCGGCAGTGGGTAGTCTGACCCGCCCATGCCGACGAGGACGACGGTACCTGCGGGTCGGACCGCGTGGATGCCGTCGACCACGGCTCGGGCCGCACCGGATGCGTCGATGAAAGCGTCGACCGTCAGTGCGCGCACGTCCTCGGCGGCGGGGTCGAGCACGCGAGTCGCGCCGAACCTCTCTGCGTTGGCGCGGCGGGACGCGTCGATGTCGGTGACGATCACCTCGGTGGCTCCGAATGCGCGCGCGACCTGCGCAGTGACGAGTCCGACGGGACCCGCTCCCGCGATGAGCACGCTCGATCCCGCGGAGATCCGGGCCTTCTGGGCCGAGGCGATGCCGACGGACAGGGGCTCGAAGAGGGCTGCGGCCTCGTCGGAAATGTTCTCGGGGACGTCGTGGGCGAAGGTCGATTGGATCAACACGTACTCCGCGAGCGCACCGTCGATGGGCGGAGTCGCGAAGAACTCCATGGCCGGGCACAGGTTGTAGCGGCCGGCGCGGGACTGGCTGCTGGTGGGATCGGGTCGCTGCGGCTCGATGGATACCCGCTGCCCGACGCGGGTGTCGGAGACGTCGGAGCCCACAGCCACGATCACGCCCGCAGCCTCGTGTCCGAGTACGAGGGGGCCGTCGACCACGAAGTCGCCGATGCGACCCTCGCGGTAGTAATGCGCATCGGACCCGCAGACTCCGACGGCGCTGACCTGGACCAGTACCTCGTCGCGGGCCGGGGTGGGCACCGGCCGGTCTTCCATTCGTATCTCGTGCACGCCGGTGAGCACGCTGGCCTGCATGGACTGTGGCACGGGCCGCTGGATACGAGAGGGTGTTGTGTAGATCACACCTTAATGTTAGCTTAGTGAGCAGATGAACACGAGCTGAGCATCTGCTCACAACTTGGGGAGGTGCAATGGACGGATCGACGTCCGATCCCGCGGGGGCGAAGTCTTCGCGGTCCGGAGAGGATCTGCGTCTGGCTCTGCGCGCCGCCACCATGTACCACCTCGAAGGTGCGACGCAGGCCGAGATCGCCGTGAAACTGGGCGTCTCGCGCCCGACTGCAGGGCGGCTGGTCGCACGGGCCCGTTCCCAAGGGCTCGTGACGATCGAGATCAACGTCCCCGACGATTTGCAGGGCACCGTGCACGCCGACATCGAACGTGAACTCGAAGCCCGATACGGGCTGACCGAGGTACTCGTCGTCTCGGACGTCATCGACGGCACGGATGCCGGCTACGGGTCGCTCGGTCGCGCCGCGGCGACGTTGCTCTCGCGTCGCCTCAAGGAACAGGATGTTCTGGGCTTCACCTGGGGACCCGAGACGGTGTCGGTCGCGAGCTCTTTGAAGACTCGATCCACCAAATGTGCTGCGGTGGTGCAACTCGACGGTTCCATCACCTCGGCGGACTACCAGACCGGTGTCGAGTACACACTCGGACGGTGCGCTGCGTACCTGCAGGCGACACCCATCAGGCTCAATGCACCGCTGTATGCCGATC
This sequence comes from Rhodococcus sp. IEGM 1330, assembly GCF_033142445.1. Classification (NCBI taxonomy): domain Bacteria; kingdom Bacillati; phylum Actinomycetota; class Actinomycetes; order Mycobacteriales; family Nocardiaceae; genus Rhodococcus; species Rhodococcus sp. IEGM 1330. Next base: position 67,291 of record NZ_JAWLSB010000012.1, read on the forward strand.
AGGCGACTGTCGTTGCATTGGAGCAGGATTCCGTGATCTCTCGCGCCCTCAAGTCCGGGACCGATGCCGATGTGATGATGTACGGCATCGGTCCCGTTTCCACGTCCACCACGTTGTTCGAGGGCAGCTTCATCGACCTCGAAGTGCTCGACGAACTGCGCCGACTCGGCGCGGTCGGTGAGATCGGCGGCCGGTTCTACGACGCCGACGGCCAGGACACCGGGGGATCGCTCCCCGGCCGAACCGTGTCGGTGGGACTCGACGCCATCAGGGCCTGCGATCGGGCCGTGCTCGTCACCGGCGGAAAACGAAAACACGAAGCGCTGCTCGGTGCGCTGCGCGGTGGGCTGGCATCGATCTTGGTCACCGACATCGAAAGTGCGCGTTGGCTTGTGGATCGATCCACATCAGCGTCGGATGGAAAGGTATCTCAGTGAAAGTTCTACCGAAAGCGGTTGTCGCGACCTCACTCGCGACGACCTTGGTGCTGTCCGGATGTGCCGGTGCCGGCTCGTTCGGTGGTGACGGTGACGGGACGACGATCACCGTCGCGATCGTCTCGAATTCGCAGATGTCCGACGCCATTTCGCTTGCTCCGGAGTTCGAGGCGGAGAACCCGGGCATCAATCTGAAGTTCGTGTCACTGTCGGAGAACGAGGCCCGTGCCAAGATCACGGCCTCGGTCGCGACCGGCGGCGGCGAATTCGACGTGGTGATGATCAGTAACTTCGAGACACCGCAGTGGGCCGAGAACGGTTGGCTGACCAACCTTTCCGAGTATGCCGACGCTACGCCGGGGTACGACGAGGACGATTTCATTCCGACGTTGAAAGAGTCACTGTCGTACGAGGGCAGCATGTACTCGGTTCCGTTCTACGGCGAGTCCTCGTTCCTGATGTACCGCAAGGATCTGATGGACGCCGCAGGCATCACGATGCCGGAGGAGCCGACATGGCAGCAGGTGGCCGATGCCGCCGCTGCACTCGACAGCCCCGGTCTCTCCGGAATCTGCCTACGCGGCAAGCCCGGCTGGGGTGAGGTGCTCGCGCCGCTCAACACGGTCATCAACGCGTTCGGCGGCCGCTGGTACGACGAGAACTGGAACGCTCAGCTCAGCAGTCCCGAGGTACGCGAAGCCGTGCAGTTCTACGTCGACACCGTGCGTGAACACGGTCAGGCCGGCGCGGCCACCAGTGGCTTCAGTGAGTGCGGAACGCAACTCTCGCAGGGCAACACGGCAATGTGGTACGACGCCACCTCGGCTGTCTCGGTACTCGAGGACCCGTCGTCGAGCAACGTCGTCGGGCAGATCGGTTATGCCAAGGCCCCGTCGGCGGCCAAGGGCGACAACGGTTGGCTGTACTCCTGGGCCCTGGGCATTCCCCAGACCAGCGAGGCCCCCGACGAGGCGTGGAAGTTCGTCTCGTGGATGACCAGCAAGGAGTACCTGAACAAGGTCGGTAGCGAACTCGGTTGGGAGCGTGTGCCTCCCGGAAGTCGTCTCTCGACCTACGAGATTCCCGAGTACGCGGAGGCGTCCGCCGCCTACGGTCAGCTGACTCTCGACTCCATCGACGGTGCCGACCCGAACAACCCCACCGTGGACCCGGTTCCGTACACCGGAGTCCAATTCCTGACCATTCCGGAGTTCCAGGACCTCGGTACCCGTGTCAGCCAACAGATCAGCGCCGCGATCGCCGGACAGATCAGCGTCGACGACGCGCTCGACCAAGCGCAGCAATACGCCGAAGTGGTCGGCAGGACGTATCAGGAGGACCAGGGATGACCACCACCGAAGAACGGACGGCTCCGGCCGAACCGGAGAAGTTCGTACCGCGACCGAGAACGATCTCCAAGGCCGAGGGGTGGCGTCGACGCGGACCGCTGTTGCCGGCGTTGGTGTTCGCCATCATCGTCACCCAGATTCCGTTCCTGTTCACGCTGTACTACTCGACGCAGTCCTGGAATCTCGTTCGTCCGGGTTCGCGTGAGTTCAATGGCCTGAACAACTACATCGACGTTTTCCGCGACAGTCAGTTCCGCGAGGTCGCGATGAACACCGTGATCATGATCGTCGGAACGGTGATCATCTCGGTGGTCCTGGGTCTGGCGCTCGCGCTGCTGCTCGATCGAAAGTTCATCGGTCGCAGCCTGATCCGTACGTTGTTGATCACCCCGTTCCTCGTCACCCCGGTGGCCGGTGCGCTGATCTGGAAGACGACGATGTTCGATCCCGTCTTCGGTCTGATCAACTTCGCGCTGAGTCCGTTCGGAGTCGGTGAGATCGACTGGGTCTCCCGGTTCCCGCTGGCCGCGGTCATGACGAACCTGGTGTGGCAGTGGACGCCGTTCATGATGCTGCTGATCCTCGCCGGGCTGCAGTCCATGCCCAAGGACATCGCCGAGGCCGCACGCGTCGACGGGGCAGGCCCGTTCAAACTCTTCCGCGAGTTGACCTTGCCGCACCTGCGCCGGTTCATCGAACTGGGCACCGTCCTCGGTGCGATCTACCTCGTCAACACCTTCGACGCCGTCTACATGATGACCTCCGGTGGACCGGGAGTCGCGTCGGCCAACCTGCCGTTCTACATCTACCAACGTGCCTTCCTCGGCTTCGACATCGGTCAGGCCGCGGCCATGGGCGTCGTCACCGTGGTGGCAACCATCGTCCTCAGCACTCTGGCGCTGAGATTGATCTTCAAGAGCTTCAGCGCAAACGAGGAGGCGGCGTGATGAGCACGGCAACCACGAGCAAGAAGAAGGCCGTCGCGCAGACCTCCGACGGCCAGGAGATTCGCAAGAAGAGCAAGTGGGGCCCGGGCACGGTCTGGTCGTTCGTCGCCTGGGTGGCCGGTATCGCCTTCTTCTTCCCGGTGCTCTGGATGGTGATCACGGGCTTCAAGCAGGAGGCCGACGCCTACTCCAATCCGCCGAAGCTGATCTTCACCCCCACCCTCGATCAGTACCGAGGTGTCCTCGAAAGTGGTATCGGTACGACCCTGCTGAACTCGGCGTTCGCGACGGTAGTCTCGACGATTCTCGTTCTGCTACTGGGTGTTCCGGCGGCCTTCGCGCTGTCACTGCGGCCGGTCAAGAAGACCCAGGACGTGCTGTTCTTCTTCATCTCCACCAAGATGCTGCCGGTCGTGGCCGTTATCGTTCCGCTGTACGTCATCGTCGGTGACATCGGCATGCTCGACAACATCTGGGCATTGGTGATCCTCTACACCGCGATGAATCTTCCGATCGCCGTATGGATGATGCGCTCGTTCTTCATGGAGGTGCCGGCGGAACTGCTCGAAGCCGCCAGTATGGACGGTGCGTCGCTGTGGACGTCGGTCCGCGAGGTGATCCTGCCGCTCGTCTCTCCCGGCATCGCGGCGACGTCGTTGATCTGCGTTATCTTCTCGTGGAACGAGTTCTTCTTCGCCGTCAACCTCACTGCCGTTCAGGCCCAGACGATTCCGGTGTACCTCGTCGGATTCATCACCGGCCAGGGCCTGTACTGGGCCCAGCTGTCCGCCGCTGCGACGTTCGCAGCACTCCCCGTCGTCCTTGCCGGATGGTTCGCGCAGAACAAGCTCGTGCGCGGTCTGTCCTTCGGCGCCATCAAATAGGAGAAAGTCTCATGGCTGCAATCACGTACAAGAAGGCATCCTGCGTCTACGAAGGTGCCGATTCGCTCGCCGTCGATTCCCTCGACCTCGACATCAAGGACGGCGAGTTCGTCGTCCTGGTCGGACCGTCCGGCTCCGGCAAGTCCACCGCCCTTCGTATGCTCGCCGGTCTGGAGGAGATCGACGGTGGCGCAATCGAAATCGGCGGTAAGAACATGGTGGGCGTTCCGTCCAAGGACCGCGATATCGCCATGGTCTTCCAGAACTACGCGCTCTACCCCAACAAGACCGTCGGGGAGAACATGGGCTTCGCGCTCAAGATGCGCGGAGTGAGCCTCGAGAAGCGTCAGGCACGCGTTGCGGAAGCGGCCCGTCTGCTCGATCTCACCGAGTACCTCGACCGCAAGCCCGGCAAGCTCTCGGGCGGCCAGCGTCAGCGAGTTGCCATGGGTCGCGCCATCGTTCGTGAGCCGCAGGTGTTCTGCATGGACGAGCCGCTGTCCAACCTCGACGCCAAACTACGGGTGCAGACACGTACTCAGATCGCGGCGTTGCAGCGCAGGCTCGGCACCACGACGGTCTACGTCACCCACGATCAGGTCGAGGCCATGACGATGGGCGATCGTGTCGCCGTCCTGCGCGGCGGCAAACTGCAGCAGTTCGCTTCTCCCACAGACCTCTACGACCATCCCGTGAATGCGTTCGTCGCCGGATTCATCGGCTCACCTGCAATGAACCTGATGACGGTCCCCATCGGATCCGGTGGCGTCCAGATCGGTAAGTTCCTGCTTCCGCTCGAGCGCGACGAGCTGACCAAGCTCGCGAGCCTGGGTATCGACGAGGTCACCATCGGACTGCGGCCCGAGAACCTCGGCATCGTCCACGGCGGTGGCGAGGGCTTCGAGGGCAAGGTCGATCTCATCGAGGAGCTGGGCAGCGAGTCCTACGTCTACGCACACCTCGACGACCCCAAGGTCAAGGGACTCGACGGGGGATCGGTGTCGTTGGTTGCGCGTTCGGCAGTGCGTGCTCCGGCGAAGATCGGCGAGAGCATCGGCCTGACGCGCCTCGACGGTGCAATCCACCTCTTCCACCCGGAAACAGGGGAGCGCATCTAGCGCGGTCGGTACTCGGTTCTTCGGGCGAGGATCAGTGCCGTCAGAAGCGCGGCACCCCAGAGCAGGAAGATGCCGTCGAAGAACAGGTGTCCGTACTTGACGCGTCGATTCTCGTCCGAGGCGATCAAGCCGATCACTGCACCGACGAACGACGCTCCGCCCCAGAGGATCAGCAGCACAGAGCCGGGCCAGGATATGCCGAGGATCAACGACGGCACCCTGGTCCGGTTCTGTGCAGCCAAGCGTGGTCGGTTCATGTATGCGAGGGCCGGAAGAATTGCCGCTGCGAGTTTGACCAGCGTGAGCACCAGCAGTGCCGTTCGCGCTGTTTCGGGTTCGCTGTCGACCCACTCCGTGGCGAAGGAACCGACGGTATCGAGCATCCACCGTCCACCTGCGGCCCAATAGCCGGAAAATGCTGCGTGAACTATCCCCAGTGCACATGCTTTTCCGAAGTACCTGACGGCCATGATGAGCAAGGGTAACGGATAGTGCACCCCCGTTCAGGGGTAGCGGGAGTTCGGGGGATTCCCTAGCGTTGTGGTGATGGGAATCACACGCGCAGGAGGAAACATGGTCGAATCGGCACACACGGCATTCAGGAACGCACGCGATCTACTACTCGACGCCTACGGCGAGTACGACCGCGCAGTAGCAACTTTCGAATGGCCGTCGTTCGGTGAGACGTTCAACTGGGCGATCGATTGGTTCGATGCGTTCGCGCGAGGCAACGACGGCACAGCGCTGTGGATAGTCGAGGAGGACGGCAGCGAGGCCAAGTACAGCTTCGACGACATCGCGCGTCGCTCCGACCAGGTTGCCAGGTGGCTCGAGCACCAGGGAATCGGACGCGGCGACTCGGTGATCCTGATGCTCGGCAACCAGGTGGAGCTGTGGGAAGCGATGCTCGCGGTGATGAAACTGGGCGCGGTGTTGATGCCGACCACCACTGCCATCGGACCCGCAGACCTGACCGACCGCGTGGTACGCGGCAATGCGCGCGCAGTGATCGTGAACCCCTCGGACACCGGCAAATTCGACGAGGTCCCCGGTGACTACCTGCGTATCTCCACCTCCGCCTGTGATGGTTGGGTCGACTATGCCGAGGCGCATGGCGTCGAGGCCGTACCGTTCGAGTCCGTGACGGCTCCCACCGACCGTCTGCTGATGTACTTCACCTCCGGCACCACCAGCAAGCCCAAGCTCGTCGAGCACACTCAGATCTCCTACCCCGTAGGGCATCTGAGCACCATGTACTTCCTCGGGCTGCGTCCGGGCGACGTGCACCTGAACATCAGCTCCCCGGGGTGGGCCAAGCATGCGTGGAGTTGCTTCTTCGCGCCGTGGATCGCCGAGGCGACGATCTTCATCTACAACTACGGCAAATTCGACGCGACAGCACTGCTCGCGCAGATCCGCCGCGCCGAGGTGACGACGTTCTGCGCACCACCGACTGTGTGGCGCATGCTGATTCAAGCGGATCTCGCCGGTGGCGGTGGTTCGCTTCGCGAGGCCATCGGAGCAGGTGAACCGCTCAACCCCGAGGTGATCTCGCGAGTTCAGCAGGAGTGGGGCCTCAATATCCGCGACGGGTTCGGCCAGACGGAAACCACTGCACTGGTGGCGAACACGCCCGGTGCGGTACTGAAGTCCGGCTCCATGGGGAGACCGCTGCCGGGCGTCCCGGTGGTGATCGTCGACCCCACCACCGGTGAACTCGCCGACGAGGGCGAGATATGCCTCGACCTGGCCCAGAATCCGTTCAACCTGATGACCGGCTACCTCGGCGACGCCGAACGCAACGCCGCAGTCATGGCCGACGGCTACTACCACACCGGCGACGTCGCATCGCGGGACTCCGAGGGCTACATCACCTACGTCGGCCGCACCGACGACGTGTTCAAGGCCTCGGATTACAAGATCTCCCCGTTCGAGCTCGAAAGCGTACTCATCGAACACCCCGCCGTTGCCGAGGCGGCGGTGGTGCCTGCCCCCGACGAGACGCGACTGGCCGTTCCCAAGGCATACGTGGCATTGGCGTCGGGTTGGGAACCCAACGAGGACACAGCATTCGAGATCTTGAAGTACGCACGCGAGCACCTGGCACCGTTCCTTCGCGTTCGGCGTATCGAGTTCTTCGAGCTACCGAAAACGATCTCCGGCAAGATCCGCCGCGTGGAACTGCGCGCTCGCGAGGACGCAGCCGTCGGACCACTGGCGACGGAGTGGCGTGACGACCAGTTTCCTGCCCTGAAGAGGTGACGTGAGCGCCCACTATTCGCTGTGGGAGGCGGGATTCCGATTCTCGAGGCGAATTGTGGACGCTCAGGTCACCTGTCCCAGAACCGTTCGAGAAGCCCGAGAACCTCCTCGGAGGCCGCCATCGTTGTCGCGTGGTCGAATCCGCGGATGACATGCAACTCGGAGTTCGGCACCAGCGCTGCGGCAGCTCGGGTGTCGTCGAGCCTGGTACCGTCCTGACTGCCGACGTAGAACAGCGACGGCTGGGTGAACCGCTGCAACGCCTCGTCCGGTAGGCCGGGATCGGTGTCGGACGCTCGAATGTACGCGGCCATCGCCTGGGCGTCGTTGGCGGAGAACACCGCTCGGGTACCAGCATCGATCGGAAACATGCGGTGGGTGCTCCATGTCTCGAGAAAGCCGTCCATGCCGCGCCTCTCCAACACGTCCGCGCACCCGGGGAAGAAGAGCCGATCGAACGCGCCGGCCTGAGCGCCGTGACTACCGCCGCCGACGGCCAGTGATCGCACTCGCTCGGGCCTCGCCGCGGTCAACGCCAAGCCCGCCCGGGCCCCGAACGAATACCCCAGATAGTCGACGGTGTCGACACCCACCGCATCGAGCACTGCAGTCAGATCGCCGACGATAGTGCTCATCGCATAGGCGTCGGGAGTATGGGGCTTCTCGCTGCGGCCGTGCCCGCGACTGTCGATCAGAATCAACCGCCGACTGCCGCGCAGCGCCTTCACATAGCCGAACGTCCGCCAGATCGTATGCGTGAGAAAACTGCCGTGCACGATCAACAACGGCGGCCCGGACCCCACCACCGTGTACGCGATCTGGGTTCCATCGTCTGCATTCGAGGCGTACTCCACCCCGCGATTCTGAACTGCCGAGTCCACTCAACGTGACATTGACCCCCCAACGGTGCTCACGGGTCGTTCCGCAGGCTCCACTCCGGGCCACTGAACGTCACATCGACTCCTCCCCGGCGGGCGCTTCTGCGCTGGGCTGGACACCGAGGTCGATGGTGCGGGTGGGGGCGATGGCGTCGAGGAACGGTCGATCGTGGCTGGCGATGATCAGCGAACCCTCGAATTTCCCGAGCGCGTCGATGAGGTGTTGTCGGCTGGTGATGTCGAGGTTGTTGGTGGGCTCGTCGAGCATCAGTAGTTTCGGGGCAGGCTCTGCCAGCAGAATTCGCGCAAGTGCGGCCCGCAGTCGCTCTCCACCGGAGAGGCTCGCGACGATGGAGTCGGCGTCGGATCCGCGGAACAGGAAGCGGGCGAGTTGGCTCCGGATCTGTTCGGCGGTGGCGTGTGGGGCGACGTCGGATACGTTCTCGGCGACGGTGCGGGATTCGTCGAAGACGTCGAGTCGCTGCGGCAGATACTGCCACGGCACCTGTGCTCCGGCAGCATTCAGACTGCGCAACAAGGTGGTTTTGCCACTCCCGTTCGGTCCGATCAGTGCGATGCGCTCAGGGCCCGCGATGTGCACGTCCTCGTGCGCCAGAACCACCTGCCCCGCATGGACTTTCGTTGCCGGCAAGTCGACGCGTATCTCGCGGTCGTCGCGCAGGAGATCCTCGGCGGCCGACAGTGATGATCGGGCGTCGTCGACGCGGTCGCTGTGGGTCCCGCGGAGTTTGCCGGCCGATTCCTGGGCAGCCCGCTTGCGTCGGCCCGCGAGGATCGGAGGCACGCGCTTCTGCTCTTCCATCTTGTTGCCGAAGCGCAGGCGTCGGTCGAGTTTGATTCGGGTGTCGATCAATTCGCGTTCCTGCTTGCGGACGTCGTTCTTGGCATCGCGGACCGTCGCCCGTGCCGCCTCCTGTTCCGCGTCGACGACCGAGCGATAGTGCTGATAGTTGCCACCGAACATGCGCAACCGCGAGACTCCGCTGCGCTCGGCCCGCACCTCGGCGATGGAGTCGACGCGTTCGAGCAGCTCGAGATCGTGAGTACACACGATCAGCACACCCGCGTAGCCGTCGACCGCCGTGTACAAGCGTTCTCGCGCAACGTGATCGAGGTTGTTGGTCGGCTCGTCGAGCAGCAGTACGTCGGGTTGGGCGAGCAGTTGTGCGGTGAGAGCCAGCAGTATCGTCTCGCCGCCCGACAGGGTGCCGACTCGGCGATCCAGATCTTCGAGGGAGCCGACGATGCTGCCGAGGCCGAGCTTGTCCAGCAATGCCAGAGCGCGCTCCTCGACGTCCCACGCCGACCCGACGATCGCGAAGTCGTCCTCGGTGGAGGAGCCGGATTCTATGCTGTGCAATGCTTTCCGCACCGAATCGATGGCCAGCACCCGATCCAGGGGTAGATCGGGGTCCAGTGCGACGTCCTGGCGCAGGTACCCCAAGACGCCCGGCATCGAGATGGAACCTCGTTGCGGCGTCAATTCCCCGGCGAGCAATCGCAGGAGTGTCGACTTCCCCGCGCCGTTTGAACCGATGAGACCTGTTGTGCCGCTGAGGAAGATGGCTGAAATGGCGTCGAACACGGGGTCGCCGTCCGGCCACGTGAAGGTCAGGTTCGAGACAGACAGTGATGACGAATGAGGCATGGTTGCTCCCAAGGTGTGCGTGCGATGGATCTGCAGGCGTCTAGAACCTTTGGAAGAGCAATGGCCTCTCCGAATCTGTGGGCAACAATGCGAACGCCACGCTAGCCCCGAACCCGACGTACACGCAAGCGAATTACACCGACGGGCCCTTCTTGCGTAGCTCGTCGACCGTCGTCATGGCGCCCCGCAGTTCGTCCAGCCACTCCTGGGTGTGTTCGCCGACCAGCTTCACGGCCCAGGCCAGAGCGTCGGCCCTGGAGCGAGCGACGCCGGCGTCGACGAGGGTGTCCAGGACGCGACGCTCGGGCTGGCGCAGGCGTGTCATGACCGGTGCCGCGAGGTGGGTGAACAGGACCACGTCGGATCCGGTTCTCACTCCCCAGGCGACCTTTCGTCCGTATCGCTTCTCGGCCTCGTCGGCGATCTGCATGCGGTCGCCGCGGGTCGTTTCCCGGAATCGCGCGATGCGGCCCTCGTTGGCGGCGGGTGAACTGTCCTGCTCTGCAGTCAATGTCCCGACGACGACGATCTCCTCTCGGTCGACCTCGACCGACGCGGCACCGTCGAACCAGGTGTCCGGGAGTCGGCCACCGAACCAATCGGCTGCGTCGGTGGCGTCCGGAATGTCTGCGTGCTGCCAGCCGCCGGGGCGACCGAACGAGCGTCCATTGGGTTTCATGTGGGCTCCCGAGGTAGTGTTGTAAGACTGATTACATAATTACACCTCATCTCTAGATCGCGCCACCGGTGTTTCGCGGACGCACTGGGGCATGATCGATTCCGTGCTCACTTCGACAAGACCGACGACTCTGGCCGCAATCGTGTCCGTACTGGCATTGGTGCTCGCCGCCTGTGGTCAGAGTGGGCCCGATCAGCCGCAGACTGTCGCCGAGCAGTTCGCGGCCGCGGTCAACAGCGCGAATATCGATCAGGCAGCCGCGTTGACCACCGATCCGGCCGGCGCGGCGGCGGCGCTCACCGCGCTGTACGACGGGCTTTCGGCCGGCGGAACGGTGACGGCCACTCCCGATTTCGAGGCCGCCGACGCCAACGAGGATGCAGGCACGTTCACGTTGAATGCCGGCTGGCGCTTCTCGACGACCACCGACGGCACCGCCGAACCCGACGGCGAGCCGAAGGAATGGAACTACACGACCTCTGCGACAGCGGCGGAGACCGAGCAGGGCTGGAAGATCACCTGGGATCCAGCGATGTTGGTGCCGGGCCTGACGGCCGACTCGTCGGTGCGTTTCACTCCGACCGACGCGCTCGTCGCGCCGCGCATCTTCGACGGCAACGGCGTCGAGCTGATGTCGCAGCAGGTGGTCACCCTCGTCAACGTCGATGCGACGGCCGACCCCGTGGCTGTCGCGAACCTCGTCGGATCCGTGGTCCCGGGTGTCACGGCCGAGTACGTCACATCGACTGTCGCTGCAGCGCAGGGTAACTCGGCAACCATCGTGTTGCTTCGTCAGGCGGACATCGACCCCATCGGTGCTCAGCTCGCGACCGTCCCCGGAGTCACCCTGGCTCCGCAGACGCGGTTGCTCGCCGCCGACCGAAACCTCGTTTCGCCGGTCCTCAACGACCTCACGACGCTGTGGGAGCAGGAGCAGGCGGCCAATCGTGGATGGGCTGTGCAGGCCGTTGCAGCGGACGGCACCATCACCCCGCTTGCCGGACGCGATGCCGGAACCGGAGACGATATTGCGACCACCCTGGATTCGGCACTGCAGCTGAAAGCCGAGAATGCCCTCGCGTCGCTGCCACAGCAGGCGGCCATCGTTGCGCTTCGGCCGTCGACGGGGGCGGTTCTCGCCGTGGCGCAGAATGCCGCCGCGGATGCCGAGGGCCCGATCGCCCTCACCGGTCTGTACCCGCCGGGGTCGACGTTCAAGACGGTGACCACCTCGGCTGCACTGCAGTCCGGTGCCGTCACCCCCGATACCGTGCTGCCGTGCCCGGCGACGGAGAACATCGAGGGCAGGCAGATCCCGAACGACGACAACTTCGATCTCGGCGACGTGCCGCTGCACACCGCCTTCGCCAAGTCCTGCAACACGACGATGGGCCGCCTCGGCGTGGCACTCCCGCCGAACGGACTGACCGACGCGGCCGCGCAGTACGGCCTCGGCGTCGACTACGTCACCCCCGGTCTGACGACCGTCACCGGTTCGGTGCCGTCGGCAGACACCCCGGCGCAGCGGGTCGAATCCGCCATCGGTCAGGGACAGGTGACCGCGTCGCCGTTCGGAATGGCGCTGGTCGCGTCGTCGATCGCGAACAACGGATTGCTCCCACCGACGGTGGTCCCCGGTGAGTCCGGAGTGGGAGACATGCAGCTGGCAGCGGTGAATCCCCAGGTCACCGAGCAGATCAAGACCATGATGCGCGAGACGATCACCGGTGGCACCGCGACGTCGCTGAACGACATCCCCGGGTTGCTCGGCAAGACCGGCACCGCCGAATTCGGTGCCAACAACGAAGGAGCTCACGGCTGGTTCGTCGGTATTTCCGGCGATCTCGCGTTCGCGGTCTTCGTGAACGACGCGGGTAGTTCGACGCCTGCCGTCGAGGCTGCGGGTCGTTTTCTGCGGTAGTCCAGGCCGAAACCGACCGGGGCGTATCCCAATCGTGACCGGCTCGTATGAATCCCGTGCTTGTTACTCGTGTGACTACAGTGAATATTGTGACTCATGAGTTCTATGAGTCGTGCCCGTCGTGGCCCGCGCAAGGTCCGCGGTCGCTACCTCGTAGCCGTTGCAGCTTCGGCGACGTTGACGGTCTCGGCAGTGTTCTGGATGGTCGATCGCCCGCCGAGCGAGGCCGAGGTACTGGTCTCGAAGTTCGTCGATGCCCTGGACAATCGAGACGTTGCTGCCGCTGCCGCGATGACGACCTACCCGAATGCCGCGACGGCTGCGCTGAACCAGATGTTCGACGGCTTGTCGGCCGAGGGCACGTCCACCGGCGACTTCGATCTGACCCAGTACATGGACCTCTCGGACGAGAGTGGCTTCTTCACTCTCGCGTCGGCGTGGAATTTCGGTGAGGGAAAGGACTGGAAGTACAGCGCTCAGGGCTCGACCAAGAAGCTCAGCGTGGGCTGGCGCATCGCGTGGGATCCGGCCACCCTCGTCCCCGACCTCACCTCGGGAGGATCGGTTCGATACACCCGAACCGACGCCGCCCCGCCGCGGATCTTCGACGCCGCGAACAACGTGCTGATGAGCGAGCGAACCATCAACGCCATCTCCCTCGACCCGGCGCAGATGAGCGATCCGGCGGCGTCCACCGCGCAACTCGCGGACGTCATCGACGTCGTCGCACCGCTCATCACCTCCGAATCGCTGCTGGCAGAGCTGAATTCGTCCGGCGGTGCACCGATCACCGCAGTGACCTTGCGCGACGACGATTTCGCCGTCCTCGAAGACGACCTGCGCGCCGTGCCGGGAGTGGTGGTTTCTCCGCAACCCAAGCTGATCGTCGACGACCGTCGGATCACCTCACCCGTGCTCGACTCGTTGCGAAGTGCATGGCAGGAAGGACGCGACGCCACCGCGGGCTGGGCCGTCGACACCTACACCGTCGACGGAACCGGCGAACGCCGTGTCGGCTTCCAGGGGCCGGGTGGACCGGATCTGCATGCGACGCTCGATCCGCGCGTTCAACTCGCAGCAGAGAATGCGGTTGTGATAGCGGGGTCGTCGGCGTCGATCGTCGCCCTGTCCACCTCGACCGGTGCGATTCTCGCTGCGGCACAGAACAGTTACGCGAACGAGCAGGGCGACGTCGTGTTCGGGGGCTCCTACCCGGCCGGCACCGCGTCGGATCTGGTCCGGGCCGTGCAGTCCGATCGCGGTGACGACAGCGCCGAAGATGCAGCTGCCAGGTTGGGTCTCGGTATCAACTACTCGATGCCCGGACTCGATGCTTACACAGGAACTCCCGCCGACAGTCGCAGCGCGATCGACGGCATCAGAACCGTGTCCACCGCCTCCGGGGACGAGGCGACGGTGACTCCGTTCGGACTCGCGCAGATGGCAGCCGCGATCTCTCGGGGCAGCGCTCCCGTTCCGACGATCGTCGCCGGGCAGACCGCCGTCGCGAATCGTGAGTCCGAGGCAATCGGGTCGGATGCGGCAAACCGGTTGCGCGGCATACTCGCCGACTCGTCGAGCAGTAGCGGTCTCGATACGTTCGACGGTGTGCAGGGATTCGCCGGGGAAAGTGGCGACGATCGTTTTGTGCTCGCCACCAGTGGTGACGTCGCGTTCGCGGTGTACATCGAGGACGCGGACGGCGGAGATCAGGCGGTGCGGATGACGAGCCGGTTGCTGCAGGAGATGGCGAACCCCGTCGAGTGAGCAGGAGTGGAGCCTGCGGAATGACTCATGAAGCAGGAGTGGAGCCTGCGGAATGACTCATGAAGCAGGAGTGGAGCCTGCGGAATGACTCGTGAAGCAGGAGTGGAGCCTGCGGAACGACCAGAGAGTCGTAGGATCGTTAGGCACGGTAGTTTTATCTGGTGACTGTGCTCGATTTCGGACTCCTGGTGGTGGCCGGGTTCTTCGCCGGGCTCATCGGGTTCGTCACCGGGCTCGCGTCGCTGGTGTCTTATCCTGCTCTGCTCGCGGTGGGTTTGCCTGCGGTGTCTGCGAACGTGACGAACACGGTCGCGTTGGTCGCGGCCGGTGTGGGGGCGACGGCGAGTTCCTCTGCCGAGCTCGCCAAGGACGGCAAGCAGCTGGTTCGCTACGCGATCTACTCTGCTCTGGGCGGTACCACCGGTGCGATTCTGTTGCTCAATACCCCGGACGGTTCGTTCGAGGTGGTCGTACCGTTTCTGGTAGCGATGGCAGCCATTGCGCTACTGCTGCAGCCGAGCATCCGAAAGCTGTCCGGCGGCAGACAGTTTCCGACGCTCTATCCGTTGGCGCTGTTCGCGGTCGCGATCTACGGTGGCTACTTCGGTGCCGGGGCCGGAGTCATCTTCCTTGCGCTGGCGTTGATCTGCACGTCGGATACCTTCTGGCGCGCAAGCGTTCTGAAAAGCTTCTTTCTCGGTATCGCGAATCTCATTGCTGCGATCATCTTTTCGTTCTTCGGCCAGGTGCATTGGCTGGCTGCACTCGCGTTGGCCATCGGCTGCTTCGCCGGCGGAGCCTGCGGGCCACCGACGGTCAAGTTGATCTCGCCGATCATTCTGCGCATCGGCGTCGGGATTCTGGGACTCGGGCTCGCCGGATGGCTGGGGTATCAGGCCTTCGGCTGAGTGACTCCTTCGCCGCGGTACAACGGTAAGTCGGACGCAGAATGAGTCACCGTCGCGCTGATGCCCCCCTCGGCGAAGCGCAGCAACGCTCGGTGCCGTTCGTTCATGTCGCGTGCCTGCATGCGGCCCTCGGTGAGACTGTCGAGCCGGAGATTGTTGGAGTAGGTGTGCATCGCGGCGGCGACCAGATGCAGGTACGCGTCGTGAATTGCCACCTCGTTCGCTTCTGGGAACAGCGCGCGCATCTGGGTCATGAAATCGGTTGCGATGGAGTTGAAGTCGTCGACGATCAGACGACCGATCGGGTTGCCGGAATTGGAGAGTTGGGCGATGAGCCGAAAGTAGTTGTCCCATCCGGGATCACCGGCACGGCGGCGCATCGGTTCGGTGAACGCGTCGATCAGTGCGCGAAGACGTTCGGGCCGGGTTCCATGCGTCGGTAGCGCCGACAGGTGGGCGCGCCGATCGTCGTTGAGAGGGCGGATGCGTCGAGCCAGCACGGCCTGGAACAGTGCTTCTTTGCCGCCGAATTGCTCACTGATCGAGGCCAATCGGGTGTGTGCGCAGTCGGTGATATCGCGGACACCGACACCGAAGTAGCCGCGGTCGGCGAAGAGTTTCTCGGCTGTGTCGAGCAACCGGGTCTGCAATTCGGCGCGGTTGGCGTCCCGTCTCGAACGAGCAGGCGGGTGTTCGGGCGCGGGGAACGTCACGAACCGAGTATGATGTGGTTGATACTGCCGATCCCGTCGATGCTGAGTTCGAGGGTGGCCCCGGGTGTCAGCCAGTTCCCGGTTTCCATCCCGCTGCCGCCGGGCAGGGTGCCGGTGGCGAACAATTCACCGGGCCGGAGTATCTCGCTGCGGGAGGCATGCGCCAGGACTTCCCCGATGCTGTGCTGCATCCCGGCACTCGAGACGGTGGACACGGTGGTGCCATCGATACTCACGATGCCCTGCAGAGAGTCGATCCGGGGCAGGATCTCGTCGGCGGTGACGGCGATTTCCGAGAGCGAGGTTGCGAAGTGCTTGGACTTCTGCGGTCCGAATCCGCTGTCCATCTCGGAGCGCTGGACATCACGAGCACTGAAGTCGTTCAGGACGACGAACGCCCCAATCGCATCCAGAGCCTCATCGGGAGTGGCATCGAACAACCCGCGTGCCAAGACGAACCCGATCTCGAGTTCGTAGTCCAGTGCTTTCGCATAGGAGGGGGCAGCGAGCGCAGTCCCCGAGGGGACGAAGGTGAGCGCATTGGACATGTAGTAGATGGGTTGGGTGTAGAACAACGGCTTGGGGCGCAGCAGCGGAAAGGTGCGTCGGGTGAGCGCTTCGACGGCAGCCACTGCCCGGCTCTGCTTCGGATGGAAACGCCGGAGCAATCCTCGACTGGCGTCGAGAACATGTTGTTCGTAGAGCATGAAGTCCCGGAACGAGGCCGGCTGGAACGGCAGCACCAGCGCACTGTGCTCGAGGTGCTCATCGGCGCGGGCCAGTTCCCACTCGGGATCGAAAACGCGCCCGCCCAAGGCCGACCGGTCGAGTGTCGGTTGCCAGGACTCACCTGTGGTCGAGGTCTGCAACTGCAGTCCGTCCGCGGTCCGTATCCGTCGCAGTTTCACCGCACGATTCCTTTCGATAACGGAACGAGTGTTCCGTGTAGCGTGGTTCGATGTTAGCGTCGGAACGATCGTTCCGAAAGGGCGGAGAGGTCCGCATGCCGAGGCCATCGCGATGACGATCGGCGCAGACATGATGCCGATGAGATGTCCGTACTGACGTGGACCCCAACGATCGGTGATGGCCGTGGCCTGCACCAGCGTGAACGGCGTCGCCCAGGATGTGAGGCCTCCGAGGACAACGCCGAATTCACTGTTGCAGAATCAGTCACGCGACGGTGCGCCGAGAGTGATCAGCTCTGGAGCCGCCGGAGCTCCGCAGCAACCGCCGGTCGACGGAGCGTCGGGTTCGTCGAACAAGCCTGCGCCGCCGCATACTCCCGTGTCGGGCAATGTCAGCTCGACCTTCCGTGCGCCCTCGTGGTCGCCGGCGAGTTCGGCAGCGATGCTGCGCACCTGCTCGTATCCGGTCATTGCCAGGAATGTCGGCGCGCGGCCGTAGCTCTTCATGCCCACCAGGTAGAAGCCGGGCTCGGGTTGAGTGAGTTCTTCGACGCCGTGCGGTGACACCGATCCACACGAATGCATGTTGGGGTCGACCAATTCGGCTACGAATTTCGGTGCCTGCAGGGTGGGGTCGAGATCGAGCCGAACCTCGGACAGCCATGACAGATCCGGGCGGAACCCGGTCAACGCCACGACGCGGTCGATGTTCTCGATGCGAGCACCGGTGTCGCCCATGAGTGTCAGCCGATCACCCTCGACTGCAACGGTTTCGGTGCGGAATCCGGACTGCACGGTGAGGAAGCCGTCGTCGACGGCCTTCTTGGCGCGCTGACCGAGTGCACCGCGAGCAGCGAGTTCGTCCGCTTCCCCGCCGCCGAACACGTCTGCGGTGACGCCTCGGCGCACGGCCCAGGTGAGCGTCGTTCCTGGTTCCTCAGCAGCGAGTTCGGCGAAGGTGATGATGGCGGTCAGGGCGGAGTGGCCGCTGCCTGCGATGACGGTGTGCTTGCCCGCGAACTGGGCGCGAATCGCCGGATCGGTCAGATCGGGGACCCGGTAGTCGATCCGGTCTGCGGCAGTCTTTTCGCCGACGGCCGAAAGTCCTTCGCTGCCCAGTGGATTCGGTGATCCCCAGGTGCCGGAAGCGTCGACGACAGCGCGGGCGAGGATGCGTTCCTCGCTGCCGTCGGAGTGGCGGATGTGCACCGACAGCGGTTCGGTGTCGCGGCCGGCGTCGACCACGAGGTCGCGTCCGCGGCGGGCGACGCCGACTACCTCGGAGTCGACTCGGACGGCGTCGCCGAGAACGGCGGCGAGGGGTGCGAGGTACTGCTCCACCCATTCGCGTCCGGTGGCGTAGGTGTCGCCGTCCGGCGTGGTCCAGCCGGTGGGTTCGAGCAGCCGGGCGGCTGCGGGGTCGACGACCTCGGACCACGGGGAGAACAGCCGAACGTGATTCCACTCGGACACTGCCGATCCGGCCAACGGTCCGCGTTCGAGAACGATTACGTCGGAACCGGTTTCGGTCAGATGCGCCGCCGCGGCGAGACCGATGGGCCCTGCGCCGACCACTAATACGGGGTATGAGTTCATGACTGATCTACCTTTCCTCTTCTGATGACAGTGTCCACGGCTGCACGCGCTGTGCGGCCGACACCGATGAGCGTTGCCGAGGCCGGGCCGGTCCAGTCGCCGTAGCCGAGAAGAATCAGGGTCGGTTCGTCTCGAACATGGTTGCCGTCCAATACAATTCCCGACCCGTCGGCGTGCAGGTGAAGTGGTCGCAGGTGATGGAGCGCAGGGCGAAAACCGGTGCACCACACGATCGCATCCAGCGGCTCGGTCGTGAGCCCGTCGGTGACGCCCTCGGAGGTGAGCGCGGTGAACATCGGCCGAGCCCGCAGCACTCCGCGATCGCGGGCGTCTCGCACCGGCGGTACCATCACGATGTCTCCCAAACCGGCGACCCCGCCGGAGTCCGCTTCGCCCTCGGCAAGAGCGCGAGCCCGATCGCTGGCGACATCGAACAGCACTCGGCCGTCGACATCGTCGGGCAGAAACCTGGGCTCGCGGCTGGTGAACCACGTGGTGTCGGCGACGGTGGAGATCTCGGCCAGAATCTGCGCAGCCGAGTTCCCTCCACCGACGATGCCCACGCGCTTGCCAGCGAACGAATCGGGCATCCGGTAGTCGACGGCATGCAGTTGCGTGCCCGCGAACTGCCGCATACCGGGGTAGCTGGGCCAGAACGGTCGCGACCACGTCCCGGTGGCATTGATTACCGTTGTGGCGCAATACGAGTCACCGTCGGTATCGACTCGATAGCCTTCGGTCGTACGATGCACCGACTTCACGTCGACGGGCCTGTGCACCGGCAACTCGTACTTCTTCTCGTATGCCCGCAGGTAGTCCACGACGTGCGATGCCGGAGGAAACCCGCTCGGCCACCGAGGCATCGGCCAACCGGGTAGTCGGGAGTACTCGGCGGGCGAGAACAGGTGCAGCGACGGCCAGTAGTCCTGCCAGGAGCCTCCGGCATGCGTCTGGTTGTCGAGAATGACGAAATCCAGTCCGGCTCGTCGCAGGTAGTAGCCGGCGGCCAGTCCTGCCTGACCGCCGCCGATCACCACTACCTCGGACTTCATGCGAATCAGCTGCTCGCGCTGCGCATTCGGGATGCAAGTTCCTCGACGCGAGAGGCGATGTCGTCGCGTACCAGGCGCATCCGTTCGATTCCGTCGATACCGCGTTCGGACGGTTCGTCGGTGTTCCAGTTCTCGAACGTCGGACCGTGCACTGGTTCCACGCTCGCCTCGCTACCGAGGGTGACGACGTAGTCCATGCGGGCGAGCAGAGCGGGGTCGATCGGCTTGGGTGCTTCGCCCGACACGTCGACGCCGACTTCGAGGAGGGCCTCGGCCGAGAGTGCATTGACCGTTCCACTCGGCTTCGTTCCCGCCGAGTGCACCTCCACCGAATCGCCGACGGCTTTGCGCATCAGACCGGCCGCCATCTGTGATTTGCCGCCGTTCTTGACACACACGAACAGCACTGCGGGCACGGTCATGACGGTGATACCTGCTGCGCTGGAACCAGTTCGGCGATCAAGTCTTCGATTCGACCTTTGATCTCGTCGCGAATCGGACGGACCGCGTCGACGCCTTTGCCTGCCGGATCGGCCAGCGCCCAATCGCGGTAACTCACACCAGGAAACACCGGGCAGGCGTCCCCACACCCCATGGTGATCACGACGTCGGATGTCTCCACGGCCTCGGAGGTCAGAATCTTCGGGGACTGCGACGAGATGTCGATACCGAGTTCCGCCATGGCCTCTACCGCCGCGGAGTTGATGGTCTCTGCGGGCGCGCTACCGGCAGAACGCACTTCGACGGTGTCGCCGGCGAGGTGGGTCAGAAAACCGGCGGCCATCTGAGATCGACCGGCGTTGTGGACGCAGACGAAGAGAACGCTGGGTGTGTCGGACATCAGGACTCCTTTGTCGCTGTGGTCGCGGACGAACTCGGGGCGAAGCGTTTACGTAATGCGAGTGAGACGTACACGAGGCCGACCAGTACCGGCACCTCGATGAGTGGTCCGACGACTCCGGCGAGTGCCTGCCCGGATGTCGCGCCGTAGGTCGCGATGGCGACGGCGATCGCGAGCTCGAAATTGTTGCCTGCAGCGGTGAACGCCAGGGTGGTGGTGCGCTCGTAGCCCAGACCCATCGCGGCACCGAGGGCGTAGCCGCCGCCCCACATCACCGCGAAGTACACCAGCAGTGGCAGCGCGATACGCACCACGTCGAACGGCTGTGACGTGATCTGATCACCCTGCAGCGCAAAGAGAATCACGATGGTGAACAGCAGGCCGTAGAGCGCCCACGGGGCAATCCTGGGGATGAACTTCTCCTCGTACCACTCCCGGCCCTTGGCGCGTTCACCGAAGAAGCGCGAAGCGAATCCCGCTATCAGCGGGATTCCGAGGAAGATCAGCACCGATTTCGCGATCTGCCAGGGCGAGGCTTCGATGGTCGTCTGCTCGAGTCCGAGCCAGCCGGGCAGCACCGACAGGTAGAACCATCCGAGAACGGCGAACATGAACACCTGGAACACCGAGTTGATCGCCACCAGAACCGCGGCGGCTTCTCGGTCGCCGCAGGCGAGGTCGTTCCAGATGATGACCATCGCGATGCATCGAGCGAGACCGACGATGATGAGCCCGGTTCGGTACTCGGGCAGATCCGGCAGGAAAAGCCATGCGAGAGCGAACATCAGGGCCGGACCGAGGATCCAGTTGAGGACCAACGACCCGATCAGTAGGCGCTTGTCGCCGGTGACGGTGTCGAGGCGGTCGTAACGCACCTTGGCCAGCACCGGGTACATCATGATCAGCAGGCCGATAGCGATAGGGAGTGACACGCCGTCGATGGAGATGGACGACAACGCGTCGTTCAGCCCGGGGATCATGCGTCCCAGGAGTAGACCCAGGACCATGGCCACGCCGATCCACACGGGCAGGAACCGGTCGAGGGTGGATAGCTTGCCGACTACGGCAGTATCGGTTGTCGTACTCATGCCATGACCTCCGTTGACTCTGCAGCGTTCAGCACAGCCGACAGTTGCTGCAGTGCAGCGGGAATCACCGAGTAGTAGACCCAGGTGCCGCGGCGTTCGCAGTCGAGCAGCCCCGCCTCGCGCAACACCTTGAGGTGGTGGGAGATGGTGGGCTGCGACAGGTCGAACGCGGGGGAGATATCGCAGACACACGCTTCGCCGCCTGCGTGGCTGGCGACGAGGCTGAGCAGCCGCAGTCTGACGGGATCTCCCAGCGCTTTGAACATGCGGGCCAGATCTCCGGCCCAGTCCACGGTGAGGGGTTCGCGGATCAGCGGCGAGCAGCACTCGCCGTCGACGGGCGGCAGGTCTTGATTCGACATTCGTCTATATTGACGTCTACCGAATCAGGCGTCAAGTGAACAGTTGTCGAGCCCGAAGAAGGCGGTACACAACACCGAGCACGACCACGACGGTTCCGACGGCAATGGAGGTGGCGGGCAGCGTGGCAATCAGGACGACGCACCCGATACTGCCGACGATCTGTAGAACCTTGGGATACCGCCGGTTCTCGGTGTCCTGGGTATAGGCGCTCAAGTTCGCAACCAGGTAGTACAGCAACACCCCGAACGACGAGAATCCGATGGCATTCCGCAGATCGATGACGAGAACGAGGATGCAGACGATCACTGCGAGAGTGATCTCGGCGCGATGCGGAACCGAGTAGCGGGGGTGGACCTCGGCCAGGTACGACGGCAGATCGTCGTGGCGGGCCATTGCCAGTGACGTGCGGCCGATGCCGGCGATCAGCGCGAGGAGGGCTCCCAGTGCGGCCAACGCCGCGCCGATGCGCATCAGCGGTGACGCCCACGAATGTCCCGATGCCACCACCAGATCGACCAGAGGAGCCGACGACGACGCCAGTGAGTCGGGGCCCAGTACCGACAACAGGGTCAGTGCAATCACTGCATAGACCAGTAGTGCGATACCCAGGGCGGAGACGATGGCGCGCGGAATGGTGCGCTCGGGCCGGACGACCTCCTCACCCAGGGTGGCAATGCGCGCGTAGCCGGCGAAGGCGAAGAACAACAGGCCGGCGGACTGCAGAAGTCCGTACCACCCACTGTCGGTGAACGCGCCGAGCCCGGCGACGTTCGGCTCGATCGAGCCCGTCAGTCCCAGGACGACACCCACGACGAGCACGGTGAGCACGGCGGCGACCAGAATCTTCGTCAGCACGGCCGTGCGGGTGATGCCGAAGTAGTTCACTGCCGTCAACGCAACGATGGCAAGAACAGCAACGACTTTCGTGTACCCGACAGGTGCGACGTACGCCGCGAACACCAGCGCCATGGCTGCGGAACTGGCGGTTTTGCCTATGACGAAGCTCCACCCGGCCAGAAAGCCGGGCCACTCGCCGAGCCGCTCCCGGCCGTAGACGTAGGTTCCGCCCGACGTCGGATACTGCGCGGCGAGCTGAGCGGACGAGGTGGCGTTGCAGAACGCGACGACCGCGGCGATGGCCAGACCGATCAGCAGACCCGCGCCCGCGACAGCCGATGCGGGGGCGAACGCCGCGAACACCCCTGCCCCGACCATCGAACCGACCCCGATGGCGATGGCGTCGAACAGCCCGAGTCGACGGGCCAGCGGCTGCGTCACGCCCGAAACCGGTTCTCGATCACGGCGACCACTGTAGGTGCTGCGATCGAATCAGCGTAGGTCCTGTCAGCGCAGTTCCTGGAACTCCGACAGCAGCGCGAAGGTGGCCTCACACAATTCGGTCTGCGTCAGCAAGATGCCGACCGTCCCGTTCGGGTCGACGAAGAAGTCGGTGCCCTGGCCGCCGGACCAGCCGTACCGACCGAGGTGATCTCCTTCGGTGACGACCGAGACGCCGAATCCCCACCCCGTTCCCGGCCAGAAGCCCGGGTAGAAACTCTCGTCGGTCTTGATCGACGCGGGCACCTGGTCTTGTGTCATCAGCTCCAGGTGCTCGGTCGATACCGACGTCGCGATCGCGAGAAGGAAGCGGTGAAAATCGGTCACCGTCGACACCAACTCGCCGTGACTGACGTCGACTGGGGGCGGTCCCGCGTAGGGCCCGCCTGCGGCGGGTTCGGTCTCGATCGACGACCCGTCCTCCAACCGGTAGGCCGCTGTCAGGCGATGGCACCGGTCGGTCGGCACCCACAGTCCGGTGTCGAGCATGTCGAGTGGCCCGAACAGGTCGTCGCGGAGGTGATCCTGCAGAGACCGGCCGACGATGCGAGAGACGAGGATGCCGAGGATCGCGAAGCCGTGGTGGTAGCGCCACCCGGCACCGGGCTGAAAAGCCAGAGGAAGGTCCGCCATGCGTGCCAACCATTCGTCCGCGCCGAGCGGAGACGGCGCGGGGCCGGCTTCCGTGTCGTTGTCCCTCATCGCCCGGGCCAGCGGGGTGTCTTTCATCTGAATTCCGTACCCACTGGTGTTGGTGAGCAAGTGCCGCAACGTGATCGGTCTGTCCCGAGGAACAGTGTCATCGAGTGCAGCGTCGGGGCGGGTGAGCACGGGGCGGCCGGCGAGTTCGGGGAGCCAGGGCACGACGTCGTCGTCCAGCGTCAGTCGGCCGGCCTCCACGAGGCGCAGGGCGGCCACGCTGGTGACGATCTTGGTCATCGACTGAATCCGGACGATGGCGTCGACTGCCATCGCTGGACCGCCGACAGCCGATGATCCCACCGCGATGGGTTCCGCGTCAGGGCCGCCCAGGAGCGCTACCGCCCCCGGCATCAGTCCGGCGTCGATGTGCCGGGTCAACAGTTCGCGCACGGTTCCGCTCACGGACTCATCGTGTCATCCGAGCGGTCCGGATTCCAGCGATCGCGGTGTGTGCCTATTTCTGATAAACGTCCGGGATGCCGTCGTGATCGTCGTCGCGTGTTTCTTCGATGTAGAAGTCCCGGTACGCCTTGTTGCGGCTGCGCAAAATGATCGAGGCGATGGTCGCCGCGATGATCGAACCGGCGAGCACGCCGACCTTCACGTGGTCGTCGCGCTGGGTTCCCTCACCGAAGGCCAGGTCTCCGATCAGCAGCGACACCGTGAATCCGATACCCGCGAGCATCGAGACACCGAGAACGTCGAGCCATTTCAGTCCGGCGTCGAGTGTGGCTCGGGTGAAGCGCGAGACGAGGTAGGTGGTGCCGAAGATGCCGACGGCCTTACCGACCACCAGTCCGCCGATGATGCCGAGGGCGATGGGATCGCTCAGTGCACTGGCCAGGCCGGAGAATCCGCCGACGGTCACGCCGGCTGCGCAGAAAGCGAAGAGCGGCACGGCGACACCAGCGGAGATGGGTCGGATCTTGTGCTCGAAGTGTTCGGCGAGACCAGGACCTGCGTCCGGACCACCGGCTGCTGTGCTGCGCATGACCGGGACGGCGAAGCCGAGCAGGACGCCTGCGACCGTGGCGTGGATGCCGGACTCGTGCATCAGCACCCAGGTCACCACAGCCAGGGGAATGAGGATCCACCAGGACCGGACGCGCATCTGCACGGCGACCGCGAAGAGCGCGAGCGGAACGAGCGTCAGGCCGAGGGCGACGAAGTTGATGTCGTCGGTGTAGAAGATTGCGATGACGGTGACGGCCAGGAGGTCGTCGACCACGGCCAGAGTCAGCAGGAAGGTCCGTAGCGCGGTCGGGAGATGAGTGCTGATGACGGCGAGAACCGCGACCGCGAATGCGATGTCGGTTGCTGTCGGGATTGCCCAGCCGGACAGAGCGCCGTCGCCGGTGCCGAGGTTGACGAGCACGAAAATGATTGCCGGAACTGCCATTCCGCCGATGGCGGCGGCGACCGGTAGGGCTGCGCGGGCCGGATCGCGAAGATCGCCTGCGACGAATTCTCGCTTGAGCTCGAGTCCGACGACGAAGAAGAAGATGGCCAGTAGCCCGTCGGCGGCCCACGTCGACAGGGTCAGGTCGAGATGCAGTGCCGAGGGGCCGACGCGGGTGCTCATCAGTGAGTCGTACGCGGCGGACCAGGGTGAGTTGGCCCAGATCAAGGCGACGAGGGTGGCGACGAGAAGCAAAGCGCCGCCGACGGTTTCCTTGCGAAGGATCTGCGCGACGCGGTCGGCCTCGGACCAGGAACCGCGAGAAAACAGTGGCAATCGTGTTGTCGGACTTGGTGAATCAGACACAGTGACAAAGCCTTTCGGTAGCAACGTCGTGCTGTACGAACCCGTCGAATGGAAGGGCACGTGCGCAGCACAGAACAGTTGCCGACCAGACTTCCCGGCGCACCGGGGATGATCCTATCGCGTCGAGCCCCTCTTCGGCGAACTCGGAGTCAACGAACGCTGGGCACGAATTTCGCCAACGCTCGCCAACCCAGCAACAGAACTGCGGTGGACAACGTTGCCACGATGATGAACGACCCGGCTGTTCCCTGGCCGGTCAGTGCACGCAGCACCATGCCCACCGCGACCGTCATCACCCACACCACGACGCCCGTCGGGACGATGAGGAACGCGTCGAACTTGTTGCGGTACAAGGCGAACGCGATGACCCAGCCGATGGCGGCACCGACGACGAACGGCCACGCGGTGCTGACGAGGCCGGACAATGCCGTGGCCTCGGCATGACTGCGACGGCCGATCGCGGCGAACAGCACGATCATCAGCAGGTCGAGGACGGCAGCAACTGCGGGAGAGCGAAACTTCACGCGCACCACTGTAGACACCGACGGCGAAAGGCCCGCACCGGCGAATGCGGTGCGGGCCTTTCGGTGGACCTCCCGGGCTGGATCAATGTGGGTTTCAGTCGCTTGGACTGCAACAAAGCCGCATTGATCCGACGGGGGAAGGCGGGTGCTGACGAATTACGCCTGCAGGCCGGCTTCGATTTCGAGGTTCAGCGTGATCTTGTCGCCGACCACTGCGCCGCCGCCTTCGAGGGGCATGTCGATGCTGATGCCGAAGTCCTTGCGGTTGATGACGGTGCTGGCCTCGAAGCCGGCGACCGGTCCGTTGCCCATGCCGGCGTTGACGCCGTTGAACTCGAGCTTCAGATCGATGGAGTTGGTGACGCCGTGGAGGGTGAAGTCGCCGGTGACGATGAAGTCTCCGCCGTCGGCCTTGACCGAGGTGGACTTGAACGTCGCGGTGGGGAACTTCTCGACCTCGAAGAAGTCTGCAGTCTTGAGGTGGCCGTCGCGCTGGGCGTTGTCGGTGGTGATGGACGCGACATCGATCTCGGCGTCGACGGACGGGGTGCCGTCGGCGTCGACGGTGACGGTGCCGGTGAAGGTCTGGAAGCGGCCACGGACCTTGCTGACCACCAGGTGGCGGACGGTGAATCCGACGGTGGAGTGGGTGGCGTCGATAGCCCAGGTGCCTGCGGTGAGCTCGGGAAGTGCGATGGCGGTGGTCATGGGGGCTCCTTGTGGGTTGAAGTTTCAATGGTCATAGTACACAAGCGGACCGGGGTCCGTATATATTCCGGATGAACAGAAAGTGACGGACGCCATACCGCGCAGGGTATGGCTACGCGGGTTCCGGATCGCCCTTGGCGTCGCGGATGTCCTCGGTACGCCGCAGCTCAGCGGTCTCCTGCTGCTCGAGCGCGATGTCGAATTCGAGATCGGCGTGCTGATGCTTGCGGAACAGCACGAGGAACACGATCCACCCGACGATGGCGACGAGGATGAAACTCACGCCGCGGTACACCAGCGCGGAGGCGACGGCCTGCGATGCGCTGATCGAGGCAGCGCTGGTGAGAAACGCGATGAGGGTCGCGTCGACCACCACCAGGCCGCCGGGCGCGAGAGGAACGGATCCCACGGCCTTGCCCGCCGCGAACGCGATCAGCAATCCCGACAGCCGGGGATCCGCACCGACGGCGAAGCATGCGAACGCCAGGCAAGCGACGTCCGCGAGTCGATGCACGGCGGACCACGACAGAGTGAGTGCGCCGTCGCGTTTGCCGAGCTGAACGGATTGAATCTGGCCGATGATCTTGTCGATGCCCTCGGCGCCCGCGTCGAGCTCGTGATTGCGGAACGCGTTGTATCTGCGCAATCCCCAGCGCGCGATGCTCTTGATCGCCTCTGGGTGATTGGAGATGTAGCGGACGGCGGCGACGATGGCGATGACGCCTGCGATCGGGAGCACCACGGTGAACGTGTTTAACGAACTGCCGACCACCAGTCCGCCTGCCAGGCCGAGCACGGCCAGTCCTGCCGCGGCGATCACGCCCGAGATGGCCAGCTGCCAGGACGCGACGACCGGGCTCGCTCCCCAGCGGCGTGTCTCGCGATAGGTGAACGCCGTGGAGAACACCTGGCCTGCGGGGAGGGTGAGCGCCATTGCGGTGCTGCCGTAGATGACGGCCACGGACTTTCGCTGACGTACTTTCACGCCGCCTGCGTCGAGCAATTGCTTCTGCACTCGGCCGAACGCGCTCAGTGACACCGCTTGAGCGAAGACGCAGGCCGCCAGCCAACCCCAGTGGATTTCGCGGACGGCGGTCCAGGATTCGTGCAGCCGCGGCCACAGGTAGATCGCCTCGCCCACCAGCAGCGCCAGCAGAGCGATTCCGGCGATCCACTTGACCCACCGGAGTCGGTTTCGCGGACGCCGCACCGCGGGTCCGCGGGTGGAGCTGGGGTCGGGCACCTTGTCAGACTAACCGTCGCTCGAGGAGGAATCGGGAAACTCCACCGGCCAGGCCAGATGGGTGGCCCGTCGTCGACCACGCAGTTGCACCTGGTCTCCCAGCTCCCACTGTTCCTGCTCCTCGTCGTCTGCGAAGTACAAGGCCGAGGTCGACGCCAGGACGCGTCCGGGACGCAGTTTCGCCAACTCGGTGAGCCGCGAGGCCTCGTTGACCGGGTCTCCGATGACCGTGTACTCGAAGCGTTCCGCCGCACCGATGTTGCCGGCGACGGCCAGGCCTGCGGAGATGCCGATACCGATGTCGAGGCCGGTGATCTCGTTCAGCTCGAATCTCAGTTCTCGTGCGGCAGCGAGCGCGGCGGTGGGGGCGTCGGGACGATCCAGTGGGGCACCGAAGATCGCGAGGGCTGCGTCGCCCATGAACTTGTTGACGAACCCGTGATGACGCCCGACGACGTCGACGACCACCCGGAAGAACTCGTTGAGCAACACCACGACCTCGCTCGGTGGGCGCTCGGAGGCGGTGGCGGTCGAGCCGACCATGTCGACGAACAGCACTGCGACGAATCGTGTCTCGCCGCCGAGCTCGGTTCCGAACTGCAATGCCCGACGCGCGACGTCCTCACCGACGTGTTGGCCGAACAACTCTCGCAGGACGCGTCGTTCGGCCGATTCCTCCATCATTCGGTTGAATCCGACCTGCAAGCGCCCGATCTCGCTGCCGTCGAACACATCCACCTCGACGTCCGTCTCGCCGCGCTGCACGCGTTCGATGGCGCTGTGCAGCTGGCTGATCGGGTCCGAGATCTGGCTCGCGGTGAGCATCGACAGCACGAACGCCTGCACGATGGCCAGCACGCTGAGCAGGATGATGGCCACGGCGAGCGCGTTGGGGGAGAACACCAGATCGGTGGTCAGCTGCGTGGCGCACAGCAGGATGATGCCGATGACGGGCATCAAGGTGCCCAGGCCCCACGTCATGGCCATGCGGGTACCGACGCCGGGCGTCATCGTGCGGTCGAATCGGCCCTCGCTCAACGCCAGTGCCGCGACCGGTCGCAGGATTCGCTCGCCGAGCATGTACGTGAATCCGAACGTCACGGTGGCCGCCATTCCGACGGTGACGATGACGGCGATGGACAGCGACGGCATCTCCGCAATGGTCAGCAGCACGAAGATGATGCCGCCGATGATCCACAGGATGAGGTGCACGATCGCCTGACGCAACGGCGCGTGCAGCGTCGTCATCTGTTCCTTGCGGGTGGGTGGGCCACCGCGGAGCTGCCACCTGATCACCGAGCGCAGGAGGAAGTACGCGTAGATCAGGCTGACGACCAGGGCCACCAGCAAGTAGGCCCCGAAGATGTAGACGTTGCGGACGCGGTCGGCGACGATCGATTCCGATTCGGGGATGGGCAGGCCGTATCGCACGAAGGCGAACACGAGGACCGCACCGAAGACATTGGCGATGAGCATGGAGAGCATATAGAGCGGCCAGCGACTCTTCAGGGTGAGCGAGACCGCTCGGAAAGATGCCAGCACGGGTTAAATTTAGCGGGTGAGCACCGACGAGTTGCGGGCGCAAGGTACGGGGGCGTCCCCGGGCCCCGCTTCGGCCGCCGATTCGGTGCACCCGCTGGTGCGGGTCGGGGCTGAATGGACGTGGCGACTGCTTGTCCTGTTCGCCGGATTCATCACTTTTGCCTACGTTGTGGCGAAGCTCAGCACGGTCGTGATTCCGTTGGGCCTCGCGCTGCTGGCATCGGCGATGCTCGTGCCGGTCGTCGACTGGATGCACCGGCGCGGCGTGCCGCGGGCCGTCGCGGTGATCATCGTCATCATCGCCAGTATCGGCGTCGTCGCCGGGATCATGACCTTCATCGTCGAGCAGTTCATCGAAGGTCTGCCGCAGGTGGGTGATCAATTCACCCAATCCATCAACAGCGTCGAGGAATGGCTCAGCAACGGACCGCTGCACATCAGTGAAGACCAGATTCGCCAAGCCACCGACAACCTCGTCAAGGTCATCCAGGACAACCAGGAAGCGGTCACCAGTGGAGCGCTGACCACCGCCACGGTGATCGGTGAAATCCTCACCGGCGCAGCGCTCACCCTGTTCATCCTCATCTTCTTCCTGTACGGCGGTGATCAGGTCTGGCAGTTCGTCACCCGGCTGGCACCGACTGCGGCCCGCAGGAGAATCCGTACGGCGGGCATCCAAGGCTTCGGTTCTCTGGTGGGATACGTCAGGGCGACGGTTGCCGTCGCGGCCGCCGATGCCATCGGCATCGGTGCCGGGCTGGGCATTCTCGGTGTGCCACTGGCACTCCCACTGGCCTCGTTGGTGTTCATCGGAGCGTTCATCCCGATCATCGGTGCGGTGTTGACCGGATTCGTCGCGGTGTTCATCGCACTGGTCACCAAGGGCCTGATCACCGCGGTGATCACGCTCGGCATCGTGGTGGCCGTCATGCAGCTCGAAGGCCATGTGCTGCAACCGCTCCTGCTGGGCCGCGCCGTGCGACTGCACCCGTTGGCGGTGGTCCTGTCCATCACCGTCGGCATTCTGCTCGCGGGCATCGTCGGAGGTCTGCTGGCGGTGCCGATCGTCGCCGTCCTCAACACCGCCGTGCGGTCGCTGCTCGCCGACGACCCGGACGAGGTCTACGAGGAACTCGAGGTGCCCGACCCGCTGTATTCCGCCGAGCCGAGCGACCCGGACACTCCACCCGGGAGCGACGAGCCGGATCGGCTCGCCAAGGGATTGCTGAAGACCCCGGATACCGAGACAGCAGATACCGAGTCAGCGGATACCGAGACAGCAGGTCCGAAGACCGATGCGGACGGCTGACCGGGTACGGGCCACGCTCACCTCGTCCGATCCCGACACCCCGCTCTGGCGGGCCTCGCAGGCTTTTCGGCTGATCACACTCGTCTACGCGATCAGTTATCAGGCCGCGACCGTGGACAACTACTCCAACCCACGGTTGAGCTGGGTCTTCGTTGCCCTGATGGCCGTGTGGTCCGGGGCCTCGGCGTTGATGCTCGCGCGCGCCTCACTTCCGCGCTGGCAGGTGGTGCTCGCCGATCAGGTCATCGTGATCGCGCTGATGGCATCGACGCGGTTGGTTGCCGACTACGACTGGTACAGCACCCGCCAAACTCTGCCGACCACACTGTGGGCCACCAACGCCGTCATCTCCGCGGCAATCCTGTTGGGCCCGAAGGGCGGAATCGCATCCGGGGTGGCGATGTCGGTGGTCAGCGCACTCGTCCGCGATCGCTTCGACTCCGACCTCTGGTCCGACGCCACCGCCCCGGTGCTGCTCTCGGCCGGACTGGCACTGGGATTGGCGTCGAACACCGCCCGGCACGCCCACGAAGAATTACGTCGCGCAGCACGATCGGCCGCGATCACCGAAGAGCGAGAACGGCTGGCCCGGCAGGTGCACGACGGAGTGCTGCAGGTACTGGCCCTGGTGCGACGGCGTGGTCTCGAAATAGGCGGGCCTGCAGCCGAACTCGCCGAGCTGGCCGGCGAGCAGGAAGTCGCGCTGCGCGTGCTGATCTCGGAACAGGCGGCTCCGCGCGGGGATCACACCGGCTCGATCGTCGACGTCAGGGCACTGCTGCGAACTCAGGCAGGCACATCGATCTCCGTCTCGACGCCCGCCGATCCGGTGCTGGTCGAATCCGACGTCGCCGAGGAACTCGCCGCTGTCGTGGCAACCGCACTGTCCAACGTCGAGCTCCACGCGGGAGCCGATGCGAAGGCCTACGTGTTGCTCGAGGACGTCGACGGGGAGTTGATCGTCAGTATCCGCGACGACGGCCGCGGAATTCCTGCCGGACGGCTCGCCGCCGCCGAAGCCGAGGGTCGGATGGGCGTCTCGAAATCGATACTCGGCCGCGTCGAATCTCTCGGCGGTACTGCGATACTCGACACCGACGAGGGCGAGGGAACCGAATGGGAGATCCGCATTCCGCGAGCGAAGGGACCGGGATGACAGAGGAAGCGAATGCCGAGATCGCGGTGATGGTCGTCGACGATCATCCGATGTGGCGGGACGGCGTCGCCCGGGATCTCGAGGCCGCCGGATTCAGGGTCGTCGCCACCGCGGACGGCGTCGCCGCTGCCGGACGCCGCGCCCGAGCAACCACTCCCGACGTCGTGCTGATGGACATGCATCTGCCCGACGGCAACGGAGCCGATGCCACCGTCGTCGTCCTCGAGGCGTCGCCGCAGACGAAGATTCTCGTGCTCTCGGCGTCCGCGGAACGCAACGACGTGCTCGACGCCATCAAGGCGGGCGCGACGGGTTACCTGGTCAAGAGCGCATCGGCCGAGGAACTGTTCGACGCCGTCCGCGCCACGTCGGCCGGGCAGGCGGTGTTCACTCCCGGCCTCGCGGGCCTCGTACTCGGAGAGTTTCGGCGGATGTCGTCGTCGCCGCAACCGGAATCCGACACTCGCCCGACGCTGACCGACCGCGAAACCGAAGTGCTGCGCCTGGTGGCAAAGGGCCTGAGCGCCAAGCAGATTGCGACCCGACTGACGCTCAGCCATCGCACCGTCGAGAATCACGTCCAGGCGACCCTGCGGAAACTGCAGCTGGCCAACCGCGTCGAACTGACCCGCTACGCCATCGAAAAAGGGCTGTAGGGGTTTGTGTCGGGTGCCGAGGGGCACTCTGCATCCCATGACCGACAACGAAAAAGCAGTGGACACCACCGTCGACCCGGCGAAGCACTCGAAGGGGGTCGACGCCGATCTCGATCAGACCGGCGACGAGCGCGCCGAGGCGATCGACGAGTTCGACGGCCATCTGGACGGATCGGGCGAGGAGTCCTCGCTACCGACGCCTGAGCCGACCGACGTGGCCGACAAGTCCGAGGAGAAGACGGTCACGCGGTCCGAGTAGCGCTACGGACTGCACAACCTGCCGAGCGCGAATTTGGCGACCGGCACGTACGGCAGCACCAGTGGCAGCGGACCGTCGATCGTCAGCCAGGTTCTGGTTCCGCCCGGCCTGGATACGACGCCGTGGGTGAGGTCGATCCCGATGGCCTGGTTCTGGAACCAGGCCGACCAGGCCCACGTCCACGACTGCTCGTCGACCGCACGGACGTGGAAGTCGATCGGCAATCCGAGTGGGCCCAGTACCCGGCCGGTGGTGTCGGCGGTGAGCCGCTCTCCGCGGTACTCGACGCCGATGATCTGTGGAGCCCAGGTCTTCCAGGCCGTCGGTTCCATATAGCGCTCCCAGACCTCGGGTGCGGAGGCGTTCCCGGTGGATTGCAGTGTCACTCGCATCTGTCTCATCTACCCGTTGGTAGCGATCCCCACACAGAATTCCGTGAGGGTTCGGCCACCATCCATCGCCGCGCCGTCGGGCGGACTTGTCGCTGGGAAGACTGATCGAGTGCGCATCGTCCAACTCGCCAACTTCTACGGACCACGGTCCGGGGGATTGCGGACGGCCGTCGACCAGCTCGGATCGGGGTACGTCGCCGGGGGCCACGAGGTGACACTGATCGTGCCGGGAGATCGGTCGAGCGAGACGCTCCTGCCGTCGGGGGTGGTGCGCATCGAGGTGCCGGCACCGCAGATCCCGCTCACCGGCGGTTATCGGGTGGCCGACCCCCGCCGAGTCTCCTCGGTGGCGGCCGGACTGAGGCCCGACGTGATCGAGGTGTCGGACCGACTTACGCTGCGCGGCATGGGTGCCTGGGCCGCGCGCCGAGACGTGCGCAGCGTGATGATCTCCCACGAACGCCTGGACCGGCTGCTCGCGCAGACGATGCCGATGCGCTGCGCCCGCCCCATCGCGGATCTTGCCAACCGGCGCACCGCCGACTCGTACGACGCCGTCGTGTGCACCACGGAGTTCGCGCAACAGGAGTTCGACCGCATCGGTGTTCGCAACGTGCACCGAGTTCCGCTCGGCGTGGATCTCGATCTCTTCCATCCGCGTCGCCGGCTTGTAGGCGAGCGATCCGCATGGCTGGGCAGCGCCGATCGGCTGCTCGTGCACTGCGGCCGGCTGTCGGTGGAGAAGCACGTCGAGAGAAGTATCGATTCGCTTGCTGCGCTGTGCGATTCGGGGATGCGGGCGCGGCTGATCATCGCCGGCGACGGCCCCCGCCGAGCCAGCCTCGAACGACGCGCCCGCGGTCTACCCGTCGACTTCCTCGGTTTCGTCGACGGCAGAGCGGCCGTCGCAGCCCTGCTGGCCTCGGCGGACATCGCTCTCGCACCGGGACCACACGAGACCTTCGGGCTCGCTGCGTTGGAATCGCTCGCCGCGGGCACCCCCGTCGTCGTCTCCGAGACCTCGGCGCTGGCGCAGATCGTCACCCCACACTGCGGCGGATCCTCCGAGAACACCGCAGACGGATTCGCCGCCGAGATAGAACGAGTACTCGAACTACCGGTCGACGGCCGCCGCATCGCCGCCAGGTTGCGCGCCGAACAGTTCGGATGGCCCGCGTCGGTGTCCGGAATGCTCTCCGTACTGGGCGGTCGCGCAGCCTGAGATCTTCGCTACCCTGAACACATGGAGGCAAGGGATCTGCGAGTGTCCGATGCCGAACGCGAACACGTCGGAGAGCTGCTGCAGCGCGCCGTGGGCCAGGGCATGTTGTCGCTCGGCGAGTTCACCGAGCGAATGGACACCGCATTGGCGTCGAAGACCCGCGGTGAACTGAACTCGGTACTCGCCGACCTGCCCGGGATGCAGATCGCCGAGGAGCATCGCCCGGCACCGAAACCCTTCGCCGCGCCCACCCCGCAACCGGCCCCGCGCCGCGTCGTTCAGGAGCATTGGGGGCATGGCAGCGGCGCGTCGGACACACTGCGCGGCACGATGTCCACGGTCACCCGTAAGGGACCGTGGAACGTACCTGCGAATCTGCGTGTCGCCACCCGCATGTCGACGGTGACGCTCGACTTCACTCAGGCGGTCATGTCCACCCAGGTGGTCGAAATACACGTCGACGACTACTGCAGCACCGTGACGCTGATCGTGCCGACCGAGGCGACCGTCGACCTCAACGGTGTCGACACGGTCGCGGGCAGCGCCACCAACAAGGTCCGCACCGGTCCGCCGTACGGGCCGCTGCATCTCGTGGTCTCCGGCAAGGTCCGCCTGGGCTCGGTGACCGCCAAGCATCCTTTCGGTAGCTCGATCCGTCGCATGTTCGGCTAGCGAGGCTGTTCTACTCGAGGGATCCGAGTAGCACTACTCACGCTTTTCGGCCGCGGCGGTCGCAGGATCTAACCCATGACTTCTTCCCAGAACTCCGGGCTGGATCCGCAACTCGTCGCGAGACTGTCCAGCCGCTTCGATTCCCTGGGCGACCACATGCGCCAGGTGGCCGTCGATCTGCAGACCTTGCAGTCACAGCTCGGTGCCGCAACGGCTCCCGCTCCCACGCGGCAGCCGTCGGCACCGGCAGCTCCTGCCGTTCCGCCGCCGGTAGCGTCACCACCGTTGCCTCCGCAGCCCTACGGTCAGCCGTTCGGCCACACCGTCCGTCAGCCGATGGGGCAGCAGATGGTTCGACCCCAGCCCGCCATGCAGCCCGCCATGACCTACCCCGCACCACCCAGGGGGCCGGTCGTCGCGCCTCGACCGCCGGCTCCGCCGCGGGAACCGTGGTGGCAGCGTGACGGTGTCATCAGCCGTCTGCTGGCTGTCGCCGGCGCAGGCGTCACCCTCGTCGGTGTGGTGATGCTGCTCGTTCTCGCCGCACAGGCGGGGTGGTTCGGCCCTCCGCTGCGGGTCGCTGCGGGCGCAGTGTTCTCACTCGCGCTGATCGGTGCAGGCGTCCGAGTGTTCGGCCGCTCGGGCGGCCGCATCGGCGGAATCGCTCTCGCCGCCACCGGCATCGCGGGCCTCTACCTCGATGTACTCGCGACGTCAGTCCTGTACGGCTGGCTCGATCCCGTGATCGGGCTGATCACCGCATTCGGAATTGCCGCAGCCGGAACGGCACTCGCAGTGCAGTGGAAGTCGCAGCCGATGGCGGTGCTGATTCTCGCCGGAGTCGCAGTCTGTGGTCCGGTGCTGACCGACGGCCTCACCCTGACCCTGATCGCGTTCCTCATCGCCACCTATGTGGCAAGTTTCCCGGCTCAGATCGGCCGGAATTGGCAGCTCCTGCAGGTCGTTCGGACCGTACCCCTCGTCGGCGCCGTGTTGGCTGCCATCGCGAGCGCTGACATGTCCGGATCCACCGGCGATCTCTGGCTACTCCTGGTCGTCGTGTCGGTGGCGGTCTTCGGTATCGGCACGTCACTGGAGTTGTTGCGCCGCAACGTCTCCGATGTGGTCGCCACCGTGATGATCGCTCTCACGTCTCTGCCGGTGCTGGTCTCCGCGGACGTCTTCGATCGCGCCGCGACCGTTGCTGTCCAACTGGTTCTTGCTGCTGCAGCTCTGGCGATCGTGACTCTGGTGAGCTGGTTGCCGGGGCACGCTCGTATCACCGTCGCGGTGATCGGAGCCCTGGCGACGCTGCAGGCCGCAGTCGAGTCGACGACCCTCGAGATTCGCCCTGTCGTGCTCTTCGCCGTTGCCTTGGCTCTGATCGCGGTGGCTCACAGCACCCGCTCGACACTTGCATACTCGATCGGCAGCGGATTCGGCGTGATCGGCGCACTGATGTTCGTCTCGGTCAGCCCGCCACGGGCGCTGTTGGACTCCGATCACGCAGTGGGCAGCGTCGGTATCGCCCTCGGCGGAATCCTGCTCGCTGCAACGGCATTCGCCTTCGCCTACGTACTGGCAGAACTGAAACTGGTCGACGACGGACTGCAGACCCTCGGTGTCGTCTCCGGCGTACTCGCGCTGTACGGCCTGACGGCGGCAACCGTGACCCTCGGCATCGGAATCGGCGGCCAAACAACAGGATTCACCGCAGGTCACACCGCGGCAACCATCGAGTGGATGATCGCAGCCTTCGCACTCCTGGCGTTCGGGCTGCGCAGCGTCACCCACGCTCACCTGGCCTTGCTGGCCGGACTGTCCTTGACCGCCGCGTCCATCGCAAAACTGTTCCTGTTCGACCTCGTCGCCCTGGATGGACTCTTCCGAGTCATCGCCTTCATCGCAGTGGGACTACTGCTCCTCATCGCCGGTACCCGATACGCCAAGGTGTTCGCGGACCGAGAGAGTGCGGCAGTTTCCTCCTGACCCCCTGCTGCGTCAATGGACCATTGCATACGTCTCGACGGTGCAGTGGTCCATTCACGCGTTGTGGGGGGCGGGGAGCGAGAGAGCGAGAGAGCGGGGGATCAGGAGTCTTCGGGAGTCGTTTCGCCGAGTCCGAGCTTGCGCTGCATGCGCTTCATGCCGGCCGGTGCCCACCAGCTCGCGTCGCCGAGCAGTTTCATCGTCGCGGGCACCAGGAACATGCGAATGACGGTTGCATCGATGATGAGGGCAGCGATCATGCCGTAGGCGATGTACTTCATCATCACCAGATCGGAGAACGCGAATGCTCCGGTGACGACGATGAGAATCAAGGCCGCAGCGGTGATGATGCGTCCGGTATGCGAGGTTCCGATGTGAATGGCTTCGCTTGTGCTGGAACCATTTTCGCGAGCTTCGACCATGCGGGAGAGCAGGAACACCTCGTAGTCGGTGGACAGTCCGAACACGATCGCGGCGATCAGCAGCAGAATCATCGCCATGATCGGTCCGGGCGTGAAATTCAACCACGCCGCGCCGTGGCCGTCGATGAAGATCCACGTCAGGATGCCCATCGTGGCACCGAGCCCGAGGGTCGTCATCAGCACCGCTTTGATCGGCAGCATTAAGGATCCGAACGTCAGGAACATCAGTACGGTCACGATGAGGACGACCAGTACCGCCATCAGGGGTAGACGGTCTACCAGCGCATCGATCGAATCCCGTTCGATTGCAGGCGTTCCCGTCACTTCCATCGAGGTGCCCTCGGGAGTATCGATGCTGCGCAGGAACTCGATCGCAGGCGCTGCGTCGTTGCGATCGATCAGTCCGGCCTTGAAGACGATGATGCCGTCCTTGCTGGCACCGACCGGGGTGAACTGCTCGACCAGACCCGGTGCGTTGTTGGCCTGGGTGGTGATGGCGGCGAGGTTCGCCCCCTGGGCGTTCTGGATGACCAATTCGATCGGCTCGGTGCGCTGGCCGGGGAACAGTTCGTCGAACTGTTCCTGCGCCACCCGCGTCGGATTGTCCGGTGGCAGATACGTTTCGTTGATGCCGCCGAACGCGAGGTTCCCGATCGGAAGCGTCAGCGCCAGCAGCCCGAGCACGATGGTGACGACCACCTTGATGGGGTTGCGCATCACCCAGGTGGTGAGCTTGCCCCACATCCCGTTCTCGATCTCCTCTGAGGACTTGGTCTTGCGCATGAATGCCAGACCGAGCGCGTCGACGCGTGGGCCAAGAATGGACAGCATGGCCGGCAGCACGGTGATCGCGGTCAGCGCCGCGAGTGCGACCGTCGCAATCGAACCCAGGGCCACCGACCGCAGGAACCCGTGCGGAAACAGCAAGAGACCGCCGAGACACGCGACGATGATCGTCGCCGAGAACGCCACCGTGCGACCGGCCGTCATGACCGATCGACGGACGGCATCTGGCGTCGACCGGCCGTCGCCCAGTTCCTCTCGGAAACGCGACACGATGAACAGTCCGTAATCGATCGCCAAGCCGAGTCCCACCAGAGACACCACCGGCGCAACGAAGGTGTTGACCTCGGTGACGTGGGTGAACAGCTTCACGATGCCGTTGGCTCCGACGACGGTCAGCGCGCCGACGATGAGCGGCAGCGCAGCGGCCACGACGCCGCCGAACACGAAGAACAGCAGCACGGCCACCGCCGGGATGGCGAGGATCTCCATGCGGTGGATGTCGTCGGTCATCGTCGACTGGAGGGCGGCCGCCACGGCCTGTTGGCCGGCGACCTGTACATCGACGCCGTCGATGTAGAAGGCGTCCTGGACGGCCTGGAAGTTATCGGTCAGCTCGGTGTCGTTGGTGCCGACGATCGCAATGCTCGCGATGGCGTGCTGCTTGTCCGTGGTACCGAGCGCCGCCAGCACTGGGGCTTCCGCAGTCCGGAAGTAGCTGCCGTTGATCTTCGCGATGCGGTCCGGGTGATCGGCCACCAGCGAATCGAGATTGCCGACGACCGCAGCGTCGAACGCCGGGTCGTCGATGGTCGACCCCTCGGGCGCGGTGTAGAGAACGATCACATCGCCCTCGGTATTGCGGCCGAACGTCTCCTCGGCAAGATTGTTCGCGGCAGCAGATTGCGACGTCGGATCGTCGAAGCCGCTCTGGCTCAGGTGGTCCGTGAGATCCCAGCCGTACGCCGCCAGGATCGACAGCCCGGCCACCATGACACCGAGAACGGTGTAGCGGAGTCGGTGGACGAAATTTCCCCATCGAACGAACACGTGTGTGTAACTCCCCCTGGATCCACGCGACTACCGCCGCCTCGCCGACGAACATTTCGGCCGACGAGGCTAGCCAATCACATCGGCGTCAGCGTGAACGGTTCCGCTCGCGCGCGAGCAATTCGCTGACGCTGAGCACGTGTCCGTTTTCGCCGCCGCGATGACGACCGCTGTCGCCGCCCTCGGTGGTCGGTGCGGCCCGGCGGCCCGACGGCTTCTCGGACGGGGATTCGCTCGACGCGGATCCGTTGCTGCCGTTGCGTTCGGTACCGGTCTGCTCCGTGCCGTTGCGCTCGGACCCGTTGCTGCCGTTGCTGCCGTTGCGCTCCGACCCGTTGCTGCCGTTTCGTTCGGACCCGTTGTTGCTGTGGCCGTTGCGTTCGGAACCGTTCTGCGGCGAGCTGTTCTCGTCGTGACCGCTGTGGTTCGAGCCGTTGGCGGTCGAACCGTTGCGCGGTGTGTTCGGGGGTGGCGATGCGCTGGGTGCTCGCAGGTCGGCGAGCCAGCTCTCGATGGAACGAGAATCCGGTTCCTCGGCGCGAGGTGCGCGTGCGGCTCGGGTTCGGCTCGGCGGTGCGACGGGCGGACGCGGTGCGCTCGGTGCGCGAGGCGGCTCCGCCGATGGGGGAGCAGCCACCGGGTTGACCGGCGGGGCGGGCCGGACGACGTCTGCTGCCTGGGTCGGTTCCGGTTCGACGGTCGGGCGCGGCGCCACCGGCCGGCTCGGGGCAGGTCGAGGAGCCGGTCGTTCCTGCGGAGCAGCCTGGACCTGGGGAGGAGTCGGGGTGGGTCGAGCAGCCGGTGCCGGAGGTGTGGCGGGAGCACGGGTCGGCTCGGGTGGGGTTGCCGGACGCCCCGTCACACTGCGTCGCGATTCTTCCTTCGCGGCGTGGGTCGCCCGAATGGGGCCCCCGCCGTGCGGTGCGACCACAGGAATGGGTTCGGTGAGCGGCTCGTTGCGGCGTGGTGCCGGACGCATCGGCGGCGCGACCGTACTCGACGGTGCACCGCCTGCGAGCGCGAGCTCGGGCACGTCTGCGATGGGGAGCAGCTCGTCCTCGAGAATGGTCTCGCCGAGTCCGAGTTTCTGCTGGATTCGCTTCATCCACTGCGGGGCCCACCAGCAGTCGTCGCCGAGCAGTTTCATCGTGGCAGGCACGAGGAACATGCGGATGAGGGTGGCGTCGATGATGAGCGCGGCGATCATGCCGTAGGCGATGTATTTCATCATCACCAGATCGGAGAACGCGAACGCTCCGGTGACGACGATCAGGATCAGAGCCGCGGCGGTGATGATACGTCCGGTATGTGAGGTTCCGATACGGATGGCTTCGCTTGTGCTGGCACCCTTTTCGCGAGCCTCGACCATGCGGGAGAGCAGGAACACCTCGTAGTCGGTGGACAAGCCGAACACAATCGAGATGATCAGCACCAACACCGGAGCCATGATCGGACCAGGGGTGAAGTTCATCAGCCCCGCCCCGTTGCCGTCGATGAATATCCACGTCAGGATGCCCATGGTGGCACCGAGACCGAGCACGGTCATGAGCACCGCCTTGATCGGCAGCACCAACGATCCGAACGTCAGGAACATCAGCAGCGTCACGATGAACATCACGAGCACGGCCATCAGCGGCAATTTGTCGATGAGTGCACTGATGGAGTCCTGCTCGATGGCCGGCGTGCCACCGACGAGCACCGACGCCCCGTCGGGCACGTCGATACTGCGCAGGAAGTCGATGGCCGGTTTGGAATCGTTGCGGTCGATCAGGCCGGCCTTGAAGACGATGATCCCGTCCTTGCTGGCACCGACCGGGGTGAACTGCTCGACCAACCCAGGCGCGTTGTTCGCCTGAGTCGTGATTGCCGCGAGGTTGGGACCCTGCGCGTTCGCGATGACCAATTTGATCGGCTCGGTGCGCTGGCCGGGGAAGAGCGAATCGAACTCGCCCTGCGCTTCGCGGGTGACGTTGTCGGGCGGCAGATAGGTCTCGTTGATGCCGCCGAATTTGATGTTGCCGACGGGCAGCGTCAGGAGCACCAGGCCGAGCACGATGGGCACCGTGACCTTGACGGGGTTGCGCATCACCCAGCGAGTGAGCCGGCCCCACATGCCGTTCTCGATCTCCTCGCTCGACTTGGTCTTGCGCATGAACTTCAGACCGAGTGCGTCGACACGGGGGCCGAGGATCGCGAGCATCGCGGGCAGGATCGTGATTGCAGTCAGGGCGGCGAGTGCAACGGTGGCGATCGAGCCGTAGGCCACGGACTTGAGGAAGCCCTGCGGGAACAGCAACAAGCCACCGAGGGACGCGACGATCATCGTCGCGGAGAACACCACGGTGCGACCGGCCGTCATGACGGTCCTGCGCACGGCCTGGGGCGTCGAGTAGCCGTCGCCGAGTTCTTCTCGGAATCTCGAGACGATGAACAATCCGTAGTCGATGGCCAAGCCGAGGCCGACGAGCGAGACCACGGGGGCGACGAACGAGTTGACCTCGGTGAAGTTGGTGAACACCTTCACGATGCCGTTGGCTCCGACGACCGTCAGGCCACCGATGATCAACGGGAGGGCGGCCGCGACGACGCCACCGAAGATGAAGAACAGCAACACCGCGACGGCCGGGATGGCGAGGATCTCCATCCGCTGGATGTCGCCGGCCATCGTCGACTGCAATGCGCCTGCGACGGCCTGCAGGCCGGTCACCTGCACGTCTACGCCGTCGATGTAGAAGACGTCCTTGACGGCCTGGAAGTTGTTGGTCAGTTCGGTGTCGTTGTCGCCCTTGATGGCGATGCTGGCGATGGCGTGCTGTTTGTCGGTGGTGCCGAGGGCCGCGAGATTGGGCGCACCGGCCGTCCTGAAGTAACTGCCGTTGACCTTGTCGATCTGATCGGGATGATCGGCGACGAGGGAGTCGAGATTGGCGACGATCTCGGACGAGAACTCCGGATCGTCGATGGTCGAGCCCTGCGGCGCGGTGTAGAGGACGATGACGTCACCCTGCTTGTCGCGACCGAATGTGGTGTCTGCCAGACGGGCAGCCTGGGCCGATTCCGACGTCGGATCGTCCCAACCGCTCTGACTGAGATGGCTGTTGAGATCGAGACCGTAGGCAGCGAAGCCCAGCAGTCCGGCCACCATGACACCGATAACGGTGTACCGCAGGCGGTAGACGATGTCTCCCCATCTGGCGAACACTTAAGAAACTCCTTGGCGCCCGACGAGCAGGGCGGACAGCGGTCGGAAGGGCTGCAGCCACGCACCTTCGTCGGGAAGCGAATCCAGACTCACCCGTGGCAGTGGCTCACGGAAGACGCCCGGGATGTCCTCGAGGTCGAGGAATTCCAGGATGTCCGACGTGACAGCCCAGCTTGCGTGCTCCCGGAAGCCCAGCACCTGTACTGGCACTCCGGTTGCTGCGATGGCCTCCAGTGGACCCTTGAATGCCTGACCGTCGGCGGACGCGACCATGACCCCGGCGAGGCCGCTGTCACGGTTGCGGAAGTCGATGTGGTCGAGCATGTCCGCGTCGACGTCACTGTCTTCGTCGACCTTGGGCTTGGCGAACACCGCGAAACCCACGTTACGCAATGCTTCGACCCAGGGTCGGACCACATCTGCGCTGCCGGGGGCGATGTTGGTGAACACCGTGGCCTCGGGTTCGAGCGTGGCGGTGCCGGAGGTGGAGAGTTCGGCGGTGCGGCTGAGCAGCCATCGGCCCAGGGCATCGAAGCGCGGACGGTAGGCAGCGGTGGGTCGGCCACCCAGAATTGCGCCGAGTCCCATGTCCAGATTCGGGGCGTCCCAGACCAGCAGGACGCGCTTGCTGTGGCGCGTTTCACCGATCGCGCCGAGTTCGGAGGGGTCGACCACGGTGTCGGGCATGTCCGTACTGACGCTCATGCTGTCTTCTTTCCCCAGATCAATTCCGTCACCGAGCTACCGACCAGCTGTGCCTTGCCCTCGAACTTGGTCACGGGTCGCTCGTGTGTCATGGGCGATTCCCAATCGAGAACGGTCAGACCGGGCTCGGCGTTCCCGGCCTCGGCAATCCACTCAGCGTATTCGGCATGATCGGTTGCCACGTGCAGAACGCCACCGGGCTTCAACCGATCCGCGATCATCGCGAACGTCGGACCCTGTAGAAGCCGACGCTTGTGGTGGCGAACCTTGGGCCACGGGTCGGGGAAGAAGACGCGGACACCGGTCAACGACTCCGAGGACAGCATGTTCTCGAGCACGTCCATCGCGTCACCGCGCAGCAGTCGAACGTTCTCGATGCCTTCTCGTTCGATCTGCTGCAGTGTCTGGGCCAGGCCGGGCCGATAGACCTCGACGGCCATCAGGTTGACGTGCGGCTCGGCCGAGGCCATCGCCGTGGTGGCCGTGCCCGTACCCGAGCCGATCTCGAGAATTGCCGGGCCGCTGCGCCCGAACCAGGCGTCGATGTCGATCTGCTCGTCGGCGACGTCACGACCGATACGCGGCCACAGGTTGTCCCAGGTGGTCTGCTGCGCTTCGGTCAGCGCTCCGCGCCGAGAGCGGAAACTCGTCACGCGGGGGTACAGCCGTGAGCCCCGTTCCTGGGTGCGCACGGTGTTCTCCGCGCTGTCGACAGAGGTGTCCTGAGGCTCGTTCACAGAACCATTGTCGCCCATCGGCGGGGCGTGTGACAGGTGGGTCTCGAGTTGAAGTTGAGACTTGCTGTCCTACCGCTGATCAGGGG
Source organism: Rhodococcus sp. IEGM 1330 (assembly GCF_033142445.1). Lineage (NCBI taxonomy): Bacteria > Bacillati > Actinomycetota > Actinomycetes > Mycobacteriales > Nocardiaceae > Rhodococcus > Rhodococcus sp. IEGM 1330. The sequence goes on from NZ_JAWLSB010000012.1 coordinate 111,133, forward strand.
CAGGACGAGCCCGACTAATTACAACGGTGCAATTCCTTTCGGGCGGCTCGTGAGCGCCCGCGTGTGTCAGAATCGGTGCCGCAGCAGGGGGCTGTGCGTCGCCTCTGAAAAGCGGGCGGCGGGTCGTTCTGGGGGAATCGATCATGGACGTCGCTGAGGCCGGTCTGGGCCTGTTGCGTGACCGCGCTGCGTCGAGCGACGCACGTGAGGCCGTCGAGACTGCCGTCCACGACCGCCTGCGGCCGATGACCGCACGGGTGACCGGCCGCGCCGGCGTCGGGAAATCCGCGGTTCTCGCCGTTCTCGAGTCGGTGCCGCTCGACGCCGACGGCCTCGATGTCCGATGGCACGAGGGCAGAACGGACAGCAGCGAGGGCGAGGTGCTCGTCCACGTGATCGCGGGTGCGGTGTCGCCGGTCGACACCGCATTGCTGAGTTCCAGGCCGAGGGATGCCCTGGACGGGACCGTCGTGGTGCTGACGAAGGCGGACACACTCGACGATCCCGTAGCGGCGGCCGCAGCGGCCTCGGAGCAGCTGGGACGGACGGTGCTGCCGGTGATGGGCACGACCGCGGCGGGATTGCGGGGAGTGGGCCGAGCCGGTGCGCCTCTGGACATGGCCGACGTGCGAGCCGTCGCAGCGGCCGATCTGCGCCCGACCGACCTGATGACCGTCGATCGGTTTCGCGCCGCCGACGTCGCGGTGTCGACGCGTCGCAGAGAAGCGCTGATCGAATGCATCGAACTGCGTGGTCTCGCCCTGCTCGTCGACGTGCTGCGGCAGCGGACTGTGTCCGACGGCGATGCGATGCGCATGCTGGCCGACGCCACCGGTGCCGACGCCCTGATCGCCGCTGTCTCCGCGGCGGTGTCGGCGGCCGCGGCGGCTCGGGACGCCGAGCTGCATCGCAGAGTGCAACAGATCTCTGCCGGCCACCGGCGGGTTCGTGACGCCGTCGAGGCGTACTTGGCCTCGGACGAGGCGGTGGCTGCCGAGATGCGCCACGCGGCCCTACGACTGGGGGTGCCGATCGAGACCGGTTCGGAACAGGTCGCGCTGGAGCAGGCGGTGCAGTGGAAGCAGCGGGCGGCCGCTGCCGGGGACCCCGAGGTGCGTCGCGCGGCACTCGCACTGTGCCGAGGCCACGTACGAATGCTGCGCCGATGACCCCGCTGTCGGAAGACATGAAAAGCGTTCTACGACGCTGGAATTCGGGTGCACTCGACGAGATCGAACGAGCGAGGGTCAGTCGACCTGCCGGGGTTCACCTCACCGGTACTGCAGGGTCGGGCAAGTCCGAACTGCGCCGCGAGCTGTCCCGTCTCGGTGGTTCCGCTGTTCACTTCACGGACTCGATGGCCGATGCAGCCGTCGTGATGATCGGCGTCGACGCGTCGGCTCCGGTGGGCCGCGTCGAGGTCGAGCAGTGGCGAGCAGCCCTCGAATCCACGCCGGTCGTGTTCGTGGTGAACAAGATCGACGCGCATCGGCACTGGCGTGAGGTGGTCACGGCCGACAGTGACAGCGTTGCCGAGTGTGTCCCACGGGCAGTGGAGTGCACGTTCCATCCGATCTCGGTTCGGTTGGCGCGGACGGGCCGGGAGAGCGGTGACGCCGCGATGTCCGCGGAGTCGGGTATCGGAGCAGTGGCGGACCGGCTCGGCGCACTGCTGCTGCAGGCCACAGCTCTCGGATCCCAGCGCAAATATGCTGCGGCAGTCCAGGACTGCGCAACCGGAGCCAGAGCGTCGATCGTGGCGAGAGCGCGCGCGGTGACCGGGGGCAGTGATACTGCCGAACTCCGTGCGCGGCGAGCTCAGCTCGTCGGCGAACGGGACAATCTCGGTGGCGACCGACGGGCGCTGCTGCACAATCGAATTCAACGGGTACGCGTGGAGTCTCTCCATGCCGCCGCCGAAGACTTTCGCGCCCTGGTTGCCGAGGTCAAGCGCACGATCGACGGGTCAGGACGTGCAGAACTCACTCACCTTCCTGTGCATGTCGCCGAGTCCGCGCGCGGAGCCCGGAATCGAGCCGACGCGGCGCTGACGGCCCGATTGCGGGCAGTGGAGACCGATCTCGGGCTCACGCCGCTGCAAGAGGAATCGAGTGTCGCGGACGACCCGCTCGACATCGGGGAGCCGTCCCGGCGCCGGGGGATCGAGGATGTGGTCATGATCGTTGTCGGCGCGTCGGCGGGGGTAGGACTCGGGCGGTTGGTGGTGTCGCCGATGGCGCTGGTGCCGGCCTGGGCGGTCGCCAACACCGTCATCACCCTCGTCCTCGGTGGTGCGCTCGCCTGGTGGATCACGCGATCGCGGGCGCTGGTGGCCGACCGCGCCCACCTGCGCGGCTGGACGCAGGAAAGCCTGGCCCGGGTGAAATCGTCGGTGGAGCAGCGATTGCTCTCGCGGATTCTCGATGCCGAGTCGATGCTCGCGTCCGCCGTCGCGACCGCGGACCGGGACGCAGTGGCCGGCATCGACGTCGCACTCGCCGAGGTGGACGCCGAGCTGCGTCGGCTTGCCGACCACCGATCGGCGCTGCTGTCTGCCTGCGATCGCGATCTGTCGGCACTCGAGCGGGGGCTCGAGCGATTCCGCGGACCCGATCGCGGTGTGTTCGTTCCCCGCGAACCCGTCCATTTCTCTCCTGCACGGGTGGAACCGTTGGACGAGCCGGTGCGTCGGAGTCAGTAGGTGCAGTGTCGGTTGGCCAGGTTCGTTGGTCGAGGTGAGGAGCGTCGATGATCGCGGTGGATGGCTTCGGAGCAGGGGGCTTCCTCACCGAGGAGGTCGAACCCCACGACGTCGACGAGCCGGGTGCGCCCATTGTCTCGACGGAGCTGTTCGATCTCGACGGGGACGGCCACTACGAGACCGCCGTACGACGTACCGACGCCGGGATGACCGTGGCGACCGACGTCGACGGTGATGGTGTGACGGACAAGTTCACGGCGTTCGGACGTGACGGGCAGTACCGATCCTGGGAAATTTTTCGGGAAGCGAACGGTATCGGCCGGGGCGAATTGACCGAATCGGGTGAGCTGTAGTCCGTCTGTTCTGACTGGACGTCGCCCCTGGTAGACGCCTTCTTGCGAGGATCTTTCCCTATCTGAATCGGTCCTGTGACTAATCGGACAACACCCTGTTTCCGGATTCACGTCGCTCGGCGTTAACCTGAATACCAGGACACCCGGCGCTCGACCCTCGGCTTGCTGTACCCGTTACGATGGTGTACTGCTGCTCGAACGGTCGAGCAGCGCCCCGCCGAGAGGGGAAAACCGAGATCTGCTCGCGCATGTTTGCCCACAGTGATCGTGCGAGTACTTCCGGTTCCGGCTCACCCCAGGAGAGTTAGATGACCTCAGCCACCATTCCCGGTTTGAGCGGCACCGACAACGTGCCGACTCGACACAAAGAACTGCTCGCCTGGGTTGCCCAGGTAGCCGAACTGACAGAACCGGATTCCGTGGTGTTCGCTGACGGATCCGACGCCGAATGGGAGCGCCTCACCGGCAAGCTGGTGGAAGCAGGCACCTTCACTCGTCTCAACGACGAGAAGAAGCCCAACTCGTTCCTCGGCAACTCCGACCCGTCGGACGTCGCTCGCGTCGAGTCGCGTACATACATCTGTTCCAAGGAAGAGATCGACGCCGGTCCCACCAACAACTGGATGGAACCGTCCGAGATGCGGACGCTCATGTCCGATCTCTACCGCGGCTGCATGCGCGGACGCACCATGTACGTCGTCCCGTTCTGCATGGGCCCGCTCGACGCGGCCGACCCCAAGCTGGGCGTCGAGCTCACCGACTCGGAGTACGTCGTCGTCTCGATGCGCGTGATGACCCGCATGGGCCAGGCCGCACTCGACAAGATCGGTGACGACGGGTTCTACGTCAAGGCGCTGCACTCGCTCGGCGCTCCGCTCGCCGAGGGCCAGGCCGACGTCGCGTGGCCGTGCAACGACACCAAATACATCACGCACTTCCCCGAGGATCGCGAGATCTGGAGCTACGGATCCGGCTACGGCGGCAACGCCCTGCTCGGTAAGAAGTGCTACTCGCTTCGTATCGCCTCGGCGATGGCTCACGACGAGGGCTGGCTCGCCGAGCACATGCTGATCCTCAAGCTGATCTCGCCCGAGGACAAGGCGTACTACATCGCCGCGGCGTTCCCGTCCGCGTGCGGCAAGACCAACCTCGCGATGATCCAGCCGACCATTCCGGGCTGGCGCGCCGAGACCATCGGTGACGACATCGCATGGATGCGTTTCGGTGAGGACGGCCGTCTCTACGCCGTCAACCCGGAGTACGGCTTCTTCGGCGTCGCACCGGGCACCAACTGGGACTCGAACCCCAACGCGATGAAGACCATCGACCAGGGCAACTCGGTGTTCACCAACGTCGGCATGACCGACGACGGCGACGTGTGGTGGGAGGGCCTCGAAGGCAAGCCCGAGCACCTGATCGACTGGAAGGGCAACGACTGGACCCCCGAGTCCGGAACCGATGCCGCGCACCCGAACTCGCGCTACTGCGTGCCGATGGCTCAGTGCCCGTCGATGGCTCCCGAGTGGGACGACCCGAAGGGTGTGCCGATCTCGGCGATCCTGTTCGGTGGACGTCGCAAGACCACCGTTCCGCTGGTGACCGAGGCTCGTGACTGGCAGCACGGAGTGTTCATGGGAGCCACCGTCGGCTCCGAGCAGACCGCCGCCGCCGAGGGCACCGTCGGAACCGTCCGACGCGACCCGATGGCCATGCTGCCGTTCCTCGGCTACAACGTGGGCGACTACTTCCAGCACTGGATCGATCTCGGCAAGAACGCCGACGAGTCGAAGTTGCCGAAGGTGTTCTACGTCAACTGGTTCCGTCGCGGCGACGACAAGCGCTTCCTGTGGCCCGGATTCGGTGAGAACTCGCGCGTGCTCAAGTGGATCGTCGAGCGCATCGAGCACAAGGCCGCAGGCATCGAGACGCCGATCGGTGTGGTCCCCACCGCCGAGGCACTCGACATCGACGGACTCGACACCACCGTCGAGGACGTGGCCGAGGCACTCGCGGTGAACTCCGACGAGTGGAAGGCCGAAATCCCGTTGATCCAGGAGTGGTTCGACTTCGTCGGCGAGAAACTGCCCACCGGAATTCAGGACGAATTCGACGCCCTCAAGCAGCGCCTGGGCGCGTAGTATTCACGAGACAGAACGGGGCTCACCGAGGGGTGGGCCCCGTTCTGGCTGTGTGGGTATGCCCGGTCAGGCAGTGAGCGCGGCTGCCCCGGCCAAGGTGCCGAGTCCACCCAGTGCAGCGGGTACCACCTGCAGGCCGTCGAGGAATTTCAGACGCGCGTGCAACGCGATCGACTCCTGGATCGGATTCCACAGCGGCGGGCCGGCTTGGGCGAAGCCACCACCGATCACCACCATACGTACGTCCACCAGGGCGACGGCCGATGCGATCGCCTGACCCAGTGACACTCCGGCGCGTTGCAACGAGGTGATGGCGACCGGCTCCCCGGCGGCGGCATCGGCGGCCAGTTCGGTTCCGGTACTGCCGGGCCAGCCCTGCTCACGCGCCCACCGCACCGCCGACGGCCCACTCGAGACCGTTTCCACGCACCCGATTCCGCCGCACGCGCAGGGCGTCGTCGAACCGGGAACGACGATGTGGCCGATGTGGCCCGCGTTGCCGCTGGCACCGGCGACGATGTGCCCGCCCAACACCAACCCACCGCCGATACCGGTGGATACCACCAGACTCAGCACGTCCGGCACCCCGACGGCGGCACCGAAGCGGTGCTCACCGAGTGCCGCTGCGCTGCCGTCCATCGCGAGGCGGATATCGGCGTCGGGGAAGACCTCGGCGAGGTGATCGCGCAGACCGAAGCCGTTCTTCCACTCGTCGATGTTGATCGGTGCGACCGACCCGGTCTCGAGATTCACCGGACCGGAGCAGGCGACGCCGATCCGGGTGACAGTGGCGGGGTCGGTCGTGTTCCGAAGCAGCTCGGCACAGGCGTCCCAGACATCGGACTCGGGCGTCGGCACCGTCACCGGATTACCCGGCCGCCCGTCGTCACCGACGAGTGCCGCCGTCATCTTGGTGCCGCCGATGTCGAGCGCGAGTGCCGTCATCGATCCAGGCTAAGCGTTGGGCCGCATGACGAGCACGAGGTTGCTGCCCAGGAATTCGCGGAGGATCGGCACGCGCATCATCCACCATGCCCAGCGTGGGTGATAGCGCGGAAATGCCGCCAGCAGCGTTGCGTTGGGAGTGTTTCGCGCCCAACGTAATCCGTCTGCTGCGCTGATGTCGAACAGTGATTCGCCGAATCGATTCTTCGGTTCGTGGCCGGTGGTGCGGGCGTAGCGGCGGGCTGCGTATTCGCCACCGAGGTAATGCCAGGGCCGGGTCTCGTGGCCGCCGAACGGACCGAACCAGATGGTGTACGAAAGCACGGTCAACCCGCCGGGCTTGGTGACACGCAGCATTTCCTCGGCCATGGTCCACGGCTCGCGGACGTGCTCGGCGACGTTCGACGAGAAGCAGATGTCGACACTGTCGTCACGAAACGGTAGTGCCATCCCGGAACCGCGCACCGAACCCGGTATTTGCAGTCCCGCCGCGTGCATCTCGGACGCGTCGGGCTCGACGGGCAGGTAGCGCACGCAGCTTGCACCGAAGACCTCGGCGAAGTATCCGGGTCCGCCGCCCACGTCCAGCACGGTCGCCGCGGACATGTCGGTACCGGTCAGGCCCCGATACAGATCGCCGATCAGCTCCACGGAATCGCGGGCCAGTGCGCCGTAGAAGATGTCGGGAGCGCTCTGTTCGTGCCCGAAGTCCTTCAGCAGACCCACCGAGCGGCGCAGTGTCGCGCGAGAGGCGAACAGACGTGTCACGGCGGAAGTCACGAAGACGAACCCTAGCGGTTACTGTGGCAACGGTAATCGACGGCGGTCGAGAAACGAACATGCGGAAATTGGGGTGAAGCGGGCTGTGCGCGAGGTTCTGTTGCTGTGCTGGCGCGATACCGGGCACCCGCAGGGCGGCGGCAGCGAGCGATACCTCGAGCAGGTGGGCGCAGGTCTGGCACGACGCGGCGTCCGCGTCACGCTGAGGACGGCGTCGTACCCCGGAGCTCCCGCCGAGGAGATCGTCGATGGCATTCGCATCAGTCGCGGTGGTGGACGCCTGTCGGTGTACCCCCGCGCACTGGCCGCCATCGCAGCCGGACGGCTCGGTTTCGGCCCGCTCAAGGGCATCGCACCCGACGCGGTGATCGACACCCAGAACGGCATTCCCTTCTTCTCACGTGCCGCGCTCGGCGTTCCGGTGACATTGCTGGTGCACCACTGCCATCGCGAGCAGTGGCCGGTGGCGGGGCCGATGATGGCCAAGCTCGGCTGGTGGCTCGAATCGACGGTGTCGCCGAGGGTCCACCGCCGCAATCAGTACCTGACGGTGTCGTTGCCGTCCGCGGACGAGTTGGTCGCGCTGGGCGTCGACCGCGACCGCATCGCCGTGGTGCGCAACGGAGCCGACGAGATTCCCCGGTCGGTGCCCGAGGGTGACGAGAGCACCCGCACTGCGCACCCGTCACTGACCGTGTTGTCCCGGTTGGTTCCGCACAAGCAGATCGAGGACGCCCTCGATGTCGTCGCCGCGCTGCGGGGTCGGATCCCCGATATTCACCTCGACGTCATCGGTGGCGGTTGGTGGGAACAGAACCTCCGCGACTACGTCGGCGAGCTGGGCATCGAGCAGTACGTCACTTTCCACGGGCACGTCGACGAGGACCGCAAGCACGCCCTGCTCGGCCGGTCCTGGGTGCACGTCATGCCCTCCCGCAAGGAGGGATGGGGCCTCGCGGTCGTCGAGGCAGCTCAGCACGGCGTGCCGACCGTCGGCTACCGAAGTTCCAAGGGCCTCACCGATTCCATCATCGACGGCGTCACCGGTGTTCTGGTGGGTCGGCTTTCGGATGGTGAAGAGGGCCGTGACGTCTCCGGTCTGACCATCGCCGTCTCGGAACTGCTGCAGGACGCCGAAGCTCGAACTCGCCTGGGCGAGAAGGCACGAGTGCGCGCGGCGGAATTCTCCTGGGAGCAGTGCGCCGAAGGTGTCTACTCGGTGCTCGACGCGACGACGCGTGGCACGTGGTCGTCAGGTCTGGTCGGGTCTGCTGGCGATGTGCCGCAACCTGATTCGGCTCGCCAATCCTACCGCTAGACCGCAGAGGAGCAGCACCGCCCAGGCGAGGTGGGCGACGACGACGGCTGTTGCCTGGCGCTTGTCGACGATCATCGGATTCGGTACGCGGTAGAGCGTGAGCTGGTCGTCGGAGTACGCGATGTCCAGTGGATTCAGTGTTTGCGCAGATTCGCCGAGTTCGCCCGGGGTGGTGTTCTCCACCAGTACCCATCCGACGCCCAGCTCTGCGATCACGTCCATGGGTTCGCCTGCGAGCAGGGCATTCTGGACCTCCGTCGCGCGCGCCCCCTCACCCCGCACCGTGCCGCCCGCGACGATGAGCTCGCCGGTCTGCAACACGTCCAGTGGCAGCATGCGCGGCGCGGGATCGAGAACGGGAGCACTGCCGCTGTAGGGAAAGCGGCGGAACATCCCGGCCGGTAGTACCGCGACATCGCCGTCGCCGCCCTGCACTTCGGCTGCGACCGCTTGCCAGGACGCCGGGTACGACACGGGCCGTATCGAGTTCCCGACGCCCCAGGCCAGGTCGGGAAGTGCGATCAGCAGGGCCGCTATCGCAACGGCGCTGCCGAATCGGGTGCGTTGGACCGCGCTCAGCGCGGTTGGTTGCACCGGATTCGGTCGACGCTGGGGAGAAAACGCAGCCGCGGCGGCCAACGCGTAGATCGGCATCGCCAGCGCCACCCATTTCTGGGAGTCGCGCAGCAGGCCGGCACCGGGAACGCTTTCACCCAGCGCTCGCGCCATCGCCAGACCGGGCCCCGTCGCTGCGAGTGCAGGGGCTGCGACGGCAACGAGTGCAAGAACACCGAGGCCGACGATCACCGGATTTCGTCGACGCCTGATCAACGGCCGCACCCCGAACGCGACGACGGCCAGCAGCAGCGCCGTGCCCGCGAACGCGAAAATGCTTGTGCGAGAGGCAGGTACAGCATCGGAATTCCAGATTCCGCCGAGACCGGCCACGCTGCCGAGGGTGCCGAGGCCTGGCTCGGCCCGCGCCGCGAACGCCGCCCAACCCGCCGGATCCGCCTGCTCGACGCCACCGCCGGACACCGCCGTGGCCACCAGCCACGGCGCCGACGCCACCGCCGCCAGCCCGAGGGCACCGACCACGCGCAGGCCGCGTCGGGCACCCCCGGGGAGGGCGAGGACCACCAAGGCGATGGTTGCGGCGAGCAGCGCGCCGGTGGGGGTGAGTCCGGCAGCGGCGAGACAGACTGCGAGCGCCCACCAGGAACGGCCCTCTCTGACCGCGAGTGCAGCGACCACCGTCCACGGGAGGGCGGCGTATCCGACGAGCAGGCTCCAATGTCCCTGCAGCAGTCGCTCGGCGACGTACGGGTTCCACACGGCCACCGTCGATGCCACGAGCAGCGCGGGTAGTGGAGCTGTCGGAAGCACTGTTCGTGCCATGACCGCTGCACCCCACCCGGTCAGCCACAGGGCCAGCAGCAGAATGGTCTTGACCACCAGGCCACCGTCGAACACCGTCGACAGCGCGGCGATAGCGGCGTCCTGCGGTACTGCCCTCGCGGCCGCGTCGGCGATTCCCCAGGCGGAGTCGGTGAAGTAGGAACGGGGGGTGCTGACGGCGTCGCGCAGCAGGAGATAGCCGGGGCCGAGCAGTGGGCCGAGAATGACCACCGCGAGCAGCAGGCTGTAGAGCGGCGGTGTCCACCTCGACCTCGACCACGCCATGATCGGCACCCTATACCGTGGGCTCATGTCTTTCCGCGCCTCGTCCGAGGCAGACCACACCGCGGGTGCGTCGGTCGCCGGGATGGGGATGGTGACGGCCGGTTCGATGTTCGCGAACGTTGCGGCATACCTGCTGCAGGTTCTCGCGAGCCGGATGCTCGGCGTCGAGGGCTACGGAGAATTCGCGAGTCTGCTTGCTGCGCAATTGGTTCTCGCGGTTCCGGCGTTGGCGTTGCAGTCCGTCGTTGCGCGTGAAGTGGTGCGCGGGCGTAGTTCTCGTGAACTGCGAACAGTGGGGTATCGGTGCGCGGCGGTGGTGGGGGTGCTCGCCCTGGCGCTGGCTCCCGCACTGTCCGCGGCCATGGACATCTCGATGGCGGCGACCGTGTCGGCGGTCATCGCTGCGCCGGTGCTGGTGCTGTTGGCCGCCGAACAGGGCTTGCTGCAGGGACGTGGGCGATTCGGAGCCTTGAGCGTCGTGTTGGCCGCAGCCGGCTTCGGCAAGGTGGCTCCGGCCGTGCTGGTGTTGGTGCTCGGCGGTGGTCCTGGTTCGGTTCTGTTGGCCACGGCCGCAGGCATCGGCGTGGTGGCGCTCGGTGCGCGATGGACGGCCGGGGTGCCGGTGAACTCGGTGTCGGAAACCAAGGTCACCGTTCTGGCCGTGCTGCAGGCCTCGCAGGTGCAATTGGTGTTGATCGCGATGTCCGCGCTGGATCTGGTGCTGGCGCGCACCTTGCTCAGCTCCAACGAGGCCGGGCTGTACGCCGTCGGGGCCGTTGCGTCCAAGGCGGCATTCTGGTTGCCGCAGGCGGTCGGTGTCGTTCTGTATCCGCGGATGGCGAACCCGTTGCATTCTGCCTCCGCGGTGCGATCGGCGCTGGCCGTCGTCGCGGGGCTCGGTACGGTTCTGGTGATCGGCGGCGCGGTGGCATCTCCGCTGTTGCCGTTGGTGGTGGGCGATACGTATTCCGGTGTGCAGGAGTATGTCTGGCTGTTCGTGCTGCAGGGTGCGTGTCTGGCCGTGCTGCAGAGCGCGTTGCTGTGGGCCATTGCGGGCGAGCGCACCCACCTCGCCTTCGTCGCCTGGTTCGCCCTCGGCGTCGAGGTGTTGCTGTTGCTGTTCGTGGCGTCGACACTCGCGCAATTCGTCGTCGTCGCCGCAGTCACCGCCGCGGTGACGATGGTGGTGGTGTGTGGGCTGGTGCTGTGGGGGAACCGCGTAGATCGCCCGTCGACCTGACCGACCTGTTCGCAGATCCTGCTTCCAGCGCGAAAGACATTCGGCCACAACGGGTATTCAACGGTGAAGGTCAAAGTGGCGCTGCACCGGTGAAGCTCTGCACCAATGACCTGGCGTAATCGTGTTCGGGTATCCAACACGTGGCGATCTCCCACGCCAGATTCGCTCGGAGTTCGGCGGGACCGACCGGTAGATCGTAATGGGGCTGGTCCACCCGCGCTTCGTCCCAATCGATCAACACATACCGGCCGTGCTCGTCGATGATCGCATTGCGCGCATGTGCATCGCCATGAACCACGCATGTGGGGGACGACGTTCGTGCCCTTCGCCACGCATCGACTATCTCGTCGGCCAAACCGGTTGGCAGTGCGGTCAAGTCGACGTCGCCACCGACGAGAAGTTCCGGGAGATCGATCGAACTCGCCGACCCGGGGCGCTGTGGCCAGCGCTCGGTTACGGCGTGGACCTCGGCCAGGGCGTCCGCGACCCGAGGGTCTTTCGGTTCGGGGTGTGAACCTTCCACGTACTCGTAGACGTGCCAGCCATCGACGTCCAGGTCGCCCGCCGACGACGGTACGAGCACAGGCACGTGGATGCCACGTTCGTGAAGGTGTCGCAGAAGGTGCCACTCCCAGGATCGAGAATCGGGAGTGCGAGATGAGCGACGGATGACAACGCGGACTCCGTCGAGGTGTCCGGACAAGATGTCGTTTCGCGCACTACCGGACAACGGGCCGTCGACTCCGAGACCCGGCCAACACGACCGCATCGATTCGAGGAGCATCGCTGACATTCTGCTCGATACGCCGGACCCGCACAGACGAGTGGCGTGGTTAAGTGCCCTCACGGGCACTCAACCACGCCACTGCCGCAGGCACTTACTCCTTGGAGAGGTTCGTCCTCGGGATTTCCTCGGTGCGATCGGTCGTCCAGTCGCGGTTCGTCGCGGTTCCGCCGCCGGGGGTCGGTCGCGGAGCGTTCTCCGTTCGGGCCGGCTGACGATGTCCGCCGTTTCCGCCGCCGCGCAGGAGCAGGAACACTCCGGCGATCAGCGAGATGACACCGAGAATTCCGGCGATGATCGGGACGGTGCGGCCGAAGAGCGAGAGCTGATCCTGGCCGTCCTTGGCCTGCTGGATCTGGTACTCGACCGTGTTCTCGTCGAACGTGATCGGAGCATTGAGGACGTCGACCTCGGGCTGGCCGGCCTCACGTCCGTAGTACTGGTGAATCTGCTCTTCGCCCTTGACGACGACGCCGGTCTCGGGCTCGACCCACAGGGTGCGGGTGTTCTCGTACCAGCGAGTCATCGTCACCGGCGCGGCTCCACCCTCGACACCCCAGGTGTCGGCGGGCAGGGTGACCTTGTTGGTCGGCAGGTTCACCACGGTCGACAGGTCGACCGGGCCGACGGTCTGCTGGTACTGGTACACCGGCGTGCCGTTGATCTCGGTTGCCTCGACGAAATCGATGTCCTTGGTCGCACGCGCATTGACGTCGAAGTACGGGTAGCTCTTCTGCTCCGAGTTGAACGGGAACTTGTACTGCAGTCCGGTGTGGGCCACCTCTTCGGCGGGCGCGTTGCCTGCCACCTGGATGGTGCCGATCGGGTTCTCGACTGGCATCGACGTCTTGCGGTCGATGGTCACGCGGTCGACGCTGGCGGTCAGCAGCCCGGTATCGGCCTGCTTGTCGCTGCGGCGCAGAGTCTGGCCTGCTTGCAGCGTCATGATGTCGGCGTCGGAGGGATCCTCGACGGTGACGAATCGCTGCGAGACGAGGGGAACGTTCTGGTCGACGACTGCGCGACCGGCTGCGAGGGAACTCGCATTCAGCACACTGCCCTCACCGGTGGAGACGGTGGTGACTTCGAGGTCCAACGGCGTCTTCTCGAGCGCCGAAATGGTGTACGTGGGAATGAGGATGGCGGCGACCACCAGAAACGCGCCCAAGCCGATGAGTACGAGGGCAAGTATCCGGCTCGGCCCTGAGCGCTCCGCCATGCTGAATCTCCTTAGTTGACCGCTTCATGGAAGACACCGCGAGCGGGAAACGCGTTCTCCCCGACCCGATGCCCGATTTATTACGACACGTCGCAGGTGACAGTAACAGTCGACAGTGGCACCGGTCTCGTCTGCGCCGGTTCGACACGGCACACTTGAGGCCACCATGAGCACACAGACCCGTTCGGCAAGCGTTGTCCCGCTTCGTGGGTTCGTACCGTCACTCGAGGGGATGCGTGCCGTCGCGTGTATCGGAATCGTCGTCACCCACGTGGCCTTTCAGACGGGTGGCGCGACGTCGCCGATCTTCGGTCATATCTGGGGAAGGTTCGACCTGACCGTGGCGATCTTCTTCTCGCTGTCGGGATTCCTGTTGTGGCGTCCGCACGCGGCGGCAGCCCGCGGTCATCGGAGTGCTCAGCCGCTGGGCCGCTATTTCCGTTCGCGGTTCGCGAGGATTCTGCCCGGTTACTGGGTCGGCGTGATGCTGATCCTGCTGTTTCTTCCCGATGCCGGCGGTGACTACCGCGTGTGGCTGGCGAACCTGTCGTTCACTCAGGTGTTCGTGCCGCTGACCCTGACCCAGGGCTTGACTCAGATGTGGTCGTTGTCGGTCGAGATCGTCTTCTATCTCCTGCTGCCGGTGTTCGCTTGGCTGATGGTGCGCCTGCGCGGTGCGGCCGCCGCCCGCCGTATCCCAGTCATTCTGGGTGCCGCGGTGCTGACACTGTCGTGGGCATTCGTTCCGGTGTCGACCCCCGACGGCATTCATCATGACAACTGGCTCCCCGGCTATTTCCCGTGGTTTGCGGCTGGGATGCTGCTCGCCGAGGTCTCGGTGGGGCCACCGACCTGGGTGCATCGGTTGGCTCGTCGCCGATTTGTCATGTCGTCCATCGCGGTTGCCGCGTTCGCGTTGTCGGCGACTCCTCTGGCGGGTCCGCAGGGCTTGGTGCGTCCGGCGGCCTGGCAGTTCGAGATCAAGATCCTGCTCGGCGCGATACTGGCCTTCGCGATGCTCGCCCCGCTGATTCTCGCCGAGGACGGTCGCCGGCATCGCTTCCTCGAGCATCCTGTGATGCTGACGCTGGGCCGCTGGTCGTACGGATTGTTCATCTGGCATCTGGCTGTGCTCGCCGTCGTGTTCCCGGTGTTCGGCATCATCCCGTTCTCGGGCGGGATGTGGTTCGTGTTGCCGGTGACTCTCGCACTGTCGATTCCGGTGGCAGCGGCGAGCTATGCGCTGGTGGAAGTCCCTGCTCGACGACGGTTCGGACCCCGCGAGAAAGCGGTCACGGCTTCCGTATCGCCGTGACCGCCAACGCGACGATTCCGATCAGGGACGCCAGCTGCACCCAGTAGGACCCGCCGACGTACCCATCGGGAGATCGCCACGGTCCGAGCGAGAGCAGCGCTGGAGCCAGCAGCGTGAATCCGCCTGCAACGCAGACCGATACACGCGAGGACGCCGTGCGTCCGTAACGGCGATCCACGAGCGCTGCGCCGATGCCGATCACGGCCACAGTGACCACACCTGCGATCCCGGCCAACACGATCGTTGCTCCGAGCAGCGCCACGAGGGCGGCCGAAGTGCTCTGCCACGGGCGCGGCGACGGTCCGAGGTTCGGCGCAGTGCGCGGCCGACGCAGCGCCGCGAACAGCAGCGGGATCAGCAGGAGCAGGCCACCGAAGATGCCGAGTCGGTACCAGCGATCGGTGGCGAAATCCAACGAGATCGTGCCCGACGCCCCGGCCGGAACGATCCAGGCCTGTTGCCACCCGTCGACCACCACCGGGGACAGTTCGACGCCACCGGGAGTGGTTGCACGCCAACCACTGTTGTTGCTTTCCGGGATGACCAGCAAGCGATCCTCCGTCGCGGAGGTGAGCGTCACCTCGCGGTGATCGGGGCTCCAGGCGGTGGTCCTGGCGGCCTGCGGTGCCGATCCCGTCGGCCAGTCGGCCGGAATGGGCATGGTGCGCAACCGAATACCGTCGACGAAGAACGATGCTCCCGGCTCGACCACCACATCCTGTCGACCTTCGGGAAGCGATACGGGGTTGACGAAGTTCCCGTTCACCGGGGCATCGGCATCGCACACCGACGCCTTCAGCGGCTCGCCGGAACGGAACTGGTCCGCTGTGGCCGTCACCGACGTGCGCACCGTTTGCCCGGCGATGGAGAGGATGGGGCCGGCGAAGCAGTCCACGGTGATCTCGCGATCGCCGTCGTAGGGTGCGCCGATCGGTTCACCGGACGCCAGCGGGGTGATCTCGGCGAATCCGGGGGGCTGAGACTGAATGAAGCCCAACGAGTTTCGATCCAGCACCCCGTCCCAGTCCACGATCGACAGCACTATCCTGTCGGTGACGTACGGGGCCAGCTCGAGCGTCGTGGAACCGTCGGTCTCGACATCGCGCACCATGGGTCCGTTACCCAGATTCACCGCAACGTGGGTGGGATGGGCCGGGAGCGCACCCAGGCTGGGGCTGAGCTCGAGCCCGTCCACCATTGTGGGAGCAGGCAATTCGATGGTCAGGGTGGGATTGGTCCCGGCTCGATCGGTGATCGACTTCTCCGGCGCGGCCCAGGACGTACGCGGATCGCCGTCGGTCGCGGCGAACGCCGAGCCGTGCAGGTCCGCGACGTCCGAGGCCCCGCTGGCCAACGGCCGCCCCGGTTGCGCCAGTAGCGCTTCGAGTTCGGGAGACTGACGCGTGCGCACCGTCAGGTCGGGGATCACCGCGGTACCCATCGGCACGTCGATCGTGCGCGAGAAGCGCCCCAGTTCCTCGGGTGACTTGGACAGTCCACTGCTGCACCGGATTCGATCCTCGGTGTCGAGGCACCCGGAGCGGCCGGGGAATTCCTGGCCCAGTTCCCAGGCATCGACGCTTGCTCCGGCAGGAGTCTCGGGCAGCACCGCACGGTGCACGATCGGTACCTGCTTCGGGTTGTCCCGGTCGGAGTAGTCGTCCACCGACACCTCGCTGATGCCGAACTGGCTGCCCCGGGTTCCGTCCACCGTCGACTTCGCGGTGATGCGCAGCCATGGCGTCTCACCGCCCGGCAGTGACACCGTCATCGGTTCACCCGGCTCGTCGACGCGCGCCGCCGTCGAGCCGTTCGGGGTGGTGATCTCCACCCACTTCACCGGGTCGCCGATCGTCCCCGGGCTGGTGCGCATACGCAACAGCCCGCCGCGCACCGGAGTGTCGAAGTCGAGTTGAAGCCATTGCCCCACAGCACGTTCGATGCCGTTGCTGATCCAGCTGGTGGCCAGATCGCCGTCCACCGCAGCGGCGACACCGCTGCCGGGGGCGCTGCCGCCGATCTGCGTGGCGTCCGACGCCGAGCTCGACGCCGTCAGGGTCGCGCCCTCCCACTCGGCGTCCACGGTCTTCGCCCCGTACACCGGGTAGTCGGACACCTCGTTGAGCGAACGTCGCGGCTCGGCGGCGGCCCGCAGGGCCGAACTGTGATTGTCGACCTGGCCGAAGTCCGTCTCGCGATTCATCGGGGTGTCGGTCACCGTCACCGAGTTCACAGCGATGCCCGCCGCGGCTGCATCCGAGGCCAGTAGAGTGGGGCCCGACGGCACTGGATTGCGAATCCCGTTGTTCCGCAACTTGTTCGAGCGAAGAATGGACTCCGGACCGCCCTGGACCACCGGGACACGATCGAGATCGACGGTGTAGGGACCGGACGCGGGAATGCTTGCCGAATCGCCAACCGAATAGATCTCCACAGCCGGATACGGCGGTCGCAGATCACCGTCGAGTACGACGCCGTCGACCTGACCGGGAGCCACGTCCTCACCGAATTCGGCCACCTTCTCGAGTCCCGGCGAACCGTCGAGCACCTGATGCACCGATGCCGGACGGGTGGATCGGGAGTTCTCGGGATCGAGGTCGTTGCGCACGACGACGTAGCTGATGCCCTGGCCCTCGAGGGTATCGGCCAACCCGGCCGACGGCCGACCGTCGGCGAAGAGTCGTTGCACGGAGTCCAGTGCGCGGATGGCACCGGGCGGGGTGAGCGGTACGGCGTCGCGCACGGCCCAGGGCGTGGTGGCCAGAGCCTGCAGTGGTTCGTCGCGGGTCAATCCCCAGGTCTGCAGGGCGAACGGTGCGCCGGGCACGATCAGGGCTCGCTGCGCGTCGGAACCGTCGGGGCTCGATCCCGAGGCATGCGCGGTGAGCCAGTCCGCGGCGTCGTGCCAGTACTGCGGAACGGCCTCGTACGCTCCCCGGGGCGCGAGCTTGCCCGTCCACGCCAGCGAGGTGGACAGCGTCAAGGCCACGAGGATCAGTGCGGTCACCGCCATCATCGGATGCTTCTCGGGATGCGCGACGGCCGATCGCCACTGCGTCCGCGGCGCGGAACCCGGCAGCGGAACTCGGGCCAACAGGTGAGCCAGGCCCAGCACCAACGGAATCCGAATGACCGGCTCGAGTTTGTGGATGTTTCGCAGCGGTGCGCCTGCAGAATCGAGGAACACCCGAACGGCAGCCGCGAACGGACCGTCCAGATCGCCGACGAACCCGGCACCGAGGCCGACGAGACCGATGAACAGCATGATCGTCAACCGGCCGCGGGCGGGCATCGAGCGCATCGCCAGGCCCGCGATTCCAGCAGCCGCGATCAAGCCCGTCGCGATGACGGCCGCGGGCTGAGTCACCAGAACGGCACCGGCCACTCGCTCGGGAGAGACGAACGGCGTCCAACTGCCGGTGCCGCGCAGCACCTCCGTCAGCGACGTCCACTGCGTGGTGGTGCCGGACGATTCGATGTAGTCGAGAAACGGTGGAGAGACCTTGCCCAGCAACAGCAGTGGAACGATCCACCACAGCGTCGCGAGCACCAGAAAGCCCGACCACCAGGCACCGAAGACGAACCAACGCTTGTTCGGCCGATGCGTCAGCATCCAGATCACGGCCACCAGAACTGCAGCGGCGGTGGCGACGGCATTGACCGCGCCCATCGAGGCCACCGCCAGTGCAGACTGTGCGGCGGTGCGCCGAACTGTCTGTTTCGCATTGTCGCCCGCGACCTTGTGGGGTCGTTCCGCAGGCTCCACTCCCAGATACCGCACCATCGGAATCAGCACCCACGGTGCCAGCATCATCGGCATCGTCTCGGAGGAGATCGACGCGAGGGTGGTGATCACTCGCGGAGAGAGGACGAAGGCCGTCGCCGCGATCAGACGGGAACTGCGGCTGCCGATACCGAGAGCTTCGGCGAGCCGGACGATTCCCCAGAACCCGGCGATGAGCAGCAGCGCCCACCAGATGCGTTGGGTGATCCACGGCGGGATCGACAGCAGATCGCCGCCGGCGAAGAACGCACCGTGCGGGAAGAAGTAGCCGTAGGCCTGGTTCTGCACCTGGCCGAGCGGAGCCGCGCTGTTCCACTGATGGGAGGCGCGTTCGAGAAATCCGAGTGGGTTCTGAGCCAGGTCGTACTTGGTATCGGCGACGGTGAAGCCGGGGACCTGAAGAAAGGTGAGGAGGAACGCCAGAATCGAGACGCCGAAAAGCCATGTACGGCCGAGCGGCTCGGCCGAGATCATCGATTCACGAAAGCGACCAGCGTCAGCGGCTGCCGTACTCAACCTGGTTCAGCAAGGACGAGTCGGCGTTTCCGGAGCGATCGATATCCGGACGAGAGTTGTCGGCTGCAGCTGCGGTGACTCCGAAGACGACGCCCGCACCCAGTACGGCTCCGACGACGGCGGCAATGACACCCGGGACAGCAAACTTCATCTCGGTTCTCCAGTCAGTCGGCTCAGGAAAGAAGCGGGCGAGGTGGACCCCCACGCGGGCATCACGGTATCACTCGCACCGTGCGATCCGGCCGGTGGACGCGTTACTTGCCGGGCGGAACGATCAGGACGGGTCGATGGCTGTGTCGGAGTACATGCTCGGCCACCGAACTCTGGAGCAGCGCACGTAGACCGGTGGTGCCTCTCGTGCCGGTGACAATGATGTCGGCGTTCATCTCGTCGGCTTTCTCCACGATCGCGCTCCAGATGGCGGTGGTGCATTCGGTGCACTGGCCCTCCACCTTCAGGCCTGCGGCCTCGGCCAGCGCGACGCCCTCACTGTTGGTCACTTTCGCGTCGGTGAGCGCTACGTCCTCGGCCTCGTCGTCGGGCACCCATTCGGGCTGCATGACGCCGGACAGTCCGGACATTCGAGCGGCCTGCCGCACCATGGGCTCCCACGCGGTCACGACGATTGCGCGTGAGGTGGTGAGAAATCGGCCTGCGTAGTCGATCGCACGCTTGGCGTTGTCGGAGCCGTCGTAGGCAATCAGAATGAGGTCAGCGGTCATGGTCGAACTCCTCCTCATGTCGCTTTGGTCCAGATTAGCGCCCCAGGGTTGGGATCAATGTGGCTTCCAGTCGGTCAGAGTGCAACAAAGCCACATTGATCCGGACCCCGGGGCGAAACCAGGACCCCGGATCTCGACTACCGTCGTATTCCATGCGACTTCGGTTTTCGGTTCGGTCCGCTGCGGTGATGACGGTCGGAGTCGGCCTGTTGGTCTCGTGCTCCACCGAGTCTGCGCAGGTCGCGTCCACGCAGTCGGCGACCCCTGCGCCGACGACCACCCCCATCGAAACGACGGTGCCGCAATCGGTACCGCCCGTCGACGGCTGCGTTGCGTTCGTCGATGGATTGTCGGAGCGTCAGCGCCTGGCTCAGTTGCTCACCGTCGGAGTCACCGGAACTGCGGACGCGGTGCAGATCATGTCCACCGAGCAGGTCGGCGGCATCTTCGTCGGCAGTTGGACCGACGAGTCGATGCTCGGCAATCGGGAAGTACCGCAGGTGCTCGACGCCTCCGTGGTGGCACCGATGGTGACGATCGACGAGGAGGGCGGGCGGGTTTCGCGGGTCGCGGATCTGTTGGGCGCTGCCCCGTCGGCGCGGGAGTTGGCGCAGACGGTGTCGGTGGACGAGGCGTATTCGATGGCGTTGACACGCGGCCAGGGGTTGAAGGATCTCGGGGTCACCGTCGACTTCGCTCCGGTGGTCGATGTGAGCAGTCAGCCCGATGATTCCGTCATCGGTGATCGGTCGTTCTCCGACGATCCGCAGGTCGTCATCGAGTACGCGGGGGCGTACGCGCGGGGTCTGGAAGACGCGGGCGTGAAGCCCGTCATCAAGCATTTCCCCGGGCACGGCTCGGGTTCGGGCGACTCGCACACCGGCGCGGTGACGACGCCGTCGCTCGACGAGTTGAAGACCAAGGATCTGTTGCCGTTCGCGGCGCTGAACAACACCGGCGTCGGCGTCATGGTCGGGCACCTCGATGTGCCCGGACTGACCGAGCCGGGTGTGCCGGCGAGCATCAGCCCGGCGACGATGGCGTTGTTGCGCGATGGCGTCGGATACGGTGCCGCGCCGTTCGACGGCCCGATCTTCACCGACGACCTCAGTGGCATGGCGGCGATCACGGCGCGACTCGGAATCGTCGACGCGGTCGAGGCGGCGTTGGTGGCGGGAGCCGATGTGGCGCTGTGGCTCACCACCGATCAGGTGCCCGCGGTGTTGGACAATCTCGAAGACGCGGTGGCGACGGGACGCCTCGCGGCGGCTCAGGTGGACGAGGCCGCAGCGACGGTGGCTCGGTTCAAGGGGGCGTGCGGGGCCTGATTGTGCGGTATTGGACCTTACTGTGGAGTAACGTCTAGTACTTCGTACGTATTGGAGGGTCCATGGCTGGCGGCACCAAGAGATTGCCCCGCGCCGTCCGCGAGCAGCAGATGCTCGACGCGGCGGTGGATGTGTTCTCCGACAACGGGTTTCACGAGACATCGATGGATTCGATCGCCAAGAAGGCGGCCATCTCCAAGCCGATGCTCTATCTGTACTACGGGTCGAAGGACGAGTTGTTCGCTGCGTGCATCCACCGTGAGGGCGTCAAATTCGTCGAGGCTCTGACTCCCGCTGCAGATCCGACGCTGACGCCGCGCGAGCAGTTGCGCAAAGCCCTGATCGGTTTCCTCGGATTCGTCGGTGAGAACCGGAAGTCTTGGATGGTGCTCTACCGTCAGGCCATCGGTCAGCAGGCGTTCGCCTCGCAGGTGCAGAGCAGCCGAGATCGGTTGATCGAGCTGACGGCAGGCTTGCTCGCGATGAGCACCAGGGACCCGGAGCAGTCGCAGAATTTCGGGCTGATGGCCGTCGCGTTGGTCGGTGCAGGCGAGGCCGTGGCCGACAGGGTGGCAGGCGGCGAAATCGAGGTCGACGCGGCCGCGGACCTACTGGAGAATCTGGCGTGGCGCGGTCTGGCCGGCAAGAAAACCGCCGCAACCTAAAGCTGCTGTCGAACTCGAAGTTATGGACGAAAATCCGGGGAAATCCGTCCACAACTTCGAGTTCGAGCAATCAGCGCAGGGTTCCCGTCAGATGCGGGTAGCCCTTCTTCGGATTCTTCAGCGACAGGTCCCAGCCGGTACCGACGGCCTCGGCGTAGGCGTTCACCGTCGCGGGCAGGACGATCGGCTTGCCGAAGCGGATGCTGTAGTTCACAGCTTCCGGGATTCGACCCTCGACGGTCTGCAGGACGGCTGCCGCGCTCCACATTCCGTGCGCGATGGTCTTCGGAAAACCGAATGCCTTTGCGCCCAGCGAGGACACGTGAATCGGGTTGCGGTCTCCGGAGATGGCCGCGTACCGGCTGATGATCCGCTGGTCGACGCGCAGGGTGCGGGTCGGGGGCGGCGGAACTTCGTCGGCGGGCGGTGCCTCGCGAGGTCCACCGGACAATGACGTCTTCTGCAGGCTCAGGAAGCTCGAGGTCTGCTTCCAGACCAGTTCGCGTCCTACCTTGACCTCACTGATCAGGTCGACGAGTAACCCCTTGCGGTGCTCGCGCAGGTTCTCCGCGTGCACTCGCACGTCCAGCGGCTCGGAGGACGAGATGCCACGGAACTGCTCGATGACGTTCTCGGCGTGTACCGAACCGATGGCGGCGAACGGAAAGCCCTTGGACACCATCAGTTTCATCACCGTCGGAAAGACGAGGGTGAAGGGGTAGGTCACCGGGAGCTGATCGCCGAAGCGCAGCCCCGTCGCGCGGCAGTACCCGGCGAGGTTGTCGGGGTCCACTCGCAGACCCTTGAGCTCGTACACCGTGCTGGGAACCGAAGACGACCTGGATCCGAAGAACGGCAACGCGCCGAGTGCGGCCGAGGTGTAGATGTCGGACGTCTTCGGCTGCGCGGTGAGCGTGACGGTGCTCATGCGCCGAGCAGGCTCTGGCCGCACACGCGCACGACCTGGCCGGTGACGGCGTTCGATGCGGGAGAGGCGAAGTACGAGACCAACTCTGCGACGTCGACGGTCTCGCCGCCCTGCAGCAGCGAGCTCATGCGTCGCCCGGCCTCGCGGGTGGCGAACGGAATCGCAGCCGTCATCGCGGTCTCGATGAAGCCGGGAGCAACGGCGTTGATGGTGATGTTCTTCTTCGCCAGCACCGGTGCGGACGCGTGCACCAGGCCGATGACGCCGGCCTTGGACGTGCCGTAGTTGGTCTGGCCGCGGTTGCCCGCGATACCTGCGATGGAGGAGACGTCGACGACGCGGCCACCTTCCTTCAGTGCACCCGACTTGACGAGCTCATCGGTGATGCGCTGCGGGGCAGCGAGATTGACGCCGATGACCGAGTTCCAGCGGGCGTCGTCCATGTTGGCGAGGGTCTTGTCGCGGGTGATGCCTGCGTTGTGCACGATGATGTCGGCACCGCCGTGACGTTCGAGGAGGTGCTTGCTCAGTACCTCGCCCGCGTCGGGCGAGGTGACGTCGAGTGCGAGCGAGGTGCCGCCGACCTTGTTGGCCGTCTGCGAGAGTGCTTCTCCGGCAGCGGGAATGTCGGCTGCGATGACGGTGGCTCCGTCGCGGGCGAGGACCTCGGCGATGGTGGCACCGATACCGCGGGCGGCTCCGGTGACGACGGCTACCTTGCCTGCGAGCGGCTTGTCCCACGAGGCCGGTGCCTGCGAGTCCGCGTCACCGACGGCGATGACCTGGCCGTCGACGAATGCGGACTTGGCCGAGAGCAGGAAGCGGAGGGTGGATTCGAGACCGGACAGGCCGGTCGACGCCGTGGGGGAGATGTAGACGAGCTGCGCCGTGGCACCGCGCTTGACCTCTTTGCCGACGCTGCGGGTGAAGCCTTCGAGCGCGCGCTGAGCGATGTGCTCGTCGACGCTCGACGTCTCCTCCGGCGTCGTACCGATGACGACGACGCGTGCGGACGGTGCCAGGTTGCGGATGACCGGCTGGAAGAACTTGAAGAGCTGCTCGAGCTCGGCGACGTTGCCGATGCCGGTGGCGTCGAACACCAGTCCGCCGTGCTTGTCGTCGTGCGGCTGCGACTGCGGGTAGTCCGAGAGCAGCTCACGCAGCGGCTCGACGAGGCGACCGCTGCCGCCGATCAGGACCGGTCCGGCCAGCGGCGGCTCGCCTGCCTTGTAGCGACGCAGCTTCTCGGGCTGCGGCAGGCCTGCTTGCTTGGCGATGAAGGCTCCCGGCGCGGACGCGAGGAACGTTGAGTAGAGATCTGGGGCTCCCTTGGAGGCTGCCACTGTCGTACCTTTCATTCAGCGCTGCTCGCTCGAGGAGCGAGGCGCACGACCGGGTGTCGACAACCAACTTACTCGCCAGTAAGATGAAACTCCACCAGGGCCTTTTTCCACGATGTTTGGAGACGTCAGTGACAAGCAAGCAGCTACGACCGGTCGCAATTGTCGGTGGCAACCGCATTCCTTTCGCGCGTTCGGACAAGAAGTACGCGCTGGCGTCCAACCAGGACATGCTCACCGCGACCATCGACGGGCTGGTCTCGCGATTCGGACTGCAGGGCGAACGGCTGGGCCTCGTCGCCGCCGGTGCCGTGCTCAAGCACTCACGCGATTTCAACCTCACTCGCGAGGTCGTACTGGGCAGCACATTGAGCCCGTACACCCCGGCCTTCGACATCCAGCAGGCCTGCGGCACCGGCCTTCAGTCGATCATCGCCGTCGGCGACGCCATCGCATCGGGCCGTATCGATGCCGGCATCGGTGGCGGTGTCGACACCACCTCCGACGCCCCGATCGGTGTCAACGACGAACTGCGCGAGTTCCTGCTCTCCCTGAACCGGGCCAAGAGCACCGGCGATCGCATCAAGCTCCTCGGCAACGTCCGTCCCGGCATGCTCGGCATCGAGATCCCGCGCAACGGCGAGCCGCGTACCGGCCTGTCGATGGGTGACCACGCCGCCATCACCGCCAAGGAATTCGGTGTCCGCCGCGAGGACCAGGACGAGCTGGCCGCAGCGAGCCACCACAACATGGCTGCTGCGTACGATCGCGGCTTCTTCGACGATCTGGTGACGCCGTTCCTCGGCCTGACTCGCGACGACAACCTGCGTCCGGGATCGACCGTGGAGAAGCTCGCGACCCTCAAGCCGGTCTTCGGAACCAAGCTGGGCGACGCCACCATGACGGCAGGCAACTCGACGCCGCTGACCGACGGTGCGTCGGCTGCCCTGCTGTCGAGTGACGAGTGGGCTGCCGAGCGCAACCTGCCGGTGCTCGCGCATCTGGTCGATTCCGAAACCGCAGCAGTCGATTACGTCCACGGCAACGGATCGTTCAAGGACGGTCTGCTGATGGCTCCGACCTACGCGATTCCGCGTCTGCTCGCGCGCAACGGCCTGACGCTGCAGGACTTCGATTACTACGAGATCCACGAGGCGTTCGCTTCGGTGGTGCTCGCCACTCTGCAGGCCTTCGAGAGCGACGAGTACTGCAAGGAGCGGCTCGGCCTCGACGGTGCGCTCGGTTCCATCGACCGCAGCAAGCTCAACGTCAACGGCTCCTCGCTCGCCGCAGGTCACCCGTTCGCCGCGACCGGCGGACGCATCGTGGCCTCGCTGGCGAAGATGCTGGCAGAGAAGGGATCGGGCCGTGGCCTGATCTCGATCTGCGCGGCCGGTGGCCAGGGCGTCACGGCGATCATCGAGCGCTGATCGACTGCAGCTTCGGCTGCACGCTGTCCAGGGGGACACAGTCCGGGGGACAGAAGGGTCGGCAGATCCGGTAATCGAGGGGTTTCCGGATCTGCCGGCCACCACGTGAAAAAGGGGCACGCATGCGCTGCGTGCCCCTTTTTCGTGTGATCAGCCGGGTATGCCGCTCTCCGGTGGTGTGGACTCCTCGCCGGTGTATTCCTCCACTGCAGAATCCCCGATGTCGGTCTGCAGCACCGGAGTCAGGTACTCGGGTACGCCGCCTCGGATCTGGAAGACACTGGCACCGGAGATTCCGAGGTGGCTCGAATCCGAATATCGGAACGGGGCCAACTGCGGTCCCTCGAAGTCCATTCCGCCGTCCTGGATGGCTGCGACGATGCCCTCACGTGTGGGGTTCTCGCCTGCCGCCTGAAGGGCTTGCACGAACGCGTATGCCTGGCTCAGTCCGTAGATGCGGTAGTTGGTCAAGGGGTCGCCGGTTCCGTTCTCGGCCCAGACCTTCTGCCACAGTTGGGTCCACGGATTCTCCGGAGAGTCGACGCCCGGGATGTACTCCAGCGAGATCATCCCTTCGAGCGACTGCGCGCCGTCGGTGACCGCACCCTGGGAGAAGCGTCCGAGCAGGGAGCCGACGAGGTCGACGTCGGAACCGATCGAGCTGTAGAACCACTCGGGGTCGTAGTTGAGCCGCATGGCTGTCAGCTGGCTCAGTGCGGTGTACGAGGGAACGTTGAAGCCGAGGATCAGATCTGCTCCTGCACCTTGCAAGGCCGCGATCTGAGGTGCGACGTCGGTGTTGCCCGAGGTGTACCGCACGACCTCGACGATCTGGTCGTCGAGATACTGGCGCACCGCCTCTTCGCTGTCTCGGCCGAGGTCGTCGTCCTGGAGGAACAGACCGACCTTGGCATCGGGTCGGTTCTTTGTGACCCAGTCACCGATGATCTTGCCCTCGACCTGGTAATCAGGCTGCCAGCCAAAGGTATTCGGGTATTTCTCGGGATCGTTGCCCCACATGATCGCGCCGGAGGAGACGAACAGGTCCGGCACACCCTCCTCGTTGAGGAAGTCGATGACAGCGCTGTGGGTCGCCGTGCCGAGTCCACCGACGACGGCGAACACCTCGTCCTGGAGAACCAGTTCGTTGACGACCTGGGTGGTGGTCGTCGGATCGTAGGAGTCGTCCCGAACCACGTACTCGATCTGTCGGCCGTTGATGCCTCCTGCGGCGTTGACGTAGTCGAAGTAGGCCTGTGCGCCCGTGGGGATTTCGCTGTATCCGGGCGCTGCGACCCCGGTCAACGGAAAGTGGGCACCGATCTTCACCGAAGTGTCGGTGATGCCGACCGTCGACCCTTCCGAGGATTCCGTCGTCTCTTCTCGGCCACCTGCACCGCACGCCGCGGCCAACGAGACCACGGCGACGAGCGCGGTCGTTCTGAACGCCACCGATCCGAACTTTTTCATTTCATTCCTTTTCTGGTTGTACGTAACTTGCGATACGTGCCCACCAATCCCAGTGGGGCGAACAGGATGACGAGGACGGTGAAGATTCCGGTCACCAGTGGCGCGAGTTCGGCCGATTGCAGACTGCTCAGGCCCAGATCGAGCCCGAAGTTGGTGACCACCGGTGGGATGTAGGTCAGCAGAACTGCCCCGATCAAGGCTCCGGAGAGGGTTCCCAGCCCGCCGATGACGACGGCGGAGAGCAGGGTCAGCGAGAGGGTCAGCGTGAATCCGCTCGGCGCCGCGATTCGTGCCGACATCGCCAGGACTGCACCGCCCGCGCCCGCACAGGCCGCACTGACCACGAACGCGAGAATGCGTGCGCGCCCGAGATCGATACCGGACAACTCGGCGGCAACTTCGTCGTCCCGAACGGCCCGCCAGCGACGTCCGATTCGGCTCGACGAGACGTTCGCCAACAGGAAGAACACGATAACCAGCAGTATCCAGCTGACATAGGCGACGAATTTCGTTCCGCTGAGCTCGTTTCCGGTGACGAAGAACATCATGTCGTCGATCAGCTCGGGCACCTTCGGTGCCGGGACGACGAGTCCTTGTTCGCCGCCGAGGTAGTCCGAGAAGTACAGGGCAAGACCCGGTACCGCGACGGCGAGCGCAAGCGTCGCACCGGCCAGGTACGGCCCGTGCAGCCGGGCGGCGGCCACACCGACCACGACACCCACCACCGCCGAGATCACGGTGGCGGCAAGCAGAACGAGGGGTACCGACCATCCCG
Organism: Rhodococcus sp. IEGM 1330; assembly: GCF_033142445.1. Lineage (NCBI taxonomy): Bacteria > Bacillati > Actinomycetota > Actinomycetes > Mycobacteriales > Nocardiaceae > Rhodococcus > Rhodococcus sp. IEGM 1330. The sequence continues at coordinate 138,567 of NZ_JAWLSB010000012.1, forward strand.
AATCGTTGGCCCGCAACATCAATGCCGCGGTGTACGCACCGACCGCCATGAACGCACCGTGCCCCAGCGACAGCTGGCCGCTCAGCCCGGTCAGCACCGTCAGTCCGCCGGCCGCGATGGCCAGGTAGGCCACCGAGGTGAGTTGGCTCTGACGGAAGGTGCTCAGAGATTCGAGGGCGAGCACGATGACGACCAGTCCGATGACGGCACCGAGGACGTGGCGTCGAACCGGCGTTGCGGTGAGGCGAGTGAGAGTTGTGTTCATGTCACACCCTCCTGGCCGCGGAGCTGGCGAACAACCCGCTCGGTCGCAGCAGTAGCACGACGATCAGGATCACCAATGCCGCGCTGGAGACCAGATCCTGACCGAGATAGCCACTGACGAAACTGAGCCCGACGCCCATCAGCAGGCCGCCGACCACTGCGCCTGCGGGACTGTCCAGTCCGCCGAGAACCGCTGCAACGAAACCGAATACGACGATCGAGTCCATATAGCCGGGATGTACCAGCGAGCCACCTGCGATGAGCAGTCCGGCCAGCGAACCGACCACTGCGGCCAGAGCCCAACCGAGAGTGAGCATTCGACTCACGCGCACGCCGAGGAGTTTGGCTACCTCCTGCTCGAAGGCGCTCGCGCGCATCTTCAGGCCCAGATCGGTGAACCGGAAGAGCAGGATCAGCAACCCCAGGACCACGAGGACGGCGACGATCTTGAAGATGTCGTATCCGGTCAACGCCACGTTCACGTCGCCGATCCGCTGGCCGGTGAGGCCGAACGGTGCAGGGAAGGAACGGAATTGGTTGCCGAAGACGATGGCGGCCACCGCATGGATGATGATGAACAACCCGAGCGTGAGAATGACCGGGTTGATGTGCGACGAGCTGTCGACGAATCGGATGACGAGTCGCTCCGTCAAGGCTCCCAGCAGCAGACCGCACAGGAGCGCGACTCCGAATCCGATCCAGTACGAGTAGCCGGCGTCGATGACGACCAGTGCCACGTACGTGGTGATCATGGCCATCGGGGCCTGTGCGAAGTTGACGATGCGGGTCGATCGCCAGATGAGTACGAGGGCGAGCGCGAACGCGGCGTAGATCATGCCTGTGGTCACGCCGTTGATGAGGATGGTGAGCAGTTGTTGCACTGTGGCTGGCGTCCTTTCGGCTTGCTCTAGAACCCGAGATAGGCGTGTCGGAGGGCGTCGTCCCCGGCCAAGGTGTCGGCGGGACCTTCCACCGCGACCTTGCCCAGATCCAGGACGACGGCATGTTCGGCGATCGACAGCGCGCTGCGGGCGTTCTGTTCGACGAGCACGACGGTCATCGACTCGGAGTCGACGAGTCCGCGCAACGTCTCGAATATCTGCGCGGCGACTTTCGGTGCGAGTCCGAGAGACGGCTCGTCGAGCAGAAGTACCGACGGTGTCGCCATCAGCGCTCGGCCGATCACCAGCATCTGCCGCTCTCCGCCGGACAGGGTGTGTGCGGAGGATGCTCGACGACCGGTCAGGGGCGGAAACATGTCGTAGATGCGGTCGAGGGTGACGGCGTCGTGACTTCGGTTGCGGCCCATCGCGCCGAGTCGAAGATTCTCGTCGACGGTCAACTCGGCTATCACGCCCCGCCCCTCGGGAACGTGCGCAAGACCTTTGCGGGACATGCGATCCGGTGCCACGCCGACGATGTCGGCCCCCGCGAGCTCGATCCTCCCCGATACCGGTTTCAGTAATCCCGAGATGGTGCGCAGCAGAGTCGTCTTCCCTGCTCCGTTCGCGCCGAGTACGGCCGTGACAGCTCCGGCCGTGACGGTCATCGACACCGAGTCGAGGGCGGTGACCGGTCCGTATCGAACAGTCAGATCGGTGATCGTCAGGTGCGCCGCGTCAGTCCTCATGTGCCACTTCGTTTCCGAGATATGCAGCGAGTACGGCCGGATTCTCGCGAATCTCGTCGGGCGTTCCCTGAGCGATGACCTTGCCGAAATCCAGCACGTAGATCCGGTCGCACACACTCATGACGAGATCCATGTGATGCTCGACGAGCATGACCGATGTTGCAGGTCTTTCCGGTTCGGAATCGAGTGAAGGGGCTGCGAGAGAGCGGATCTCGTCGCCGAGTTCACTCATTTCGTCACTGGACAGACCTGAGGCGGGTTCGTCCAGCAGAAGCAGTGTCGGTTCGCTCACCAGGGCGCGTGCGAGTGCGACGCGTTTGCGCACCGCGTACGGCAGGCTCGGTGGCAATCGGTGCGCATAGCCGTCGATCCGCAAGCGTTCGAGGGTGGCCATCGCGGTGGAGCGGACCGCGGCATCGTCGGAGGCACTCGACGGTAGGCCGAGCAGGCCCGCGAGGATTCCGGTGTGCGCTGTTCGGTCGGCACCGACCATGACGTTGTCCAGAACTGTCATGCGATCGAACAGCCCGAGTCCCTGCAGTGTTCGGCTCATGCCGAGCCGGGGAAGGTCGTGCGGTCGTAGACGGGTCAACGGTTCGCCGTGTCGTCCGAGTGTTCCCGATTGGGGACGAACGAGTCCGCACGCAACGTTGAACAGAGTCGTCTTGCCTGCACCGTTGGGCCCGATGACGCCGAGGACTTCGCCGGGTCGCACCTCGAGACTGACTCCGGACAGCGCGACGATTCCGCCGAAGGACACCTCGACGTCCGTCAGGGTGAGGACCGGGTCCTTCATGTCGAGAGAGTTCAAGTGATCCACCTCACAATCTGTTGCGTTCACTATGGTGCGTTTCGCACAACGGGCGATATGGGCGCTGCGCACAGAATGTTTGGGTCCCTGGGCACCAGTAACGGTCAAATCGACCTGCCATGTGGGCTCAGTGCGCAAAACTGTGCAGGTGGGTGCTCCCGATGGTCGACGCGCATCGGCGCGTTCCGCTGCCCGTGGAGCGGTGACGGACTCCGACCAGGAACAGATCCGGCGCGCATGGGCAGCACTGACGTCACGAGCGGATTCGATCGCGGACTCCATCACGCTGGCGTTGATCGAGCAGGAGCCCGCCTACCTAGCCAGCTCCACTCCGGACATCGCTGGCGAGATTCGTCGCAGCACTCGCGAGCACATCAATCAAGGTCTCCGTACCCTCTCGGGGCTGCCTGCCGCGGGTGACAACGCGCGCGAGGTGTGGCGTCGTACCGGCAGGGAGCGTGCACGCCAAGGGATTCCGATGGAGCTGGTACTCAAGGCGTACACGCTGGGGAGTCGGACGCTGTGGGAGGAGCTGATGCTCGAGCGCGAGCAGTGCCGAACCAGCATCGACGAGCATCTGCTGCTCGTGGCGGGTCAACAGCTGTGGCGCGCGCTCGACAGCCAGTACGAAACCCTCGTCGAGGCATACCGGCAGGAAAGCGCCCGGATGCAGCAGCGCGATCTCGCCAACGTTCTGGTGATACTCGACGGCCTTCGATCGGGGCGAGGCGGTGATCCGGCGTTCGTCATGGAAGCACGCGCCACCCTTGGTCTTTCGGCATCGCAGCAGATCGCGTGTGTTGTCGGTCCGCTCGATGATCAAGGGTCGCCGCCGCTCCCGGCGCCCGAGGACGCATTGGATCAGATCGGTGCGGTCTCGCATTGGAACACCAGGGACGGCCACCAGTTCGCGCTCGTCGCACTCGGAACGGGATCGTGGAACTCCGTCGTCGACGCCCTCGCTGCTCGGGCCGTCGGGCCTGTGGGGGTCGCGCATTCGCCGGAGGGTCTGTCGTCGTTCGCTGCGGCGTATCGCCTCGCGGCTTTGACGGCCGAGACCATCACCGAAGACAGCGGCGTGGCCTTGGCGACGGACCGACTGCCCCGCGTGATCATGGCGGCCGATGATCGATCGTCGGAGTTGCTGGTGCGCCACGCTCTGGGAAAACTGTGGACGCACCCGGAGCCGCATCGAGGAACGCTGCTCGACACCCTGGCGCACATGCTCGCGTCGGACGGCTCGCCCACCAACGCCGCCAAGGCGCTTTACTGCCACCGGAACACCGTGATCTACCGGGTCCACCGAATCGAGGAGTTGACCGGGCATGATCTGACCGATCCGCGAGATCGGCTTTTGCTCACTCTCGCGCTGGTCAGGACGGGACATTGGACCCGAGCCGTCGGACAAGGGGACAGTTCGACGCCCCGTGAATCATTCAACCGAATGAATTGACGAGACAATTTCGCAGTCGGTGTAACGGCGTGGCGCAGTCTGCCTATATTCCCAGTGGCTCCGTGCTGCTGCCTGACCCCCGACCCGGCAGCAGCACGGAGCCTTTCCCGTTTCTGAGCCGATGGTCTCCGAGTGAGCGTCACCGTTCGGTTTGCGTAAGCTCGTGCGAGGGGTACGCCGTGCAGAAGGGCGCAACAACAACAACCAACGGTGGTCCTGGAAGGGTCGAACGTGAGCGAGGGCAACAGTAGGTCGGGTGACGCGCCCAACGGTGCCGAACCGAAACCCGACGTACCGCCGTACGACGCTCCCACCGAGGTCTTCGGTGCGATTCGCGACGAAACGGCCGATCCGAAGCATGCATCCGAGGCCGAGCAGGTCCCGAAAGCGGAGGCCGAGCAGCCTTCCGACGCGGAAACCGATGTCGATGAGCTGGGGTCGGTCGATGCAGAGGCGGTTGATGAAGATCCGGTGGCCGCAGATCCGGTCGTCGATGATGTAGAGGCCACCGAGGCCTACGACGCAGCCGTCGTGCCGGGGGACGCCGAGCCCGATCCGATCCCGGCCCCGCAGCAGCCGCCCGCAGCCGACGAATCGCCGACCGTCGCGCAGCCTGTTGTTCCCACGCAGCCTGTTGTTCTCGCGCAGCCCGTCGTCCCCGCGCAGCATGCAGCTGCTGCCGAGCCGGTTACTCCTGCTGAGACAGTTGTTTCGCCTCAATCCGAGTCGCCGGTCGAACCACCCGTGATTCCGCCAGAGGACGGCTCGCCGCAGCCCGCCGGCGGGTCCGGGTTCGTGCCGCCGTGGCGGAAGATCGCGATCGGAACCGGCGCGGTGGTTGCAGTTCTCACGCTGCTGTACGCGGCGGATTGGATCACCTCCAGCGACCGAGTGCCCCGCGGCGTCACCGTTGCCGGGATCGAGGTCGGTGGCAAGAGCCACTCCGACGCCGAAGCCCTCTTGCGCTCGGAGCTGGGTGCCCGCGCCGAGCAGCCCGTGTCGGTCGACGTCGGCGATCGACAGGTCGAGGTACTGCCTGCCGCTGCCGGTCTCGGTGTGGACTGGAACGCGACGCTCGACCGCGCCGGATCGCAGCCGATCAATCCGATCACTCGGCTGACGTCGTTGTTCGGGAGCCGCGAGATCGGCGTCGTGTCGACCACGGACGAGCAAGCGCTCACTGCTGCCGTCGACGGACTGCGCGTCGAGACCGACCGTGATCCCGTCGAAGGTGATGTCGTGTTCGACGGCGGCGCACCGATTGCCGTCGCGCCGCTGTCCGGCCGGGTACTCGACGCCGACGGGACGCGTCGAAACCTGCAGGCCGAATGGGCCTCGGGAGCAACGGAAGCCGTCTACGAAACGACACCCGTCACGGTGACTCAGGACGCCGTGGATCGAGCCTTCGCCGACATCGCCGTTCCTGCGGTCGAGGCACCGGTGACCGTAGCGGGCCGGCAGAACGTCGACGCGGTCCTTCCGACGGATCGGGTGGGCGAGGTTCTGCGCTTCGACCCGGACGGCCAGGGCGGACTGACCCCGATCTACGACACCGACATCGCCACAGGGATTCTCGCGCCGCAACTCGTGCGCACCGAGATACCGCCGACGGACGCGTCGTTCACCTTCTCCGGGGGTGCCCCGACCGTCGTCCCCGGTGAGATGGGCGAGCTGGTGGAGTGGCGCAAGACTCTCGAGCAACTGCCCGCGCTGCTGTCCGCGGACGGACCCCGCACCGCCGAGGCGATCTACGAACCTGCCCCGCCCGCTCTCACCACCGAAGCCGCGCAGAATCTCGGTGTGCGAGAAGTGATCGCCGAGTACACCACCGGCGGGTTCGAGTACGCGTCGGGCGTCAATATCGGGCTGACGGCGCAGATCGTGAACGGTGCGCTCGTGAAGCCGAAAGAAACGTTCTCGCTCAACGGGTACACCGGTCCCCGAGGCAGCGGGCAGGGCTTCGTGGAGTCGGGGATCATCGACAACGGTCGACCCGATCGCGCCGTCGGTGGCGGCATCAGCCAGTTCGCGACGACGCTCTACAACGCGTCGTACTTCGCCGGCATGGAAGACACCGACCACACCGAACACAGCTACTACATCAGCCGATACCCCGAGGCGCGCGAAGCGACGGTCTTCGAAGGTGCCATCGACCTGAAGTTCACCAACCCGAACGACACCGGCGTGGTCATCGAATCGTTCGCCGACTCGTCCAGCGTCACCGTCCGACTGTGGGGAACGAAAACGGTCGACGTCGAATCGATCACCGGTTCGCGAACCAATTTCACCTCACCGAACACGGTGACACTGCCCGCAGGCACAGACTGCGTCGCGTCCGGCGGAGGTCAAGGATTCACCGCCAGCGACACCAAGGTGATCAGCGATGCCGCGTCGGGCAGGGAGATTTCGCGGAACACCAGAACGGTGAAGTACGACCCGATCCCTATCGTGCGGTGCGTTCAGCCCGATCGCCCGGCCCCTGCAGCGGACCCCGCCCCGGAACCGGACGAAGACGAGTGATGCCGCAACCGCGAGAGGGCCATTCGAATCACGTCGATTCGGACTGTGGCGTCACCGCCCGATCGGGTGTTTGCTTGCTCTAGGTGTTCACTCGACAGAACTGCGCCCACGCGGGGGGTGCACCACGAGATCGAAAGGGGAGCTTCGTCCATGACGCTCACACGTACCGTCCTCGATCAGCAGACGCTTCGTGAGGCGTACGGGCAGTTCCCGAGCGGCGTCGTCGCGATCGCCGCGAAAATCGACGGCGTCCTGGTGGGCTTGGCGGCCAGCAGCTTCGTTTCGGTGTCCATCGACCCGCCACTCGTAGCGGTATGCATTCAGAACACGTCGACGACATGGCCGAAACTCGAGTTGGCACCCAACATCGGCGTCAGCGTTCTCGGCGAGGCACACAACGACGCCGTCCGTACCCTGGCCGCCAAAACCGGTGACCGGTTCGCCGGCCTCGATCTCACCGTCACCGACGGGGGAGCGGCCTTCATCGTCGGTGCCACCGCATGGCTGGACACCACCATCGAGCAGCAAATCCCCGCGGGTGACCACGCAATTGTGTTGCTGCGCATACATTCCCTGGACGTGCAAAGCGAAGTGAACCCAATCGTGTTCCACGGCAGCAAGTTCCGCAAACTTCAGCAATAGCGGCTGTTCGGTCCCGTCGCCCCTGCTCGGTTCTGCCCGGCCCCGGGCAGCTTGGGGACTCGCAACTCCGCACCCCAAACAAACGCGCGCGCGTTTGCGGCAGCCCGGGACCGACAACTCCGCGCCCGCGGCGACGCACCCCAGCGTTCCCGACACACGACAACGGCCGCACCCGAGAACAGGTGCGGCCGTTGCGAACTCAGAGAATCAGAATGCTGCTTCGTCGAGTTCCATGATGTCGTTGTCGATGTTGGTGAGGATTGCGCGGGTGGAGGTGAGCTGCGGGAGGATGTTCTTGGCGAAGAACGAGGCCACTGCGACCTTGCCTTCGTAGAACGCCTTGTCCTTGCCCTCTGCACCGTTGTCGAGCGCGGCGATAGCGATTTCGGACTGACGCAGCAGCAGCCAGCCGATGAGCAGGTCGCCGAAGCCCATCAGGAAGCGCACCGATGCCAGGCCGACCTTGTACAGCTCGGTGGGCTGGTCCTGTGCGCCCATGAGGTGCTGGGTCATCGAGGTGACGATGGCCTGCACGTCTTCGAGTGCGGTAGCCAGCAGTGCGCGCTCGGCCTTGAGGCGACCGTTGCCTGCTTCGCTGTCGATGAACGACTTGATCTGTCCGGCAACGTGAGCGAGTGCTACGCCGCGGTCGCGGGCGATCTTCCGGAAGAAGAAGTCCTGCGCCTGGATGGCGGTGGTTCCTTCGTACAGCGAGTCGATCTTGGCGTCGCGGATGTACTGCTCGAGGGGGTAGTCCTGCAGGAATCCGGAGCCGCCGAGGGTCTGCAGGGATTCTGCGAGTACCTGGTAGGCGATTTCGGAGCCGACGCCCTTGACGATGGGCAGCAGGAGGTCGTTGACGCGGTACGCGATGTCTGCGTCTGCGTCCGAGACCTGCTTGGCAGTGACCGGATCCTGGTGTGCGGCGGTGTAGAGGTACACCGCGCGCAGGCCCTCCGAGTAGGCCTTCTGCATCATCAGGCTGCGGCGCACGTCGGGGTGGTGGGTGATGGTGACGCGGGGTGCGGCCTTGTCGGTCATCTGCGTCAGGTCTGCGCCCTGGACGCGCTCCTTGGCGTACCCGAGTGCGTTGAGGTAGCCGGTGGAGAGGGTGCCGATTGCCTTGGTGCCGACCATCATTCGAGCGTGCTCGATGACGTCGAACATCTGCGCGATGCCCTTGTGAACCTCGCCGACGAGCCAGCCCTTGGCAGGGACGCCGTGGCCACCGAAGGTGAGCTCACAGGTGGCCGAGGCCTTGAGACCCATCTTGTGCTCGACGCCGGTGACGAAGACGCCATTGCGCTCGCCCGGTTCGCCCTTCTCGAAGTCGAAGTGGGTGGCGGGGACGAAGAACAGGCTCAGGCCCTTGGTTCCCGGTCCGGCACCCTCGGGACGCGCGAGTACGAGGTGGAAGATGTTCTCGAACAGGTCGTCCGAAACGGCGGAGGTGATGAAGCGTTTGACGCCTTCGATGTGCCAGGAGCCGTCGTCCTGCTTGATCGCTTTGGTACGGCCTGCGCCGACGTCGGATCCGGCGTCGGGCTCGGTGAGCACCATCGTGGCACCCCAGCCGCGCTGGACGATGACCTTCGCCCATTCCTTCTGCTCATCGGTTCCGTTGTGGAACAAGATGTTTGCGAAGCCGGGCCCCGCGTTGTACATGAATGCTGCGGGCTGAGAACCGAGGAGCATCTCGTTGATACCCCACAGGAGGTTGCGAGGCGCTGCCATGCCGCCGAGTTCTTCGTCGAGGCCGACGCGCCACCACTCACCGTCGTAGAGCGCCTTGAACGACTTCTTGAAGGAGTCGGGCAGCTTCAGGCTGTGGGTTTCGGGATCGAAGACGGGCGGATTGCGGTCCGTGTCCGCGAAGGACTCGGCCAGCGGTCCCTCGGCCAAGCGAACGACCTCGCGCAACATGTCGCGGGCCACCTCACCGTCCATGTCGCCGAAATTGTCGCCTTCGAGTGTCTCGTCGAGTCCGAAAAGCTCGAAGAGGTTGAACTCCAGGTCCCGAAGGTTGCTCTTGTAATGGCCCATTGCTCGTTCGCTCTCCAGTCGGTGGTGCGGTCTCGTGAGTACCGCCCAAGTTAGCTACTCGTCGGTAACTTAAGCGATATTACCCCCGATCCGGTGTGCTGCCAAGGGGAGACCTACTCGCCAGTAGCAGTGCATCGATCGCTGTGCCGCCGGTCACGTCTCGATAGCGGTTCTCGGCGGTGAGAATGCTCAACCGAGAGCCGATATCCGACGCCAAATCCTCTGGTGTGTACAGGATTTCGGCTTCCTGCGGACCGCCGACGCCGGACTCGATGTTCGCGGTGTGGTGTCCGAGAATCATGAGGATTCCGTCAGGTTTCAGCGCCGAAACTGCCGTCGATACGGCTGTGCGCCGCTCTTCCGGGGGCAGGTGGAGGTAGAACATGAGAACCAGGTCATAGTTCGGTTCTGTCGACAACTGCGTCACATCGGCGTGGACCCAGGTCAGGCGCTCGCGCACCGACCGCGGTGCCGAGGCGGCAACACGACTCGCCTTCGTCAGTGCGACCGAGGAGAAATCGACGGCGTCGACGGTCCAGCCGCGGGTTGCCAACCAGATGGCATTTCGGCCTTGACCGGCCGCGAGATCAAGTGCCCGACCACGTTTCAGCGTTGTCGCGACTTCCACCAACGTTGCGTTCGGTGCCTCGCCGTAGACGAGTTCTCGGCCTTCGTATTTGCGATCCCAGTCTGCGGCGTCCACCCGGGGAAGCCTAGTGGGGGTTCCTACAGCGTCGCGCGCAGCAGTAGCACGTTGTAGTTCTGGTAGACGGTGGCCAGGAAGTACAGGTCACGGCCGGTCGAGTAGGGGTGGATGTACGGCGCGTAGATGGAGCTGAGCTCGCGGGTGTCGACCAGAACCTCCGGCGGGCTCCACGGCCCGACGGGCGACGGCGAGCGCCGCAGCACGATCGAGTTGGCGTTGTCGGTTGTCATCATCAGGTACTGACCGAGTGTCGCGTTGTATGCGACGGAGAGTTCGCCGACGCCGCCGACGATGGGTGCGGCCGCGGCCGGGTCGCCTTTCTTCCAGTCCTGGCCGGTCCAGTACTCGTATTCGCCGAGCCGGGCGATGTCCTGTTCCTTGACGCGGGCGATGTGGCCGAGGTTGAAGCGGCCGGGCGGTGTGCCGTACTGGTAGACGTAGCCGCCGTCCTTCAGGTACGCGCTCTGCTGGAAGTTGCGGTCGCCGCCGACGCTGGGCCGCTGGGTGTCGGGAAGTGCTGCCCAGTTCTCCCCGTTGTCGTTCGACACTGCCAGGCCGGAGAAGTTGGTTTCCCAGGTTCCCGCGGGTCCCCAGTTCTTCACGGACATCAGGTTCAGGTACTGACTGTCGCCGACGGCCACGCCTGCCGTCGGGATTCGGCTGATCTCGACGAACGGGATCTTGGGGCTGGGGACGACCTCTTTGGTCTGGCCGAGAGGGTCGCGAACGATGCTGTCGAAGTTCATGCCGTCGGCGAGATCGCGGTCGTTGCTCCGCACGATGGCGTTGCTGCGCCACGACCACAGGCTGCCCTGCAGCAGGTTGGGTACGCCGAACCCGGCGGTATCGCCGAAAGCCGTCAACACCTCGCCGCGGCCGTTGTCCCACATGATGCCGAGATCGGTGCCGATCATGTTGACGTTCTGCGTGTTGTTGGGGCTCGACATCCCGGTCACCTGGGCGACGGCTTGGGCGCGACCGTTGAGCTGCGGCAGCCCGAATGTGCCGTTGAGTCCGGCAATGGGATTGACCGCGTTGGGATTGGCGAGTGCGTTGGGCCCGGTGACCAGCAGCGACGCCGCTACGGCCATGGTGGCAACGGTCAATATTTTGGAACCCACGCGACTCACGACGTTCTCCCGATTTTCGTTTTCACTCCCCGGTAATCCGAGAACCATATCAGCGGTTTGTTCTCGGCGAAATACAATGAGTGATCCGCTGTTTCGAGAAATCGAGGGAACGGGTCCGGGTGTCGTAATCTGGACAGCGTGAGTGATCTGCCCGATTCCCGGCTGGCGAGGGATTTGTCCGTCAGTGCGATGCGATTGAATCGGAGACTTCGTCTGCGCCATTCCAGCGACAGATTGCCCGTCGCTCACCTGTCGATTCTGACGACGTTGCTCCGTGAGGGGCCGATGACGACGGGGGAGTTGGCGGCACGGGAGCGGATAAAGCCGCCGTCGGTTTCCAGGTCGTCGCACGCCTTGGTCGAGTCGGGGCTGATGTGCCGGGAGCCGCATCCGACGGACGGCAGGCAGGTGGTTCTGCGGCTGACCGACGCGGGGACGGCCACTGCACGTCAGGAGGTCGCCGCTCGGGAAATCGCGCTCGCGGGACAATTGGACGAGTTGACGCCGAAGCAGCGGGAGACACTGGCCGCAGCGGCTCGTATTCTGACCGAGATCGTCGAACGGGTCGACTGATCACCGTCAGGTCTCGTGGTGGATTTCGTGATCGAGAGTGTCGACGTCCCACTCGATGGTGGATCCCAATTCTTCGGAGTCACCCCGGCGCGCGACGCGGCCGAGGACGGTGGCGACGACTGTCGCGAACACCATCCACACGGCTACGCCTATCAACAACCCGGTCATGTCACACTTTCTAGCACCTGTGTCTGTGAAACCGCCGTGAAACGGTGGTTCGGCTTTGTTGCGATTCGATATTGGTCGTGTGCGGTCCGGCAATTCGGGCAGATCGAAGCCGCTGCTCCGCAACAGGTGTGGAGGTTTCGAGCACAAAGCCGAGTTTCGACGAAAACAGACCTGTCGGAACGGACCGAAACTCCGATCAATTACCCATTTGCCTGACGGCAATACGGAATCGGCTGGTCTCCGCGCACAATTGCGCCACCGCGTCGAGATCGGACTCGAAATCGACATCGCGCAAATCGGGGAGCATCGTGATCGACGCTCCGGCAGCGGTCAGAGCATCGAGTGTGTCGGTACCCGTCGACGGCGTAGACATGGGCACGTCGAGCAAGGACCGCGCGAGGTCGGGGTTGCGCAGCCCCAGCGCCCACCAGCCACCGTCCTCGGCCGGTCCCAGTACGTCGCTGCTGCCGAGTCGCGCCGCCGCGTCGGACAGCAATTGCGCCGTGACCTGTGGGGTGTCCATGCCGATCTGCAGTACGGCTCCAGTGGTGGCCGCGTCGGCGTGTGCATTCGCCAGTCGTTCGCCCAACCCGTCGCCGCGCTGCGCTATCACCGTGAACGACGCCAGGGCCCGGATGAGTTCGTCGGAACGGGCCGCGTCGGCGAGGGTGCCGGTGAGGGCCACGACACGGCGGTCGACGTCGGCGGCCGAGACGGCGTCCAGGGTGTCCAGCAGCGAGGCCGCGGCCAGTTCGGCTGCGGCGGCGTCTCCGATCGTGGCGGCGAGGCGTGTCTTGGCCAGCCCGGGAACGGGGGCTTTGGCGACGACGAGCGCGGTGACGGTCACGAGAGCACCTTCCAGAAATCTCGCACGGCGACGATCGTCCCTTTCACCGAGCCCGAGACCTTGGACGTTCCGGCTGTCCGTGGTCGGTAGACCACGTCGTGTTCGACGACGGTCCAGCCGGCTTCGGCCGCCAGTACGAGCAGCTGCAGCGGGTAGCCCGAGCGGCGGTCGCTGACGCCGAGGTCGAGCAGTGCCTGACGGCGTACCGCGCGGATGGCTCCCAGGTCGTGTACGGGCAGCTTGTACTTGGTGCGAAGTCGAAGTGAGAGAACGGCATTGCCGATCCTGGCGTGCAGGGGCGAGCTTCCCTTCGCCGGTCGGCGGCGACCGACGGCGAGGTCCGCGTGATCCAGCGCCGTCACGAGGGTCGGCAGGTCGCGTGGATCCATCGAGCCGTCTCCGTCGAGGACGCAGACGATATCGGTGTCGGCCGCGACGACGCCTGCGTGGACTGCTGCGCCGTAACCGGGCACCGTTTCGGAGACCACTGTTGCTCCATGGGCAGCAGCCACGGCGGCGGTGGCGTCGGTGGAGTTGTTGTCCACCACGATCGTCAGGTAGCCCGTCGGAACCGAATCGAGCACTGCCGGAAGCGATTCGGCCTCGTTCATGCAGGGGATGACGACGGTGACGGATTTCGGTTCAGACACGGGGTGGTCCCGTGCCCTCGGCGTCGCGCAACGGTGCGTCGGCGAATGCGGTGAGACCGTCCCTCGGCATGATCTTCGCGCGGAATCCCAGGGTCCGTTCGGCCAGTCGGGAACTGGCGACGATGTGCCGTACATCGCCCGCTCGGTAGCGTCCGGTGATCTCGGGCGTGGGCCCGCCGCGTGCGTCGGCGAGGATGGTGGCGACCTCGCCGATGGTGATCGGCTGCCCCGAGCAGACGTTGAGGGCGGTGAAGCCGTCGACCTCCGCGTCGATCGACGCGATGTTGGCGGCTGCCACGTCGTGAACGTGCACGAAATCGCGAGCCTGCTTGCCGTCCTCGTACACGGTCGGGGCCTGACCGAGTTCCAGAGACGACCGGAACATCGCTGCCACACCGGAATAGGGGGTGTTGCGCGGCATGTGCGGTCCGTAGACGTTGTGGTACCGCAGTGCGACCACGGAGCCGCCCGTCGACACCGCCCAGGCGGAGGCGTAGTTCTCCTGTGCCAGTTTGCTCGCGGCGTACGTGCTCCTCGGCTCCAGCGTCGAATCTTCCTCGACCAGAAGCCAATCGAGAGGCTCACCGGAGTTCGGGTCGCGATTGTCGAACAATCCCGCGTCGAGGTCGGCTCGAGTGCGGGGCCGGGGAATGACCGTCTCACCGGACGAATTGAGATACCGCCCTTCGCCGTAGACGACCATCGACGATGCGAGAACCAGGCGAGAGCAGCCCGCCTCGTACATCGCGGCGAGCAGGACCGCCGTGCCGTAGTCGTTGTGGCTGGCGTAGGCCGGGGCATCAGCGGCATCGACGCCGGCTCCGACGACAGCGGCCTGGTGACATACGACGTCGACCCCGCGCAATGCGTCGACGAGTGAGTCCTTGTCGCGTACATCGAGATCGATGATCCCGTCAGCTCGCGCTCCGGGGCCGTGCGCCGATTCCAGCATGGCGTCGACGGCAACGACCTCGTGGCCGGAGACGGCAGCCGCATCGAGAATGTGACCGCCGATGAATCCGGCTGCACCGGTCAGCAGTACCCGTGTCATGGCAGTTCGATCGGCAGCGTGATGCCGGTGTGCACCCGACACGTGGGGCAGTCACCGGTGGGAGCGTCGGAGATGGCCGAGCGCACCAGTGCTTTGAGCGGCTCGATGTTCTTCTGGAATTCCGCGAACACGTCCACCGCCTTGACTCCCTGACCGGACTCGATTCCGGCGTCGAGGTCGGTCACCAATGCGATCGGTGCGTAGCAGAGTTCGAGTTCGCGAGCCAGGACCGCCTCGGGATGGCCGGTCATGTTCACGAGCGTCCAACCCTGGCGGGCGAACCATCGGCTCTCGGCACGAGTGGAGAACCGAGGACCTTCGACGACGACCATGACGCCGCCGTCGATCGCTGAATCCTGGACCGCGGACTTCCTCAACGTGGGGCAGTAGGGGTCTGCGAATTCGACGTGAATCCCGCCCTCGTCGAAGTAGGTCTGCGCACGCCCGGAGGTTCGGTCGACGAGTTGATCGGGAATCACGACGGTTCCCGGGCCGTACTCGGACACCAGGGATCCGACCGCGCACGGTGCGAACACTCGCCCCACCCCGAGCATCCGCAGCGCCCACATGTTTGCGCGATACGGCAACGTGTGGGGTGAGTACTCGTGGTTTCGGCCGTGTCTGGGCAGAAACGCGACTCGCCGACCCTCCACCTCGCCCAACGTGATCGGGGCGCTCGGAGCGCCGTAGGGGGTGTCGAGCACTACCTCCTCGGCGTCATCCGCGAAGAACGAATAGAAGCCGCTGCCGCCGATGACGGCTATCTCGGCCCGCCCCTTCGCGTCGTTGTTCATCTACTCATCCTCCATCACCGTCGGTCGATATGCTGATTCCAAGTCGTGTTCGCCTTCAAGTCCGCAGGGAGAAAAGACTATCCGTTACTGGAGAGAAGCCGTCGCCGGCACGTTGGCCGTCGTGCTCGTCGTGGTCGCGTTCGTCGTTCCGTACCTGGGAAACGAACTCGTCACCCCCATCATCAACAGAACTCCGCAGCAGGTGCGTGATTTCGCCGATGCGGCACCGCTGTTCGGCTTCCGCGAGATTCACGTGGGATGGGGAACTCCCGTCGCCGTTCTGATCGCCGTGGCCACCGTGTTGTGGGGTCCGACGGTGGCACGCCGACTGTCGTGGACGCGACTGTTGTTCGTCGTGTGGGGTGCGTCGGCGGCCTGGACGATGTCGCTGGCGATGGTGGACGGTTGGAAACGCGGCTTCGTGAACCGGCTGGCATCGACGGACGAGTACTTGCACGAAGTGCCAGGCGTCACCGACATTCCCGCCACGCTCCGCGGGTTCTCCGAGCGCATTCTGGACTACCAGGCCGATTCGTGGACGACGCATGTGTCCGGTCATCCACCCGGCGCGTTGCTCACCTTCGTCTGGCTCGACCGCCTCGGCCTCGGCGGTGGAGCCTGGGCGGCGACGCTCTGTGTGCTGGTCGGTACGAGTGCCGCTGTGGCGCTGGTACTCACTCTCGGGGTGCTCGGCGACGAGAACATCGCACGGCGTGCAGCACCGTTCGTGGCGATCGCCCCGGCGGCAATCTGGATAGCTGTCTCGGCCGATGCGTTCTACGCCGGTGTCGCCGCGTGGGGAATTGCGCTGCTGGCGATCTCGACGAAGCGCTACCTGTGGCCCGCGTCGATCGGCGCGGGAGTATTGCTCGGTTTCGGTATCTACCTCAACTACGGGCTGGTGCTGATGGGCCTGCCTGCGGTCGCGGTGTTGATTGCCGGGCGAAAGATTCTGCCGTTCGTGGGTGCGCTGATCGGTGCGCTGATCGTTGCGGGAATCTTCACGGCGTACGGATTCTGGTGGTACGACGGATACGAACTGGTGCAGGAGCGCTACTACCAGGGCATCGCGAAGGACCGCCCGTTCGAGTACTGGGGTTGGGCGAACTTCGCGGCGCTGTTCTGTGCGCTGGGTATTGCTGTGCCCGCTGCGTTCCCACGGATTCTCACGCGGTTCGAGCCGATCAATCTGTTGGTGATCGGCGGTGTCGCCGCGGTGGTGATGGCCGATCTGAGCCAGTTGAGCAAAGCCGAGACCGAAAGAATCTGGTTGCCCTTCGCGATGTGGATGCTGATCGCGCCCGCTGTGTTGCCGATCAGGACGCATCGCTTCTGGTTGGCGCTGCAGGTGATCGGTGCGTTGGCGATCAATCATCTGCTGTTCACGAACTGGTGAGCGGAGCCAGCGTCATCTGAGCGAACCAGCGCCCGTCGATCGGTGCCACGTCCACCACTCGAAGGCCGGCGGCACCGGCGAGATCCGCGGTGGCGTCGGCGCTGACACTCGACCAGGCGAACCAGTCGCCGACCATGGTGTCGGTTTCCCATCGAACGGTGCGGTGCCGAATTCCCGTGTCGCTGGGCGCATCCACCTCGGCGATGACGGCCCCGTGGGGTGCCAGCAGGTCGGCTGCCCGGCGAAGCAGACGCACCGGATCTCCGCCGATGCCGATGTTTCCGTCTGCGAGAAGGACACACGACCAGTTGCCGGTGTCGGGCAGTGGCTCGAAGAGGTCGCGGAGAACGGCGTTGCCGCCGCGTCCGATGGTCAGGTCGACCGCAGCTCGGGAGTTGTCGACACCGAGTGCCGAAACGCCGCGTCGAGCAAGCGCTTCGGTGAGTCGACCCGGCCCACAGCCGAGATCGATCGTGGGCCCGGTGCAGCGGCTGAGCATGGCGTGATCCGCGCGGCGATCCTCGGCTGACGAGGCGCTGCCACCCATCCACCGTGCGGTGGGAAGTTGCTGCCTGCTGCCGTCGGAATCGCCTATCCAGCAGGGTAGTCCGGCTGCTGCGCGGGTGAAGAGTGTATCGGCGGTGACGCTCATGCTCGGCTCCGTACGCGGGTCCATCGAATGAAGTAGGCGGCGGCGCTCACGGTGAACAACACCGCGGTCAGCGCGAGCCAACGTCCGAGAAAGGGTTCCTGGGTCAAACCGGTTGCGGCCCTGTACGACTGCGCGCCCTGAGAGAGGATGCCGGGAAAGAACATCAGGAAGGTCAGCGCAGCTCCGAGTGCAGGAACTCGAACGAAGTTCACCGGCGACACGGCCGGGCGGCGGCGTGGAATGCCGGTGACCAGTCGATCGGCGAGCGAGTAGAGCGGGAACAGTACGGCATCGTGCAGCAGTACCGATCCGAAGAACCACACGAGAACGGATTTCCACCACACGTCGCTGTTCCACAGAGTCTGCGGCCCTGCGAGTGTGACGACGTAGCCGACGAGGGCGAACGAGAGTAGCAGGCCGACCGCATGCAGCGGGTGTCCGCCGTAGATCTTCGTGAATGCTCTCATTCGGGCTCCTGACCGTGCGATGCAAACACCCGTGCGCGAGAGCCACCGTCTTTCACGGCGACATCTCGCGCACGGGCGTTCAGGAGGTGATTAGGCAGTGCTGACCGTGATGGTCGCAACGCCCACGAGCAGCCCCGGGGTCACAGCATCGGTGTTGAAGGTGCTGTTGAGCAGACCGGCAGCGGTCTCCGAGATCTTCACCTCGGTGCCCTGCAGGATTGCGGTGTTGTCGGGTCCGGTCGCGAGCGGCTGCAGGGTGCGGCCGTCGAGATCGAACAGCACTGCATCTGCTGCAGCCTCTTCGCCGTTGACCATGACGTCACCGGTGAGGATCGACGTGCCCGGGTCGATGTCGAAGTTGATGAGCTCGACCACGGTCTCGCCGGCGGTCAGCGACAGGCCGCTGCCGTCGTGCATGATCATGCCCTGGACGTAGGGATCAACGGTGCCGGGCTCCCAGTAGCTGACGTCTCCGCCGGTGATCGGGAATCGGATGGATCCGTCTGCCAGAGTGGCGGTTCCGACGACGCCGGGCGTGAGGCCCAGGGTGGTCAGCGCGCCGGTGAAGCCGGCATCCAGAGCGACTGCGGTGTCGACACCGTTGCTGAGGTCGGGGACCTCGGCTGCGGGCTCCGGCATTGCCTCGGTGGTGGCTGCCTCGGATGAAGCCGAGGACGTCTCGGTCGTGGTCGACGAGTCGTCGCTCGAGCATGCGGCGAGCGGGACGATCGTCAGTGCACCGATTGCGGTGGCGGCCAAAGCTTTACGAACAGTGAACATGTCGGTCAACCTTCCGTGCTCGTCTCTCGAGCGTTGTGGGTCATTCGGCGCTGCTTGCCGAGCGGATGGGTTCCATCTCGATCCCCTGCAAGGGAGCGTGCCCACCTGTTACCCGACAAACCGGACTGCCAAACCGGAAATTTTCCGAAGGTTCACTCGAGGATCAACGAAGGATCAAGTCCGCTGCTCGTTCGCCGATCACCACCGACGGTGCATGAGTGTGTCCGCGGATGATGCTGGGCATGATCGACGCGTCGGCGACGCGAAGGCGGTCGACGCCCCGCACCCGCAGTTCGGCGTCGACGACACTGTCGGCGTCGTTGCCCATACGGGCAGTGCCCACGGGGTGATATAGAGTGTGCGCATTCTGCTCGAGAGCCTCGGTGAGCAGGTCCGCCGGGGAGATGTTCGACGCCACCCTCGGTCGGACGATGTCGCCGAGCTCGCCCTTCATCGATGGGGTTTCGGAGATTGCAACGCAGGCCCGTAGCCCTTCGATCATGGCGCGGCGGTCGAGTCCGCCGGGGTCGCTCAGGTAGCGCGGCTCCACGATGGGCTTGGCCAGGGGGTCGGCCGATCGGAGGGTGATCTCGCCTCGGCTCTCGGGTTTGACGAGTACCGCGCCGATGACGGCGGCGTGCGAATCCTGGCCGACGAGTCCCTCGTCGAAGAACGGTGCCGGTCCGAAGATGAGTTCGACGTCGGGCAGAGCAAGATCTTCTCGGCTCTTGATGAATCCGTACGCTTCGGCGACATTGGAGGTGAGCATGCCGCGTCGGCGCGTGAGGTAGTTGACCAACTCGGGGATCTTCTCGGCGTGGAAGAGGGAGTCTCTTTCTGTTTTCCAGCCGATCAGTGCCGCCAGGTGGTCGAGGAGATTCTGCCCGACGCCGGGCGCGTGGTGTTGGACGGCGATGCCGTGGGATTTGAGCTGTTCCTGGTCGCCGATGCCCGAGAGCATCAGCAGCTGCGGAGTGTTGATGGCTCCGCCGGAGAGGATCACTTCCTTGTGTGCGCGCACGGTGTGTGTCTGTCCACCGGAGGTGTACTCGACGCCTACTGCCGCAGTGCCTTCGAACAAGACGCGAGTGGCGTGTGCCTCGGTGAGGATGGTGAGATTCTTGCGCTTCTTCGCCGGTCGCAGGTAGGCATCCGCGGTGCTCCACCGTGCTCCGCGCTTCTGGTTGACCATCGTGCGGGTGAAGCCCTTGGGCTCGGGCAGGTTGGCGGTTTCCAGCGGATAGCCTGCTTCTTCGACGGCGTCGAGGAACGAGGACGTCAGGGCGCGGGGGCTGCGCTGGTGAGAGACGACGAGTGGGCCGTCGGTTCCCGCGTCGAGTGCTGTTGTGCCCTCGATGTTCTCGATCTTGCGGAAGTATCCGACGAGGTTGCGGAACGACCAGGAGTCGTCGGACACTGCCGCCCAATCGTCGTAATCGGCGGCGAATCCGCGCACCCACATCATCGCGTTCATCGACGACGAGCCACCGAGCATCTTCCCTCGCGGCCAGTAAATGCTGCGATCTCGGAGCTCCGGCTGCGGTTCGGTCAGGTAGTCCCAATCCACCTCGCTACGAAAGAGTTTGGAGAACGCAGCCGGGATGTGGGCGAACTTGTTCTTGTCCTCGGGGCCGGCCTCGAGGAGGATCACCTCGTTGCGTGGGTCTGCGCTGAGGCGATTGGCCACCACCGCGCCTGCCGAACCTGCGCCCACCACTATGTAGTCGGCCGTCGTGCGCTGAGAGCTCATGATTGTCCTTCGGTCGTCGTCGACGCTGGGTTCTACCCGCGCAGGGCGGAGGCGAAAATTGCCGGCAGCTTGGACCAGGACGGTGCGCCCGCGAATGCGGTGAGCAGCTTGCCGGTCGATGCTGCCGTCTTGTTGGTGACGAACCACGGTGGCTTCGGGGAGATGGAGAGCTCGCCGTTGACCAGCGAGCGCGGCAGCGGCCGGAATGGACCTCGGACCACTGTTCGCTCGGCCCCGTCGATCAGTAATGCGTTGTGCACGATGCCGATTCCGCTCTGCACGTCGTCGACGGTGTGGCCGGGGAATGCGCCCCAGGTCGCCGCTGCGGTGAGGAATCCGATGGCCGTCCAGGCGTTCACGGCGATGGTGCCGTAGCGCAGTTCGGCGAGCATGGTGTCGAACTTCTCCCCGAGTCCCTTGATGGTGGCGGGGGTGCCGATGATGTTGATGCCGAGTGTTCCGGTGAATTCCTCGTTCGCGGCCTGCACCGCCTTGGCTGCGAATGCGGCTCCGCTGTAGGGCAATTCGATGATGCCCATGACCGGTGCGAAGTACTCGGTCTGCAGCAGCGGTGCGTATTCGCCGGGGTTCAGATCGGTGATGAGCACGCGGCCGCCGCGCTCGCCGAGGCGTTCGGCGGACGGGTAGGTGGCGGTGGCGTCGGACACTCGCTTGTCGCTGCCGGGGTAGTAGGGCGCCCGTGCAGGCGCGCGGTCGAGGGCGGCGCGCACGGCGGCGACGAATTCGTCGCGCTGCTTCCATTCCGAGGACAGCACGACGACCTGCGAAGCGACACAGTTGTATCCGCTGTTGTGCAGGCGTTGGGTGGCGATGTGTTCGGCCTGGAACTCGATGTCGGCACGGCTCCACTCACCGGGCAGAACGATGGTGGGCGAGACGCCGCCGAGTTCGCTGGAGATCTCCTTGGTGAGGATCGGGTCGTTGGCCGCCTTGCGAGCAGCTCCGTCCGGGCCGGGACCGAAGACGATCGCGTCGTGCGTGATGGCGCTGCCGGTCATGTGGACGTGGTCGACGGACAAGTGCTGGACCAGGTAGGTGCCTACGTCGGCCCCGCCGGTGAGCAGGCGCAGTGCGCCGATGTCGACCAGCGGTGCGAGGACTTTCTCGAACACCGGCAGCAGCGGATCCATGATGGGGTTCAGCTTGAGCGCGACGACTCGGTTGAACGCGATCAGTTCGTACAGCGCGTCCAGCGGCGCGATCGAGGTGATGTTGCCTGCGCCGAGTACCACCCCGACGCCTGCGGTGCGGGTGGGATCGAGCTGGGCGAGGCCCGCGGTCCGCTGTGCGGTTGCACGGTCGATTCCGGGCTTCAGCCACACCTCCGCGGTGAACCCGTTGAGCAGGAGTCGCTCGAAGATGTTGAGGGGCAGCACCGAAACCGTCGTGCGCCCACCGGGTGCCGTCCCGAACGTGGCACCGGCCAGTGGGCTGCTGTCGGCTTCGAGCGCCGCGAGTGTGTGTGCCATGGTGCCCAGTCCGTTCAGGAACGAGTACGGACCCGACAGCCATTCCTCTCCGACGAGGCTGGACGAGGCGTCGAGCCCCTTGATCGACGTTGCCGCCGTCACCCACTCCTGCGCGTGAGCTGTGGTCAGCGCATGCACGCGTTCGAGGAGGGCCCGCCGCTCGGCGAGGGTGAGGCGTCCCCAGTTCTTCTCTCCCTCGGACAGATCGGCGAGTGCGGCGTCGACTGCCTCGGTGGGTCCCGTCGTCGGTACGGATTGCAGGTGTGGGGTGACGTCGCTGGTCAACTTCTCGGCTCCACTCGTCGTTCGGGTACACGGCTTCCACTGTGATTGTGGTCGCACTCGGACGCGGGACGCTATGGGCCACGGGCCTCAATCGGATGCATCGGTTTGTGCCGTCGCACAATTTCGCTGTGGCGTGGCTTACACGGGTGAGGATAGAGTTCTGTCATGACCGCGACCGAGTTCGACGTGCATCCGTCACCGACCGATCTGGCCGCGACGATGCTCGACGGCGTCGACGATCTCGCGACGGAATTGGTACGGCGGATCCTGGGGGCAGAGCACGCCTACCTCGAATCGACGCTGCTCACCACCGACCAGCTCTACGAGGCCTCGCGGAGCAATCTGGCGTCGATGCTGGGCAAGCTGTCCGGTCGTGCTCCCATGCGACTCGAGTCGGCTCGCGACGCCGGTCGGCTCAAAGCCGAGCAGGGGGTACCGCTGGCTGCCCTGCTGCATGCTTTTCGGCTGGGCGGCAGGTTGGTCTGGGACGAGTTGATGGAACGTTCGGACGGCCGGGCCAGTCATGCGCTGCTGGACATGGCCGCTCAGGTCTGGGCGCTGGTCGACGTGTACTCCGACGAGGCGGCGGAAGCCTATCGAGAGAGCGCGGACATGCGTGCGCGCGAGAGCGCCGAAGCCCGTGGACGCCTCATCCGTGTGCTCTTCGCCGATCACGGCGCGAATCCGACTGCGGCAGCGGACGCGTTGCGAACGTTTCGCATTCCAGACCACGGCTACTTCGCGGTGATCTCGCAGGAGCCGTTGACCGCAGCGGTGGGGATCGACGGTTTGATCGCCCGCCTCCGTACCGCGGGTGCCGAATCGGTGTGGGATGCCGAGGTGGACGGTAGCGTCGGGCTGATTTGTGCCGCAACGGAATCGGAGATCGATTCAGCGTTGATCACGCTGAGCGAACTGTGTCCGGGACAGGTGGGGGTGAGTTCGGTCTTCCGGTCCCCGTCGGGTATCGGTGATGCCGTTGGCCAGGCTCGGTTGGCGAGGTCGTGCACCTCGGGCGAGGCCTCATCGTCCGCACCGGTGCGCTACGACTCCGTGCCGGTACCGCTGCTGCTGGTCCGCGATCCGAAATCGGGCCGGATCGCCTCGCGTCAGATACTCGGTGATCTGCTGGCGTTGCCGCGAGCCGAACGGCAGAGCCTGCTGGACACCCTGGACGCCTGGTTCTCGTGCGCCGGCTCCACCCGCGATGCCGCCGAATCGCTGCATTACCACCGTAATACGGTGTTGTATCGGCTGCGTCGAATCGCCGAGCTCACCGGGCGCGACTTCCGTGATCCGATCCAGGCCGCCGAGCTCTACGTCGGGCTCAGGGCGTATCAGCTTCTGACCTGAGGGTCACTGGCTGGCGAGGACGACGTCGAGGATTCCGGCTCCCAACGGCACCGGTACGCAGGTCGGAGCACGCGCGTTCGCTGGGTCCAGAGCGTTGAGCGCCAGCCGCAGCGCGGTGGGATCGTAGGTGAACGTGAAGTGCGCTACCTCGGTATCGGGGCACACGTCCTGCACCACGATGTTGTGCGCTCCCGGATCCCGAAGCAGCGCATTGGTGTACGGCTGAATCACTTCGTCGACCCTCGTTGCGATGGACGTGTACTCCACCCCGGGCACGGTGTCGCCGCCTGCGTTGAGTCGGTCGAGAAAGTCGGATCCGGCCATCAGTTGCGCGAGACCCGGCCCGAATTCGCCTGCTACGACACCGGTTGCACCGGGCACTGCCTGCACGACGGGCGCAACTCCGTACATGGTGCCGCCGTACGTCGGTGAGGCGATCCCCACCCATCGATCGACCACGTAGGCACCGCCGAGCCTGTTGACGAAGTACCGAGCGACCGCGGCACCCTGCGAGTAGCCGACCACGTCGACTGTGGCGGCACCGGTTGCCCGGAGTATCGACAACGTCATCGCCTTCAGTTGCGCTGCACTGTCTTCGATGACGCCGTACCCGTTGGATCTACCGTCCGGCGACGTGCCGTAGTTGATGGCGAAGACGCAGAATCCGGCTGCTTTCAAGATCGGTGCGAAGCCGGCCCAGTCGGAGTACGAAGTGGCGTCGGTGCCGTGCACCAGGACGACAGGATTCGGGTGGGCTGCGGTGGGCTTGCAGCTCATGTCGTTGGCTCCGGGAGGGGCGGCGTCGCGATTCGATGCCGCGTAGCGGATGGCATCGGCGTGATCGCGTTGCTCGGGGGCGGCAGCGGTGGGCATCACCGGCCCCGCGTGTGCGGAAGGCACAAGCAGTGCAGCGGCAGCGACGATTGCGAGGGTGATCAGACTTCGCCGTGGCCCGCGCATGGGTCGACGGTATTCCTCGAACTGTGAAATGTCCCTATGGAAAGAGGCGTGAACTGATAAAAGTCACAAGAATTGTTCCGTCGTCGACATCGCGCCGAGCGTGTTCACCGCACGGGGCCCAGCCGTAGTGGCTGAGCCCCATGGGGAGAGAACAGACTGCTCTGCAGGTCAGAGGCGACTCACGCGCAGCCAGTCGACACTCATCGTCTGCGGATACGGCGTGCTGTTCAATGTCTTGCCGACCCAGTTGTTGCCCACGGCGACGTTGAAGAGGATGTAATGCGGCCAAGCGCCCGAGAACGCCTTCCAATTGCCACCTTTCGCCTCGTACTGGGCCTGAGTCAGGGAGTACCGAGCGACTCCGTCGACGAACCAGGTGATGCTGTTCGGTAGCCAGTCGATTCGGTATGTATGGAATCCGTTATTGACCGGATCCATGCTCCCGCCGGCTTTCACATCTTGATTGGGGTTCCACTTCGAGGGGCCGTGCAAATTGAATGACGGTCCGTACAGACTGGGAATTTCGACGATGTCCACTTCCCCTTGGCTGGGCCATGAATATTCGCCACCGGGTTGTAGGCCGAGGGTCCAGAATGCGGGTAGCAGGCCCTGGGCGCTCGGCATCTTGATCGATGCTTCGATGCGCACCGGCGGCGTCACCGATTGCTTGCCCATGCTGACCACGCGGGCGCTGGTGAAGTTGTACGGTGCCCGCTTGCGGTCGGGTGCGTTCTCCCGACGTGCGATGATGTTCAGTGAGCCGTTGAACTGGTTGGCGTTGTTCCAGGAATCCGTATAGTACTGCTGCTCACCGGAACTCGCGCCCCATCGACCGGTCTGAAAGCCCCATTTGGAGGGGTCGGGTCCACCGTACCCGTTGAACTGATCTTCCCACAGAAGGGTTCCCGCTCCGCCTTGGGTTCGCGGAGGTGCGGCCTGTGACGGGGCGGCGGTCGCCGACGAGACCGCAACGGCCATCGTGGTCAGGGTGACCGCAGCAATTGTCAATAGTGATCTCATGAAGGGGATTCCTGTCAGGTCGAATGTCGCGGTAAATGTCGCCCCAATTGATTTCTAGCACGGCCAAGTAGGTGGCAAAAGTTTCTTCTCGAATGCAGGAATTCTTGCGAATACAATGAATGAATTCGCCTACGCTACCGGTCCGCAGCAAGGGTAATGGCCGATATTTAGCGATGGTCGGTTTGTTTCAGGAGTGACCGCAGTGACTCGGCGGCGTCTGTGAGTTCAGCGATACGGACGAGACGGGAGCGACTCGGATGGGCAGGAGTGGTGCGGGTGACGGCCCGAAGTGGGCGGTCTGTGGAGCCGGTGACGGGAATCGAACCCGCCTCTCAACCTTGGGAAGGTCGCGTTCTACCAATGAACTACACCGGCGTGTGGTGCGGTGTCAGGTTAGCAGGGCGTTCAGATGTCGATTCGCACGCCGTGCAGCAGGGTGAGGGCGTCGTGTGCTGCTACCGGCTCGGAGAACAGGTATCCCTGTGCGCGGGTGCAGCCGAGTGCGATCAGGGTGTTTCTGGCGCTCTGTGTTTCGACGCCTTCGGCGATGATGTTCAACCCGAATGCGTCGGCGAGTCCGATGATGGACTGGACGATGGCGAGGTCGCCGGTCTCTTTGTTGCCGAGCTCGGTGACGAAGGCGCGGTCGATCTTGAGTGTGTCGACGGGGAGTTCCTTGAGGTGCGACAGGGAGCTGTATCCGGTGCCGAAGTCGTCTATGGCCACGTGCACGCCGAGTTCGCGGAGTTCGCGCAGTGTCACGCGGGTGCGGGAAAGGTCCTGTACCACTGCCACTTCGGTGATCTCCAGGCAGAGGTCGGGCCCTGCTATCGAGAACTCCGTGAGTGCTCTGGCGACGGCACCGACGAATCCGTTGGTGACCAGTTGAACGGGGGATATGTTGACGCGCATCGCGATGTCGAGGTGGGGGATCTCGCGTTGCCAGTCGGCGAGGGTGCGGCAGGCGCGGTCGAGGACCCAGCGGCCGAGTTCACCGGCGAGGTTCGTCTCCTCGGCCACCGGGATGAATGCGGACGGGGGGAGCAGTCCGCGGGTGGGGTGTTGCCATCGGACCAGTGCTTCGACTGCGGTGATGCGTCCGGTGACGAGGTCCACCTCGGGCTGGAAGTGCAGGGTGAGTGAGTCGCCTGCAATGGCGTCGCGCAGATGGATCTCGACGTCGTTGCGGAGTTCGGCTTCGGCGTGCATCTCTTCGGTGAACAGGGCGATGTCGTGGCCGCCTGCGCGTTTGGCCACCAGGGCGGCCTGATCCGCTTGCCGCAGAAGCGACTCGGCGGTGTGCTTGCCCGGTTGGCCGAAGGCGATTCCGATGCTCGCGCTTCTGCTGATGCGTTCGACTCCGAGAGTGACGGGGGCGTTCATGGCATCGGCGATCATCTCGGCGTGGTGTGTCGCGACGCGGGCCGAGCACGGCCCGGCCAGTACCACCAGGAACTCGTCGCCGCCCAGGCGCGCGACGAGACCGGCCGACTTGCCGACGAAGCTCTGCAGTCGATCGGCGATGGTCTCGAGGTAGTGGTCTCCGGCGAGGTGGCCCAGAAAGTCGTTCAGTGCTTTGAGTCGATCGAGGTCGATGTGCATCACGGCGACGGGGCCGGGCATGGACGGGTCGAGCCGTTCGCGAAGGTGTTGTGCGAGAGCCGGCCGGTTCGGCAGTTTGGTCAGGTGGTCGTGGAGCGCCGAGAATCGAAGTTGCTCCTCGGCGATCACTCGCGCCTGTAGTTGAGAGAGCAGTGCCGCAATTGCTTTGAGCGCGTTGAGTTCTGCCTCGGACCAACTTCGGTCGCCGATCTTTATGAAGCCGAGGATTCCGGTGGTGCGTCCTGAGTGCAGCAGCGGCACGACGGCCATCGAGGTCGCGGTGAATCCCGACCCCTGCTCGACGCGTCGGCGGTAGTCCTCCTGTTCCGGATCCGGCCGAAACACTGCCGGTTCGGTCAGTGTTTCGGCCAGACGGAATACCGAGTCTGCGTCGTCGAAGTAGACCACTGCGAGTGGATCCGGATCGGGCACGCTCAATCGCGGTGGCCATTCCGCGCTGAGCCTGGTGGCCCTGGCCTCGAAATCGTTGTGCCGAAGGAAGCTGAAGTCGATGCCGAGGTAGTCCACGAGTTGCCGCAGCACGGAGTCGTAGGCCTCGCGCACCGTCGCCGCATCGACTCCCATGAGTTCGGTTGCGACGCCGGTGACGAGGACCTCGAGCGTCCGATTGTGCTCCAGGGCCCCACTCCCGCCTCTCGTAGACGCAGTGCAGGACTGTTCCCCCTGGTCTTCGCCGGAACTCTACCCCGATACAGACGCTGAAACAGGAAGTCTGCGACTATGTATCACGGTTTTCGGGGCGCAACTGAGCCGCAACACCAGTGCAACGGACTCGGTGTTTTCCATTTCAAGCAGGGCGCGGAACTCGAAACTCAACTGCTGCAGCGCTTCTGCGTGGTGCGTCGACAGTTGTCGGAATTCCTCCGTGGTACGCGCGTACAGGAACGCAGGGGAAACCGGTTGCACTGCCAATCCGCGCAAATGCGCAGTTACCCAAACGTTCTCCATTGCACATCCTCCTCTGATGTAATGTTCTGCGGTCGATCCGGGTACGACGACCACTGCAAGCGCCGAACTCGACAGCACTCGATCGCGCATATCGGTCCCCAGTGCAGTGCCGGCGTCCCAGGCATGTACGAGCTCCATGACGTCCGGCCGCTTGACGATCTCGAGCTTGGACAGGTCCGCCTCGTCGATCCCCAGCGTCGACACCTCGATTCCCCGATCGGGATCGAGATCTCCCGGCCAGCGCAACTCGGAGAACATGTCTCGGTGCAGGTGCGGTGTGAGATACCGGATTCGGTCGGCGGCGGCGAGGAGATTCGCGGCCGCCGCAATGGATTCTGGTGCCGTCAGCAGCACTGCCCGTCCACCTTCGGCTGCTGCCGCAGCGGCGATGTCGGCGGCGATGTCCGCGTCCAGGGGCGCGCCGGTGCCCATTTCCCGGTTGGTGCACCGCTCGAAAACGCCGTCGAGCAGGCGTCGATCGGTGATGGGTTGCGGGTCGCCCGCACTCAGTGTGATCTCGACTCCGTGCTCGCCGACATCGGTGCGGTCGAGCCTGCCCTGCGCGGTGGCCACCACGCGCGCGTTGAAGGCGGCCGCACCGACTGCCACGTAGCTGCCGCGGAAGGCGATGTCGAGGGTCGAGGTTCGTGAACGGTCGACCTCGATCCGCACGGTGCGTCCATCTCGGGTGAACGTCCACGGCTGGCTGTTCCCACCGGACGGCGCTCGGCGGGCAGCGTCGAGAACGAGCGCGTCGGGATCGACGGAGGTGCGGTGAGCGTCGACAGCGGTATCGACCGATGGCGGCTGCGCCCGACGCGTCGGGTTCGGGGCCGCGAGCGCGTCGAGATGGGTGTCGAGGTCGATGCGGATTCGTCCGGAGGGCAGGTCCGCTCCGGTGCCGAAGCGTCGAACGGCTGCGGCGATGGTGGCACCGCCGAGTTGAACGTCGCCGCCCAATTGCGGCCAGGTCTCGATCGTCTCGCTCACTTCCACCATCGACGCGGCCATCCGTGCCGACAGCAGCGAGGCGTCGAGCTGATCCAGCACTATCGGGATCTTGTCGCGGGTGCCCAGTCCTCGCAGGCTCGTCGAGTCGATCTCGCCGAGGACGCCGTGGAACACCGGGCGGTCGGGTTCGAGGTCGAAGCGTTCGACGTCGAGGAGTCCACGGTCGGAGGTCTCCATCAGTACCGGGATGCGTCGCGACCGGGCCGCCTCGCGGGCGCGGACCTTGACATCGAGGGAGTCGCATTCCTCGACGAGCAGGTCGAGTCCGTCGAAGAACTCGTCGATGGTGTTCTCTGTGATGCCGTCCTCGGCGATTTCGACGCGTAGATACGGGTCGATTTCGGCAATGCGTCGGGCTGCGACGACCGCTTTGTTGATGCCGAGATCGAGGATGGACGCCGGAATTCTATTGAGGTTGGAAAGTTCGATCTCGTCGAAATCCGCGAGGCGAAGCGTCCCACAGATTCCTTCGAGTGCGAGAGTGTGGGCAATGGCATGCCCGACGCTGAGTCCGATGATTCCTATCGTGAGATCTCCCAAGGAATTCTGTTCCGCAAGGGTTATTTTGTTTCTGTTTCTGTCCAGCCTCAGGTGTCGAAACGAGTTCGGTCCGAGTACGGCAACGACAGTTTTTCGCCAGGGAAAGAAAACCCACCTGTCGTTTTCGTCGAGAAGGCTCTGCTCAGGGCTGGGAAGCAGTGAGTGCAGGCCCGTTCTCTGCGTCTTCCGCTCGTCCAGAAATGTGAGGGTCGGATCGCGTCTGAGTTCGTCGAGTGCGTCGCGCTGTGTGGCGTCCGTCTCGTCGAATATCACAGGCTTCCAGTGGTGGCCGGGTGTGGTTCGATCGTTCATGATGCGACTGCTTCCGGGAGTGCGACGGCTGCGCGGCGGTGTGCGAGCAGGGTGACCGTGTTGTGCCGCATCCGGCGCCAGGTGGCCAGGTCGGCGTTGAATGCGAGTGTTGTTCTGTCCCACCAGAACACCTCTGTTCGATAGCGTTCGTCGGGATAGGGGATCGGCGCGATCTGGGTGGCGATGACCGCTCCGGTGTCGAGCCATGCGGCGCGGACGTGGGAGGCCGCGGTGGCCAGGGCATAGCGCGCGCCGAGAAGAGCCGTGCTGTAGGCGGGTGATTCCGCGATCATCGCGGTGACGGCGCGGCCGTGGGGTGCGTCCTGAGCGACCCACGCAGACTTGAGTTCGACGACTCCGTAGCCGATGCGTTCGTCGAGCATGGTGTGCACGTGGCGTAGCCCGTCGGGATATTCGGCGAATTCGATCAGTGCGTGCGATTGATCGACCGAGGAATACGGTCCTTGCACCCGCACGCCGCCGACTATTTGTCCGGTTCGGTCGATTGCGGCGAAGAACAGTGCCGTGCTGCCGCCGTCGCGAATGGTCGACATTTCGAGTGCGGTGGTCACACCGTGTCGCATGTAGCTTTCCTCTGCGCCGTCCAGGAATTGTTCCCACAACGCCGGATTTTCAGCGGGAGTGGTGGCCAGAACGAGGCATTGGGATCGGTGATCCCAGTACGAGGGGACGTCGAACGGAATTGTCATTTCACTCTTCCTGATAGGAGTTGCCCGAATGTGAATGGTTGTGCCGCTCGATTGTCCGGCTTTTCCTTTGCAGAGCTACGTGTCGTGATCGGGGCTCGGGTGTGTCGCGGGGGATCGCCCAGGACCAGTAGCCTGCAGAGGTGCTGCTCTCCGACCGTGACATCCGTGCCGAAGTGACCCTGGGAAACCTGGCGATCGAACCGTTCGACCCGTCGATGGTTCAGCCGTCGAGTGTCGATGTGCGGCTCGACAAGCTTTTCCGGGTGTTCAACAACACCCGCTATACCCACATCGACCCGTCGTTGCAGCAGGACGAGCTGACGACGCTGGTCGAACCTGCGGCCGGTGAGCCGTTCGTTCTTCATCCGGGTGAGTTCGTTCTCGGCTCCACGCTGGAATTGACGACGCTGCCGGACTACCTGGCCGGTCGGCTCGAGGGGAAGAGCTCGCTCGGTCGGCTGGGTCTGCTCACGCACTCGACCGCAGGTTTCATCGATCCGGGCTTCAGTGGCCACATCACGCTGGAGTTGTCCAACGTCGCAAACCTCCCGATCACGTTGTGGCCGGGCATGAAGATCGGGCAGCTGTGTCTCTTCCGGCTGTCGTCGCCGTCCGAGAATCCGTACGGCAGTGCTGCGGTGGGGTCGAAGTATCAGGGCCAGCGCGGGCCGACGCCTTCGAAGGCCTACCTGAACTTCGTTCGGTCGAGCGTCGAGTAAACGATCTTGCAGTTTGTTTCATTGTGCCAAAACGTGGTGAATGTCCGGTTGTGGCGGTACTCTGGTGATCTGACGTGGGTTGGGGCCTACCAGAGCGAGGTTTCTAGTGTCCGCGGTTCCCGATGTGTCCGTACTCGGCGCTTCATTGGGGTCGAGTGGTCTCCGCAGCGTGATCAGCGACAACGCTCGCCCCGGTGCTGTCCTGGAAGTGCACGAGCCCGTTGCATCCCGGCCCGCACCCAACGGGCTCGCTCCCGATCCGTGGGATGCTGTCATCACGTCGGTACACAATCTGGCGACCGAGTATGCGTCCGCGGACTTTCATCCGGTGCTCGCACTGCGCGAAAGCGACCCCAAGACGGCCTACGACCAGGACTTTTCCGACGGCGTTGTGCTCGTGTCCGAACTCGGTGCCCAGTTGGGTGCGCTGCGTGAGACGCGGGTGCTGGCAGGCGAGTGCTGCGTCGCTCTGTTCGACGTCGGCGCATCCGGTACCTCGGTCTCCGTCGTGGACATCGACAGCGGTGATGTCCTCGCGTCGCGTCGAACTGACGCACTCAGTGGTGACGGCTGCGATCGGATGCTGTGCGATCACCTCATCGCGACGTTCGGTGCGGCCGAGGCGCTGACGGTCGAGGCTCGTAGGCGGCTCGTTCACGATGTCCGCGACGGGAAACACGAATTGGCCCTGCTTCGCAGCGTGTCGATCATCGGACCGTTCGTCGGCGGACGTGCATCGCTGTGGCGTGGAAATCTCGACGAGCTCATCGGCGACGCCGTGCACCGAGCCGTCTCGATGGCCGTTGACGTGCTCGACGCGGTCGGCGCGCTGGGCGTTCACGTCGACGCCATCGTCGCCGTCGGCGGTGGTGCCAACATGCAGATAATTCGGCAGGGCCTGTTCGACGCGGTGTCGATGCCGGTCTATGTGCCCGAGCAGCCGGAACTGCTGGCGGCGCACGGCGCTGCTGGGATTGCTCGGACGTTGGGTCTGCGGCCCGCACCGGCATCGCCCGAGGTGCTCACCGATCGGTTCGCTGCCGTGGATGGGGATTCCGCAGATCTCGAGGTGGCTGCGGCCGCCCCGGTGGTCTCGAAGCGCCCGCGGCACAGCGACACCTCCTCCAAGCGGATGACCAGGGCCAACAAGACCCGGCACTTCGGTGGCGCGCTCGCTGCACTCGTCGCGGTGTGTGCAGCCGGCACCGTGGTCACTGCGGCGGCACGGACCAGCGGCGACGATCCAGCGCCGTCGGTGGACATGTCGCAGGACTCCTCGCAGACCGCTCGGTCGCAGTCCGTGGTGCCTGCCGCAGACGGGTCAGCGGCCGACCCCGCCGGGTCGTCGTTGCCGCTCGCGACCACGACGGCGCAGACCTCCTCTCCGGTCGACGCGCCGGCAACGTCGTCCTCGTCCGAAGCACCGACCACGACGGACGCGGAGAGCGCCACCGCCACTCGGCGCACCGTGGTCACGACCAGTGCCCCGTCCGACATCGAGGAGACGACGGCACCCGACAGGCCCACCCCCGATCGGTCGACCGCGGTGCCGACTACGGTCCCACCTGCCACCACGATTCGTCCGACCACAACGCGCCCCGCCACGACGACGCGTCCGACGACCACTACGCGGTCTACTCGGACATTCGATTTTCCGTTCCCGGACTTCGACTTTCCGCGACGCTGACCGGTCTGCGCTTTCCGACTCCACCGGCCCCGGTACTCGAGGCAGGATGAGCGGTATGGAGTCGATTCAGACCGAGCGCGAAGACAAGTTCGACGTCGACGCAGATTTCCAGTTGCCCACTCTCGCTTCACTGGTGCCCACCGGCGGCGCACTGGCGTCGAGCGAGACCGACCTGAGCAGTGAGTACTTCGATACTGCCGGCCACGACCTGTTGCGCCGCGGAATCACGGTTCGGCGTCGTACCGGTGATTCCGACAACGGCTGGCATGCGAAGGTCCCGGCGGAGAAGGCGCGGACGGAGATTCGGCTCCCTCTCGACACTGGTGCGCAGAATGCGGTGCCGGACGAGCTGAACGACGTGCTGCGCGGTGCGGTGATGGGCGCGCAGTTGTCCGCGGTCGCGACGTTGACGACGCGTCGAACGATTCACACCGTGTCCGACGCCGATGGGGCAGTGGTCGCGGAAATCGCCGACGACGGGGTCTCCGTCGTTCTGATCGGCGGCGCGACCGGTCCGCAGTGGCGGGAGGTCGAGGTGGAACTCGGACCCGCAGGCTCGGAGTCGTTTCTGAAGAAGGCGGGCAAGGTGCTACGCGCTGCCGGTGCTCGGCCGTCGGCGCATCCGTCGAAGTTGGATCGGGCGCTGTCGGTGGTGCGCCAGGTGCCTGCCGAACCCGGGGCGGCGCTGTTGGCGGACTATCTCGATGATCAGGCACAGGCGATCGTCGCCGGCGATGTCTACCTGCGTCGAGGGTTGGATCCGATCCATTCCACGCGGGTGGCGATTCGGCGATACCGCAGTACCCTCCGTGTGTTCGGAAGTCTGTTCGAGGACGAGCCCGCCGCACAACTCGAGGCCGAACTATCCTGGTATGCAAGCATTCTCGGCGAGGTTCGAGATCGTCAGGTACAGCGTGCTCGGTTCGCGGCGGCGTTGCGCGAGCTGCCGCCCGAATTGGTGCTCGGGCCGGTGGCGTCGCGGATCGAGAACGATCTGTTGGCCGAGCAGATTCGGTACCGCGAGGCGGCGATGACCGAACTCGACGGCAAGCGTTACCGCTCGCTGCTCACGACGCTGTCGGAGTGGTCGCGCGGGCTACCGATCGACGGCGAGGTCACCGACCGCGTGTTGGTCAAGCTTGCGCGCAAGGCAGGGAAGAAGGCGATCGATCGCACGAAGATCGCCGTGCGCGGCACCGACGACGAGGCGTTGCATCGCGCACGGAAGGCGTCGAAACGCGCGCGGTATGCAGCCGAGTTGGTTGCGCCGGTGGTGGACAAGAAGGCGTCGAAAGCGAACATCAAGCACTTCAAGACGATTCAGGAGGTGCTGGGAGAGCATCAGGACGCGGTGATCGCGACCGAAATTCTGCGGACTCTCGGCGCGCGGGCAGGGACGACGGCGGGGGAGAACGGATTCACCTTCGGCCTGCTCTTCGAGCGCGAGCGTCGTGCCGCCGAGATGGCCCGGGACGAGGCGAGCAAGTTGGAGTTCTGACGCCGAAACCGGTATATTTCCCCGATTCGAGGCTCGAAGGGTACTCTGAGTCGGAATCGAATTCGGGGGAGTCGACGATCATGGCCATTGCGCTCGGGGTGCACGTCGGTGACGACGAAATATCTGCGGCGCTGGTCGAGGCCGATCTACCCGAACTCGGCCCCGTTGCCGCTCGCACCGTCTCGATCTCCGCAGTTCCCGGCGGTATCGGTGACGCGGTCACCACGGTGCTCGGAATCATGCGGGTGCAGGCCGCACAGAACGACCTGCTGATCACCGGCTCTGCGGTGGTGTGCGACACCCTCCTCCAGTGCGACATCGTTCGTGCCGCCCTGCTCAACCATCAGGTCGGCGACGTCGAGGTGCTGGACGTCGGCGATCCGCGGGTGGATGCCGACTATTCACTGGACATCGCAGCGGCACTGATCGGCACCGCAGCCGCCCCCACCGCGTGGACGGGCGAGCCGGTGGCCGTCCCTGCGGGGACGGGTGACGAGGACCGGAGCGGTTCCGACAGCGATGTGGCCGGTACGCCACGCAGCGCGCGACTGGCGATGATCGGGTTGGGTGTCGCGGTTCTCGCCGCACTGAGCGGAGCCACGGTGTGGGCGCTTGCGGCGGCCGATCCGACACAGAATCCCGTGGTCGACACCGCAGATATCGCCGAGAAGCCGTCGAGCGGAGACGGCGAAGCCGCGTCGTCCTCGGTGGCGGTGGTCGCCGATTCGGCGGCCCCACCTCCTGGCCCGTCGGCTGTCCCGTCCGTCGAGGCCGGGTTGTTCGTGGCCCCCGTGTACGGGCCGGTGTCGGTCGGTACCTGGAGTGAAGCGCTCCCCGAGGGTGCGGTCGCCACTCCGTACGGCGAGGTGTCGTCGGGTGGCGACAACTCCGGTTCCGTCGGTTCGGGTGGCGGCAGACCCGGCGTGGTCACCGGCGGAGGCGGCAACGCAGGCAGTGGCGAATCGGACGGCGATGCGGGTGGCGGCAACTCGGGTGGCGGTGGTTCCGGCGGTGGTGATTCGGGTGGAGAGGAAACGCCGACCGTCGATCCTTCGCCCGAGCCGGAACCCGAACCCGAGGTGCCGTCCACGGACCCGTCCGAGCCGACCACCGAGGTTCCGGAGACCACTGAGCCCACCACCGATGCAGAACCGCCTGCGGATCCGGTCGAATAGCCTCCGATTCGTTGATTCCATTGTGAGCGAGCGGCTTTGATACTTGGACAAGTCCTTCGCGTGACGGGTATGTGAATTCGACTCCGACACCTGAACTTCTGCTCACGCGTCGCTACCATCGAGTGATCGACCAGTAGACGGTGAGTATCCGATGACCGAACATCCTGCAGCAGAACCGGTGACCCGCACGACCATCGACAGGGCAGTGGGTGTTCTCATCGCGCTGCGTGGCTGTAGTCCGGAGGAGGCGTTCGCCGAATTGGCGGCGCACAGCTTCCGTTTCGATGTCTCGCTCGTGCAGTCTGCCCGTTCCATCGTCGCGGCTGCGCGTGGGCTGGACTCGGCCAACGGTGTCGCCTGTGCGGCGATGACGTCGGCGCAGGAGGAATGGGGTCCACTGCTGGCGGACCGTCGAGATCCTTTCGATCACGTCGCCTGAGAACGGGCGGCACTCGTCCTCTTGCTTGTTATATCTCCCAAAACAAACCGAAAGTTCATTCAAATACCGAGATTGCTGTCCAGACGGCGGTTCGGCGGTTACTATCGGCAGGTCGGAGTAGCCAGTCGAGTCGAGGAATCATGAGAACTGTCCTTGGTGTTTCGGTGGGTTCCGCCACTGCCCGAGGAGTCGCAGTCGATGCGATCGACGAGTCGGTGCGGTCGGCGCACATCGTTCACTCGTTCGATCCTGACGACCACCTTCAGGTCGCCATCGACTTGCTCGACTCCATGTCGCGCGACCAGATGGTCGACAGAACCGACATCGTGTTGGCCGTGCCCGACGATCCCGGTGCTCGCGCGCGTACGTCTGCCTACTCCACGTACGAGGCCGATCGCCTGCTGGTCGCCTCC
Organism: Rhodococcus sp. IEGM 1330; assembly: GCF_033142445.1. Taxonomy (NCBI): domain Bacteria; kingdom Bacillati; phylum Actinomycetota; class Actinomycetes; order Mycobacteriales; family Nocardiaceae; genus Rhodococcus; species Rhodococcus sp. IEGM 1330. Next base: position 175,077 of record NZ_JAWLSB010000012.1, read on the forward strand.
GAACTCGGTGCTCAGCTGCGGTATCTCCGGGGCACTGGCCAGCTCGAGGGCGCTCGTACCGTCGCGGTGTGTGACGTCGGGGCATCCGGCACCACGGTGTCCGTCGCGGACCCGGCCACCGGTACGGTCTTCAGTTCGGTGCGCACCACGCTGTTCGGAGGCAACAGCTGCGACGAACAAGTCGCCCGCTACTTGCTCTCCACGTACGGAGCGGACGAGTTGGCGTCCGATCACGCCCGAGCAGAATTGGCGGTGTCGGTACGCACGGCACGTGAGCAGCTTTCCAGGCTGCGGGTGGCGGAAGTTTCCGGACCCTTCATCGGTGGTCCGGTCAGGTTGTGGCGCAATACCTTCGACGATGTCCTCGAGCGCAGCATTCGTTCTTTGGAGGACTGGGTGGCCAGCGTCATCGTCGACGCGCCCTGTGCCGTGAACGCCATGGTGATGGTCGGTGGCTGCGCCAACATCCCGACGCTGCGGCGCCTGTTTCGTCGTGATCTGATGCTGCCGGTCGTCGCGCCGGCCAATCCGGAGTCCCTCACCGCGCACGGTGCGGCTCTGATGGCAGTCGACGCGGTCGCGTCGCGTCGACATCACCCGCGTGGTGCCGCGATCGCCAACGTTGCGCCGTCGCAACACGCCTCGATGGTGGGCATGGTGGGTTACCACGACTCACCGCGACACCGCTCGGCTTGAACCCACCGGCCTGGCCAACCAACGCCGTTGTTGGGTAGGTTGCTCGGGTAATGGTGAACAGTGGGGTACGAGATGGTGGGACAACAGTGGCAGAGCAGGTAGCGGAGTCCGGTACGGCAGCAACGGGCGGGGAAGCATTCGATCCGGCAGAACATGCTCGGAGCATGGTCGGTTATCACTACCGCACCGAGGACTACTACGAGGTGGGCCGCGAGAAGGTCCGTGAGTATGCCCGCGCAGTCCAGGACTTCCACCCCGCCCACTGGTACGGCGACGCCGCGGCCGCGCTGGGTCACAGCGCCCTTGTGGCACCCCTGACTTTCATGTCGCTGGTCGGCACCCTCGCGCAGAAGAAGCTTCTTCAGTCCATCGCCGAGGGCTACGACCTGAGCCAGATTCTGCAGACCGATCAGGTGTTGGTGTTCCAGAAGCCGATCCTTGCCGGCGACCAACTGACATGCGATGTCTCGCTCGACTCGTTCAAGACAGTCATGGGTCGCGACATGATGGTCACCAAGAATGTCGTGTCCAACCAGAAGAACGAACTGGTGCAGACCACGTACACCACGCTCCTCGTCGGTCGGTCCGGCGAGATCGATCCGGCCATCTCCGAGTCCGCGCAGAACTTGGTCATGTTCGGCGCGACGACGGACGTCAGCGGTGCCGATTCCGGCGAGAGCGACACACTGTCCACTCCGCAGGAACACGAACCTCTGATCATCGAGGAGTATCGGGGTCGGCCTACTCAGAAGTTCGACGACGTGAACGTCGGAGACGAACTACCTCCGCGCACGGTGCGCCTGACCCGCGGTGATCTGGTCAACTACGCAGGCGTTGCCGGCGACGCGAACCCGATTCACTGGAGCGAACAGTTCGCCAAGCTGATCGATCTCGAGAACGTGCTGGCCCACGGGATGCTCACCATGGGCGTCGGCGGCGGCTACATCACCGAGTGGCTCGGCGACCCGGGCGCTGTGAAGGACTACACCGTCCGCTTCACCACCCCTATCCCGGTGGACACCCACAAGGCTGCCGAAATCGTCTTCACCGGCAAGATCAAGTCCAAGGACGAGGCGACGCGTACTGCAGTGATCTCACTGGGCGCGACATTCGAGGGCAAGCGAATCTTCGGCCACCGCGCTACGGCAACAGTGCAATTGGGCTGAGTGCCTGCGGCAGTGGATGCTCCTATGAGTGTCAAGTGCTCTTTTCGAGGGGTTTTGCAGGCTTGAGGAGCCGGTAGATTTCGCGG